>JBGSIJ010000070.1:0-14559 GCA_041742595.1 Fimbriimonadaceae bacterium | reverse complement strand
GCCCGCGCTCCTCGCTTGGCTCCTGCCCGTCGAGTGGATTTCCAGGGTCGTGGTGTTCAGCTCGCTGGTGCTGCTGCTCGTCCTGGGCGCGGTGGCGGCGTGGCTCGGGGGCGCCCCAATCGCCAAGGGTGCCGTCCGGGTGGCGTTCTGGGGCGTGGTGGCGATGGTCTGCACCTACTTGGTGGGGCAGTTGTTTGGCGCTCCCGTCGCGTAATGGGGCAGGGCACGTATGCCAGCCCGCTGCCGCCTTGCCCACCCCACCCCGACCCGGAACGGGTCAATCAGAGGTAGCCCGAGGTCGAAGACCCGGGGATTCAGGCGGCCCGACGACGTGGGAGTCCTGATCCGACTCCCGTCGGAATCGGGACGGGGAGGGCGGGCAAGACGTCGGCGGGCCCGTTGACAACCAGAAACCGAACTCCCGAACCCGCCGAGCGAACCGAACGGATCAGCCCGACATGTCACAATCAAGCCTCCCCCAAAGACCATGAGACCCGACTCCCTGACCGAAGAGATCGCCCGACGGCGTACGTTCGCGATCATCTCGCACCCGGACGCGGGAAAGACCACCCTTACCGAGAAGCTCCTTCTCTACGGTGGCGCGATCCAGCTTGCCGGATCGGTTAAGGCGCGCCGCAACCAGCGCAAGGCCACCTCGGACTGGATGGACATGGAGAAGGAGCGCGGCATCTCCATCACCTCCACCGTGCTTCAGTTCGAGTACGGCGGCTTCGTGCTCAACCTCCTGGACACCCCGGGCCACGACGACTTTAGCGCCGACACCTACCGAACCCTCACCGCCGCCGACAGCGCGGTGATGCTCATCGACAACGCGAAGGGCGTCGAGACCCAGACCAAGAAGCTGTTCGCGGTCTGTACCCAGCGTGGCTTGCCCACGTTCACCTTCGTGAACAAGATGGACCAGCCAGGCAAGGGTCCGCTGGCCCTGCTGAGCGAGATCGAAGAAGTCCTCGGCATCCGCTGCGTGCCGGTGAACTGGCCGATCGGAGAAGGCCACGACTTCCGGGGCGTATACGACCGGGCCAAGCGCGAGGTGCACCTGTTCGAGCGCGTGTCCCACGGCGCTACCCGCGCCGGGCTCCAGGTGCTGAGCCTTGACGACCCCGCTCTAAAGGGCGCCCTTGGAGCCGACGCCTTTGCGCAGCTACAGAGCGATATCGAACTCCTAGAGATCGCGGGCGAGGAACTGAGCATCGAGCAAGTCCTGAAAGGGAAGCTCTCGCCGGTGTTCTTTGGCTCGGCGGTCTCCAACTTCGGCGTGGAACTGTTCCTCCAGAGCTTTCTTGGGGTGGCGCCTCCACCCGCGCATCGAACCTCGAACACCGGTCCGGTGGAGCCGGAAGCCCCGTTCTCCGGATTCGTTTTCAAGATCCAAGCCAACATGGACCCCAACCACCGAGACCGCATCGCGTTCATGCGCGTGGTCAGCGGCCGGTTCGAGAAGGACATGGACGTCAACCACGCCCGCCTGAAGAAGACGGTTCGGTTGACCCGCCCCCAACGCCTCTTCGCCCAAGAGCGGGAGACGGTGGAGGAAGCCTATCCGGGCGACATCGTGGGCCTCACCAACCCTGGCCTCTTCCTGCTGGGCGACACCGTGAGCGCGGGCGCGCCGGTGGTTTACGACGAGGTTCCGCACTTCCTGCCCGAGGCGTTTGGCTACCTGCACAACATGGACGTGGGGCGGCTCAAACAGTTTGAGAAAGGGGTGGAACAGCTCTGCCAAGAGGGCTTGGTCGACCTGTTCTGGGATCAGAAAGCGCACCGCCGCGAGCCGATCATCGGCGTAGTTGGCAAGCTCCAGTTCGATGTCCTCCAGCACCGTTTGGTGGCGGAGTACTCGGTCAAGACCAACCTGGAGGTCCTCGGCTTCGAACTCATGCGGTACCTGGTCGGCCCGCCCGCCGCGATCGAGGCCATCTACTGGGGAGGCCGCGGCAAGCTCTTGAACGACGCCCAGGGCAACCCGGTCGCCCTGATTTCCAATGAGTGGTCGCTGGCCTACCTCGAGGGCCAGAACGAGGCAGTCAAGTTTGTGACGGCTTCGCCGTCGAGATCACTGGCCTAAGGCAGGCTATGCCTCAGGACGCTCCTTGGTGCGCTGAAGAGCTCCGGTGCTCCAAGTCCTGAGGGCTTCCAGTTAGGGGTAGTAGCCTCAGGACTCTAGTCTGATCTAGGCAGCAGCCTAGCGATGGAGCGTCCTGAGGCATCGTAGCTCAGCTCGCTCGCCGGCCCGAACCGCCAACCTGCTAACGGCTAACCGCAGTGGATCGCCACAACCGAGTGCGCGGGAACCGAGAGGCTGAGGTGCTTGGCCCCGGCCAAGGTCACCGCGAGCGGCTTCGGCGACACCCGATCTGGGGCGTCGAACGTGTTGTGATCCTGCGGGCTGGCCCCGCTGAGAACGCGGGCCGTCGCGGTTTTGAGCTCCGCTCCATCCAGGTAGATCTCGACCGCCTGGGCAGCGGCAGGATCCAGGTTGGCAACCGTCACGGTGTACGTACCGTCCGCCGCCTTGCTGGCGCTGACCGACAGAGCGGGCACCTTCCACGGCCCGGCTTCCACGGTGGGAGCGTTCAGCGAAGCCGACAGAGCGGTTGCCCCGTGGTGGCCCTTGTACATCTCGAAGACCCAGTAGGTCGGGGTCCGCAACATGCGCGCCCCGTCGGTGAGAATGACCGCCTGCAGCACGTTGATGAGCTGGGCGATGTTGGCCATCTTCACGCGGTCTGCGTGGTTGTGGAAGATATGGAAGTGGACAGCGGCGACGAGGGCGTCTCGTACGGCGTTCTGCTGGTACAGGAACCCTTCGTGGCTGCCCGGCTCCTTGGCTTGCCAGGTGCCCCACTCGTCCACGATGAGCCCAACATGCTTTTCGGGGTCGTGCTTATCCATGACCTCGATGTGCATCTTCAGGATCTCATCCATGTGCAACGCCGAAGCCAGCAGGGACACGTACTCCTCGTTGCCGAACTCCGTAGCGCTCCCGCTCGGCGGCCATTTCTGGTTGAGAAGGGTGTAGTAGTGGAGCGAGAGTCCGTGCATGCGGCGTCCCACCCGCTCCATCATCACGTCGGTCCACTTCACATCGTTGGTGTTCGCGCCGCAGGCGATCCGGTAGATCCGGTTGCCCGAGTACTCCTTTACGAAGGTGTTGAACTGGCGGTACAGGTCGGCATAGAACTCGGGGCGCATGTTGCCGCCGCAGCCCCAACTCTCGTTGCCGACGCCGAAGTAGGGGAGTTTCCAGGGCTTTTCGCGGCCGTTCTTGCGCCGAAGCTCCGGCATCGGCGAGGCTCCGTCGGAGGTCATGTAGTCCACCCACTCCATCATCTCCTGGGGCGATCCGCTGCCGACGTTTCCGCACACATACGCATCGGTGTCGATCATTTCGCAGAAGTCGAGGAACTCGTGGGTGCCGAAATGGTTGTTCTCCACCACGCGGCCCCAGTGGGTGTTCATCATGGAGGGCCGCTGATCGCGGGGGCCGATGCCGTCCTTCCAGTGGTACTCGTCCGCAAAGCAACCTCCGGGCCAGCGCAGGACCGGAAGCTTCAGCGCCCGAAGCGCCTCGACAACGTCGGTACGGATTCCCCGAACATTCGGAATGGGCGAGTCCTCGCCTACCCAGATGCCCTCGTAGATGCATCGGCCGAGGTGCTCGGAGAAGTGCCCGTAGATGTTCGGGTTGATGGTAGGACCAGGCTTGGCGGCGTCGATGCGGATTTGGGTCATCGTTCGATCTCGAAAGTGGCGGCGTACACGCTGAGCGGAGGCAATTCGACCAGGGATTCTCCGTGCTTGATGCAAGAGTCCTGGACCGATTTGGCCTGAATCGTACTCGGAGATTCGTAGGTGTTGTTCGCTTTCGGGTCGGTCCCGTGGAGCAACTCCGCGGACTTGAGCTTCGTGATGTGGGTGCCGGCGAGCTTGACTTGGACCTCCATCGCCTGGCTGACGCTGCGGTTCACCAGGAAGGTGTGGAGCTGGTTGCCGTCTAGGATCGCGCTGGCATCCAGGTGGTGGGTCGCGCCGTGGGTCTTGGCTTGGTAGCTGCTTCCCTCCACCGCTACCCGCAGGGCGTGGCCGTTCCGTCGCTTGGACATCATCTCGAACGGATAGAAGATCGACTGGACCAGCATCTCGTCGCCCCGGGTCAGGATCGGCGCGATCACGTTCACGATCTGGGCGAGGTTGGCGATCTTGACGCTATCCGCGTGGCGGATAAAGCTGTTGAGGAACCCGGCGACCACCAGCGCATCCTCCAGGTTGTAGTGCTCCTCGATGAGGTGCGGGGCGAACTTGCCCTTGCCGTCCACGTGCGCTCCGTCGCGGGCCCGGTACCAAACGTTCCACTCGTCGAAGCTGAGCTGGACCTGCCGCCTGGTTTTTCGCGTCTTGTGGACGCTGTGGCAGACCGCCTGCATCGCCTCGATCTGGTCGTCGATCGACTTGGTGACGGCCAAGAAGTCCTCGGTGTCGCCGGCGCTGTTGCCCACGTACCGGTGGAGGCTGATGTAGTCGATGTCGTCCTTGCAGTGGTCGAGAACCTTCCGATCCCAATCGAGGTAAGTCGGAAGGTCGGTTGCGCAGGAGCCGCACGCCACCACCTCGATCGAGGGATCGACCATCTTCATCATTCGCGCCGTCTGCTGGGCGTTGATCGCGTAGGTCTCGGCGGGCACGTGGCCGATCTGCCAAGGGCCGTCCATCTCGTTGCCCAAGCACCAGAGCTTGATGTCGTGGGGCTTCTCCGCGCCGTTGGCCCGTCGCATATCGGCGTACTTGGAGCCGCCGTCGATGTTGCAGTACTCCAGCCAGTTGCGGGCTTCCTCTGGGGTCCCGGTCCCAAGGTTGACCGACATCATCGGCGTCCATCCCATCCGCCGTGCGAGCTCGCAGAACTCGTCGGTCCCGAACTGGTTGGGCTCTAGGCTTTGCCAGGCCAGGTCGCGTGTGGTGGGGCGCTGGTCCTTGGGGCCAACTCCATCTTCCCAGTGGTAGCCGCTTACGAAGTTGCCGCCTGGGTACCGCATGGCGGTCATCTCCAGTCGCTTGAGGGCATTCAGGACGTCGGTGCGGCATCCCATGTCGTCGGCGTGCGCGCAGCCTGGGTCGTAGACGCCCTCGTAGACGGCGCGTCCCATGTGCTCAAGGAATCCACCGAAAACGCGGGGGTCTACTTTGTCGACGACGAACGAGGGATGGAGATGGAGGGTGGATTTCAACATAAACTCAGTCCTTGAGGCCGCTGCTGGCCATGCTCTCGATGATCTGCCGTTGCAGGGCGAGGAAAACGATGAGGAGCGGAAGGGTCGCCAATACGCTGGTGGCGAGGGTCAGGCCGTACTCCGTGTAGTAGCTGGTTTGGTAGAGCGCGATGCCCACCGGGAGGGTGTAGTTGGACACGGAATCCATGAACACGAGCGGGCCCATGAAGTCGTTCCAGGAGCCTATGAACGTGAAGATGGCCAGGGTCGCCACGGCCGGCGCGCAGAGGGGAAGCGACACGTTGAAGAAGACCTTCGCGGGCGAACACCCGTCGAGGAGAGCGGCCTCTTCGATGGCTTCCGGCATGTTCCGCATGAAGGAGCTCAGCATGAACACGCCGAACGCTCCCGCGGTGGCGGGGAAGATCAGCGCCGCCGGCGTATCGAGCCAGTGGAGCTTGGAGAGCAGCAAGTAGAGCGGGACCAGGAACAACTGGCCCGGCACCATCATGGACGCCACAACCACGCTGAGAAAAACTCCAGAGCCGGGAGCCTTGAGCCGGGCAATCCCGAAGGCCGCCATGCTGGAGAAACAGACCACCAGGAAGGTGACCGAGCAGGCGATGAAGAGGCTATTCCGAAGCCACTGAAGGAAGGGAGCTTCCTCCGCCCAGTTCAGGATGTACTGGTAGTTGGCCACCGTCCAGTTCTTGGGGATCACGGACTCGGGGTTCAGAACCTCGCCTTCGGGCTTGAAGGAGGTCATGATCATCAGGACCAAGGGCGCCAGGAATGCCAGCGCGATCAGGCTCATGACAAGCCCGTTGAGCACTTTGCCGAACCTAAGGGGCGCGCGGTTCATTGGGCGCTGCTCCTCATGAACCGGTACTGGGCGATCGAGAACACCGCGATCACCAGGAAGAGGAGCCAGCTCATGGCCGCTCCATAACCCATCCGGTAGTTGTTAAAGGCGGTTTCGTAGATGTACTGCACCACGCCTCGCGTCGCAAGCTCGGGGCCGCCGCGAGTCAGCAAGAAGGGTTGCCCGAAGACTTGGAACGCGCCAATGCTGTTGGTGAGGATCACGAACAGGAGGACCGGCTTGAGAAGGGGAAGCGTGATCTTCGAGAGCATGGCCAGCGGCCTTGCGCCGTCTAGCTCGGCGGCTTCGAACATGCTCTTAGGGATCTGCTGGAGGCCCGCAAGAAGCACGACCGATGCCCCGCCCACCGACCACCACAAGCTCATCACCACGATGGAGGGCATGGCGAGGTCACGATTGGACAGGAACGGTTGCGGGGGCAAGCCCATGTTCCTCAGGGCAAAGTTCAGGAGGCCGAACTCGCCGTTGTAGAACCACTGCCAGAGGATGCCGGCGACCGCCACGTTGAACATCGCGGGCACGAACAGCACGGCGCGAACCACGTTGCGCCCCTTCGCCATCGCGTGCATCCCCAGCGCCATCGCGAGGGCGATGACCCCAAGACTAGGCACCATGAGCGCGGCGAACCAGAGGGTGGCCCGCATGGCTTTCCAGAAGTACTCGTCCTTCCAGGCGTCCTGGAAGTTCTGGAATCCGACGAATTGGGCGGTGGCCTGGGAGGTTAGGTCGTAGCGCTGGAAGGCCAAGAACAGCGAGACGACGATCGGGGTCACGACAAACAGGCAGAACGAGCAGAAGTAGGGAAGGATGAAGGCCCACCCGGTCAATCGTCGGCTTCGGTTCCAGGTCATAGCCCCTCCGGATGCTCGCGACGGTCGCGGTCGATGAATTCCTGAGCCTTCTTGTCGGCGGCGCGCAGCGCGGTCGGGGCGTCCTCGCGGCCTCGCAGAACCTTCTCCACCGCGAGGGCGATTTCAAGGCCCATCTCGAACAGGATAGGGGTGCGCGGAGGGTACATCATGCCAGGCACCTGGCGTGCGAAGGCGGATTGCACCGGCATCGCTTTGAACTCGGGCGTCTCGCGTACGCTGCGCCGGGCGGGCACCTGACCGGCGTCGGCCCAACCCAACGAGTTCTCGGAGAGGAATTGGATGAAGCGCTCCGTGGCTTTGCGCTCGCTCTCGCTCAGGTCTTTCCGCAAACAGAGAACGTGCGAATCAGCCATCGTTCCGGCCTTGCCGCCCATCATCGGCACCGGAGCCGCGATCGCGTGCAGGGTCTGAAGCCGCTTCAGGTCGCCCAGCATGTAGACGCCGTCCCACACCATCGCCACCTTGTTCTGCCGGAAGCCCACCCAGCCCAGCCCGTTCTCGGGGGGCGGGATCAGCTTCTCCTTGGCTAGCTTAGCCATGAACTGGAGCGCTTTGATGTTCCCGGGGTTGTCGAGGTCGGCGTCTCCTTTCTCGTCCAGGTACCGTCCGCCGAATTGCGGGAGCAAGGATTGGAAGTTGTTCTGCCATTGGGTGAGGGCGAATCCCCACACGTCGGGCTGGCCATCTCCGTTCGTGTCTTTGCGGAGCTTACGGGCCATGTCCAGAAACTCTTGCTCGTTGCGAGGCGGCGCCGAGTAGCCGGCCGCCTTGAGCATGTCCGCGTTGCAGTAGAGGCCTTGAGGGTGGATGTCCAGCGGAACGCCGACCCAGCGATTTCCGAACTTCACCTGCTTGAGGACGTAGGGGTCGAAGTCCTCGGTGGGGAGCCCATTCGGACCTTCGAAGAGGTCGTTGACGTCGCCCAGGAACGCAGCCCGGTGCATTCGCGGCAGGGTCGAGGCGTGGATGATGAAGAGGTGCGGGCCGCGCGAGCCCATCGCGGCGACCATGAGCTTGTTGTAGTAGGTGGCCCAATCCATGCGCTGCATGGAGACCTGCACGTCTGGGTTGGCGAGGTTGAACTTGCGGATCAGCTCCAGCATCGTTCGGCCGTCGGGGCCGGTAAAGCCGTTCCAAAACGTGAGCTCCGTCTTACGGGAACCCGCTACCACGGAGAGCCCGCCGGAGCGGCTGACGCCAAGAAGAATGGCCGTTGCCGCGAGAAGGCCTAGTCCAGCTCGTACATCCACGGCTTCCTACTTGCGGATCCCCCGGATCACGATCCCATTCTGATTTCTGCCCACGTAGTACTTTCCTCCATAGGCCAACTGTACGCCATCCTGGGCTACGGAACCATCGCTAAGGACCCAGTGAAGATTGAGCAGATCGCCCGCTAGCTCCCACTTGCCCTTGGTGGGCCCCGGGCGGGGACCACGCGGCTGGGCGGCGTAGCTCAGGAAGGTGCCGTCTGGCCTGATCTCCAGGGTATCGACCCGGCCGAAATCTGCCTGGTGGAGCCACTCGCCTACCGGGCTCTTAGACGTCCCGCCGGAGGGTCCAAACCGCATCTCCAACGGAAGGCCTGGCAAGGGCCAGCCATCGGCGGACCACAGCAGCTCTCGAATCTGGAGGGTGGGCAGGCCCCACTGGGTTCCCCAGTACTCGCGCCCGTCGTAGAAGTGGTACGGCATCAGCCACCGTCCGGAGCTGTCTTGGAGGACGTCGCTGTGCCCGGGGGCGAACATGGGCGGAGACCCCTTCAGAACGTTGACCGCTCCGCCGTCTGCCATGGGCACGCCCTTGGCGTCCTGGAAGGGGCCGGTCGGGCTCTTGGACCGGCCCACCATGATCCGGTAGGTGCTGCGCACGCCCTGGGCGGCGAGGCCATAGGAGACGAAGAGGTAGGTCCACTCGCCCCGACGGCAGACGGCAGCTGCCTCCAGCGGGTTTCCGCGGTCGCCGGTGTTGCGGGCGACAAGCACCGGGGCTGGGCTTGCCGGGTTCTTGAGGAAGCCCGTCGCAGGATCGAGCTCCACCACGTAGAGGCCGGCGAAGTACGAGCCGAAGTACATCCAGTGCCTACCGTCCGGCGCGATGTGGACTTCGGGGTCGATCGCGTTGAAGGTGTCCTTGCCGATCACGCTTTCAATGACTTGGCCCTTGTCGACCCAGCCCTTGAGCGGATCGTCGGGATCGAAGGAGGCGTTTTCGGCAAACCCGATGACGCTGCCATTCCCGCCGAAGCGCTCGCTAGCGCTGTAGTACATCCGGAGGGTAGTGCCGACTTTGGCGATGTCGGGCGCCCAAAGCGACTTGTGGCCGATCCGTTTGAGGAGCCATGCGGGGGTCTCCGGGAGGACCGGTCCCCAGACCTTCCAGGACTTGAGGTCCTTGGAGGTTCGGAGCACGGCAAAGCCGTCGCCGCTTGTACTGAAGCAAACCCAGGCGTTCCCGACCTGGATCACCGTGGGGTCGTGGACATGCTCGCTACCGATGGCGGCAGCGCCGTCGCCCGGAAAGGCAGACCAGTCGGACGGGGCGGTTTGCACGGTGGCCATGGTGAGGATGCTCGCAACAAGCGGCGCAATCATCTACTTGGTGGCAGGCGGGGTACCGGCTCCAACGTTCTGCTGGGGGTTGGCCATGCCCTCCCGCTGCTTCTGCATGCCCCTTTCGAACCGCTCGAGGTTCTTCTTCTCCTGGGGATCGCTGCAGCCGATCAGGGCGAGCCCGAATCCGGCGAGGACGACGAGTGCGAAAATCTTCTTCATGGGAGCTCTTGGAGGCGTGGCTAGGAAGCCTAGCAACCCAGGAATCCTGGGCCGCTAGGCAGAGAGGTTAGTCGGGATTCGACTATTTGAGGGCGCTGATGTCGCACTCGCCCCAGCTTTCCCATCGGCTGGGGTTGATGTCGGGATCGGTGAGGGTGGTCTCGTTGCTGACCGTCTCCCAGGTTCCCGCCACGTTGAGCTTGGCGACCCAGTCGCTGGAGATGCCGAAGTTCTTCCACTTCACCGCGGTGCGGTTCAGGAACTTGGCGTGGCCATCGGCGAAGCCGTAGTTATCGCCCTTTCCGAACGAGCCGCCCATCCAGTTGATGTCGATGCCGTTGCAGACCGGGACTCCGGTCGGGTTGTGGACGTTGCCGAAGTTCAGGGTGCCGTCCGCAGAGCGGCCACCGAACGGGGTCGGCTGGATGTAGGCGTCGCGCGAGGTCGCGTCCGTGCCCTGGAGGACGATCAGCTCAGAGATCGCGCCGATCGCGGTTGCGCTCTTGCGGCTGACGGCGCCGTTGTAGGCGTAGCTCGCGTTGCCGCCGTTGGGTGCGTCGACGGCTCCATAGATCGGATTGCTCACGCGGGGAGACTGCGGGCTGACGTAGAGAGGAAGGCTCTTGACCTGCGGGAGGATCTCCTTGGCCCAGTTCTGGGTGGCGAGAGGATCGTTCCAACCCAGCGGAAGGTTGTCGCCGGGGAACCAGATCATGAATCCGCCGCCATCTTCCTCGGTGGAGGGATAGATGTCGTCGTAGTCGTTCGTGTACATGAAGGTGGCGAGGGCCAGCTGCTTCACGTTGGAAAGGGAATTGGCCTTCTTCGCGGCCATCTTCGCCTGGGCGAATACGGGGAAGAGGATGGCGGCCAGGATTGCGATGATCGCAATCACGACGAGAAGTTCGATCAATGTGAACGCAGTGCTTTTTTTCATGTTCTCCTCTGCTCTGAGGAATCCTTCGCGGGGACGAATCCCGGCCAAGATCCAAGCGGCGTTCGGTCATTGGAGGACCTGCCAATCGGGCTGCGGAGCCCGGCGCCAGGGTCGCCATCGACACCCTTCCGCTTTGCTTATAACATAGTACGACATCGTATTGCCAATTGGGAATAACCATCCCCAAAATCGGCAAAATAACCTGCTGGCAGGTTCAAGGCTTGGCGTGCGGGGGGGCGTCGCCTTCGACGCTGTAGGCGAGTCGGAGGACCAGATCCTGCTCGTAGTTGCCAAATCCGCGCCCGAAGAGGGTGAACCCGCCCTTGTTCTGAGCGTCTGGTTTCACGCCGATCCGGATGCGACTGGCCTGCCATGGGCCAACCCCAATGTCGGCGACGGTGACGTTCGAAATCCGCATTCCGTCGATCGAAGTTCCGGTCTCGTTGACCGACCAAACCTTGAGGAATCCGGACTGGTTGAGGTTGTCGTGCCACCAAGGCGGGTTGAGGCGGCCGCGTACCCCGCCCACGTCTCCGGGAGAGGTCCAGGTGCCGATCTCGACACCGTTCACCCAGACGGTGATGTCGCTCTTAAAGTGGTTGTCGTATCCCGGGGCTTCGGAGCACGCCTCCATGACCAGATCGAAGGAGTGGATCTTGGCCGGGAGGGGAACCGAGTTCGTAAAGACGTACTCCACGTAGCCTCCGCCCGACCAGATGATCTGGGCTTCGCTCCGCTCGGGGAGGAAGAAGGAGACTGGGTTGTCCAGGTGGCCGATGAAGCGCTCGCGGTTTGCGAGCCCGCAGGTCGCTACGGCTTGGATGTCCGTGTACATCCCTATGGGGACCTCGATCTCGGCGACGAGGTCTTCCTCTGGCAACCGTCCCGCCAGGTCGACGACCAGTCGGTCGTGGGCTCGGCGGCAGCGCTTCTGCATGCCCTGGGGACCGGCGATGTACTCGCTGACCACGAGACCGGCCTCCTCCAGGATTTGGACGTGTTTGGTTACGCTGGGCTGGGTGAGTTTGAGGTGTTGGCTCAACTCGTTGATGTTCATGTCCTTCTGGGCAAGGACTTCGATGATTCTCGCCCGAGACTCGGAGGCGAGCGCGCGAAAGATGGCGACGCTTTCCTGGGCCGAGAGCTCCTTTACGTGGTAGGGCATAGGATCCATCGCGGCCCAACAAGGCCGCCGCTTAGGGGAGAAGCATACCTACGCGCCTAGATCCGAACCTGAGGAGGCCGAACCGCGACAACAGGGCCTCTTGGCGGGTATCTTCCTAGGCTGCGCGCCCGATGCTTCCCTCTCGGTTTTGCGCGACCTTACGAGGCTTTAGGACCATGGCAAAGAGAATTACTGGCGTTATCAAACTGAACATCCCGGCAGGGAAGGGAACTCCTGCCCCTCCCGTCGGCCCCGCGCTCGGCCAAGCGGGCATCAACATGATGGAGTTCCTGAAGAAGTTCAACGAAATGACTTCTCCTCAGATGGGCTTCGTCCTGCCCGTCGAGATCACCGTCTTCGAGGATCGGTCCTACGCATTCGTGGTCAAGCAGCCCTTGACCAGCGACCTCATCAAGCGAGCCGCCGGGATCGAGCGTGGCGCGGCAAACCCCAAGACGGACAAGGCCGGCGTCCTGACCCGCGACAAGCTTCGCGACGTCGCCAAACTGAAGATGGCCGACCTCAACACGACCGACGAAGAGATGGCGATGCGCATCGTCGCCGGCGCTGCCCGATCGATGGGCGTTCGCGTCGAAGGCTAGACCTTCCGCATACCTGTACCGACGGGCCAGCCATCGAGGCTGGCCCGTCTTGCTTTGTTTGGTTGCTGGTAGCCGACGATCAAAGCGCGTAGGATGATGGGAGTTGGCGAAGCCCTCCCCCGAACTGGTCCGCCTGTGCGCGGAGGATCTCCTGCGGGCCTACAAGCTCGAACGCTTTCGCGTTCCGCTGGCGTTGCCGGCCAAGGCGATCGGGGGCCGGATCGCCCGTCTGGCGCACGAATGCGACCGCATTGTTGGCGCGGAAGGCCTGGTGTCGGGCGGACACTTTCTGCTCGAACGGTTCGCCTCGAAGGTGGAGACCTTTGGCGCAATTCCCCGCGAGGGGCCGGTCCTACTGGCGAGCAACCATCCGGGCATGATGGACGCGATCGCGATCTGGACTGAGCTGGGGCGGGAAGACCTCAAGATCATCGCCGCCGAGCGAGACCTCCTGGACCACCTCCCGAACATTCGGGAGCGGCTGCTCATCTCCGCTCCGGGGGAGTCGCGGGTTCTGTACGAGGCCTCGGCTTGGCTTCAGCAGGGAGGGGCGATCCTCACCTTTCCGGCAGGAAAGATCGAACCGGATCCCGACGTATCCCCGTTGGCGGTGGAATCCCTCCAGACCTGGTCCACCAGCCTCATGATTCTGCTTCGCCGCAATCCCGCGGCCAAACTGGTACCGGTTGGGGTTCGGGGGTGCCTGAACCGGGATGCCATTGGCCATCCGCTTCTGCGGGCGTTCCGGGACCAGCGAGACCGAGATTGGGCGGCCGCTACGCTCCAGATCTTGCTACCGCGCTACCGCAAAACTCAGATCCGAGTGGGCTTTGGACCACCCGCAGAGGACTTCATGGCGCTGCTCCACCACGTGAGAAGCCTGATCGAAGCGCCTCAAGCTTGAAGTCGGGTGGCAAACGAGCCGATCTGGCGAGGCGATGGCCGGACGGTGTCCGGCAGAAAGTGCAGCGAGTCGGATCTCCGAAGCGTGTAGATCCCCTGCGCAGCGGACCACGCCCGGGCGACCGCCACGATCTTCTCGCTCGCGGCCATCGGTGAGGCCACCGTCGCGGCAATTGAAGGCTCCACGTGGCGTAGCCAAGCTCCGAACAGATCGGCGCGGGCTTGGTTCAGGGCCGGGCTCTCGACCCCTGCCAACTCGTCGGAGAAGAGAATCGCCGCATATCCTGGCCGTCGGACCAAGAAGGAGGTGTACGTCTCGGTGGCGGTGGGGAGGCTCTCCGCGCCCGCCGAGACTTCGTTGAGAGCGACGGCGATCTCCGCCATCCCGATTGCCGCGACCTCGGCGAGGAGGGCGCGCTTGTTTGGGAAGTGTCGGTAGGGGGCGTTTGGGCTCACCCCGGCCGCCCGAGCTACCGCCCGGAGGCTAATTCCTTGAGATCCCACTCGCTCGGCAAGCTTGACCGCCTCCTCGATGAGGGCGGTGCGCAGGTTGCCGTGATGGTAGGGTTTCTCGCTGGCGTCCATTCTTGGACAGCATATCGGCTGAAGTGGCTGGTGTCAACATCCACGCTTCCTGCGGCAGCGAACAAGTGAGGGTTCTGCCCCCTCGTACCGCTGTGAGGCACTCGGGGACAGAACCATGCCGCCTACCGCCGGCTTCGTCGCCGCATTGCAAGGGCGCCAAGGGCGAGCGCGGCGAGGCTCGCGGGCTCAGGCACGGCCTGGAGGGCTCCACCGTTGGTCAGAGTGACCGTCCAGTCGTAGGCTTCGCCAGACGTGTAGTGGCCCACGGCGTGGAAGCGGTCCTTGTTCTTCGCGGCCTCGCCGAGCGGGGTTAGGACCAGGTCTTCCGAATGGACCCGGATCAGTCCACCATCCGCCAGGAGCCCGTCTTGGGTAATCCCGGACGGGCCCACGAGGCCGCTCGAACCGTTGCCGTAGCTGCCGCCGGCTCCTCCGCTATTGCCGGAACTGCCCATGTACCCGGTGCCAAAGAGCCCCGAGCCGCCAAAGCCACCCTGGCCTCCCGCCCCGCCCGAGCCACCTCCGCCACCAAAGCCACCCGCACCTCCATACCCGCCCGGACCGCCAGCGCCGCCATAGAACAGGCCTCCGAGAAGATCGACCAGGACGC
>JBGSIJ010000069.1:0-39919 GCA_041742595.1 Fimbriimonadaceae bacterium | reverse complement strand
GCCGCACCGCCGCCGCTTCCGCCACCCTGTCCGCTCAGCGAAGCGCCGAGGGGCTGGAAGGCTGCGCGAGGGGGCGAATAGGATTCGGGAGCGGTGAAGGCTTCGACATCCTTCATCGTGTCCGCGAGGAACTTGACCAGGTTCGTGGCGCTGCTGTACTTGATTTCGTAGACTCGGTAGACCATGGCGTCCACCGGCCGATCGCGAACGATCCGCTCGATGACTTCGCGGGCTCCCATCGCGTTGTTCCGGGGGCCGACAACCGCGACCGCGGCGGTGGCGTTGCCATCGCCCTTGACCGGGCTGAGCTTGACGTCTGCGTAGACGGAAGCGATGACCTTCTCCAACTCTTCAGGAGAGACGGATCCGATGGGAACGATCTCGGTGACCTGCTGGGTCTGGTCGCTGATGCTGTCCATCCGCGTCAGGAAGGTGCGGATCTCGACCAGGTCCTCCGGCAGAGCGCGAACGTAGAGTTCGCCGGCGAGAGGCTGGAACGAGGCATGAGGGAACGCCTCTTTCGCGACGGGTAGAAGTCGCTCGGCCACGCCGGGCCCAAGGACGAACTTGGTTCGCTGCGTGTAGGGCTCGAGGGCCTGGCGCATCTGCTCCGAGGGGGCCACGACATAGAGTTGGCCAACTCGGCGGAAGCTTAGTCCGGCCGCGGAGGTTGCGATCTGCACCGCTTGCTCCACGTTGAGGACGGTCACGTTGAGGGTGACCATCGCCTTGTCCTTGCCCGCGAAAACGATGTTGGCTCCCGTGCGGGTGCCGATAGCCTTGAGGACCGTCGATACCTGCGTATCGGAGAACACCATGCGGATCGGCCCGGAGTTCGGGCTCTGCGCAAACGCCATTGGAGCCAGTGCGGCTCCGATCATCCAATGCAACCTTCTCATTTTAATTAACTCCAGTACCCGCACTTGCAGGGTCCAAGGAAACGACCGCGTCGCTGGCCTTAGCCGGCTCGACGTATCGGGAAACGGTGACGAGGAGCTCCGTGCCGCCGGTATCCTGGCGGCTCCATTTCACGTTGCTCAGCGTGAAGAGGCGGGGGCTGGCAACCATGCCACCGAGGAACTTACGAACCCCGCTGTAGCTGCCGGCAAGGGTCAAGTCGGAGCTGATGCGGGTGATGCCTTTCAGCTTCTCCTGCCGCTTCTCCTCCTCGGGATCCTTGGTCTCGTCGTTGGTCTCGGAGCCGAACGATCGGAACCGAGAGTCCCAGCGCCGAATCTCCACCTGACAGGCGGCGGCGCGGGAGCGCAGATCGTTGAGGAATGCAGACTCCTCGTAAGGGCCCATTCCTGCGGCCGCGTAGCGGGTCTCGTCGCCGGCCGCGTCGAGCTGCTCTTTGGCGGCGGTTGCTTCTTGCACCGCGGCTTGGGCGAGTTGCAGCGAGCCCTGGGCTTCCTGCAGACTCCGGTGCTGGACGAAGGCGATGCTTGCGGCAACGCCGATGCAAAGGGTCGGGGCTAGCCAACCCAGGATTCTCATGCGATCTTCGTTCACTGCTTTACCTCCGTCGTGGCGGTGGGAGTCGTCTGGGGAGCGGCGGGCGCTGGCTCTTTTTGCGGGGCGTCGCCCGGCATCTGGACGCTCTCGAGGGTGAGGGTCTTTGAACTGAGGGTGAAGATGATCCCTTCCTTGCGATCCCGCTGTTCGCGGTTGAAGGACTGGATGCTCACTCCCTGAAGGACCGGCACTCGCTGAAGGGCGGTTACCGTGTTGATGAGCGCAGCCTCGTTCGCGCTGTCGCCGCTGATGGTGACGCCGAGGGTGGGATCGATCGTGACGTTGCTGAGCCCAACTCCGGGTCGGATTCCGGCTTGGAGGTAGTCCAGCAGCACGGTCACGGGAACGCCTTCTCGCCGTAGCAGTTGGAACTGCTGGGCTTTGAGGGCCCGCTGCTCGCGCTGCAGGCTGGCTTCTTCGTTGATCCGTTCGGCGCGGGCGATCGCCTCTTTCGTATCGACCTTCACCGCGTTGATCTGGTTGGTGTAGAGCTGGAAGGCGATGGCGCCGAAGGCCAAGGCGACCACGGAGGTCACCAGCGAGCCGACGATGTTCCGCTTCTTGCCGTGAAGGATGAGGCTCTCTCGGAGGTCCGAAAAGAGGTCTACGGTGGGCGAACCGGCAACGAGGGGGCCGGCGTCTCGAATCGCGAGGCCGGCGGCCGTGACGTAGCGCAGGCTGTCGCTATCGGCAAAGCCAACGCTAATCTCTTGCGCGACGCCGATCGCGTCGGGATAGACCGACCGGCAGTTCATCTCCATGTGCGAAGTCAGGAACTCGCCCAGCACGTGGAGGTCCGGCTCATTCACCACGACATGGAGGTCTTCCAGTCGGGGGATTCCGATGAACTCTCGCTCGACGTACTCGATCGATCGCCTGATTTCGGTGGCGATGTCGACGGCCGGGCCGAGTTCGAGATGCCGAGCCGCCAGAGGCGCATTGCCCGACTCGCCAAGCGACTCGGCATTGACGTAGGCTCCGGCCCGGAGGGCGTCGGCGCCGAGGTCGAGGCGACGGTAGAACCACAGCTTCCCGGCGTGGATCAACGCCAGGTCGGTGTGGGTGTCTCCCAGCATCACCGCGAACATGGTGGCGTTGGCGCCGGCCGAGGCCGCCGCAAGCCGGCACATCGCAAAGTGCAGGGGCTCGAAACTGATGATGTCAAGGTGGGTCTGGTCGGCCAGGGCCTTGATTCCGGAGATGATCGGCTCTTCGCAGGCCGCCACCATGATGGCGGTCATGCCGTCGCCGCTCTCGGTAGAGGGGGATTCCATGCGTACGAAGTCGAACGCGCCCTCCGTCCTCATGATCTGGTAGTGGCTGACCTCGCCGCCAACCATGGCGCGGAGGTCCGCGTCCGGGGCGGGAGGAACGCTGAGCCGCCGCAGGATGGTTCCTACGGACGGGCCGGCGATCGCCGTCGGGATTGCTCCCTTGAGGCCCATGTTCTCTAGAAGCTTGTGGAGCGCAACGCTGACAGAGCCCGCGTTGACAAGCTGGCCACGAGCCATCGAGTCCATTGGCATCGGACAGTAGGCGGCGCCCACGATCTGGGGGACGTTGCCTTTGTATTTAACGTGAACGACACGGATCTCCTTTGGGTGGAGCTCCACGCCGACCATTCCTTGGTCATTTCGTCGCATAAGCTAACCTCTCTAACGAACCATCAATCAATCAACCGACTTTCTTCGGGCTGTTACGCATCCGAACGATCGTCGTATAAGTCCCGGAAAGGCCGCCCCGGGTAACGGTTGCCGTGACCTTCACGGCAGTGATGGATTTCAGATCAGACCCGGTGACGCTTGAAACCCAGGAGGCGTCGTCGGGGGTGTCCGTCTTGTTGTAAGCAAGATCGGCGCTTTTGAAGTAGCGAAACTTAAGGGTCGAAACGTCTGCGACCGCATCAAGAGCAGAATTGGAGCGGTCGCCTTCGACCTCGAAGTTCCCATTCTTGATTTCATAGCTGCGCCGGGTTCTGTTTGCCGACGAGTAGACCATGAGAGAATCTCCGCTAGCGCGGCCAATGCTCAAGTGAGGGTCGCAGCCAGAGCCTTCGGAGAATTCCGGAGCCCGGCGCAGGTCGCTGGCAATTAGGCTCACGGCTCGGATCGCGTCTGACCGCACGCTGGGGAATCCGCTCTCGAATCGGGAAGTGCGCTCCGCGCTACTCGCCAGTTGGAAAGCTCCCGACGTCACTATGCCGACGAGGACCGCCAAGACTGCTACCTCACTCAGGGCCGCTCCCAAGCGCTTCGAGGACCTCACTGCTTTCATTCGGGCATCACGCTGCAAGGCACTTGGTCCTCCAACACCACGCGAGAAACTGCCCAAAGGATCCGGCCGGCCAGCAGAGGGGCTCAAACGGCTGGGTGCTTCGGCTTCCTGTAGTGCTCTATCCATGGGATCCTCGGTTCTCGAACTCTCCACTATGCTATCCGATGACTGCTAAAATTACTAGTATTGACGCTCAATTTAAGCTCCGCTGAGCAGATAGGAGACCAGGGAAGCTGGCTCGCAATTGGGTCCCTCAGCGGCTTTGATCGTGGCCGTGGTCACAGTCAACGACATCTGATAGTCCGTGACCAGGTCGTCGCTACCAGTGCATGGATTTGGCGGGATGTTTCCGCCGATCTGCTCTCGGATGGCGGCCTCGTTGATCTCTGCGTCGTTGTAGGCGCGGCCATTGATGCGGCTATAGAGCGTCTGGATGGCGGTTGCGATCGTCTTCGCGTTGGCGTTAGCGGTCTTGTGTCGCGTGTCGCGAAGCGAGATCAGGTAGGCGGGGATGGCGATCGACACCAGGATTCCGATGATAAGCACCGTTACCAACAGCTCGATCAGGGTGAACCCCCTGCGGCTCTTTCTGTAGCTCAGCATTTCGAATCGTCCCCCAGTAAGCAAATCGTAAGAAAAAGAGATGCCCCGGTCCCGATCAGGACCGGGGCATCGACGGGCGGTTTAGGCGCCGGTCAGAGTGATTGCGGGCAGAGCCGAATCCTCGCAGTTGGTGCCCTCTTCCGCTTCCACCGTGGCGGTGGTGGCGGTGACGGCGAAGTTGTAGTCGGCGACCAGAGCGGCGCCGCCGGTGCAGGGGTTGGACGGGATGGTTCCGCCAAGCTCCGCCGTGATGGCAGCCGTGGTGATGGACGCATCGTTGTACGCCTTACCGTTGGCCTTCACGTAGAGGGACTGAACCGACGTGGCGATTGCCTTCGCGTTGGCGTTGGCAGTCTTCTGGCGGGAGTCCTTAACCGAAGAAAGGTAGGAAGGAAGCGCGACCGCGACCAAGATACCAAGGATCAGAACGACGACGAGTAGCTCGATGAGCGTGAAACCCTTACGGGAGTTGCGATTAACCATTTGAAGTTGACCTCCTCTAACTGCTTTCCCGGTTTGTTTGCCGGGTCCGCAAGACACTGTAGTTTTAACAGGCTTTCTCCGAACCAAGCACTATTGCTTGGAACTTTGCGCCGAGGACCGCACTTTTACTAGCATTCTGGGCGTTTTGAGGCTGCCTTTGTACCGGATTGGGGTGATCGGGCAGTTCTCCGGCATGAACTTCCAGGCGTTCTGGGGTGCTTGGGCGCCCTGCACTCGCCCTCCAGGGACCCTTACCAGGGCCATGGCCCATAATCCTGTTCATGGCAGAGAGACTGTGGGCGCCCTGGAGAATCAGCTATGTGGAGGCGCCCACCACGGGCACCAAGACCGGCCGCAACATCTTTCTGGAGCTGCCCGGGGAGGACCGGGACGAGGAGAACCTGATCCTCTTCCGCGGCCGACACGCCTTCGTGATTCTGAACAAGTTCCCTTACAGCAGCGGCCACCTGCTCATCGCTCCCTATCGCGAGACCGATCAGATGGACGTGCTCGACGACGACGAACTGCTGGAGATCAACCAGTTGCTGGCGAAGGGAGTTCGCTGGATCCGCGCCGCCTACGCACCGGATGGCTACAACATCGGGGTCAACCTGGGCCGCGCCGCGGGCGCAGGAATCCCCCAGCACATCCACTGGCACATCGTTCCACGCTGGAGCGGCGACACCAATTTCATGACTACGGTCGGCGAGGTCCGCGTACTTCCGGAGAGCCTCGAAGCCAGCTACCAGCGGTTGCGCAAGGCGATGGACGATGACCTACGCGGAGCTTAGGAGCGCCGCGCTCTCCTGCACATCCTGCCCCCTCCACGAGCGGCGGACCAACGTGGTGTTTGGCGAAGGCAACGTGAGATCCCCGCTGGTACTTGTGGGCGAAGGCCCCGGAGACAACGAGGACAAGACGGGCCGCCCCTTCGTGGGGAAAGCCGGCCAGCTACTCGAGCGGGCGATCAGGGACTGCGGCCTGGAGCGAGACCAGGTCTACATCACCAACACCGTGAAGTGCCGGGCCTGCGACTGGGTGGAGGGCAAGCCGATCAACCGGGCTCCCACCGAGATCGAAAGCGGAGCGTGTCGGCAATGGCTTCTTCCCCAGCTTCAGCTGATCGCTCCCAAGGTCATCCTCTGCATCGGTGCGCCCAGCGCCAAGAACCTCATCCGGAAGGACTTCAAGATCACGGTCGAGCGGGGCCGGTACTTCCCTTCCGACCTGGCGAAGACCATCCTGGCCACGTTGCACCCCGCTTACATCCTGCGCCAGCAGAGCCCCACGAACGACGGCGGGTACGGCCTCCTGGTCGCGGATATCGGGAAAGCGTGGTCGGCCGCCATCCGGCTTGCGCAGGACAACCCGTAGGCTCGCTTTAGGCTAAGGACGTATCATAGTGCGCATGGCCAACAGGGGACGGACTGGATTCATCGTGGCGTTCTTGGCGCCTGCGACGATCCTGTACCTGTTCTTCGTCGCCTGGCCATTGCTGCAGGCCTTTCGGCTCTCGTTGTTCCGATGGCGCGGCGTTTCGGCCAAGCAGACGTTCGTGGGGTTCGAGAACTTTCAGAAGCTGAGCCAAGACGAGATCTTCTTCACCGCCCTCAAAAACAACCTATGGATGATGGCGGCCAGTTTCGTGGCTCTGTTCACGCTGGGGATGCTGGTTGCTTTCGCGCTCCAGGGGTCGGGCAAGGGCAGCGCGGCGCTACGCTCGGTGGTGCTCTTTCCCCAGGTGATCTCGCTGGTGGTGGTGGCGATCCTGTGGATGTTCCTGTACAACCCCTCCTACGGGCTTCTCACCCAGGGGCTGAAGGCGATGGGCGTCCAAGGGTTCCTCGAGCCGCTCGGCAACCGCAAACAAGCGTTGCCCGCCGTCTGGATGGCGTTCGTTTGGTACGCCCTGGGCTTCTACGCGATGCTCTTTTCCGCCGGGCTGAAGGGCATCCCAGAAGAGATTTCAGAAGCAGCCGAGCTCGACGGCTCGACCGGAATCCACCGGTTTCTCAAGATCACTTGGCCGCTCCTCTGGTCGGTGAAGAAGGTGGCCGCAGTCTACGTGGTGGTGAACGTGATGAACATGTTCGCCCTCGTGTACTTGATGACCCAGGGCGGGCCTGACCGAAGCACCGAGGTTATGCTGACCTACCTGTACGAGCAGGCCTTTAAGAACAGCCAGTTTGGCTATGCCACCGCGTTGGCGGTCGCCAACTTCTTGGTGGCGATGGCCCTTGCCGGCACGATGATGCTGGTGTTTCGTAAGAATCCGGAGACCTCAAGATGACTTGGAACAGTGAACAGATCGATGCCCTTTGGGACTTCCGCGACCCGGCGGGAAGCGAAGCCCGATTCCGCGAGGCCCTCGCAAACGGCGCGGGCGAGGAAGCTCGCACCCAGATTGCGAGGAGCCTAGGCCTCCAGCGACGCTTTGAGGAGGCCTCGGCGGAGCTCGACGCCATCCAGGAGCCGGGCTCTTCCCTGCTGCTCGCTCGGATTGCCCTGGAGCGCGGACGCATCCTGAACTCCAGCGGTCATCCCGCCGAGTCTATTCCCTACTTCGAGGAGGCCCTTTCCTACGCGGACGACGACTTCTACACCGTGGACGCCGCGCACATGCTGGCGATTGTTTCTCCGGGAGAGGCGAGCCTAGATTGGAATCTGCGCGCGATCGAGATGGCAAAGGGCTCCCACAGCCCCCGCGCCCAGGGATGGCTCGGCAGTCTGGCCAACAACACCGCCTGGTCGCTTCACGACCTAGGTCGGCTGGACGAGGCCCTCGAGATGTTCCAGGTGGCCGAAGCCCACTGGGCGGCCCGACAGAACGATGAGAAGCCGGCCGACCATGCCGAGCGCTATCGGATCGCTAAATGGGCGGTGGCACGATGCCTGCGCTCGCTTGGCCGGTACGAGGAAGCCCTCGCGATCCAACTGACCTTGGGCGAGGACGGCTACGTGTTCGAAGAGCTCGGCGAGAACTACCTTGCCCTTGGTCGGGCAGATGAAGCGGGCCCGGCTTTCCGCGAGGCGCACAAACTGCTTTCCCAAGATTCCTGGCTCGCGGAGAACGAGCCGCAGCGCTTAGCTCGGATGGCGGAGCTTGCGGGAGGCTCCGCCTGAAGATCGTCGCCGCCCTCGCCAAGACCCTCCTGATGGCGATCATCGTCATCCCGCTCCTCTGGATCCTCATCGGATCCCTGAAGAGCGGAGGCGAGATCTTTGCCTCGCCGTGGGGTCTGCCGAAGTCGCCGCAGTGGCAGAACTACGGCAACGCCTGGGAGCAGGCTGGCATCGGCCGGTACTTCATGAACAGCCTGCTGGTGTGCGTGGGCACGCTTGTAATCCTGATTCCCATTGGAGCGATGGCGGCCTACGTGTTCGCCAAGTACCCATTCCGTGGTTCCAAGACGCTCTTCGGCGCGTTTCTGGGCGGGATGATGTTCCCCAACTTTTTGGTGATCGTCCCGCTGTTCTTCCTGATGAAGAGCATCGGGCTGCTCGACACCAAGGCCGGGCTGATCCTGGTTTACGTGGCGTATTCGCTCTCCTTCACGGTGTTTGTTCTGACGGGCTTCTTTCAGGCGCTGCCGGGCGAGCTGATGGAGGCCTCCGAGCTAGACGGCTGCAGCCACGCCGGCACGTTCTGGAAAGTGATGCTGCCGCTGGCGCGGCCGGGCCTGGTGGTGGTTGGCATCTTCAACGCGATTGGGCTTTGGAACGAGTATGGGCTTGCCCTGGTAATGACCAACTCGGAAGAGAATCGCACCCTCCCGATCGGCATCGCGAACCTGGTTATGGTCCAGCACTACCAAAGCGACTGGGGCGCGCTCTTTGCGGGCCTGGTGATCGTAATGCTCCCGGTCTTGATCGTCTACGGGTTCTTCCGCGACAAGATCCACGAGACGATGCTCGCGGGCGCGGTCAAGGGCTAGGCTCGGTACCCTTAGGGCGTGTTTACGGGCATCGTTCAGGCGGTTGGGCAGGTTCGCGAGATCGGGAGCGGAGTTCTTTGGGTCGACGCCCCGGATTCCTTCTTTGCGGAGGGTCCGGCGCAGATCGGCGAGAGCATCAGCGTCAGCGGGTGCTGCCTGACCGTCACCCCGCACGGCGGTCCCGGGCTACGCTTCGATCTCTCTCCCGAGACCCTGGCGCGCACCTCGCTGGGCTCGCGCGCGGCGGGCGCGCTTGTGAACCTGGAACGAGCGATGCGGCCGATCGACCGGCTTGGCGGGCACATTGTGCAGGGCCACGTGGACGGCGTCGGTTCGCTCGTCTCCGTTCTGAACGAGGGGGACGCCCACGTCTACCGATTCCGAGCTCCCGCTGGCGGAGGTCGCTACCTAATCGACAAGGGCTCGATTTGCCTCGAGGGGATCTCGCTCACGGTGGTGGAGCCAGACGGCGACGAATTCGACACCTGGATCATCCCCCACACGCTGGAGCAGACTTCGCTTGTCAGTCTGACCCCGGGTGACGCGGTGAACGTGGAGTTCGACGTTCTGGCCAAGCACGTCGAGAAGCTTCTTCGCGCCGGAATCTAGGATCGACCAGACAGAACAACGCCCCTCCCGGCTTTAGCGAGGAGGGGCGAGCGGGCCTACTGGCGGGGCCGAACGGAAGTCTCTTCTGCTTTCTCGCCCTTCTGGCGAGAGAGGGCCGAGCCTTCGAACTTCTCCCAGGACGGAACCGGCTCCCAAGCGCGGGTGCCGTAGTCCAGCAGGATCAAGAACATCAGGGACATCCAGACGAAGCCGGAGACCGCGAAGATCTTGGTGAGCCGAGTGCTGAACTTCACGTGCATGAAGAAGAGCACCACCAGCGTGGCCTTCAGCACCGCGATCGTCATGGCAATCACGTTGTTGATCAACGAGCCGACCAGCGGACTGATCGTCATTCCAAGCGGGTGGATGTGCGTGAAGTCCACGTACGACGCCGCGACGGTGAGGATCATCAGCACGAAGAGCGCGATGAAGACCTTCACGTACATCCAGATCGGAAAGACGTGAATGTGACCGGGGAGATGGGAACCGTGCGATGACATAAGTTAAAGCCCTACTTGGGAATGAGATAGAACAACGGGAAGAGGAAGATCCAGACCAGGTCCACGAAGTGCCAGTACAGGCCGACCAGTTCAGTCGGGATGTAGTCCTCGGTAACAGACTTGGCTCCCTTCTGCCAGAGGAATGCGAGGGCTCCGATGATCAGGATGCCGATGATGATGTGGAGGGCGTGAAGCCCCGTCATGGCGAAGTAGAGGCTGTAGAACAGCTCCCAGGCCCGCTTACTGGTCCCCTCGAGGTGCTGGGGGTCGAAGCCCGGACCGGGCACCAGGAAGTGCTTTGCCTTCTCCGGCCACTCGTAAAGGAACTTGATGAGGAGGAACGCGGTTGCCAGCCCAATCGTGGCCACCAGGTTCAGCATCACCATCAGCTTGTTGCGAAGCTGGGCGAAGTGAACGGCCATGACCATCGTGAACGAGCTCGCGAGGAGGATCGTGGTGTTGATGGCGCCGGCCGGGATGCTCAGTTCGTGGTGCGCGGCGTAGAAGTCCGCCTGATAGAACCAGCGGTACAGCGAGTACACGAGGAACATCGCGCCGAAGAACATGACCTCGGTGACGAGGAACGCCCACATGCCAACGAGGTAGGCCTCGTTCTGCTGCTCGATGTCCTCGAACTGATGGTGGACGTGCTCGACGAAGTCGCTATCGTGGTGGGCGAGGGTGGCCATTATTTTGCCTCCGTCGAAGCGGCCTCGGCCGCGTGCTCGGCGGCGATCTCAGCATCGCGCCTAGCCTTGTCCGACTCCTCGATCGCGCGCACCTCGGGGACGAGGTGGCCGAACTCGTACTGCTCCCGCGTGACCACCGGGGTCTCGTGGAAGTTGTGGGTCGGGGGAGGGCTGGCAACCGTCCACTCGAGGCCGGTCGCATGCCAAGGGTTGTCCGAGGCCTTCGCGCCGTACTTGAGGGACCGGGTGAGATAGAAGAACGGAATGGCAAAGGCGATCGCCAACACGCTCGCACCGGCGGTGCTTAGGATGTGCAACGGCTGGTACTGGGGCGCAAAGTAGTAGTACGCGTACCGTCGGGGCATGCCAAGGAAGCCGAGGATGAACTGCGGGAAGAACGTGAGGTTGAAGCCCACGAAGACCAGAAGCGCGTTCACCTTGCCCCAGTTGTCCGGATACATCCGGCCCGTCATCTTGGGCCACCAGTAGTGTAGGGCGCCCAGGAAGGCCATGACCGAGCCTCCCACCATGACGTAGTGGAAGTGCGCCACCACAAAGTAGGTGTTGGTCAGATGGACGTCGGTGCCAAGGCACGCGAGGAAGAGGCCGGTGAGACCGCCAAGCGTGAACAGACCGATGAATCCAAGGGCGTAGACCATCGGCGTCTGGAGCCTAATATGCCCCTTGTACAGGGTGGCGGTCCAGTTGAAGATCTTGATGGCCGAAGGCACGGCGACCAAGAAGCTGATTAGCGAGAAGACCACGCTCTGGTACATGGACTGGCTGGAGATGAACATGTGGTGCCCCCAGACCAGGAAGCCCAGCGCCGCGATCAGCAAGCTGGAGAACGCGATGAACTCGTAGCCGAAGATTCGTCGGGAGCTGAAGGTGGCGATGATGTCTGAGATCACACCCATCGCCGGCAAGACCATGATGTAGACCGCCGGGTGGCTATAGAACCAGAACAGGTGCTGGAAGAGAACCGGGTCTCCGCCCAGTTCCGGGCTGAAGATGCCAAGCCGGAACACACGCTCGAAGACCACTAGGAGAAGCGTGATGGCAACGACCGGGGTCCCCAGGATGATGACCAGCGAGGTCGCGTAGGTCGACCAGACCCAAAGCGGGAGACGTCCCCAGGTCATGCCGGGCGCGCGCATCTTGTGGATCGTGGCGATGAAGTTGACCGCTGTGGCGATGGACGAGAATCCGGCGACGAACGCGCCGACGATGGCCATCGTCACCTGCCCGTTCGAGTACATCGAGCTCAGGGGAACGTAGAATGTCCAGCCCGTTTCGATGCCGCCGGTAAGGAGTGCGGTGGTCGCCAACAAGCCGCCGAGCAAGTACAGGTAGTAGCTCAGCAGGTTGAGGCGGGGGAAGGCGAGGTCCCGGGCGCCGATGGCGAGCGGCAGCACGAAGTTGCCGAAGACCGCCGGGATGGCGACGAGCAGGAAGAAGAAGATCATCACAACGCCGTGGGCGGTGAAGACCTTGTTGTAGGTCTCGGCTTCCAGCAGGCTGTTCGCGGGCAGCACGAGCTGCGCACGGATCAGGCCGGCGGCAAGCGATCCCACAAAGAAGAAGATCGAGATCGTGATCAAGTACATGATCCCGATCCGTTTGTGGTCGCCGGTTAGGAGCCAGCTCTTAACAGAGTGGCCATCCTCTAGGTAAGAGGGTTCCTTAACGTGGACCTCCTCTTCCTTGACATCGGTTGGACGGTAAGCAGTTGCGCTCATTTTCCTTTTCTCGGCTTCCTTTGGACTAATTCTTGCTGGGGGCTTGGGCGGCCAAGGCTCCCACGGAGTTCTGGTCCGGACGCTGGCCCGGAGTGGCGTTCGATTGCGCGGATATGGCTCCGGCCGCCCCGACCGTGCTGGAGGTCGGAGGCACGGGGCTACTTCCCTTGCGGGGATCCATCTCTAGGGTCTTTGGAGCCCCTTCGACGTCGCCCGCGCCGCCGAGCGTCTTCATGTAGCTGATCAGCTGCAGCACTTCCTCTTCGGTGACCGTCCCGGCGTACTCCGGCATCTGCTTTTCGTAGCCGTAGTTGACGCGGTTGTAGGGACGAAGGATGGACTCGCGCAGGTAGGCCTCGTCGGCGACGGCCACCGAGTTGTCGGTCATCCGTCGCTTGCTCTGATAGATACCCGCCAGGGAGGGCGCGCGCATGTTGGATTTGGCGCCGTGGCAGTTGTTGCATCCAAGCCGGTTGTAGACCTTCTGCCCGGATTGCTCCAAGCTCATGGGCTTCACGGTGTCGCCACCGTTCTCCAGCCACTTCTCAAAGTCGTCCGGGGGCATCACGTAAACGTAGCCACCCATCTCCGAGTGCTGGGTTCCGCAGTAGACGTTGCAGAACAGCTGGTAGCGGCCCACGCGGGTGGGAACGAACCACTGCTGGGTGTACCGGCCCGGCACCACGTGGTACTGGGTTCGGAACTCGGGGATGTAGAAAGCGTGGATGACGTCTTGAGAGATCATCGTGAGCTTGACCGGCTTGCCAAGGGGAACGTGGAGCGTGTTGTTCTCTCGCACGCCGTTGGAGTGCTGGGAATGCCACATCCACTGCTTCCCGATCACGTAGACCTCCATCGCGTTTGCGGGAGGGGTCCTCATGTCCAGGAACAGCTTGGCGCCTGCGAAGAACATGACCAGGCCCAAACCGGTGGGGATCACGATCCACGTGAACTCCATGATCTTGCTCTCGTGCGGGGGATTGGAACGGTCTGCGTTGCTCCCCTTCTTGTACTTGATCACGAAGCTGATCACCAAGACGCCGACCAAGATCGTAAACACCGCGGTCAAAGCTGACAGGGTGTAGAAGATCAGGTCGTGCCAGTAGGCGAAGTTCGAGGCCTGTTCCGGTGCGATAGGTACGGTGCCCATAGAATTCGTTCAAGCCCTAACCGGGCATGCCCCCCTGCCCGGGAAGGCTCGACTTGTACTTGCGGTTCATGACCAGGATGCTGGCGACGACGGAAATCACGGTTGCCACGCACAACACGCGCAACACGTTCTCGATGACCAGGGTGCGGTGTCCCGTTACCGGATCAATTCGAACGCATCCAAGAAGGACGACCTCCGCCTCTCGGCCAACCTTGCCCTCCGAGGCGATCTTGACGTCGTCTTCCAGCACTCGGGTTGGGTAGGCCTGCCCGTAGATGTAGCTAGAGACGCGTCCGTCCGGGGTGAGAATCATGATTCCCGCGGGGTGGTTGATGATGCCGGTGGTCTCGTTGTAGGTGTAGCGGAAGCCGAGGGCTTCCGTCACCTTCTCAATCGTCTCGGCGGGGGCGGTCAGGTAGTGCCAGCCCTCCTCCTTTGGTTGATAGGTGAGCCCACGATTCTTGCGCCCGAGTTCGTACAGGTCGAGGACCTGACGCTTCTTGGCGTTGGCGAGCTCTGGGGTCTCCTTCGGATGGATGCTGAACATCACCACATCGAAGTCCTCGCCGACGGCGGGGTTCATCTTGATGAGGGTCTTGAGCAGCGAGTCCTGTTCCAGGAGGCAGATGCCCTGACACTGATAGAACATCGGCATCACGACGATCGGCCGCTTCCCAAACAGATCCTTCAACGGCTTCGGCTTGTCGGTACCGTCGAAAACGATCAGGTCTCCCGGGACTTGGTTTCCCAGGCGCTGGTCGATCCCGAGAGTCTCGGTGATCGGCACATTGTCCGACCGGACTTCGCCACCTGCGTAAGCGCCTCGTTGCTGGGCGGGAGCGACCGCAATCGCCGCGAGAGCGGCGCCGGCAGCGAGAACGCGGGTTCCGAAGTTACTGGGCACCGCTGGGGTTCTCCTCTTGGCGCGCCTTCGACCGAATTACTTCCGGAGCCGTGGTTCCTTTGCTCTCGGCGGCAACGGCCTTCCCGGTTGCCGGAATGCCGCGCTCGCCGATCAGGCTGATGGCGCGATCGATCGGGATCCGGACGATTCCCTTCTCCTTGTCCACCCAAGCGTAAGAGCCGAGCCCCTTGCGCTCATCGGCCCGAAGGTCGGCAATGGCCTTCTTCGCGGTGACGTTGGACTGGAGGAGCGGATTTGGCGCCTCCGGAATCTTCTTCTGGAACGGCAACGCTTCCGCGCGAGCGCGGTCGGCGGCCTGAAGGTCGAGCTTCAGGATCTTGAAGAGGCCGAATACGAGGGCAAAGGACACCGCCGTGAACGCGAAGAGCGCGAACACGAACTTCTTGATCGCCCCAAAGCCAAGGTCTTGGGGTTCATAGCCCATATCGACCAGCGGATCGTCTTGCTGGTTTTCGTCAGTGCGCATGTTCCAAAGCCTCCTGCAGGCGGGTGTCGTACTTGGGAAGAAGCGCGACTCCCTTCATCTCGCGGGCAAAGACGGCGAGCCAAAGTCCGCCGAACCCGAGGAATGCAACGATGTCCGTCCAAGCCGGCATGGGGGTGGATCGGAAGAAGGGCATCACGAAGTTATAGATATCTACGATGCGGATCACAAAGAGCCATCCAGCGATTTTCGCCAAGGTCATCGGGGCTCGCTTTGCGCGTGGCACCAGGAGGGCTACGAACGGCAGGAAGAACTGGCCGACGATCAGGGCGCAGCCCACAGCGTTCCATCCGCCATCGCTACGGTTCTTGAAGTAGCTGGTGAACTCGGGGAGGTTGCCAGACCAGATGATCAGGAACTGAGAAACGTGCGTGTATCCCCAGAGCATGGTGAAGACGAACATCAGGTTCCCAAGGTCCTTGGTGAGGTTCGAAGACATCACGGTGGGCCAGGGGGCCTTCTCTGCGTTCGCCATCAGCAGCATGACGCAGAAGGAGAGCGCGCCCATGCACGACCCGACGAGGAAGAGGACGCCCCAGATCGTAGAGAACCAGTGCGCATCCAGGCTCATCACCCAGTCCGTAAAGGCGAACGTCATGATCAAGCCGAACAGCAGGATGCCGGGAGCGGCATGGTTGGTTCGAAGGTGCTGCTCGTTGACGTCGCCGCTTGCGTCCTGACGCTTGGTCGATCGCCGGAATCCCCACGCCATCAGCGCCATAATCCCAATGAAGACCACCGCACGGATAACGAATGCTTGTGGGTTCAGGTACGGCTGCTTCCACTGCAGGATCTTGTCCGCCGCAACCACTTCCGGGTTCGCCCACGAGTAGAGGGTGGGCATGAAGGCGATGACGGGAGCGAAGAACAGCCCCATGAACAGGAAGGCCCGCGCGCTGCCGCCACTCTCCAGCATCCGCATGATCGGGAGGCCCCAAGTGCCGCGAACCGTGTGGTGGAGTAGGGTCAGGCCAAAGCAGCCACAGACCATCGTCATCCAGAAAACCCAGCCGAACAGATAGCTCTGGAGCATCTGCGTTCGCAGGTCCGGCACCGACATGACGGCGAGGCTGACGACCAGCAGAATCCCGCCCAGAAGGCCAGCCGGCGCGCCGATCTTGCTGGTGTCGAAGGGGACCGAATCGTGGTGGGAATGCTCGTGTGACGCCATTAGTGCGCTTCTCCTTCGGCGTGTCCGCCCTCTTGGCCTTCGGCAACCGGGTGGTCTAGCTTCGCCAGTTCGACCGGGTCCGCGTCGGACGCAGGAGCGTGCTGGCTCAGCTGGAGGGCTCGAATGTAGGCCACGACCGCCCAGCGGTCCTGCGGTTCGATCCGCGAAGCATAGCTGTACATTGCTCCGTAGCCGTTGGTGATCACATCGTAGAAGTGGCCCACCGGCATATCGCGCAACCGCTGCGTGTGGTAGGTCGCCACCGGCCGCCGGAGTTGAAGACCACGCTGGGCGATCATGCCCTTTCCGTCGCCCAACTGCCCGTGGCAGGGAGTGCAGAAGGTCTTAAACCGGTCCTGTCCCCGCTTCACGAGGGCTTCGTCCACTTTCATCGGAATTTGGTCGAGCCATTTGCCGGCGCGGGCTCCCGTGAAGAAGCCTTCGTCCTCGCGGAGATGGTCCCGAGCGATCGTTCCGGCGACCAACGGTCGCGATGCCTGTCCATCGGGGAAGAACTTGCTCTCGGACTGTGGCTTGGTCTTGGGTTGCACCCACATGTCGGTGTGGCAGCCCGCCATGCCGAGTCCGGCGAAGCCGGCAAGGGCGAGTTTGAGCGAGGTCGCTAGCTTCACGCTGCCACCTCCGCCACCGTTGCCGTGGTCAGGCCGCCGAGGAACGCTTGGGCTTCGGAATACTTCGGGTCTTCCGCTTCGACCGCGAGGAAGAAGCGATCCTGCGAGGCCCGCTCGAAGTTCGGGGTGTCGAAGATCGGGTGGTGCGGCCTGGGCAATCCGTTGAGCGCCATCATGCCGAACACCGCACCAAAGGACGCGAAGAGGATCGTGCACTCGAAGGTCACCGGGATAAACGCCGGCAGCGAGAGCAACGGCTTGCCGCCCACGTTCATTGGGTAGTCGATGACGCTGACGTAGATTTGTAGGGCCATGCCGGCGAGGGCGCCGGTCAGACCGCCTATCGCCACGATCCAAGGCACCTTCTCATCGTGGAAGCCGATCGCCTCCGAGAGCCCGTGGATCGGGAACGGCGAATAGGCTTCCAGCTTCGTGAAGCCGGCTTCGCGCGCCTGGTTGGCCGCCTTCAGCAGCTGCTCCGGCGTCTCAAACTCCACCACGACGGCGTGCTGGACAGCTTTCTTGGGTCCGGGGGCCATGGTTACTCTCCCGCTCCTGCCGGAACTTCGGCCGGCGCCTCAGGCTCGGGCTTGCCGCCCTTGTCCTTGCGCTGTTTCTCTTGATGCAGCTTGTGAAGCAGGTCCTTCATTTCGAAGATGTTGATGATCGGGGCGAAGCGAACGAAGAGGAACATCAGCGTGACGAACAGGCCGATGGTTCCGGCGAACATCGCGAAGTCCCAGAAGGTCGGGATGTACATGCGGTCGCTCGACGGCAGGTAGTTGACGGTCAGCGAGATCGGGATGATCACGAAGCGCTCCAGCCACATGCCGATCGTGACGCCCATGGAGACCACCCAAACGATCATCAGGTTCTGACGCCACTTGGGGTTCCACATGAGCTGCGGCACGATGCCATTGAAGAAGATGAGGAGCCAGTACGCGGGCCAGTAGGGACCGGTGAAGCGCCACTGCAGGAGCTTAAGCTCGTACGGGTTGCCGCTGTACCAGGCGTAGAAGGCTTCCAGGATGTAGCCGTAGAAGACGATCAGGCCGGTGGCCAGCATGATCTTCGCCATCCAGTCGATGTGGCGCATGGTCACGAGGTCCTTCAGGCTGTACATCGCCCGAATGGGGATGATGAGCAGAAGGACCATCGCGAAGCCCGCGAAGACTGCGCCCGCGACGAAGTAGGGTGGAAAGACGGTGACGTTCCAGCCGGGCACGATCGAGACGGCGAAGTCGTACGACACGATCGTGTGGACAGAAAGGACCAGCGGGGTCGAAAGGCCGGCCAGGAGCAGGTACGCCTGCTCATAGCGGTGCCAGTGGCGGGCGCTTCCCCGCCAGCCAAAGCTCAGGATGCCAAGGATCGGCTTGGCGATCTTGTTGGTTGCACGGTCCCGCAGGGTGGCAAAGTCTGGGATCAAGCCCATCAGCCAGAAGAGCACCGAAACCGTTGCGTAGGTGTTGACCGCGAATACGTCCCAGATGAGGGGAGACCGGAACTGGGGCCACATCGCCAGGATGTTCGGGTACGGGAACAGCCAGTAGGCAACCCAAGGCCGCCCGGTGTGCAGCAATGGATATTGCGCGGCGCAGATGACCGCAAAAATGGTCATCGCCTCCGCGAACCGGTTGATCGAGTTGCGCCATTGTTGGCGCATCAGAAGCAGAATCGCCGAGATCAGGGTCCCGGCGTGGCCGATACCGATCCACCAAACGAAGTTGATGATGTCGAAGCCCCAGCCGGAGGGGATGTTGTTGCCCCAGATGCCGATGCCGGTGTAGAGCAGCCAGGCGACCGAAGCCAGGAAGAGGTGCAACATGCCGAAGCCCACCAGGAAGGTGAGCACCCAAGCCTTGTTGTTGTGCTTCTTCTGGTCGAGCACCAGATCGCCGATCGTGTTGTCCAGCGTCGCATTGGACTGCTGGCCTAAGATCAGCTCATCGTTTAGGGGTTCCTTGGGCGCCATGGCTAAGCGGTGATCTCCGGGTTAGGGTTGCGCAGACGTCCCATGTGGGAAGTTCGCGGCCTCGTCTGAAGTTCGCGCAAGAGCTGGTAGCTCCGCGGGTCCTTTCTCAACTTGGAAACTTGCGATTCAGGATCGGCCACGTTGCCGAAGACGATCGCTTGGGTCGGACAGGACTGCTGGCATGCGGTGAGGATCTCTCCGTCCCGCGGCTCGCGGCCGGCCTTCTTGGCTTCGATGCGCACGTTGTTGATGCGCTGCACGCAGTAGGTGCACTTCTCCATCACGCCACGGCCGCGGACGGTGACGTCCGGGTTGTTGAGCATGCGGAGCAAAGCGATTCCGTTCGTCTTCTCGGTGGTCGTGTTGCCGCCGATCTTGGCGATCGGCTCGATCCGATCCATGAACTGCTTCTGGTTGTCGCTCCAGTTCTTATAGTTGTAGCGGCGAACCTTGTAGGGGCAGTTGTTGCTGCAGTAGCGGGTACCCACGCAGCGGTTGTAAACCATCTGGTTCAAGCCCTCGTGGGAGTGGACCGTTGCGGCGACCGGGCAGACCGGCTCGCAAGGAGCCTTCTCGCAGTGCACGCACGCGATCGGCTGGAAGACGGTCTCGTCCGGGTTCGCCAGATCGCCCATGTAGTAGCGGTCGATCCGAATCCAGTGCATCTCGCGGCCGTTCTTGACCTGCTCCTTACCCACCACCGAGATGTTGTTCTCGGCTTGGCAGGCAACGGCGCAAGCGTTGCAGCCGATGCAGACGTTCATATCGATCGTCATGCCCCACTGCGGGCCGTTGAACTCGAAGATGTTGTCCGGGTAGAGCGACTTGCTTTCCGGGCTTCCGCCGTGGTGGGCTTCCTCGTGGAGGCTCGGGTTCTTGCGGTACTCCGTTAACGTGCCGCTCCGGATAACGTCGCGGTCGTCCTCGATCTGGTGGTGAAGCTGGGTCGTGGCGATGGGGTGCGCCTTGCTGGCGACCTTTCGCGGCTCCTCGAGCTTGTCGAAGGACATCGCCTTGCTGGTGCGCAGGGCAAAGGCGTTGAAGCCGCCACCAAAGAAGTCGGTGGAGGTTGCCACCGACCCGCCCCGGGTTCGGCCATAGCCAAAGTGGACGGTGACCTGGTCCTCCGCGTGGCCGGGCTGAACGAAGACCGGAGCGTTGACCGGCACGCCGCCGTACTTGAGCTCGATCACGTCCTCGCTCTCTAGCTTGAGGCGCTTGGCGGTTTCGACTCCAATGATCGCCGCGTTCTCCCAGGTGATCTGGGTTAGCGGGCGCGGAAGCTCTTGAAGCCAACCGTTGTTGGAATAGCGGCCGTCGAAAACGTGAGGCTCGGACCGGAATGCGATCTCGAGTCCCGGGACCGGAGCGCCCACCTCAGGCTGCGTTCCCACCGCGGTAGCCGTTACCGCGGGCCGCGCCGTTTCCCGCGCCACGCCTACGTGAAGGGCTTTGCGCCAGCTGGACTCGAACTCGGCAGCGGGCACCGTTGCGGCGTAAGTTTCGCGAACGAGGTCGTATCCGCTGGTCGGGCTCGCAAAGAGGGCGGCCAGCAGCTCGATCTTGGATCGGCCTTCGAAGAGCGGGTAGCTGACCGGTTGGACGAACGTCACCGTTCCGTCGTAGGCTCGGGCATCGCCCCACTCCTCAAGGTAGTGGGTCTCCGGCAGGTGCCAGTCGCAAGCCATCGCGGTCTCGTCCACGTACTTGCCGTGGTGCATTTTGAACGGCACCTTGGCGAGGGCTTCCGCGAACTTCAGGTCGGCGGGAGCATCGTAGACCGGGTTTCCGCCGAGCATCATGATCGCCTCGACCTTGCCAGCGTTCATCTCGTCGACGAGTTCCTTGAGGGAAAGGTCGGAGAAGGCGCCCGCGTTGGTGACCGGCTCGATGTACTTGACGCACCCTCGGCCCGGGTTCAGAAGCAGGTTGATCATCTGGGCCAGCGCGTGGACCGCAGCCGGTTGGTGGTCGCCCGGGACCACGATCGAGGCATCCGGGAAGCCCTTGAGATCGGCGGCAATCGCGGCCAACTCTTTGGCGAGCGGCCCGCTAGGCGTTCCGCCCGACACGGCATCGTAAAGACCCTTCGCAATCTCGCCAATCCCGGAGGCCTTAACGGACCAGCGATGGTCGGCCATCGCTCCCACAAGACCCGGAGTGCTCTCGAAGGCGTAGAGGCGATTCATCTCCGCTTCGGCGCCCAAGACTCTGCGGGCGTTGGCGAAGTCCTTCGCGTACCGAAGGTGGCCGGGCATCGACGAGAAGAAGTCTGCATCGAGCGAGACCACGATCTGCGCGTTCTCGAAGTTGTAGACCGGTTCCAAGTCCTTGCCGAGGGCGAGAGCCGAGCCCTGCCGAACGTTGTCTCGGTTCACCGGATCCCAAACGTGGATCGAAGCTTCGGGGAGGGACTTCTGAATGGCGGCTAGCTGCCGGATGAGGGTCGGCGAACTCGTCGCCTCCATCAGGATCCGCAGGCCGGCGCCCTTCTTGGCCTTCTGTGAGGCAATCGCAGCCCGGGACTTCTTGAAGAAGCCGTCCCAAGTTCCGATCTCGCCATCCTTGGTGGTCACCGAGCCCGACCGGTCGGGGTCGTACATGCTCAGGATCGAAGCCTGCATCCAGTGGTCGCTGGTGCCCTTGTTCTCCGGGTGATCGGGATTGCCCTCGATCTTCGTCGGACGGCCTTCGTGCTGCTCGACGAGTACACCCTGGCCATAGCCGGCATGCGTGAAAGTGGAAGCGTAGTACAGCGGACGCCCTGGCACCAACTCTTCCGGCTGGTTGACGTAGGGGACGATCTTGTCCTGGCCGAGGAACACCTGGCGGCATCCCGAGAGCCCGGCGAGCGCCATGGAGGCGCCCATGTACTTCAGAAGCTGCCGGCGGTCGAGCTCGAGGATCGCCTTGCGGTTCGGGAACTCATCCTCGACCCACATTTTGAACTCGTCGGTCTCGGCGATTTGCTCCATGGAACGCCAGTATCGACGCCCCGTCTTCCCGGCGAGCTTAGCTCGCAGGGCTTCCAGGTTCAGGCTTTGGGTGTCCTTCGTGTCCATTCAGAGTCCTTCAAATCTAGCGGTGGCATACCGAGCAGTCGGCGAGCTGCTGAACCTTGACGCCGTAGGTGTTGATCAGAGTGCGGCCCTTGGCCTGCTCGGCCGGATCGGCAGAGTACTGCTCCGTACCCCGGATCAAGCTGTCCTCGCGAGGACTAAGTTTGTCGCCCGCCTGGTACTTCCAGTAGAGGTTGAAGACCTGCTCGCGCGGGGTGAGCTTGGGGTTGGCTTCATCCTTGTAGATGTACTTCTCCGGGGCGCGGTGGCACTCAAGGCACCAGGCCATCTGGAACGGGTTGCCCTTCCAGGTGATGTTCATGTTCTGAACCGGGCCGTGGCACTGGTTGCAACTGACGCCGCGCGCCACGTGGATGCTGTGGTTGAAGTAGACGAACTCCGGAAGCTTGTTGACCCGGTTCCACTTCAGTGGCGTGCCGGTCTCGTAGCTCTGGCGAACCGGCTCGAGAAGCGGCGAGTTCGTCCAGATCTGCGAGTGGCAGCTCATGCAGGTCTCGGTGGGGGGCACGCCTGCCGAAGCCGACTTCTCAACGCCGGTGTGGCAGTAGCCGCAATCGATCCCGAGCTCCCAGGCATGGTGCTGGTGGCTGAACGGAACCGGCTGGTTCAGGGGAACGTTCACCTTGGTATTGGCGGGGGAGCGAGACCAAGCCGCAAGCGCGAGCCCGCCAAAGAGGGGAAGCGAGGCGGCCAGCAAGAGGCTCACCTTGGCGTAGGTGTTGGTGTTCGGCTTAAAGATGTTCGGCATTGAGTCGCTCCATGAGTCCGGATAAGGAAAGACCTAACAAAAAATCGCCCCCGCAAGCGGTAGGCGTGCCCAAGCCAAGCAAACGCTCAGCCAAAGGAGGCACCTCCCACCATTAGGGTCGTTCGAGAAGCGTCGCGGACCCCCATCCGCAAGCAATCGCGCACAGTCCGAGATTCTACCAAAGATGACGATCTCTTGCCTGACGCAACGATCATGAAAGCACCGCCTTATCCACCGCCACCATAAGGAACAGGACGGCCAGATAGAGCATTGAGTAGTGGAAAAGCGCGCTTGCCTCTTTTCGCCCGATGTGACTCCGCAATCGGAGGCAATACCGGACGAGAATGGCATCCAGCGCGAGCGCGGCGGCCAGATAGATCCAGCCGAGCTCCCGCGTGAAAAATGGTATGAGCGTCACCACGACCGTGACGACCGTGTACGCGGCAATCTGCTCGACGGTGTAACGGTCTCCGCGAACCACCGGAAGCATGGGGACGCCGGCCTTGGCGTAATCGTCTTTGATCATCAGGGCGAGGGCCCAGAAGTGCACCGGGGTCCACACGAAGATGATCGCGAAAAGGATCCACGCCAGCGTGTTGAGCTGGTTGTCGACCGCCGCGTAGCCCACCAAGGGCGGGAAGCAGCCCGCCGCGCCGCCGATCACGATGTTCTGCCAGGTTCGCCGCTTCAGCAGCAGCGTGTAGATGACCACGTAAAAGAAGAGGCCCGCCAGGGCAAGCATCGCCGAGAGCAGGTTAGCGGTCAGCCACAGGATTCCGAAGCTGGCGATCGCCAGCAGGAACCCAAAAGTCAGGGCCGCCTCCGCCGAGATCGCGCTGTTCGCGGTCGGGCGGTTCGCGGTCCGGTCCATCCGCTGGTCGATGTCCCGATCGATCACCATGTTGATCGCGTTGGCCGCGCCTGGCATCAGGTAGCCGCCGACCAGCAGTCCGATGAAAACCGACCACCCCGGCCAGCCTCGCGCGGCGGTGAATGCCGCCGTGAGGCACGTGAACAGGAGGAGACTGATGACGCGAGGCTTGGTCAGGGCCACGTAGGCTTTGATCCAATCCCGGTTCGAGAACTCTGGACGCGCCGACTCGGTCGCGGGCGCGCCCTCCTTCTGCTGGAAGGCATAGATCCCCATCGCGATCACGGTCGCGAATTGCACATCGGCCAAGACTAGGTGCGTCGCCTGCATGAACACCGGAGCCTTCGTCCACACATTGATGGCGCCCCATAGCATCTGGAGGCCGAGAACGGCGAGCATCCAGCGCACCGCCGAAGCCGCCGCGGGTCGCTGGCGCAAGATGAGCAGCCCGATGAGCGCGAGGTAGAGGGCGATCCCCGTTGCGAGGGCCGGATGCGCAGGCTGGAGACGAACCATCCAATGGGCGTCCGGCGCTGCCGCTGCCTTTAGAACGTCCTCCGAGGGCCGGAGGGTATGGCCTAGCGCGGAAACCGCGCCGCTGACGCCCAGGACGCCCAGACTCAACAGGCCCACGGCGAACGCCGGGACGAGAGGCCCCTGGTTCTTGAGCCGAAAACGGGGCGCGCCGGAAGCCGCAAGGGCAGCTACCATCAGGGCGCTGGAAAGCAGATAGGTGCTGACGGTGTGGAAAGCCATCACCCCGGCGCGGGCGACGCTATCGTTGTTCGCAACCAGGCCAAACTTCACCAGGCCCGCGCCGATGGCCCCCTCCATAACCGTGAGGCCCAGCGCGATCCCGGCAGCCTTGCGACCGTAGTGCCCGGGCTCGAGGCTCCTTCGGGCCATCACCAAGAGCGCGATGACCATGGGAAGAATAAGCCCCGAGGTCACCCGGTGGCTGAACTCGAACACTTGGTGGAAGCTCTCGAACGCCGGCACGAGCTGTCCGTCGCAGAGGGGCCAGTGGCTCCCGCAGCCGTCGCCCGAGAAGGTGGCCCGCACGACCGCGCCCCAGGCCACGGTGAGGAGCACGTACGCAAAGACCGCCCACGAGTATTTCGCGAATCGAGTTAGGCCCAACGAAGATCTCCGGTTGCGGAAGGTGCTGACGGGCAACCGGCATGGCTACGCAACCATGCGATCTGTTCCCCCGGAGCGGCAAAGCCGAAATTCACTGGTTTCCAATTCTACAACTTTCAGCGGGGAGTGAAACTTCAAATCTCAGTCAAGTTTTAGGGTGAGGGCCGCCAAACCCAAAAGCGCGGGGCCTGAGCGATGCTCAGGCCCCGCAAGAGGACGAGGTTTCGGCTACTTGCCGCCCTCGCCGCTACCGGGCGCCCCGTTACTGGGGTTGGCCGCAGCCCAGTCCTTCAAGGTCTGGGCATTCTTGCCCTTCTCCAAGTCTGCGGCCGGCTGGGGAGCTTCCTTGCTTAGGTCCTTCCCCTCGGGCTCGCCGCATCCAGCGAGCCCAACGAGCAGCGAGATCCCGACGAGGATCGCTCGCATCCCTACTCCGGCGACCACTCGGTCGGGTAGGTGTACGGAATCTCGACGAAGTCCGTACAGGAGATGCTGCCGAGGCCAAACCGGCTGCCATCGAGCATTTCGCTCGGGATCGCGCAGTAAGCCACGCGGTCCTTCTGGGCGGCGGGCGCATAGACGTATCCGACGCTCTTGGTGAGTCCGCCACGGAACTTGACCGCCTTGGAGTGGCCATCTGCGTAGCTCATGTTGAATCGGCCGCCCCAGCGGAAGGAGCTCTGCTTGGTGGAAGCGTTGACGTCGAAGGTGTCCAGAATCCACGCCTTGCCGCCGGCGCTGTTCGGGAACATTCCGATCGTCGGGCGAGGAGTGTCGTAGGTGTCGCCGAAGACGAAGAGGTTGGCGGGCTCATCGAATGAGGTCAAAGAGCGCCCGGGCTGGACAGTGCCCGCCGAGCCATCGACTCCGTTGATGTTCTGAACCGCGCCGAGCACGCCGCCACCGGCGTAGATCTGGGGACCCCAGTTGTATCCGTAGCCGAGGCAGCGACCGGTCGGGTTCAGGTCGTAGATCGCCTTGGCCCACGGGGTGCTGGCGATATCGGATGCGCTGTGGTAGTAGCATCCCTTCTCGGTTCGCTCGCTGCTGAAGAACATGTCCACGCTCTTCACGTAAGGCTGCATGACGATCCAGAAATCCGTGCGGGCGACTCCCTGGGGGCCGCCGCTGGACACGTTAACCGCGAGATCGTCGTAGTCGTTGGCGTAGATCTGCCAGGCCGTTGCGATCTGCTTGGTCTGAGAGAGCGCGTTGGTCTTCTTGGCCGAGGTCTTTGCCTGAGCGAAAACCGGGAACAGAATGGCGGCGAGGATCGCGATGATCGCGATAACGACGAGCAGTTCAATAAGCGTAAAGGCACGTGTACGGGGCAATGGAATCCTCCTACTGGAGAATCTAGCTTATTGCCCTATTGTTAAGGGCTGATTGTCCGCCGGTTAACCTTTTGTTACAGACCCGACCGCTACCGACGCCGAACCGTAAACTCCGCCCGGCAGCCGTTGCGCACCCAAAGGGTTCCTTCGCCGTAGCCCCACGTGACGTCTTTGGTGCAAGGCTCCTTGGAGAGCTTTCGCTTCAGGGTAACCCGAGCGTTGCGGTCGATTCGCTTCGTCTTGAACTCGCCGCGCAGGCTCTCGAGGCGCACGGTGTTGCCGCCCCAGAAACTGTCATCGTTGTCGTCGTTGTCGTTCCATCCCGAGCCAGGACGGTCGGATCGGTAGTGGGCCTTGAAGATGCCTCGGCACCCGTCGTCTGCCCAAGCCACGCCATTCTTGAGCCCGAAGTTTCTGCGGTTGACGCAGGGCGTGTCGGAAAGCTGTCGTTCTAGAGTCAGCTTGTAGGCGTCTCCAACCCGCTGGGTCTTCTTCTTGTTGCCGTTGGCCTCGATGCGGAACGTCCGGGTGTAGTCCGCGAGGGCGACTGCGGTCAGCGAGAGCAGGGCGCAGACGGCAAGGCCCGTGCCAAGGCCGATCTTAGTGTTAACTTCCATGACGGTTTCTGACTCCTAACGGATTGAATCTTACAACGATCTCTATTCCCTCCCCAACCCAGGAAACGAAACTGCCGCGCCCGGGCAGATTTGAGCCGGCAGCCCGGGCCAGCCCTATTTGGGGCTGACCTGGGCGTGCTTGATCGCCGCCGCCGAACGCGCGTCGTCGCCTTCGATCGCGGCTACATCCAACTCAAGAGTCGCGATTGCGTAGGCTGGAAGCTCGAGGTGCTTCTCGAAGAAGGAAGCGGTCTTGGCCCGCCAGCCGGCCGGGTCTTGAGCGGCGGTCCCAAACGATTTTTCGTCCAGAACGCGCAGCCGAGCGGGGTGTTCGCCGAACGGGCCGAGCTCCAGCGGGATTCGAAGCGTGCGCCGTTCCCGGTTCGCGATGACCAGCCGAATCAGGCTTGGGCCTACGGCGGCGAAGGCGAAGACCCCCGCCGCAGAGAGCTCATAGACCTGAGTCGGGCCGATTTCCCGATAGTCCTGAAGGACATGCCAAGCCGCACTCCCAGGCTTGTCCGCCACCCCGACGATGGTGCCCCCTCGGACGGATGCGGCCGCGAGATGCTGAACCACCCCAACCGTCCAGACTCCGCCAAGCAAACCGCCCGCGCGCGAGTCCGGGCCATCACTGAAGCGGATGGGACTGATCCAGACCTCCGGGGTTTCCGCGGAGCGAGCCTGGGCAACGAGGGTCTCCGGGGTCTCCAGAATCGAGCGCTCGTCCGAGGCGTGAACCTGGGGCAGGAAGCCCCACGAGTGCCCGGTCAGTCGATGCACCGGCGGGCGAGCCCGGTTTAGCTCCGTGAAGTTGCCATCGGAGCCAACGAACAGCTCAACCCCCTTCGGAAGGATCTGGCGCGCAAGGGCTACCCCGACCTCTTCAAAGCGGAGCGGCAAAACGATCCGGCCAGCGTAGCCTTCTCCCAGAACCTCCCGCAGGTTTCGGAGGGCGGGTTCTGTGGGTCCGTTCCAGGCGATCGCGATCTCCTCGCTGGGCTTCTCCACACGGGTAGCGAGATCTGCGCGTTGTCGCTCCAGCGATATCCGCGGCGCCCGACTTTTCTTCCCGCCCACATTCAGGAAGGTGCCGATCGCCGGAACCTCGATCCCGGTGGACTTGATCTCGATGCGATGACGCACCGTCTCGCCGGCCTTCAGGGTGTAGGGCTGTTCGCGTCGCTGGGGACGGCAGTAGGTCTTGAACGAGGCGTCTCCCCAGTTCCGCTGGTCCTCCATCTCAAAGAGCTCGCCCTCGAACTGGATTGAGACTTCCCCGCCCTGGGTGCGGTGGCGGATCGCCTGAATGTCGGTGAACGGCTGGAAAGGAGAGATGGATTGCGGAAGGTGGCCCTCCTCCGCGGGGTCGTTCGGATGGGAAACCGTGCATGCCATCCCAGACGCTGAGGCGGGATGCAACACGCAGACCCCGGTGCGCCGGGTCCGGAACTCCTTGACGCACTCACCTTTCATCTCGTAGGCGATCGTGCCGTCGGCCTCGCCGGTCAGGACTCCGGACCAGCGGAAATGAAGCTCACCGCGAACGTGGTCGGCAGCGAACTCTACGGCGAATCGGTCTGCACCCAGTTCCGACCGCACCACCTTGATCGTGGGCCATACCGTGCTCCAGTTCTCGTCTCGAACCGCAACGTAGATCGCGTTGACCAGCAGATCGCCGCCGCGCCGAATCTGGCGCAAAAAGCCGGTATCGGGCTCAAAGATCGCGGACACCGGCCCGGCGCGCAAGACCAACGAATCGGGGCGGGCAGGTGGCAGGGCTTGCCAGTCATGTTTGCTGGTTTGCATGGTTCGTAGAAGGCTACCCGTGACGATGTTGTCCTCCCAGATCACGTACCCTCTGACGATGCCTGAGCTTCCCGAAGTCGAATCCGTACGCCGCCTGATGCGGCGAGTCCTGGGTGGACAGAAGATCGTTGAGGCCGAAGTGGTGCCAGACGAGATCGTCCTCAGCGGCTTCCCGGCCGACGAAGTGCGCGACGCCCTCGTCGGCCGGACGCTGCTGGACGTCGGTCGGCGAGGCAAGTACTGGTGGCTTCAGTTCGAAGACGAGCCCTTCGTGTACGGCCACCTGGGCATGGCGGGCTGGATTCGGGAGGTACCCCGGGCCGGGCAATCCTTCGAGAAGGAGTTCCGCCTCAAGGAGCACGGCGAGGCGCCCCTGTACGACGAGGACGGCCGACTCCGCTTCATGAAGCTGATGCTGACCGCCGAAGACGGCGGAAGGATCGCCTTCACCGATAGCCGGCGATTTGCCCGCCTTTGGCTAGGGGGCCGACAGGACGAGCGAGTCGCCAAGCTCGGCCGCGACGCCTACGACGAACCGCCCTCTCAAGCCGAGATGCAGGCGATGCTCGCGAAGCGAAAGGCCCCGATCAAGGCGGTGCTGCTCGACCAATCCGCCTTCGCCGGAATCGGCAACTGGATCGCGGACGAGGTGCTCTACCATGCGCGCATCGCACCCGCCCGGCTTGCGTCAAGCCTAGACGCCACGGAGGCGGAGGCCCTGCGCAAGGCCCTCAAACTAGTCATGGACCTCGCGGTCGAGGTTGAAGCCGACTACGAGCGTTTCCCGCCCGATTGGATGTTCCACGTTCGGTGGGGCGGGGCCAAAGGAGCCGACCTGATCGACGGGCGCGCAATCCTCCGCGAGACGGTCGCGGGCCGCACGACTGCCTGGGTCCCAGAGGTTCAGCGGTAGGATTACGCCTATGACGCTCCAGGTCCCGTACGAAAGCTTCTCGGCCGCCCGCGAGCGAACCTGCCCCGACGCCGAAGTCTTCGTGTCCGTGCAGAGCGGCTGGACCCTGGTCTGTTGCGCCGACCCGAAATCCGACACGCTCGTAGCCTCGGCCACCCGTCGCGGGGTTGGCAAGGTGAAGGAAGACTTGGCCGCGCTCGGGCTCGAGGTCCTCGACGGCTCGTGGTTTGGGGACGGAGCCATCCACTTCCCGGACGAGTCTGCCGACTGCTTCGTGGCCGCCGTCAGCTACGCTACCAGCGCCGGTCCCGGCGTTTGGCTAGACGCCTACGCGCACATGCCCACGCAAGTTCAGGTGTTGCGCTCCATGTACGACGAACTTTGCGAAACCGGGGAGCTAGAAGGAACCGACTTCGACACGTTCATTCGCCTGGCGAACCCAAACGTTGCGATCGTCAGCCCCAGGGAAATCGAGGGCTATCTGGAGCGGAACGCCACCCGAGACCGATCCGACTGCTAGTTGGCGACCGGACTGGCTTTGAGGCGGAACTCCAGCCGAACCTCATAGGCCCGCGGCCAGGGCAAGTAGATGCGCACCTCGGTGAGGCTGACCACTTGGTAGGCCTGGGTCCCGGCAAAGAAGCGTTTGTTCTGGAAGTCCGCCGCAAAGGCCTCGTCCAGATGCTGCCGGAGGTCGTTCCGGACCAGCGAATCCACCGCATCGAAGTCCTCGCCGTAGGTTTCCTCTCGGGAGGCGTCTGGCAGGGAGTCGATCAAGGCGTACGCCTTGGGCCGGCTGAACTTGTGGTAGTCGAAATCGTTGACGATCCGGTGAAGGAGGAACTCCCGCTGAGCAAGCTCTCGCTTGAGGGGATCCACTTCGAATCGGCGCGCGAAGAGATACACGTTCGCCGCCGGAATGGCGGTGCCCATCGTGTTCCCGGCGGTGTTCCAACCGGCATAGCTTAGGAGCCGGTAAAGCCGTCCACGCTCGCTGAGTGCTTTGAACAGGGCCGGGTCTCCAGTGCCGTCGTTGCCCAGATTGATGTCCGCCACCGCCACCGGGAAGCCTTGGTCGATCTCGTTGGTGAGCTCCTGGATGAACGCGGCAAACGCCTCGGGCCGGTACTTGGGGACGTTGACGAACAGCGTGTAGTCGTAGTCCTCCAGGCTCTCTTGCGGCCTCCCGCCGGAAGCCAGCATCTGGTCGCCAAGGGATTGCTCGATGGACTTGGATTCGTACGGAGCGACCGCCTTGCGCTGAAGCTCGTCCGAATAGACGATCCGGACGGTGGGGTTCCAGCCCTTCGTTTGCAGCAAGGAACGGCTGACCAGCACGTTCGCGTGCTGGTCGATGCCCTCGCAGAAGTACACCTTCGAGTCGAGGTTCAGCTCGCTCGAGAGCTTCTTGAGCTTTTGGGTCTCCGGCACATGGGGCCCCATCGGCTTCGCGTCGTCTTGCCCGAGGATCAGGTAGTCGAAGGCCAGTTGCTCGGACATCCGCACGAGCTGCTGGTTGACTTCGAAACTCCGCTTGCGGGCGACGTCGTACTCGTCGATCTTGCCCAGCGGGATCATGGCACGCAGGTTCTTCAGCTTCGGCAGCAGGTTCTGCTGGCCGTATCGCCGGTAGATGTCCCGCAACTCGGCAAACCGGGACAGGTTCATCCGCCACGAGGCGTTGTTCCGGACGGCGGTCGGCGCGAGCCGCATGATGCTGCTCATCGCGTAGATTCTGAGGTCCGGCGCAAAGCGGCGGATGGCCACGAGACGCTGGATCCGCTCCATCGCCCGCTCGGCGGTGGTTTCAGCGGTGCGCGAGGCGATCAGGCCACCGTAGGCGATCATGTCTGTGCTGACCACGAGAGCCTGCACGTTCGAAAAGTCCTGCTTTTCAAGCCAGCCAAGGATCGCTTCGGGATCGCCGGGGGTGGTGTAGCGGCCTAGATACTCCTCGGGAGGCATGATCACCGAAGTTGCCGCCATGCGGCCGATGAGTTGGGCGAACTGGCCCGCCGCCGGACGGTTATCGAGGGGGATGAGGATGATCTGCTTGGCCGCCGCCAGGGTTGCGATCAGCGTCGCCAGGATCGCCACCATCGCCCGCATCGGAGCGGAGGGTACCCCGATCCGGGGGAGAGCCAACCGGTAAACTGTTGGGTTCATGGCGACGCTTGAAACCTTCCCGAACCCGGCTCCGCACCGCGACTACACCATCACGCACATCTGCCCCGAGTTCACCAGCGTCTGCCCCAAAACCGGCCAGCCAGACTTTGCCACGATCGAGCTGGAGTACATCCCAGACCAGACCTGCCTGGAGCTGAAGTCGCTGAAGCTCTACTACTATTCTTTCCGCGACCAGGGCATTTACTACGAGGGCGTCGTCAACCGCCTGATCGACGAGATGAGCGCGGCTTGCAGCCCCCGCTACATGAAGGTCACCGGCCGCTTTGCGGTGCGAGGCGGGATCAGTTCGGTCCTGGTTGCCGAGACCGGAAAGCGCTAGCGGAAGACGGCGACCGGCGTCGTGAGGCTGAATCCCTGGCCCTTGACCTGGAACCGGACCTCCATCATCGCCGCCAGGTTCATGGGCTCACCCACCCAATCGTAAGAGACCTTGAAGGTCTGCTTCTTCTGGGTCGCGTCGACCAGCTTTGTCCAAGTGGACTCCCGGAAGTCGTTCGTGCGTGCCGCGGCCGCCCATAGCGAGACCCGCGAGGCGGGCAGCCCCGCGACCTTGATTTCGCCCAGGAGGCGACTCCCGGTCTGGCGAAGCGTGGAGCTGATGCGCGGGAAGGGGTACTGCCCCGCCAGAGCGCGGGCAAACGCGCCGATCGTCTCGATGGCCTGGGCTCCGCCGCCGAGGTCGTGCCCGACATTGGGGACCATGCGCGCCCAACGCGGCATCGAGAGCCCGTTCCAGTACTGGCTCATAGCGTCGGCGGTCCAATAGCGGTCGTTGCCCCCGGTCACGATCAGGGTTGGAACCCGGATCTGGCTCCGGTAGCTGTACGGGTCCACGATTTCGGTGAGGCGGCGACCCGACCGGGTGGAGAGCTTCTGCTGCAGTCCGCGCCGGGTGTAGTCGTCGATCATCTCGCTGTACTTGCCCCAGCTTGAGATCTGGTGCCGCATCTGGGCGGGGATGTTCAGGTTGTCGATGACCATCGGCGCGATGCCGGCCACGCGCGGATCTCCGCTCGCGCCCACCAGCCACGTCGTCCAGCCGCGCTTGCTGGCCCCGGTGACGAGGAAGCGCTTGATGGGGTGGCCCTCCTTCTTAGAGATGGCCTGGATAGCGTCCATCGCCCGCAAGGCGCTCTTGGTCATCGGGAAAAGGAGCGGCCACTCCGAGTCGCCGGTCGCCAGGTACTGCTCAAAGGTGTGGGCGATCAGGTCGTCCTCCCTCATCCCGAAGATCGGCTGGTTCGGAACGTCGAAGAGCATCGCGATCGGCATCCGGGTGGCGCCCGAAAAGAGTCCGAGCTGAAGGCGGTCGCCGTCTCGGGGTCCATCGCCCGTGATGTAGAGAACGGCAAGATCGCCTTTGTAACCTTCGGGTTGGCTAAGAAGAATGCCGTGTTTCCATTCCTGCCCCTTCCAGGTTTGGCTGGTGAGTTCAACCTGTTTGATCGAACCTGTTGCCGGGAGAACCCGGTAGGAATACGACTTATCCGGCTTCCGCAGGTAGCTTCCGAGCTCGTTGGGAACGGCAAGGGTGGAGGCGAGAGCCAGCGCAGCAAGTACCATTTCTCAGCGAACGCTACCAGATCGGGCCGAACCACCCGGCAAGGCATTCGCGTCCTTTCCTTGACTTCCTCCCCGAAGCATGGGAGAATAGGCAGGTTCTGGCGATATTGCTCGTGGGATAGCTATACGCCGAAGTGGGGTTTACGTTGGACATGCGACCATATCAAAAGCTTTTGAACAAAATGAGCATCGTGGCAGGACTTGCCGCGATGGTGACCTCAGCGTACGCGTGGTCTTTCGACGCACAGATTTCTATCGACCGAGCGCTCAACAGCCCGACCCTGACCGTTCGCTATGCGGGCGCCAGCAACGTCGCCCTCGTCGAGTTCAAGCTGAACGGCCAGAGCATCGGCACCCGCGCGGTGTCTCCGAGCAAGGCCGCCGGCGAGACGAACTTCACGATCGACCTGAGCAGCCTGAACGACGGCGACAACGAGGTTGAGATCCGCCTGCTGGACAAGTCCGGCAAGCTCGTCTCCTCCGAGAAGACGTACATCTCGTCCGACGAAGGTCAGGACGCCGGTCCCATCTTCCTCAGCACCCCTAAGATGGGCGCCACCGTTCTCGGCCCGGTCGAGATCAAGGTTGGCTTCGGTCGCGAGATGCGCGACACCTACGTGAGCTTCTTCATCGACAACCAGTTCAAGTCGCTGAAGAACGTTCCCCCGTTCACTTACCTCTGGGACTCCAGCCGGGAGACCAACGGTTGGCACGAGCTTGAGGCCTGGGTGATCGACAACACGAGCGCCACCTACAAGACTCGCAAAGTCCGCGTCTTCGTCAACAATCCCAGCGGAAACACCCCCCGCAAGACGGTTGAGACCCCGAAGGTTCCCGCACCCAAGCCGATCGATCTGACCCCGACGACGGCCGCCATCAAGCCGATGGTCGCAGGAACCGCTTCCGGTCTCAAGTCGGTCGCTCCCGGAGCCGCTGGTGCGGCCGCAAGCGGTGTTAAGACGGGCATCGCGCCTCGCACCCTTGGCGTCCTCGCCAACTCCACCATCGTTGCCACGCCGATCGGCCAAGCCGCCGGCGCCAAGGCTGCCCCGATCAAGAGTTCCGTCGCCACCGGCGTCCGGCTCATGACTCCGACCGGCACCCGCGTTGCGGTCGCCGCGCCGAAGGTCGTGGTTGCACCCCAGGTCAAGACGGCTCCGGTCGTTTCGGTCAAGCCGACGGTCAAGCCGGTCGTGGCTTCTGGAGTCGCCGCCGTGAAGGTAGCCGCCACCACGATCGCGATCACCAAGGGCCAGCGAATCCCGAACATCGGCGCCTTCGCCGTGGTGTTCAACACGCAGATGGTTAGCTTCGACGTCCCAACCCGGGTAGACGGCGGCGTGCCGATGACCCCGTTCCGACACCTGATCGAGAAGGCTGGCGGCAAGGTCGACTGGGAGTCCATGTCCAAGTCCATCAGCGCCAACGCCGAGGGTCGCGAGATCTATGTGCAGATCGGCGACAAGATCGCCCGCATCAACAAGATCGACGTCGAACTGGAGCTCGCTCCTTACATCGACCGTGGTCGCACGATCGTTCCGCTAAGCTTCATCCGAGACACGCTCAACGTGGACATCGAGTACGACAAGGAGACCGGCCACGTGCTCATCAAGAGCCGCAAGAGCTAACCTAGCTCCCAGCGCAAACCCGAGAGGGCCATCCGGAAACGGATGGCCCTCTTTGCTTGAGTCCTCGGAGCCCGTCCAGGTTCGGGTTGTTCGGAGGGTTCGGGGTTGAGAGGGGGCGTTATCAACCGAAGGACTCTGGCGGGCCGCTCGATCCCCTATCCCCGGAACTGCACCCAGGGCTGAGACGGCACGTCTCGAAGGAAGGGAGACGCCTGCCCCGCCGACCTGGCTCCCTGGAAGCTGATCGCACGGCCATCGGAGACGCCCATTCGCGCCCAGAACGACATCTTGCCCGCGAGCTCGGCCGAAACGACCTTGGTATTGATCGCCCCGTTGAACGCGCCGACCCCGCAGATGGTGTTGTTGGAGGCCTCGTTGCGGCCCTTGACCTCGTCGAACGTGTCCGCGAGGAAGCCCTTGGCCCTTTCCGCGTCCACCTTGCCCGCGTTCTCGGTCAGCAAGGTCTTCCAGCGCGCTCGGCGCTGCTCGCAGCCGTTGCGCTTCGGGTTGGGATCCCAACCGCCCGGAATCTCCTCGCGGATCAGCTTGGGGTCCTCGGGAAAGTTCGAGCCCACGTAGTAGCCGTCGGTCGAGCGGTGGAACACCACGTTCTTAAGCCCCAGCTCCAGCTTTCCGATTTCGCCGGTCTTCATGTCGGCCAGCAGCCAAGTGTTGGCGTAGCCGCCGTTGTTCCCCTTGCGCATGATGGCGGCCCACTCGTCGATGTCCTTGGCGTACTGGGTGGCCTTGCGCATCCGCATGAACTCCGGAAGGCCCTTAGGATCGAACCCCTTAAAGCCGGAGATGGTGGTCTCGCAGATGCTGAGACCGGCGGAGGTGATCGCAAAGTCGCTCCCGCTGTGGATGAACCCGCACAGCGCGTCCATCACGATGCGGTTGCCTTTCTGGGGAGTGATGTCCAGGATGGCGTTGAAGCGCTGGCCCATCAGGTAGCTCCACCACAGGTTGTGCCCCATCACCGGCTTGCCGTCGGCGGTGGCGCTGCCGGTGGCCACGAACGCGCTGCAGGCCTCCTTGTTGCTGGGCTTGTCCGCCAGCCAGGGGATGTAGTAGCCCTCGAGCTCGATGTGGGCGTTGAACGCGAGCACGTCCCACGCGTCGATCGCCACCCCTTGAGCCTTGAGGCCCTCCGCTTGGCCCTCGATCTCGTCTCGATACTCCTGGTCCAGCTTGTCCCAGAACATCCGCTTCGCCTCGTCGCGGAACCAGTTCCAGTCTTTGCCGGTGTTTCGGACCAGCTCCGGACGGAGGGCCTGGTGCGCGTCTAGGATCTCGGCGGCCAACAGGGTGCCGTATTGGAATCCGATGTCCCTCGGCGCGCCCTTCAGTGCCACGTACACCCACCCGGCCTCCTCGCGGCGGCTTGAGCCCGCCATCCGGTCCTGCGCAGGAATCGGGGCCAGCAGGGCAACAGCAAGGGCGATGGGAAGTAGGGGCATGGTCGATTACTATACGCCGCTTGGCTCTCGGCGCACTCCCCGGCGGGCGGATATCGGGGTAGCGTGACGCATAGCCATGGTTGCCATCACTCTTGCGATCGCGCTCCTTCCTGCCGCTCAAGGACCCCGCCAGTTCGGCCCCATCGTCCTCGGCCCGGACGACAAGCCTGCCTTTGCGCAAGCTCCGGCCGGGTTCGACGTCCGGCGCGAGGGCGTAGCGCGCGGCAAGGTGGAGACGGTGGAGTACCCCTCCAAGTCCGTTGGCAACGCGCGCAAGATGCTCGTGTACACCCCGGCGGGCTACGGCCCCCGCAAGAAGCACCCGGTGCTTTACCTGCTCCACGGAATCGGCGGCACCGAGCGCGAGTGGATGGACAACGCCGCTCCTGACGTCATCCTGGACAACCTGATCGCGGACAAGAAGGTCGTGCCCATGATCGTGGTGATGCCCAACGGCCGCGCGCAGGCGAACGACCGCGCGGAGGGCAACGTCTTCGCTTCGGCTCCCGCCTTCGAGAAGTTTGGCGACGATCTCCTGAAGGATGTGATCCCGTTCATCGAGGCCCGCTACTCCGTAGACGCGCGGCGAGAGCGCCGTGCCCTTGCCGGCCTCTCGATGGGCGGCGGCCAGTCGCTGAACTTCGGACTGGGCAACCTAGACGTGTTCGCGTGGGTTGGCGGGTTCTCCTCGGCTCCCAACACGCGGGCTCCCGAGGTTCTGGTGCCCGACCCGAAACTTGCCAAAGCGAAGCTCAAGCTCCTCTGGCTCTCCTGCGGGGACAAAGACAACCTCATCGGCCTCAGCCAGCGCACGCACAAGTACCTGAAGGAGCAAGGGGTGCCGCACATCTGGCACGTAGAGCCCGGCGGCCACGACTTCGCGGTCTGGAAGAACGACCTGTTTCTCTTCTCGCAGCTGCTTTTCCGGAAGTAGGGCTTGCTGTGAACCCAACGTCTTAGGCCACGGTGGGCCGGTGCCATGGATCCAGCCCGCCGCGACCTTACCCATACCCCTGACTAGTCATCAAGTACGGACCATTGTCTAGGAGACTGGCGAGCCGCTCATCCGTAACTGGGCTCAGAAGGACTCTCCAGCGGGCCGGGAGGACAAGGCCATCCGGTAGTCCGGGCCAATCAACCAGTAACACGTACCGAACCCCCGGGCCAAACTCTCGTTCCAGGTCACTCAGGAGAACAACGCCATTGCCCTCACCAGGAGGGTGTTCATCAACGCCATGTTGCATTAGGCTGGCAATGACAAGGTCGGGCGCTGTCTGCGAGCGATCGGGAGCTCCAAGGCCCTGTACCGAGTAGCCATGGCACTCAAGAAGCCGGGACAATTCTGCCCGTCGTGGGTCACCGGGGATGAGGAACAGGGCGGCGACCAATCTACTCATTCCATACCTCAGCTCGAACACCAGACCAGACTCCGGGGAGGATCCCAAGTCATGCGGCACTATCAGGAGGAATGCAGGAGTCCTTGCACGACTATCGTGCACAAAAATATTGCGACAAGGCCACCAAGGAACGCGCCGCTCTCCACGGCCGAGATCTCTCGCCCATGCGCTGCGAGCCAGCGAATTCTGACGATCCAACCGCCGAACCAAACGATACTAGAAGTGGCTACAAACACGAAGATGAGCACCAGCGTGCCTCCTCAACTGGTGATAGGTTAGCCGACTTTCCCGCAGCGATGGAGTCCTGAGAACCAAGGACGTTGCATCCCCCAGCACGCCACGTGCTGGGGGTACTCGAGCTTGAGAGGAGAACCCCGCGACACGGGGCGTGTCGGGGATCAGAGTCGGTGATCCCGTCTAGGCATATCCAGCAAGCCCACCGGGCACGGGTAACCGGCCCTGGATCGATACAAGGGACGCGAGTAGCAGAACGAAGGAGAGAAAGAATCCCGTAACCACCATGATTCTCACCTTCGTGCGGCTATCCATCGCGCCGATGGCGAAACAGATGTTGCTCGCCACGAACATAGCTGCTCCTACCCACACTCGGTACCGAACGGAAAGCGCAAGGAGATGAGCTCGTGGGCCATAGAGCCCACTATCCATGCCATCAAGGCTCCAGGCTTGGCCAGTCCCGGGATCAAAGACCTCAAAACGATGCCCTTGTGCCAAGAGGGCGAGTGCGCCAAAAGGCCCTCGGGAGCCAAAGTAGCAGAGGGAAAGGAGAAGCAGGCCACACACGACGAACGGAAACCTCCGAGTCTCGCCTATCTGCCAGGCCAACCCTTGTGACCTTCCACTGCTTGAATCAGTATCGCGATAGGGTCGCCCCATACGGTTCATGGTGCTTTCGACCTGACCTCAACATAGTCCCTAAGGAACCACGAATCAAATCCCTCGTGAAACTCAAACGGTGTTTGAATCTGAACGAGTGCACTGATCGATGCAACGAGCGCAAAGAGCAGGCCGATCAATCCAAGAACCCTTGCTACCAGTTCGCTTTGTAGCGAGGCCACCACCGCGAGGGCGGTCCCCACAAGAAACACGATTGCCCCGAAAGCAGCGTTTAGGTGAACATTCACAACCATCAGCTTGGCCCGGTCACCGTAGGCTCCTGCTTGCATATCCCGGACCGTCCAGTCCAGGTGCCTCACATGATCAATATAGTGCGCGCCTCCGCCTTGGAAGACTGAAGCCAGCGCTATCCCAGGACCGCTCGTGTACCACCAACTGAACGAGATCAGCAGGAGCGAGCCAACCCCAACAACAAATGCTCTCCATTCAAAGTTCGAGGTTTCGAAAGGCTCGTGCTCAGGCACTAAGCCCCCCTAGTCGAATTGACCTGGCACTTGAGGAATAGGTCTTCTTGCCCAGCGAAGAGTGTGAGGACGTGACGCCAAACACCAGGAGCCCGAGGCAACACACCAGCAGCGCGGCACCCAGGAGGCGGTTTCTGCCGCGCGGTTCGTCAAGCAGTGCAATGGCAACACCGAATGCGAAGGTATAGCAGGCAAGTGAAATCACAGCCAACACCCAGGACCGAGCAACGCTAGCCAAGTCAGAATCTACTCGCGACCCTACGATGTCTCGGTAGACATCGGGGCGATCTGCCCAGTCTTCTGCACTAACGCTGTGCCATCCCCAGTTGAATGGCTTCTCGCTACCCATGAGGCATATCATCTTCGCCGGGCCCTGTCCAAGCACAAAAGAGATCCAAAGTAGTACCCAGGCCATGCGCACAAACCGCTCATTGGTTACCGTTATTTGCCCTAGAACGCGCCTTAACAAGCTTCGCTCACCTCCGTCAAGGGCAGGAGTGTAGAACTCCAAACGCCCGAACCATTGTCGCCAAGGAGAAGGGAGCGCGCCGCGAAGCGGCTGGACCGGAGCACCTGCTTGATAGTGAGGGCGCTGGTGGAGGACCCGGGACGTCCGGAAACTGCGGCGGCTGCCGTCATTAGCCCAGCATAGCGGACAGGGGACGACGCTCGGCGTGCTTGATTCCAAGGACACGATCCCCAATCTCGCGCCAAGCCCCCTGAGCGCAGGACAGATTCCTCCCATTCGCGCGGGATGACAACGGGGTGAACCTGGTCGGGGCGACACGATTCGAACGTGCGACCTCTTCCACCCCATGGAAGCGCGCTACCAAACTGCGCCACGCCCCGACCAGATTGCTTTGGCAGGGAACGCCCTGCCAGGCCTAAAAGATACCCAACCGGCGCGCCCTAGCGGGGCGCGCTGATCAGGGGAGTTCGACCGCCGGAAGCGAAGTAGCGCCAGGCCTGGTCTAGGCTGGGGGCGCTGCGGCCCGCCAGGAAGCGTCGATCCAGTTCACCTGCCTTCAGCATCACGGCCGTGCCCTCGGTGCGCAGGCGCTGGGCCTCCGCGGGCTGGGTCGTGCGGATGGCGGCGGCCGCCGCCGGAA
>JBGSIJ010000068.1:0-14824 GCA_041742595.1 Fimbriimonadaceae bacterium | reverse complement strand
CGCGGCTTTGTGGGCCGCCGCGTCGATGCCGAGCGCGCCTCCCGAAACTACGGTGACTCCCGCCTTGGCAAAGCTCTCCGCGAACTTGCTGGCCACCGCTTTGCCGTACGAAGAGGCCCCGCGCGTGCCCACCACCGCGATGCAGGGCCGGTGGGAAACCGCAAAGTCTCCGCGGGCGAAGAGCGCGAAGGGCATCTCGGTGGCGGCCAAGGGTTCCGAGAACTCGTTCGTCTCTACCGCTCGGATACCCGTTTTCGCCCCACGCGCGAGGGCGTCTTCGGCGATATCTTCGATGCGCTTACGCTCGGCGGGCGCGAGGTAGGGCTGGCGCAATAGCCAGGCGCGGGGATGCTCAGACGTGGCAAAGGCCCGGAAGTCGTCGATCGCCTTCCGGGCCTTCGCCGGGGCCAGCTCTGCGGCCAGCAGAGCCTGCCAGAACTCGGGATTCAGCAAGGAACTAGCCGATTCCCTTTCCGCCGCCGCCGCCCGGGCCGCCCAATCCGCCGCCGGGTCCGCCAGGCTGATTCTCCTGCTGGGGCCGAAGCAGAGGTCGCAGCGCGTTGTCGATCAACACGGTGTAGGACGTCTTGGCCACGTTGCCCAGCCAGTCCTCTACCGTTACGGTGAAGACGTGGCGGCCATCCGTGAGGGCCTTGTTCTTGCCGCCGCTGCTGATGCGAAGGAAGGCGACGCCGTCTCGACCGTAGGTGAACTCGAGGGGAGTTCCGTCTACGTCGATCTTCAGCGTCTTGTCGTTGACGCCGGAGGCTTCGTCTTCGATCTTGAAGAAGGCTTCCATCGCCGGCTGGCTTGCGCCTTGGTCGCCGGGGGTGGGCCAGAGCATCTTGACGGTGGGAGGCGTGAGGTCGGCGCCGAGCTCCTTGTCGAAAGCCAGGAGGCTGCCGTCGCGGGCCAGGATCAGCAGGGTGTTGCCGGCCAGGGCCGCCGGTCCGCCCGCCGGGATCGTGAGGATTGGGCTGGTGGAGCCGCTGTTGCCGCCGCCGCCTCGGCTACCGGGGAATCCGCCGGGGACGCCGGAGTTGCCGCCCTGGGTTTCGCTCTGGGCGCTGGTGCCCGGGAGCGGACGAATCAGGTAGTTCCAGACGATCTTGCCGGTGGCCGCATCGATCAGGACGAGCGCGCCGTTGGACGTGGGCTGGATGAAGGTTGCGCCGAGCGCGCTGGGCTTCACGAGGGGAGCGGAGCCCAGGTCGATCAGATCCTTAGTCTTCGGCTGTCCGCCGGAATCCAGCAGCATCGCCTTGCCGTTGCGGGTGCCGACGAAAATGCCCTCCGGGCTGACCGCCGGAGCGGAGGCCAGAGGAGTTCCCAGGTTGCGGGCCCATCGGCCGGTGCCGCTAGAGCCGTTCATCGAGATGAGGAACGTTCCCGCCGAGACGTAGACGTTGCCGCCCGAGATCACCGGAGTGGATTCCGGACCAAGCGACGTGAACTTCTGCCGCCAGAGGGTTTTCTGGGTCGCAAGGTCGATATTCAGCATCTCGTAGTTGGAGGTGCTGAAGACCAGGCTGTCTCCCAGGGCCGCGAGGCCGCCGATGAAACCGGCGAAAACTTTGTACGGAGCGGTCCAGTAGGGGGCGCCGGTGGTGCCGTCCAAGACCATCATCGTGTTGTTGGTCATGGCGAAGGCCACGTTCTTGCCCACCGCGATCGGCTGGCCGAGGATGGCGCTGGGGGCGAGGTACTGCCACTTGGCGTTGCCGGTGACCGCGTCCACCGCGTACAGCGTCTTGTTGTCCGCCGCCGCGATCACGACGTTCTCCACCATGATGGGCGAGGTGCGGAAGTAACCCTGCACCGGCTCGACGGTGGGGTACTGCCACTTGCGGTTGCCAGACTCCTTGTCGAGGGCGAACATCCGCTGGCCCACCGCGGTGAACACGATGTCCCCGCTGACCAAGGGAGTTCCGCTGGGCGCTACGGCGGTGGGCTGAACCCACCTCCACGCAAGCGGGGCCGGGCCGGTGAAATCGGCTTGCGCCGTGGCCGAGATTCCGGCCAAGAGGGCCGTGCTTAGAAGAAAGGTGTGAAACCGCATCGTTGCCATAGCGTTCGCAGTCCGTGCCGGGGGCTGTCCGAGTTTAGCGGTCCGAGTGGACCTTTGTCTAGCGCGCCCGAAGCCCGAATCCGGTGGATCCGTATGTTGGGACGTTTTAACTCCGGCAAGCGTCACGCCGGATCGTAACGGTTGCCTCGTTTGCCGATGCCCGGTATACTCTTCGTTCGGTGTCGGGCCCATAGCTCAGCTGGTTAGAGCGCACCCCTGATAAGGGTGAGGTCACAAGTTCGAATCTCGTTGGGCCCACCAATTCCCCAGCACCGTCATCCCGAGCGAATGCGAGGGATCTGCCCTGACAGCTAAGCTCTCTGTTCTTGGAGGCAGATCCCTCGTGCCTCGGGATGACAAGCGCACTTAACGAGAGACGCCTCGCCCCCTCTCCGACTTCGGAGAGGGGGCGAAATCCTCACTTGATGCTCCCCAGGGTGATCCCGCGCACGAAGAACCGCTGGGTGAACAGGAACACCAGGAGGAGCGGGACCATCGTGACCACCGCGGCGGTCATTTGGAGGGGCCAGTTGGTGGCCCCATAGGAGTTCTTGAACACGCTGAGCCCCACCTCGAGGGTGCGCATTTCCATGCGGTTGGTGGCGAGGAGGGGCCAGAAGAAGTCGGTCCAGACCGCGAAGAAGGTGAAGGCCCCGGCCGTCGCCATCGAGGCCCCGCACAGCGGGAGCACGACCCGAGCGTAGATGCGCAGCTCCCCCGCGCCGTCCAGGCGGGCCGCTTCGTCCAGTTCGGCCGGCACCGCCAGCATCGCTTGCCGAAGCAGAAACACGTTGAACGCGCTGCTGAGCCCGGGGACGATCAGCGCGGCGTAGGTGTCCAGGATCCCCAGGTCTCGCACCAACAGGTACACGGGCAGTTGGGTGACCGGGCCGCTGAACATCATGGAGCCCAGAAACACCGCGAACAGGGCGTTGCGGCCCCGGAACTGCATGCGCGCGAATCCGTACGCCGCCAGCGAGCAGACCAGAAGCTGGCCCACCACGACGCAGGTCGCCACCAGCACGGTGTTCATCAGAAAGCGGAAGACCGGGATATCCGGCTGCTTGAACAGCACCAGCGCGTAGTTGTCCCACGCCGGGCTCTTGGGCATCATCTCGGCCACGGTGGGGATGGGGGCCTTGCTGGGGTGCAACGAAACCAGCACCATCCAAACGAACGGCGCCATCAGGAATACCGCCAGCAACATCAGCAGGGCGTAGCTAAGAAACCGCATGGCCCTCCAGTTGGCGGCGCATCAGCCGAAACTGCACGATGCTAAGCGCCACGATCACGAGGAGGAGCACGAAGCTCTTGGCGCTGGCGATGCCGATCAGGAACTTGCTCCAGGCCTCCACGTACAGGTGGTAGCCTACGACCTCCGTGCTCTCGCGGGGGCCGCCCTTGGTCATGATGTAGACCGGGGTGAACACCTGGATGGCCCCGATCGTGGAGGTGATCAGCACGAAGAAGCTGGTCGGCGCGAGCATGGGCAAGGTGATCCGGAAGAACGCCCGCGCCTTGGTCGCCCCGTCGAGGTCGGCCGCCTCGTAGAGCGAGGCCGGGATGCTGAGGAGGCCCGCCAGGTAGAGAACCATCTTCGGCCCAAGCCCCACCCAAACCGACATGAACGCGAGGGCGAACATCGCGGTGCCCTCGTTCTGCAGGAAGTCGGTGCGGTTGTCGATGCCGATCGCCCCGAGGACCGAGTTGATGAACCCGGTCTGCGGCAAGTACATGTAGATCCACAGCATCGAGATCGCGACCCCGCTGGAGATCGCCGGAATGTAGAAGAGTGTGCGGAACGCCGCCATGCCCCTCAGCCGCTGGTTGACCAGCACCGCCACCAACAGCCCCGCCACCATTCCCATCGGCACCGAAAGCGCGGCGTAGCGCAGCGAGTTGCCCATCGCCCGCCAGAACAACGAGTCCTGGAACGCGTACGCATAGTTGGCAAGACCCATCCACTCCTTGGTGGATGTGAGCAGGTTCCACTTATAGAAGCTGATGTAAACGCTGTAGGCCAGCGGGAACAGCGCGAACAACGCCAGGTGGAGGGTGGCGGGCAAAACGAACAGGTAGCCGAGCTTGGACTTCTTCATCACCTCACCCGGAAGTAGGCGTCCACCCGCTCCGCCATCTGCTGAAGCGCCTCCCGAGGAGGCGCGCCAAGGAGCGCGCTCTGCATCATCTTCACGCCCTCCTGCTCCACAAAGTCGTAACCGACAACTTTGGCGCCCCAGGGCGCCCGCGCCGAGGGGATCAGCCTCTGGAAGGCCCGGTTCAGCGGGTCCTGCCCTAGGGCCGCGGCCACGTCCTTACGCCCGCAAACCGCGATCCCGGTGCTTTGGTACTCGGTCTGGAACTCGCGACTGGTTACGTACCGCAGGTACTTCCACGCGGCTTCGGGCGACCGGGACTGGGTGGGTATCCCAAAGCTCTTGGCGTAGTAGACCGTCACCGGCTGGGGCAAGTTGCTGGGAACCGAGGTCACCCCGAGGTCCGAGACTTTGACCTTGGGATTGGTCTCGAAGCCGGGAAGCTCCCAGTGTCCACTGATCATCATGGCGGCGGTGCCGGTGGCAAACGGATCGACCCCGGTCGCGGCGGTTTGGCTGAGGTCGGGGGCGACCTTGTGGGTCCTCACCAGGTCCACCAAGTACCGGATGGCCTGGGCGTTCTCCTCGCTGTCCAAGGCGCCGCCCGCGTGCGCGCCATCGGCGGAGAGCACGTCCCCGCCGTTGTTCCACAGGAAGAGAATCCACATCGGCATCCAGTTGGCGAACTTGAACCCGTACTGGGTGACGTTGCCCTTGGCGTCTCGCAGGGTCAGCCGCTTGGCGAGGTCCAGGAACTGGTCGAAGTTCATCGGCCCCGAAGGGTAGGGCACGCGCGCCCGATCGAAGAGGCGCTTGTTGTAGTAGAGGACCATCGGGGTGAAATCGCCGGGGATGGTGTAGATCGCCTTCTCCCGCGCCCCCACCGACATGACGTTCGGCCAGAAGTCCTCGGGCCGAAACGAGGGATCCGCCGCCATGAACGGGCGCAGGTCTCGAAGCTGCCCGTTGTTGATGAAGACGGCCGCGCTGGAGGCGTCCACGCTCATGACGTCCGGCCCCGCCCCCGCCACAAAGTTCAGGATCATCTTGGGGACGTACTCGCCCGGAGCGTTCTCGAAGCGGAGCTTGGTCCCTGGGTTCTGCTCCTCGAACCGCCGCTGAAGGCGGTTGACGGTCTTGCTGAACGCGTTGTCGTCCGCCACTCCTCCCCAGTCCGCAACTCGGAGAATCGGAGTGCTTTGGGAGGGGCCTGGCTGGCAGCCGCCCCCGAAGGCGAGGACGGCAAGAGCCGCCCAAACCGGGTGCGGAGCAAAGGCTCTTCGTTGATGCCTTGAGTTCATGGATCCCAGAAGCCGAGTTCGCGAAGGTTACCGGAGGCAGGGAGCGCTCTTCCGAGCAGAGATGGGGCTCCGAGGCTCTCGCCCATATGCGTGTTGTGGCTAGGAATTGGTCTTCGGGGAGGAGAGGAGGAGCCAGGCCTGACCGTCCTCTACTTCAAGAACTCGCGCCAGTTCTGACAGAAACGTGACCTTGTTCGCGATCGTGTTGTTCTGGTCGACAAAAGCCTTACGCCCCCCCGACTCAATCACGTCAACTTCCTTCGAGGGCTTGCCACCCTCCCCAGTTGGACTTATGTACCAAGATCCATTTTGTGGTCCAATTGTGGGCACCTTGGCGTGAGGTGCAGAGTCAAGAATCTGTTTGCACAAGCGCCGGACTAGATCGGATGCGTTCTTCACACTCGTGACCTTTCCGCCAAACTCAAACCCAACAATCTGTGGCCCCGACTTCGTCAACTGGGCAAAGGTACTCCTGTCCGCTGTTAGTGGGAGCCGCAGAGGGTCAGTTGGGAGTGCCGTCGAGGTATCCAGGACCTCGGCCTTGCTTTGCGCACTCGTACCTGAGTCAAGTGTTGGCACAGCTTGGGCTCGCTCGAAAAAGCTGACGATTTCCGACGCGGTGACACCCGAGAGGCCAGGAGCTGTCCGGAGTACTCTCGTCACCGCTCTGACCACTTCACTATCAGGGCGCCGAAACTGGGACGTTAGAGTGGCGTACAGACGCTGGTTGCGAACAAAAGACTCGAGCTTTCCGTTTGTGATCGAGTGCTTGGAGATGGCCTCCAGAAACACGGGGAACTCATCCTGATCCAACCTGAAGGTGGCAGCAAGCATCTGTTCTGCCGTGTCCTTAATGTGGTTGTCGTAGAGTCTCCAGACTTTTCCGTTAGTAAGGACGACCCAACGCTTACCCTTGGTATTCGCATAGTTCACTGCCTGCTGAGCATGTGAATCAACCAGATTCACGCTCCAAGCCTTAGCCTCAAGAAACCACGTGTACTCAGGAAGGTTAGGCAGTAGCGTGTAGTCCGGTCTCTGCCTAACTGCGTCAGGGTCCTGGGACAGTATCTCGTGGTAGGAATAGCCGGCCGCGAGAAGGAGGGGGTAGATCAATCGCGCACAAGTGTCAGCTTCGTTGTTTGGCGGCGGGCTCGAGTTTGCGATCGCCTCCTGAATCGGGACACGAAGATCTGCACGCATTCGGTTTGTATACCTTCTTCCGTTCTAAATCCACGACTTGTTGATCCGGGGCAAGCTACACCCTCGTGCTGCATGCTCTGAAGCGGATCGAGTGACCACCTAACAATCTGCCGCCCGTTCCACGGGCTCGAAGCAATGGACCGCGAACCTGGGCCGAAATCCCCGCACGACGGGGCGGTGGAGGTTCTATGTCACCAAGAACGATAGCACCGCCGGGTACGGCAGCGAGCCCGCCTCCGGAGGCAACTCGAACCGAATCCCACCCTCCACCGGAGCGTACGGAATCGGGCCAAACCCAAGCAAGTCGAGCTCTTTATCCGGCACCAAAGCCCGGAGCTCGTCCCCCGGCCCCAGTAGGAACGCGAAGACCCGGTTCCCCTTGCAGGTGAACCGCAAGCTGCCCTCGGCGTAAGGAGCGATCGCCCGCGTGCCGTGGATGGCCTCGGAGTTGATCTCCATCCAGACCGCGATCTCCTTCAGCCGCTCTACCGCCCCCGCCGGGAACGTCCCCTGCGGCGTAGGGCCAACCCCAATGAGGAAGTTGCCGCCCTTGGACACGATGTCGATGAGCATCGTCAGGATCTCGGAGGTCGGCCGGAACACGTCGCCCGGCTCGTACTTCCAGCTCTGCCCCATGCACAGGCACGATTCCCAAGGCACGTCCAGCGGCGCATCTGGAATCTGGTGCTCGGGGGTCACGAAGTCCTCGAACTCGTCGCCAACGGTGCGGTTCGCCACGATCAGGCCCGGCTGCAGTTCGCGCGCCATGGCCACCATCCCGGCCATGTCGAGGTCCTCGTCGCGCTCCTTCTTGACCCAGCCGGCATCCAGCCACAGGATGTCGATCTTCCCGTACCCCGTCATCAGTTCGCGGATCTGGCGATGCGTGAACTCCACAAACCGATCCCACTCCGGCTTGCCGTGGGTGTTGGCCTGGCGCGTCACCACGGGGTAGTCGGGCGACCAGTAGTCGGGCGAGTGCCAATCGGCCTTGGAGAAGTAGGCGGAGATGGCCATGCCCCGAGACTGGAACGCATCGCAGAGGCCCTTGAACACGTCGGCCCGAGGGTCGCTGTGAAACGGGCAGTCCGGGCCGGTGATCTTGTAGTCGGTGGTGGCGGTGTCCCACATGCAGAACCCGTCGTGGTGCTTCGTGGTCAGCGAAACGTACCGGATTCCGGCCGCCTTCGCCAACTCGGCCCAGATCGAAGGATCGTAGTCCACCGGGTTGAACTCACGGTTCAGCGCCCAGTAGTCGCGCTGGAATCGGGCGAGGTCCTTGCCCCGGCTGGTCCAGCACTTCATGTTGTCGTTGCGCGCCCACTCGTCTCCCGGGGAGAGCGGCCAAGACTCGCAGCAGTCCCACAGCGCGTACGGACCCCAGTGCAGGATCAGGCCGAACTTCTGGTCCTGAAACCACTCCAACCGCTCCCGCAACCACGCGGGCTTCTCCTGCGCCGCGCCAGTGGAGTACTCGATGACGTCTTCGCGGAGGTCCGCCAACCTAGGCTTCCGCCAGCGCTTTGAGCTTGGTCAGCGCACCCGCCCAGGCATCCCGAAGCCCGTCGGCCTCTGCGCGAGTCTGGATCCGCGAGGTCATCACGTTCATCAGAGTCTTTCCCTTCGCGTCCTGGAACATCACGTCCACCGTCACCGGCGCAGTGCAGCCCGGATGCTCCCAGGTGAAGCGCAAATCCTTGTCCGGCCGAATCCGGGTGAAGGTTCCCTTGCACCCCGCGCTGCAGGCGATCGATCCGCCCTCCGTCACATCCTGCTTGCCATCGTCGCCAAAGAACTCGGCGAAGGAGGCCGGGGCGATCCAAGTGGCGTAAGTCTTGGCAACCGGCGCGGAGATGGTCTTGGTGCAGCAAATCGAGAAACCCTCGATCAGACCGTCCTTCTTGACCGCGCCCTTGCGACGCTCGTACTCCACCGCGATGGTGGTGGGCCACCAGTACTCGCCGGTGGTGGCGAGGATGTGTTGAGTGCACTCGCGCCGCCCTTTCTTGAGCCCGTCGAAAGCGTCCAGGTCCTCGCACCACTCGGCAAGCGTCTTGCCGGTCGCGGCCCTGCAGGACTCCTCGTCCACGGGGAAGTCAGGCTTGTTCGTTACTTTCACAGAGCGATTATAGGGAATGTACGGCCCAAGCGGGAGTGCGAATCAGCGCATCGCACCCAGGGCTGTGCCGTGCGCGAAAATTCCCAGTCTCCACCGCATCTCTCGACTGCTTCTGGATCAGCCCCTACCGAGCGAGGGCAGCCTTGCGCTTCTGGATGTTTTTGCGATGCTCGTCGTAAGTCGCCGAGAAAAGGTGCGAGCCGTCCGGCAGGGCCACGTAGTACAGGTAGTTGTGCTTCGCCGGCTTCAAGGCCGCTTGGATGCTCTTGACCGTGGGCGAGCAGATTGGGGTTGGCGGAAGGCCGGTCACCCGGTAGGTGTTGAAGGGCGAATCCAGCTTCAGATCGGTGCGCGTGAGGGGCCGCCATTCCTTCAGCGCGTAGTTGATCGTGGCATCGATCTGGAGGCGCATGCCCAGGCGGATGCGGTTCTCGATGACCCCCGCGACCAAGGCGCGTTCGTTGTCCTTCTGAACCTCCAACTCCACCATCGAGGCCACCGTCAGCACGTGGTTCAGGTCCGTCTTGGGCGGAATCAGCGGCACTACCTTCTTCTTAAAGGCGTCCAGTTGCCGCTTGACGACTCCCTCCGCGCCGAGCATCGGCGGCAGCTCGTAGGTGTCCGGGTACAGGTAGCCCTCCAGCCCCGCTACGGGCACCGGGAAGCTCGGCTTGGCCTTGAGCTTGGCCGGCGCGAACACCAGCGCCAAGTAGTCGGAAGCCCTGCAAACGTTCTCGCGCTCCAGCAAGCGCGCGGTGCGGTAGCTGAAGTTGGTCTCCGGGATCCGGACCATCTGGTGGATCGGCTTGGCGAGCGCGCCCAGAATCTGCGCGCCGTCCATCTTCGGTCCGAGCCGGTACGTGCCGGGCGCCACCAGCGAGGGCTTGCGCGTCAGCCGACCGTAAAGCCGAAGCGCGAACGCGCTGCGGATCAGCTTCCCGTCCTGAAGGCGCTGAAGCGCCGCCTCCATGGAAGTCCGCTCGTCGAACCGCACGTAGCGCAGATTCCCTTCCCCCAAGGGCGAGAGGTTCGCCTTCATCCACTGCCAGGCAAACAGCGCCCCGGCCAGCAGGCCGGCCAGAAAGAGCCAGCGGACCAGCTTCCTTCGGGCGCGCCGAAGCTGCTTAGCCACCGAGCTTCCCCCCCGACAGGTACCGCTCCAGGATCATTCCGGCGGCCTCGCCGTCCAGCCGCTTGCGGCGCTGGCTGGCTTTGAGCCCGGCTTCGAACATCCGGTCGTCGGCCTGGGAACTGGAGAGCGTCTCGTCCACCAGGTCCACCGCCCAGCCGCGCTCGATCAGCAGGTCCGCAAACGTCCGGCAGACCTTGGCCATGCGGCCGTCCTCGTGCTCCGGTACTCCCAGCACGATCCGGTCCACCATTTCCCTTTTGGCGGCGGCGGCAACCGTATCCGCGTCCTTTGCCAAGGCGCCGACCGCCGCCAGCGCGGGCCGGGAGGAGATCACCCCGAACTCCGCCTCCGCCACCGCGACGCCGATCCGCGCCTTGCCCAGGTCCACGCCAAGCAACCGCATTAGCGGAACGCCCGAAGCAGGTCCTCGTGAACCAGCCCGTTCGTCGAAATCGCCTCGTGCATCCCGTCCGCGCGGGGCTGCAGAACGCTGGTGCCGGCGAAGTTGCTGACCCGGCCGCCCGCTTCCTGCACGATCAGGTGGATCGCGGAAACGTCCCAGAGGCTGACCTGTGGGTCGATCATCGCCTCCACTCGTCCGGTCGCCACCAGGGCGTGCCCGTAGGCGTCGTTCCAGGTGCGGGTCGCCAGCGCGCGCTGGCTAAGGGCCAGGAATCCGGGGATTCGGCCGTTGTCGTCCATCTGCTTGATTCCGCCGCAGCACAGCACGGAGCCGTCCAGCTTGGGCTTGGTGGAAACCCGGCACGGGCGACCCTGGAAGAACGCGCCGCCGCCCTTCTCCGCCGCCAGCATCTCGTCGAGGGCCGGGAAGTAGACGATTCCAAAGACCGGCTCCTGGTCAACCTCGTAGCTGACGAGGGTGGAGTAGGTGGGCACTCCGCTGATGAACGCCTTGGTCCCGTCGATCGGGTCCAACACCCAGCGGTCGGCCACCGACTTGTCTCCACCCTCCTCCTCGCCCAGGATGACGTCGTTGGGGAAAGCCTTTTCGATCAGCTCGCGCAACAGCCGCTCCGCGCCGCGGTCCGCGGCGGTCACCGGCGTCTCGTCTTCCTTAAGATCCACCTGGGTTCCGGTCTGGAAGTAGCTGAGCGTGTGGCGGCCCGCCTTGTACGCGGCATCGAGGGCAAAGGCAAATCGGTCCGTCATTGGATGCGCAGTTTACATTCTGTGGCGAGGGTCGATCCCGCTTGCCGGGCCAGGATTGTGCTTCTCTGGTCAAGCGGCGCAAAGCGAGATAAACTAGCAATTCGGGCACGCCATGGTGCCCTCTACTGGTGCCTATGCAATTGCTTTCCGCCGTCGCCGACCCGCTCCAAGAATGGGCGGCCTCCCATATCGCCCCCCACGCGGAGCGCCTCGACCGAGACCCCGAACTTCTGCTAGGAGTCTGGGGCCAGTACGTCCGCGCCGGCTGGCACGAGCTAGGTAGCCCCCGCCGACCGATGAGGGCTTCCGAGCTGCTACCCACCCTATCCCAGGCCAGCGGAGCCTTTGCTTACCTGGCGATGCAGCAGTGGCTGGCGAATCAAAGCCTCCAGGTGGCAGACGGCGACCCTTGGCCCCGGGCCGGCGTGGCGTTCGGGCACCTGCGCTACCCAGACCGCCCCGTCCCGGTCATGGAGGACGGAAAGGTGTACGGACGCGTGCCGTGGATGGTCGGGGCCGGCGCCTTCGACTACATCCTTCTCGGCTTCCGGTACCTGGACGGGAACGAAGGGCTCGCTTGGATCGAAGCCTACGACCGACCCGAGTTCAAGATCGGAACCCCGATGGACCTGGTGGCCTGCGCCAGCACCCGAACCGCCATGGCGGAGTGCCAGGGTCTCGAAATCCCCGAGGAAGGCATCACCAAGATCGGGCCACTCGGCTCCTACGGCAAGCGCGAGGCCCAATCGATCAGCCCCCTCGTGTCGGTTCTGCTCGGCAACATCGCCGCCAGCGCCGCCATTCTGGACGAGAGTCCCCGCCGCGCCCCGCGCACCTTGCGGCTCCTCCAGGAGCTCACCGTCCGGGTCGAGCGGGCAAGCGAACAAGGAAGCCCCGAGGAGTTCCGACAACTGCGCGTGGAAGTCGGAGCCTGGGCAACAAAAGCCTCGCTACTCGCGGCCATGGTGAGCGGCACTTACGCGGTTCAGGAAGGCCGCGCGCCGCAACGCTTGTACCGAGAGGCCCTGCTGTTCAACCTGGTCTCCCAGGACGAAGCCGCCGTCCACGCCATGGGCGAGCACCTGCTTCCGTCGCCGCGGCCCAACGACCCGAGCTAGTCGATCGGCATGTACGCTTCGATCGCGAGCTCCCGCGACCGGCGTGCGCGTTCGATCAGGTCCAGCGCGTCCTTCGCTGCCGCCTGCTCCGCGTCCTTCTTGGAGCGGCCGTAGCCCTCGCCCATCACTTCGTTGTCGAAGATCACCTGAACGTGGAAGCGCTTCTCGTGGGACGCCCCGTGCTCGCCAACCACCTTGTAGAGGGGCGCCTTGCGCCAGATCGCCTGCGCCGCTTCCTGAAGCTTGGATTTGAAATCGAGGGGGTTGACGTCTCCGCTGCTGATCGTCTGGATCGCGTCGTGGAGCTGCTCCAGGACGAACCACCGCGCGGCCTCTAGGCCGTTCTCCAGGTACACCGCCCCGATCACCGCCTCCAGCACGTCCGCCAGGATCGAAGGCCGGAGCCGTCCGCCCGTCGCTTCCTCGCTGGGCGAAAGCGAGAGGTGGGCGTCAAGCCCAAGCTTCAGCGCCTGGGCGGCAAGGGGAGCCTCCTGCACGATGCTTGACTTCGCCTTGGAGAGCATCCCCTGGTCCCAGTCGGGATGGTGCTCGTACAGGTACTGCGCGATGATCAGGCCAAGCACGGAGTCGCCAAAGAACTCGAGCCGCTCGTAGCTATCCCTCACCGAATCGGCCGCATTCGACCGATGGCACATGGCCAGCTTGAACTGCGCCTCGTTACGGAGTGGGATCGCTTTCGGGATCATAGGCTCAGCTTTGCCAGGGACTCCGCGATGCGTGCCACGCCGCGCTCGATATCCGCGCGGCTGGCGGCGTAGCTCAGCCGAAGATGCCCTTCTCCTTCAAAGACGGAGCCAGGCACCGTGGCGACGCGCGCGTCTTCCAGCAGGTAGGCCGCGAGGTCGAGATCGGTGGCGAACCGGTCGCCCAGGTACGCCGAGAAGTCGGGGAACGCGTAGAACGCGCCCTTCGGCACCGGCACCTTGAGCCCGGGAATCTGCTTCAAAAGCCCAATGATCAAATCGCGCCGAGCCTCGAACTCCGCGCGCATGGCCTCCACCTTGGCGGGGTCCATTCGGTACGCCGCCACCGCTCCCTTCTGCGCGAAGGAGGTCGGGTTGCTCGTGACCTGGTCCTGGAAGTTGGACATGGCCTTGGCGATGGCAAGCGGCGCCGCCGTCCAGCCGATTCGCCAGCCCGTCATGGAGAAGCTCTTCGAGCATCCGCCCACCGTCAGGGTCCGCTCGGCGATCTCGGCGCCGAGGGTAGCAAAGCTCTGGTTCTCCACCCCGTAGATCAGGCGCTCGTAGATCTCGTCCGCAACCACCCAAAGGTTGTTGCGAAGGGCCAGCATCCCGATCTCCTTCAGGGTCTCCCTCGGAAGAACCGCACCGGTGGGGTTTCCCGGAGAGTTGAGGATGATGGCCCGGGTCTTCGAGGTCACCGCCGCTCGAAGCTGGTCGTAGTCCGGAACGAAGTCGTGATCGCCGGAGGTCTTCACCACCACCGGGATGCCGCCCGCGAGGCGGATCTGCTCGGCGTAGGTCATCCAGTAGGGGGCGATCAGAATCACCTCGTCCCCCGGGTTCACCAGAATCTGCATCGCGTTGTAGATGCTTTGCTTGGCCCCGCACGAGACCACGACTTGGTCCGGAGAAACCTTGACGTTGTTCTCGCGCAGGAGCTTGTCCGCGATCGCGTCCTTCAGCTCCTTGATGCCCGAGCTTGGCGTGTACTTGGTGAAGCCAGCTTGGATAGCCTGGATGCCCGCCTGGCAGATCTCGTCCGGCGTGTTGAAGTCCGGCTCGCCTGCGGCAAACGAGACCACGTCGATGCCTTCCGCTTTCATGGCGTTCGCTTTCGCGGTGATCGCAAGGGTGGGAGAGGGCTTCAGGAGCCCGGCGCGCGCAGATAGAGCGAGGGTTTCCAACGTGGGGAAATGGTACCTAGTGCCCGGCGTTCATACTAACCGCGTGCCACTTCGACGCCGCTTGCCGAACTCCGCCGCGTGGGTCGCGTTGGTTCTGGCGATCGTGGCGTGTCTCGTGGTTCGGCTCGCCGTGGGCTCCACCGACCTGCTCGGCCTCGGCGAGGTCTGGGCCGGTCTGGTCGGCAACGGGTCGGACACCGCGCGCACGGTGGTTTGGGAGATCCGCCTCCCCCGCGCCCTTGCGTGCATCCTGGTTGGAGCGTCTCTGGCCTGCGTCGGCTCCAGCTTCCAAGCCTTGTTCCGCAACCCTCTCGCCGACCCCTACATCGTGGGCGTCGCCGCCGGAGCCTCGGTGGGCGTCGCCCTGGTGAACGTGGGCGGAATGGAAACCTCGGTGGGCGGTCTTGCCAGCGTGGGCGCCGCTATCGTTGGTGGCCTCGGCTCGTTGGCCCTGGTGTACGGCCTCGCCCGAGCCCGGGGCGCGTTCAGCGTGCACACGCTGCTCTTGGCGGGCGTGGTGACCGGCTCTATGCTCTCGAGCGTCACGACCCTGATCTTGACCGTGGGTGGTTTGGACACCAATCAGGTGCTCCGCAAGCTCCTGGGAAGCATGACCCCGATGTACTGGGTTCAGGTGGGCATCCTCGCCGTCGTGCTCGCCATCTGCGCCCCGCTGCTTTACTCGCAATCCCGCGCCCTCAACGCCCTCGCGATCGGCGAGGACGCCGC
>JBGSIJ010000067.1:0-198102 GCA_041742595.1 Fimbriimonadaceae bacterium | reverse complement strand
GAGAGATCGCCACGCCCACCATCTTGCAGGTGCGGGGATGGGCGGGGTGCGCCTTGGCCACTACCGGGCAGCCCGCCGCCAAGGCGGAAGCGGTGTCTCCGCCCGCCACGCTGAAGGCCAGCGGGAAGTTGCTGGCACCGAACACGGCAACCGGCCCAACGGGCACGTTCACCCGCAGCAGCTCCTGGCGAGGCGCGGGAGTCCGATCCGGCAGGGCCTCGTCCCGGGCGAGGTCGAGATAGCTTCCTTCCTCGACCACCTTCGCGAACATCCGAAGCTGGGCGCAGGTGCGGCCCCGCTCCCCCGTGAGTCGGGCGAGCGGTAAGTGGGACTCCTCCGAGGCCACCTGAAGGAGCTCGTCGCCAAGGGCCTCAATCTCGGTGGCGATCGCTTCCAGCAGTTGGTGCCGGGGTGCACGACGCAGGATCGGGAGGGCCGCTCGCGCGGATTCACATAGGGCTCGAAGGTCGTTGGGGCTAGGCATAGCGATCGGGGTCCAAGGCATGGAGCGGAACAAGGGTGGCTTCCTGGGAGACGATCTGGGCGACCATCTCGCCGCTGATCGGGCCAAGGCTCATCCCCATCATGGAGTGTCCGGAGGCCACCACTAGATTGTCCCACCTTCGGGACCTCCCGAGGAACGGCAAACCGTCCGGCGAACAAGGCCGCGCGCCGGTCCAGACCGGGAACTGGGCGAGATCGAGGCTGGCGAAATCCGGGAAGTAGGCGGCCACGGAGCGGTAGATCCCCTCAAGCCGAGACTGGGAGACCGTGCCCTCTGCGCCGCCCAGCTCCATGGTTCCGGTGAACCGGAAGCCATCCAGCATTGGGGCCGCTGCCACGCGCCCCTCGCAAAGGATCGCGCAGGACCGGAGAGTTCCGGGCGGATCGGGAACGGTGAACCCGTATCCCTTCCCGCTGACGATGGGCAGATTGAGTCCCAAACCCTGGGCAAGCGGCATGGAGAGCGCGCCGGCGGCGAGAACGAACTCGTCGGCGGGCTCCTCGCCCTGAGGGGTGACGGCGGCGGCCACGCGTCCCTGACCGAGGTTCCAGCCCACCACCGGCGCCTCCTGTCGGACCCGCACGTTCATTTGATCTAGTTTGTCCCGAAGAACCTTAATAAAAGCTTTGGGTGAGAGCTGAGCGTCGCAGCCGTAGTGGACCGCTCCCTGAGCCTCGATCCGGAGGTCGGGCTCCCGTCGTGCCAGCTCGGCCCGGTCCAGGACCTCGACCTCTAGGCCTAACCGGGCGGCCTCCTTGGCGAGGTGGGCTTCCTCCTCGAGGGCTTTGGCGGTGGCGCAGATCATGGAGAGCCCCTTGCGGGCAAACCCAAAGTCTCCCAGTTCCTCGGTGAGACGCTCGTAGGCGGAGCGGGAGGCCAGATTCAGGTCTCTGATGATCGGAGCGGACCGCTCGGCTTGCCCGGCGTTGGCGGCCCGGAGGAACTTCCAGGACCAGTCAAGCAGCGCCGGCGTTAGCCTACCGAACCCAAACGGGCTCCCCTGCCGCAGCGCCATGCGAAGTCCAAACGAAACCATGCCCGGTGCCGCAAGGGGAGTGAAGTGGGAAGGGACCACCATGCCGGCGTTACCGGTGCTGCAGCTCTCCGCGCCGGCCGGGCTGCGGTCTAGGACGGTCACGTGGTGTCCGCGCTTTGCCAGTTCGTACGCCGAGCAAAGCCCAACCACGCCGGCGCCCACCACCACGATGGATCGCGGCCTCACGAGGTTGGCAAGCCCCATCGGTAGGGATCGGCTTCAGCGAAGACCAGTTCGGCGGTTCCCGTGACGTAGGCTCGCCCGGAAATCTTGGGCACCACCCGACCGTCTTGCCACTCGCCGGAGGCTCGGAAGATTCCGCCAGTGACGCTCTCCTGAACCCAGGTCTGGCCGGGCTGGATCACGCCGTCCGCAAGGAGGCAGGCGATCTTGGCGCTTGTGCCGGTTCCGCACGGAGATCGATCGAAGGCTTTGCCCGGACACAGCACGAAGTTGCGACTATCTACGCCCGGCTCCGGAGAGTCTGAGAACAGCTCGATATGATCGATCTCCGCACCGGCTTCCCCGGCTATCCCGGCCCCTTCCAACGCTTGGCGGATTGCCCAGGTGAGCGCGCTGAGTTCGTCGATGCGTTCCGGCGAGATCATGCCCACCGAAGTTTTGACGAGGAAGAACCAGTTCCCGCCGTAGGCCACGTCTCCCACGATTTCTCCGTAACCGGGCACCTCCAAGGTCACACCCTTCTGAGTGCGGTAGCTAGGAACATTGGTGAGGACCACTTCCCCGTCTTCCTCAAGAACCGCTTGGATCGTGCCAACCGGCGTGTCCAAGTTGACGGATCCAGGGCCGACTCTGCCCAGCATTCGAAGGGTCTCCACCACCCCAATCGTGCCGTGGCCACACATCCCGAGCATTCCCGCGTTGTTGAAGAAGATGACTCCCGCAACCGCGCTCTCCGAAACGGGAGGGGTGAGGAGCGCGCCAACTAGGACGTCCGAGCCGCGCGGCTCGAGGATCAGGCCGCGCCGCAGGTGGTCCCAGTTTTGGCGGAAAGCTTCCCTCCGGTCATGCAGAGTGTCTCCGCCTAGGTCGGGGAAGCCGCCGACCACTACACGCGTGGGCTCGCCCGCGGTGTGGGAGTCGACAATTTGGATGCGCAGAGGGCTAGGCAAGGCGGGGGGTGTCCGCCTCCGTAATCGGGTGGGTCGCTCGCCTTGGGCAGGTCATGCCCTACAGGTGTACCCGGTTGTCACCCCGACGGTCCGCTACGGCTTGACAACCTGCTTATACAGGAACTTGACGACGGCTTGCTCGAGGGCTTCCTGGTCGCCGGGAGACGTGAAGAAGTGGCTCGCGTCTTGGATACCCACGAGTTCGCATGAGACGCCCTTCTTGAGCAACCGTTCTCTCAGCTTCTGGCTATCGGCTAACGGATTGATCGAGTCCCTTGTTCCGTGAACGATCAAACAGGGGGGAGCGCCGGGGGCAGGGTCGCCATAGAACAGGGTGTTGCCCGCAACGTCCACGATCGCCAAAACTTGGCGCGGGTCCATGTCCTTCACGAACGGGGTGTAGCAGAGGTTGGTGATAATCTCGGCGCCCGCCGAATAGCCGGCCAGGATGATTCGGGTTCGGTCTACACCGTACGTGACGGCAGTCTGTCGAAGCCAAGCCAAGGACGATTGGGTGTCAGTCATGGCGTCCATCATCGCACCGTTGAAGTCGGCGTTGGGGTCGGGGCGCAGCCGGTAGTCGATGCTGACGACCACGTAGCCGCGCTTCGCCAAACCCTCCACCATCTGCCGCTCCATGCCCCCGCTGTCTTTGCTACCCATGGACAGCGCGCCGCCGTGAACAAAGATGACGGCGGGGCGCGAGGTTTCGCGATCTCCCTTGGGGCGATAGACGTCTAGGCGCAGGCCGACTTTCTTCCCGGTGTAGTCGCTCGCGGTCTTGTAGAGAAGGTCCCGCGACACCTCGACTTCGGCGGCAATGGGATCGCGGTAGCGCACCACGGGCGAGCTGACCTGGGCAACTTGGCTGGATGAAAGCAGGATCGAGAGGACCGTTATAGCTGGGAATGTTGGCATGGATCTCCGTGGCTCCTGACCGCCAGCATATCCAAACCGACCGGCTACCGAACGCCCACTTTCGCGGTTGCCACCTGAGTGGCGGCGAGCGGGATTTCGGCAAGAATCCGGCCCGTCCCATCCACGATCATCGAGTGGCCAAGCCCTCCGGCGCGGACCGCCGGCAACCCGGTCTCGGCGCAGCGGAACACCGTTCCCGCCTTCAGCACCTCCGGTGCGCCGGTGCCCATGTACCAGTCGTCCACGGACATCACGGCAAGGATCTGAGCCCCGTTGGCGGCCTGCTTCCGGGCGAGGTCGGGGAAGAGGGCTTCGAAGCAGAGGAGGGGCCCGACCCGAAGACTGCCAACATCCAACGCCTTCAGTTCTGTACCCGGGGTGAGGTCGGCGGTCGCCAGGTTGAAGTTGGCGAGGAGGGGCAGCTTGTCCCGAAGCGGGACGTACTCGCCGAAGATCACAAGGCGGGTCTTGTCGGCGTAATTCCACGTGCCGTCGTAGGCGAACGCCGTCTGGTAGATCGGCCCGTTGCCACGCTTGCCGCCGAAGATGACCGGGACGCCATCCGGAACCGTGAAGGGAGTGGAGGGAGGCAGGGAGTCTCCACCCTGAACCAAACCCTCGGGCAGGACTAGGAGATCGGCGCCGCGAGCTCTATCGAACAGCGCAGGCACGTTCTGGCTGACCGCGAGAAACTCCTCGTCTGGCTTGCTGAACGCCAAATCTACGCCCGGTTGCCCGGCCGCCACCCGTACCTGTCTGGACACGACGGGCACTGGGAGGGCAATACACAGCAGAAGGCAGGCAACCACCAGGCCGCAGGTGGCGCCTAGGCGAGGCAAGGACTCTTTCAGCAGGCCCTGGGCCAGAGCGACGCCAATCAGCACGACGAAGGCGCTGACCATGACGGCATCACCAAGCCTTGCCATCCCCAGCAACCACGGGAACGGATAAAGCGGCGTCGCGAGGATCGCGTACGGAAAGGCGATCACCGGCAGGCTTCCTTTCAGATACTCAAACACGCCCCACAATACGGCGGCCATCCACGGCGCCTTGCTCCAGAGCTTGTGAGAGCACCAGGACCAAGCCGCGAAGTAGAGCGCACAGATGGCGGACGCGGCAACCCACGGAATCCAGGATAGGGTCCAGTTTCCGGTCCACCGCACGGCGAGGATGCCAAGCCAGTGAAGGGCCGAGAGCTGCCAGAAGAAGCCGAACAGGTAGCCGAGCCGGAAGGGATGCTTCTGGTCCCGATGGCCCAGCGCCCAGAGGAACGGAACCAGGGAGACCAGCACCAACCAGCGAAGGTTGATCGGCGGGAAGCTGAGGGTGAGCAGGGCGGCGCTGGCCAGCGCGTACCGGGCTTGGCCCGAGAGCGCGGGCCGCTTAGCGTTTGGATCCATCGGCGGCTCCGGCAAGGGCGGAGCCCTCCGCGAGGTGGGAGGTGTCGTTGTACCGCAGCAGCTGGAACTGCCCTTCGGGCCGCCGGATCAGCTCGGTCAGGCCCGTGTTCTTGAACCGGAACGCACGTGCCGTCTCAACCGAGCCCCGAAGCAAGTGGGCCAAGAGCAGGGAGCATGTGCCGCCGTGGGTCACGATGGCGGTCTGCTTTCGGGTGGTGAACAACTCGTCGACAAGGGTCTTGAGGCGAGCCCAGACCTCCACGAAGGACTCTCCGCCGGGGGGACGCACCTCATGCCAGGCGTAGCCGCCGCTCTCGGCGGCACGGAACTGCTTGGCGATCTGGTCGAAGGCAAGGCCCTCCCATGCGCCAAAGCCGCGCTCGCGAAGATCCGCGCGGGGCTCGAGTTGGGCGCGCGTGATTCGCGCGATCGGCTCGGCGGTTTCGCGGGCTCGGCTCAAGTCGCTACATAGGACCTGGTCCAGACGCACGTTTCGGAATGTCGCGGCCAACCGCTCGGATTGCACCACTCCGTGCTCATCCAGGGCCACGTCCATGTGCCCCTGCGCCTTCATTTCGGCGTTCCACGCGGTCTGGGCATGGCGAACCAAGTACAGACGCATACCTAGTTATACCTATGGGGTCCGCATGGACGGTCCCAGGAAGCATCGACGAACGATGCGTGTCGCCACTTAGGACTAAAGCCCGAGAAATGCAACATTAGTATTCTCCAATCGCTAGGAATTCGTTAGCATTAGACAGCTGCGTTGGGCAGCAAGGGAGAAACAATGAAAGTAGTCAACCATCGGCTGATTGCAGACGACGGGCGAGCGTTCGCATTTATGGACTCTCCAAACAAGAGCGCGGGAACCATCGTGCCGGAGTTCCTGATCATGCATTACACCGCCGGCCTCACCGCCCAAGGGGCCATCAGTTGGTTCATGAACAAGAACGCCGAGGCTTCGGCCCACCTTGTGATCGATCGCGATGGCTCGGTAACTCAGATGGTGTCTTTCAACCGGCGTGCGTGGCATGCAGGCAAAAGCATCTGGCAGAACCGACCGGACCTGAACACCTTCTCCATCGGGATCGAGCTGGTCAATGCCGGCAAACTCGTTCGAACCGCCACCGGGACGCCACGTCAAATGGCCAGAAGGTGCCGGACTCCGACGTGGTCATCGCACGTCACAAGCACCAGACCGAGGCGGCGCCCTGGCACGCCTACACTCCCGAGCAAATCGCGATCGCCGAAACCATCGCGGTGACCCTTGTCCGCCACTACCGGCTCAAGGATGTGCTTGGCCACGAAGACATTTCGCCGAAGCGAAAGCAGGACCCGGGTCCTGCTTTCCCCATGGTTGGATTCCAGGGGAAAGTCCTCGGGCGCGAGAGCCCGCAGGATCCTCGCTACGTTGTGACGGTCGATGGCCTAAACATTCGCTCGGGCGAGGGCGTCCAGTTTGCGCCGGTGGCAGGCAGCCCGCTTCCGCAGGGCACCGTGGTTACGGCTTTGGAGACAGTTGGAACCTGGTGGCACGTTGAGGTGGACGGGACGGTCAACGGAGCCGGCGATATCGAGGGCTGGGTTAACTCCAAGTTCCTGAGGGAGGCCTAGCCTCGGCACTTGAGGCCGCTGGGCGGGTAACACCCGCCCAGCGGTCTGCCCATGAACGAACTCCGATTTCGCCAGGTCCACCTCGACTTCCACACCTCTCCGCTCATTCCCGGCATCGGCGAGGACTTCGATCTCGATGCCTTTGTCGCCCGACTCAAGGCTGGCCATGTCGATAGCGTCACGTGCTTCTCGCGGTGCCACCACGGATACATCTATCACGACACCCGCTTCCCAAACCGCCATCCCCACCTTAAGGTCAACCTCCTTGCGGAGCAGATAAGGGCTTGCCACCAGGCCGACATTCGCGTTCCGATCTACGTGACCGTAGGCTGGGACCATCTGGCCGCCACCGAGCACCCAGAGTGGATTGAGATCGACGAGAACGGCACCCAGGTTGGCCGCAAGCCCCTTGGCGCGGGTTGGGGTTGGTACAACATGGACTTCGCGAGTCCCTACCTGGACTACTGCATCGCCCAGACCCAGGAAGTGTGCGACCTCTTCGGCGACGAAGTCGACGGCTTCTTCTTCGACATCATCTTCCAGCGAGGCGTGCACTCCGTATGGGGATTGGAGCGGTTCAGACAACTGGGGTGGGATCCCGCAGACCCGGTGAGACAGCGCGAGATGCAGGACCTCCTCACCGTGGAGTGCACCGACCGGCTGGCAGGCGCGGTGCGAGCCAAGAACAAGAACTGCACGATCTTCTTTAACGGCGGGCACGTCGGTCCGACTTTCCGTCGGATGATCGGCAACAACAGCCACCTCGAGATCGAGTCGTTGCCATCCGGCGGCTGGGGATACATGCACTTCCCGATGACGAGCCGCTACGCGCGAACCTTGGGGAAGGACTTCCTGGGGATGACCGGAAAGTTCAGCGAGTCTTGGGGGCATTTCAACAGCTACAAGAACCGGGCCGCCCTGGAGTATGAGTGCTTCAGCATGCTGGCAGCCGGGGGCAAGTGCTCGGTTGGCGACCAGTTGCATCCTCGGGGCGTTCTAGACCGAGCCACCTACGAACTGATCGGAAGCGTGTACGCACAGGTTGAGGCCAAGGAGTCCTGGTGCAGGGGGGCGACTCCGGTTACCGAGATCGCGGTTCTGAACGCAGAGGAGTTCGACAAGTCGGGCGAGCGCATGGATCCCCGGAACCTTGGCGCGGCCCGGATGCTGATCGAGGGGCGGCACCAGTTCGACTTCGTCGACACCCAGGCCGACCTGAGCGGCTACCGGCTGGTGATCCTGCCGGATTGCATTCCTGACCACGCGGGCCTGAAGGCAAAGCTCGCGCAGTTCCTGGCATCCGGGGGCAGGGTGATTGCGAGCCACCGAAGCCTACATGTGTTGCCCGAGCCGCCGGCCGAGGTCGTTGGCGACCTTCCGCATTCGCCCGACTTCCTGCGCGCGGATTCGCGGTTGCACCAGGATGCCGAGACCGACTTCGTGATGTACGAGCGGGGACTTGAGGTCAGGCCGCTACCGGGAGCCGAAGTGATGGCGACCATCTCGTACCCGTACTTCAGCCGCACGTGGGACCACTTCATCTCGCATGCGCATTCGCCGGTGGAAAAGAACACCGATGTGCCCGGCGTGATTCGGCAAGGCAACGTGGTCTACTTCGCCCACCCGATCTTCACGACCTACGCGAAGCACAGCATGTCGTTCCACCGGGACGTGGTGCTGGCGGCTCTCAAGGAGTTGCTCCGCGACCCCGTGCTGCGCGTGGACGGGCCAACTTCCTTGCAGGCAACCGTCACCCAGCAGGGCTCGAACCAGATTGTTCACTTGCTCCACTACATTCCCGAGCGACGCGCCCTGAACTTCGACGTGGTGGAGGACGCGCTGCCCGTTCTCGGCCTAACGGTCGAGCTTAGAGGCGAGTGGTCGAGGGCAAAGCTGGTCCCCGAAGGGCGCGATCTGGAGGTGACGCAGATCAACGGCTACTGCCGGGTCCATGTGGACAGGCTGGTCGGGCACCAGATGATCGAGTTCGAAGGCTGACCGGCAGATGGAATCGCCACCTCCGGAACGTTCCTTAACCCATGTGTCCGGTATGGACACACGTGGGAGATGGCGCGGCTGAGAGGACTCGAACCTCCGACTTCTTCCTCCGGAGGGAAGCGCTCTATCCACTGAGCTACAGCCGCGTGCCAACTAGATTATGTACTACCTCGCGCTACTGCGAGCCAAGGAGCAACCGCGCCCGGACCTTCGATAAACCGGGGGCTCCCAAGGGTCGCGCCCCCTTGACGCGGAAAAGCTCACCATGAAAATCTGACAATTCTTGCTCGATTTTCAAGGTGAAGGCCGCGATCGCCCAGATCTTAGGGAGCCATCGCCAGCGCAGGCTCGGCGGTCACGATGCTCTTGCCGTGCTCGATGAAGTAGTCGAACTCCTGGGGGAAGACGCGCAGGGCGGCGGCTACCGGCCAGGCGGCCGCGTCGCCGAGGCCGCAGAAGCTGCGGCCGTCGATCTGCGAGCAGATCTCCTTCAGCATCGCAACGTCGTTGGGCTGGCCGTGTCCTTGGCGGATTCGGTCCAGGATCTGGAAAAGCCAGCGGGTGCCTTCTCGGCACGGGGTGCACTTCCCGCAGCTCTCGTTCATGTAGAACTGAGCGGTCCGCCAGATGAAGGTGACGATACAGGTGTGCTCGTTGAGGAACATGCATCCGCCGGAGCCGACCATGCTCTTGACCTCGGACATCTCTTCGTAGCCAAGAATCGCGCGGCCCACCATCTCGGCGTCTAGGATCGGGACCGAGCTTCCTCCGGGGATGCAGGCCTTGAGCGAGCCGCCCTTCATGCCGCCGGCCATCTCCAGGAGCTCGGACAGCGGGGTGCCGAACTCGATCTCGTAGTTGCCAGGCTTGTTGACGTGGCCAGAGACGGAGAAGATCTTGGTTCCGCGCGAGTTCTTGGTGGCCGCGCCGAGGCTGGCGTACCACTCGCCGCCGTTCTTAACGATGTGCGGCGCGCAGCAATAAGTCTCCACGTTGTTGATCAGCGTCGGCTTGTCGAACAATCCGGCCACCGTCGGCAGCGGGGCGTGGGGGAACTTGAGGCGCGGCATTCCGCGCTCACCCATGAGGGACGACATCAGCGCGGTCTCTTCCCCGCACTCGTAAGAACCGGCCCCCATGTGGATGTAGAGGTCGAAGTCGTAGCCGGAGCCCAGGATGTTCTTGCCCAGGAGGCCTGCCTTGTAGGCTTCGTCGATTGCGGAGCGTAGCGAGCGCGCGGCATCAACAAACTCGCCACGGATGTAGATGTAGCCAATCTCGGACTGGGTTGCGTAGCCCGCGATCGTCATGCCTTCCACGAGCTGGAACGGAGTGGTCTCCATCAGCTGCTTGTCTTTGAAGGTGCCGGGCTCACCCTCGTCCGCATTGCAGAGCACGTAATGCGTGGTGGTCTTGACCTTGGGCAGACCGTTCCACTTGATCCAAGTGGGGAATCCCGCGCCGCCTCGCCCGCGCAGGCCGCTGGCTTTGATCGTGTCGATGACCGTCTGGCGGTCCTGTCCCAGCGCCGTCTTCAGGGCGGCGTAGCCGCCGTTGGCCTGATAGCCCTTCAGCGTGCGAAAGGCCGGGTCGTGGGAGTGTTCGAGGAGCAGCTTGCGTTCAGCCATGGGACCAGATGATTCTACTCAGGCAAGCCCAGAATCGTCGGACCCGGACTAAGAAGGCCCCGGACCCATGCGGGGCCGGAGCCTTTTGCATTGCCTCAGCCGCCCTTTTTGGGCGTCTGGGGGTCGGCACCCTTCATCCCAGGAGGACTGTTGGGGCCACCGATTTTGTACTTCTCCATCTTCTCGGAGAAGTTTCGGTTGGGATCCTTGGGCGGCGGAATCTCCTTAGCCAGTTCCTTGGTGTCCACGGCGGTGCTCTCCGAGCAACCCACGAGGGCCGCAGCAGCGCACAGGAGGACCAAGGCGCGTACTATTCGAGATCCCACAGATACTTGTCCTTGTCGGTAATCGCGCCGCCGAAGTAGGGCTGTACGTCGCATCCTGCCGCCAGCGAGCCTAGGCTCTGAGACTTGCTGTGGCCGTCTACGAACGTGACGTTCGCCTGCTTGTTGTGAAAGAACCAGACTCCACCGAACTGGAGCCAGCTCGTATTGTCGTTGGGCAACCAGCCCACGCCGTAGTTCTGCCAGTTGTTGCCGCCGCTATTGGCCTGGGCCGGGATTTTGAGGTTGCCGTCCTCGTCGAAGACGCACGGTGCCTCGATGACCCAGTTGCCGCCGCCCCGCGGCGATCCACCCGAATCTCGATCCCAGATCGAGTTCGCCGCGAGGATCGTGCTCGCCGTCGCGCCAACTTCGCTCTGCGCCACCGAAACGCTGCCGATGTAGTAGGTGTCGTAGTTGAACACCCACGGGCTCAGGAAGTCGTAGTTGAGACCGTAGTTCATGCGAGACGCCCAGTAGTAGTACTTGTCCGGGTGGTTGTCCGGAACCGGGTTGCCGTAAGGATCCACGGTTAGGCCTCGATCCGAGGAGTTCGGGTCGGCCGGGCTTCGGTAGATTCCCCAATTCTTGACGTAGGGTTGGATTTGCTGGCCCCACACGGTATCGGGCGAGCCAAAGCCCCAGCCAACCGGGTTCGGCCAGATTCCGCCGGAGTTGGAAAGGGGTCCAACGTCGTCGAAGTCCGCGTAGTACATCTGGGTCGCTACTCCCAGCTGTTTGGCGTTCGAAAGGCAGGTGGTCTTCTTTGCGGCCGCTTTGGCCTGGGCAAAGACAGGGAAGAGGATTGCAGCAAGGATCGCGATAATGGCGATCACGACGAGAAGCTCAATGAGTGTAAAAGCTCGGCGCATGATATCTCCCTTTTCGAGGTAGGAGACGGCATGTTAACACAGGCACCCTGGAATTCCAAGGCGGTTCTGCGCGCTGGGCTACGCGGCGACTTCGTCGGCCCGCAGATGGACCTTGACGATCTCGTCCGCGAGCTTAACCACCGTCGAAGCTTCGGTCGCTCGCAGCTTCTCGATCAGGCTCAGCAATGAGGCTTCATCCACTAATCCAACGTACTCGTCGCCAACCTGAACCACCGGGGCGCGATCGCAGGCGTCAAGGCACTCGACTTCCTCAAAGGTGAAGAGGCCGTCCTCCGTGGTCTCGCCGTGGCCGATGCCGAGCTTCTCGCGGACGAGGTCTCGGAGACGGTAGGACCCGCAGAGGTGGCAGCTCAGGCACGTGCAGAGCTCGATCTTGTGGCGGCCCGGCCTATGGGCCACGTTGTACATCGAGTAGAACGTGGCGACTCCCTCGACCTCCGCGTAGCTGCGGCGGAGGCGGTGGGCGACCTCGGCGAGGGCTTCCCCGCTCAGGTGTCCGCCGTACTCCCGCTGGGCCAGCCAGAGGGCCGGAAGGATGCAGGCCTTCAGGTTCGGATAGTGGGTCTTCAGGGCTTCCAGCTCCGCGATCGCCTTTTCTGAGAACTGAAGAACCAGTTCGTCGGCCTTAGGCGGGCGGGGGCGGGCATTGGGGCTGCCGATCTGAAGAAGCTCACTCACACGGGAATTCTACTCGCTTGGTTTCGTGGGCCTTAGCATGGTCCCCAGCCGGCGCGTTCCCAACGGGCTTCGCCAAACGTCAGAAGATCAGCAAGCTCAAGAAAGTGGGCCTGCCGGAAACCAGACACAGATTTCCTTTGTTATACGTACACACTACTGTTTAGGAAACGTAGCGAACCCATGAACCTCAAACGAATCGGCCTGTTTCTTCTGACCAACATCCTGGTCATCACGGTCCTTTCCGTGGTGCTCAGCGTTCTGGGAATCCAGAACTACATCACTCCGTACGGGATTTCGTTCCCGGCCCTGCTCGCGTTTTCGGCAGTGTTCGGCTTCGGAGGCGCGTTCATCTCCCTTGCGATCTCGCGCTGGATGGCGAAGATGGCGATGGGCGTGCAGGTGCTGGACCCGCGCGGGAACCTGGGCGGCGAAGAGCGCTGGCTGGTGGACACCGTCCACGCGATCTGCCGCAAGGCGGGGCTCGAGACCATGCCCGAGGTGGGCATCTACAACTCGGAAGAGGTCAATGCCTTTGCCACCGGCCCCACCAAAGCCAAATCTCTGGTCGCGGTTTCTAGCGGCCTCCTTTCCTCGATGAGCCGCGACGAAGCCGAGGGCGTGCTTGCCCACGAGGTCGCCCACATCGTAAACGGCGACATGGTGACGATGACCCTGCTTCAGGGCGTGGTCAACACCTTCGTAATCTTCCTCTCTCGGCTGCTTGCCTTCGTGGTGTCGCGGTTTGTGGACGAGAAGATCGCCTGGGTTGTCCACTTCGTGTGCGTCATCGTCTTCAACATCGCGTTCTCGATCCTGGGCTCCATGGTCGTCATGGGCTTCTCGAGGTACCGCGAGTTCCACGCGGACGCCGGCTCGGCCAAGCTGGTCGGCAAGCAGAAGATGATCGCCGCTCTGGAGCGCTTGCAGGCGACCCATGAGCGGGTTGACACCCGCCAGGAAGCGCTGGCCACGATGAAGATCTCCGGCGGCCCCGCGTGGTTCGCCCTCTTCTCCAGCCACCCGCCGCTTGAGCAGCGGATCGCCATTCTGCGCGAGAGCGCCTAAGTCCGTTCCCCTGCCCCGCCGTACCCGGCGGGGCAGGGCCTCCGGTTTGCTTCATAGTTAAGCCATGGCTGGCGACGTTTTGGTGCTAGGAAGCGCAAACATGGATTTGGTGGTGCGGTCTTCCCGCATCCCGCAACCCGGGGAGACCCTTCTCGGAGGAACCTTCTCTACCCACCCCGGCGGCAAAGGCGCCAACCAGGCCACCGCCTTGGGACGGCTGGGCTCACCGGTTCGATTTCTCGGCCGCGTGGGCGCGGACGACTTTGGGCGTGAGCTGATCGACCAGCTTGCCAGCTCGGGGGTCGACGTTTCGACGGCGCTAACCGACCATGCCCTCGCCTCCGGGATCGCGATGATCGTGGTCGCCGCAGATGGCCAGAACAGCATTGTCGTTGCCCCGGGAGCCAACGGGGCGGTGAGCCCGGCGCAGGTTCTGGCCACGCTCGAGGAGCGGATGCCCAAGGTTGCGCTTGCCCAACTGGAGGTGCCTCTGGACGCCATCGAGGCGATGGCGGAAGCCCTATCCCCGGAGACCGTTTTCATCCTCAATCCCGCGCCGGCGGCGCCGCTCTCGGATTCATTGCTATCTCGGGTCGACATTCTGACCCCGAACGAGACGGAGGCGGAAGCCCTGACCGGAATCCTCCCCATCGATGACGAGACCTGCCGCGCGGCGGCCCTTCGCCTTTTGGGTCGGGACGTGAAGGCGGTGGTCATCACCCTCGGCGGGCGGGGTTGCTGGCTGCAGGACGCCGAGGGCGGGCACTTGATCCCGGCCTTCCGGGTGAACCCGGTCGATACCACCGCGGCGGGCGACGCCTTCAACGGCGGGCTCGCTTGGCGAGTCTTTCTGGGCGACTCGCTTGCGGAGGCTTGCCGGTGGGCAAGCGCGGTCGGCGCGCTGGCCACAACGCGAGAAGGGGCTCAGGAAGCGATGCCGACTCGTGAGGAAGTCGAGGCTTTCCTCACGCAGTAGGGCGCTCGTAGAACCAGCAGGGGACGCCATCCAGGTCCTGGTAGGACCGAAGCTCGAAGCCGTGCCGCTCGTAGAACCGGCAGTTGGCCTCCACTTGGGTGTCTAGCCATACCGGCAGCGGCCGGGCGGCCTCGGCGACCGCGTCGAGGATAGCCGTCCCGATTCCGCGGCCCTGGTGGTTGGGAAGGGTGGCCAGGGCGTTCACGTACAAGTGCGGGCTCTCGGGGCGGATGCTCTTCTTGAGGGTCCCGTACGCTTCGAAGCGCGACGGAGTGAACTCGGGGAAGGCCACGGAGAGGGCCTCCCATCGGGCGTTCTGCTCTTGGGTTGTCTCGGGCCCGTTGGGCCACTCGACGAGCGCTACTCCGGCGACCTCGCCATCGATCAAGCCCAGAAGGGTCTCCACGCCGTTCTCCGCCCGGTCACGGGCGGCAAGGCCGAACATCGCTTGCACGTTCGCCTCGTGGGACTCGCCAAAGAAGAAGCGCATCATGGGATACCCCTGAAACGCGGCGGCCAGAACCGCGCCCGCGTCCGGGTGGTTCTCGGAGGACATGCTTTGGATCTCGATCATCTTGTGACGATAGCACCCGGCTTGTTACGCGCTCGACTTGTCGCGCCAAGTCGGTACTTTTGAACCAGGAAGGATACATTTTCGGGCGCGGTTTGGCGACCGGTTGTGGTGAAAGTGAAGGCGACGCCGGGCCTTGGAGTTTTGGGGGGCACAAGGTCGGGCTTCGGGGAGCGGTTCGTCAACCTTGGGTTGTGCGGTCTTCGACCTTTGCCTGGGAGCGGCTGGACCTGACGAAGGCCATCTTGTGCGCCTCACCAGGGGTCTCGACACCCTGCCTACCTTCTGCCATCCCATTCTTGATGGAGGAATTCCCGACACCGGCGGATTGACCTGCGCGTCTCGTCAGGCCCAACGCGGGCCCAATCACAAACCTTCTTTGCAGTCTGGACGCAGACAACTGATTGGGCCACCAGGGCTTCTTGCACAAGGTCCATGCGCTCAAAACCGAACGCTGGGCCGGGTGCCCGCAGTGGTAGAATCAACTCGACAGACATGAGTCGTTCGCAAGTTGCGAGTACGTCACCTGGCCCAAGGTTACTGCCGCCCAGCCGGTACTGGTGCATCGTCGCTGGGTTTGCGGTCGTCGAGTGCGTTGCGAGACCCAGCGGCTTTCCATTCACCTTCGCGCTCGTTTTCCTACCGTCAGCCGAGTGGATGTATCAGCGGGCGGCGGATCCCTCTGTTCAGATAATCGCCAACGACATGGCTCTCCTGGCTGGATGTCGGCCGCTAAGTGTTAAGTACGTCGAGGGAAACGAATGGTCATCGAATGACAACCGAGTGCTGGTCGGCGAGAAGCTCAGCAAAGGCACCAACCGAGACGACGTCGACTTGCTCCTCGCGATTGCGACTGCGAAGAGGGCTTCTAATCGGCAACGGGTTGGTGAGTGGTTCTTGACCGGCCTGGTGATTGGTGTATTTGGTCTCCTCCTGCGTCACGTGATTCGTCAAGCCCGGGAAGTGCAGGACTGGCTTCCGCTCCTTGCGTGCCTCATCTTGACCGTCATTTCGATAGTTATGCTATCTCATTTGCATGCCCGCCCCCGAGTGCGCTCCTCTGCCGAGCTAGCTCTCATCGCCAAGCTGCTCCAGGGCAGAGACATTGTGGGTATGCACCAGCGACTGTCAGATCTAGGTGTGACGAACCTGCCCAGGCTGGCCGAACTATCAGCGTGAGGGACCAACGAAAAAGTAGTGTTGGGGCTCTGCGACCCCATCCGGGGTCGGGCGGGTTTGCGGCTTCGTACCAGGGGTCTTCGACGCCCTGGCTACCTTCTGCCATCCCATCCGGGATGGGCTCCTGCACGATATCCTGAGGTGAAGCCTGGCATAGCGAGGTTCCTCTGGTCCACACCGCAAGCCCGTGAGGAGAGTCGGTCCACCCTAGATTGCACCTCATCACGGCAAGTGGAGAATCCGGCCAGGCGGAAGAAAACCATTGGGACGTCGATACGATTTCCCACCCATCCCGGATGGGATGGAAGACCTTAGCCAGGCGGTCGAAGACCCCTGGAAGGACGCAACCAGGAACTCGACCCCGGATGGGGTCGCAGAAACATTGCTGTATTCTCGTGCGATGCCGTCCACCTTCTTGGCCCTGAACGTGCACATCGTCTTTGGCACCAAGCACCAGGCCCCGTTGATCTCACCCGACCAGATCGAAGACGCCCACCGGTACCTCGGCGGCACCCTCCGCGGCCTTGAGGCCGTTCCTCTCCGGGTCGGCGGACTGGCGGACCACGTCCACCTCCTCGTCGGGTTGCGCGGCAAGCACTCAGTCTCGGACCTGGTGCGAGAAGTCAAGAAGGCGTCTACCGCCTGGATGCGCACGACAGAGTCCAACTTTGCGTGGCAAGAGGGCTATGCGGCATTCAGCGTAAGCCCGCAAGATCTCCCTGCCGTCGATCGGTACATCGCCAATCAGGAGGCGCACCACGCCCGTACGAGCTTCGCCGAGGAGTACGAGGAGCTCTTGCGTCTGGCAGGAATCGAGTTCGATTCATCCTAGTTTTGACTGCGTCTCTGCGACCCCGCCGGGGTCGAACGCCATGCTAGCCACAGTCCAGGGGTCTTCGACACCCTGGCTACCCTCTGCCATCCCATCCGGGATGGGGCTGCCGATGGGAACCAAGCGGCATGTAGCGCGTGGCAGGCGAGAGGCCGTCCCTCGTGCCAAAGAAGGAAAGGGACAGGGGTAAAGCCCACCACTTGGAGGTGGGATCTGTGCACGCGGGGAGCGTAAGCCCAGCGGGACCTTGGCCTTACAGTATGCGGGCGGGACCTCCCAGCTCTCCGGGAATCAGTCTCTGCCCTAACCACCTCGCCGGCGGGCTGCGAGAGAGCAGATTCCCTGAGGACGGGAGGGCCAGCATCCCGCTGGCCCTACAATCTGCGGACGGAACGTCCGCGCTCCGGTGTCAGTCTTTGGCCCAGAACATCTCGCCGGCGGGCTGCGAGATGACCGATTCCTTGAGGACGGCAACCGCCTTCCTGAGGCCTTCGATCGGGGACATGAGGCCGTCTTCGTGCTCGATCGAAAGCACGGAGTCGTAGCCCACGGCGCGAAGGGTGCTGCAGAAGTCCTTCCACCAGTCGGTGCTGTGGCCGTAGCCCACGCTGCGGAAGACCCAGGAGCGCTGGAGGATGTCTCCGTAGCTCTTGGTGTCCAGGTTGCCGTTCCGGCCCGAGTTGTACGGGTCGATCTTCGTGTCCTTGGCGTGAACGTGGTACAGAGCGCCCTCGGCGGCCAGTTCGCGAACGGCGGCGATCGGGTCGATGCCCTGCCACCAGAGGTGAGACGGATCGAAGTTGCAGCCGATCTCTTCGCCGGCAGCGTGGCGGAGCTTCAGCAGCGTGTCGTTGCTGTAGCAGACAAAGCCGGGGTGCATCTCGATGCAGAACTTGACGTTGTGCTGCTTCAGGAACGCGTTCTGCTCTTTCCAGTAGGGGATGACCACGTGGTTCCACTGCCAAGCCAGGATGTCCCGGAACTCGTCCGGCCAGGCGCAGGTAACCCAGTTGGGCATGACGGCGTCCGGGTTGTCTCCCGGGCAACCGCTGAAGCCGTTGACGCAGGGGACGCCGAGGGCGCTGGCGACCTTGACCGACTTCACGAACGCCTCGTGGTGCGCCTGGGCCACGGCCTTGTCCGGGTGGAGCGGGTTGCCGTGGCAGGAGATGGCGGAGATGGAAAGCCCTCGGCTCTCGATCTCGTGCATCAGCTTGTCCCGCTCGGCTTTGCTCTCGATCAGCTTGTCGGCATCGATGTGGGAAGAGCCGGGGTAGGCCCCCGCCCCGAACTCGACGGCTTCGATGCCCTCGGCTTTGACGATGTCCAGGGTCTCAATTAGGTTCTTGTCTCCGAAGAGGGCAGTAAAAATTCCGATCTTCATGGGTTGCTTCCTCGCGAGTCCTTAGTATTCCCAGCGCCGCCTCCTCCCTGCGCGTCCAGACAAATGCGGACATCCCTGCCCGAGCCCGCCCCGGTGCGCCAAAATCAGCCGGTGGACACGCTAAACGCCTTTCAGCAGAAGGTTATGGAGAAGGTGGCGAGCTACGGCGCGATCATGCCGCAGCTGCTGCTGGCGGGCGCGGTGCTGGTGCTCTGGTACTTCTCGGCGGGAGTTATTCGGCGCGGGGTGAGGCGCGCGGTTCAGAAGGTCAGCGGAGACGAAGGCTCGTCCAGGGTGGTGGCGCGGCTGGTTCGGAGCGCTTACTTGTTCCTGGGCATCTTGGTCGCGGGAAGCATCGCTTTCCCGGGATTTTCTTTCAGCGCCCTTATCACAACCCTGGGTCTCGGATCGGTGGCCATCGGTTTTGCGTTCAAGGACATCATCGAGAACTTCCTCGCCGGCCTCATCCTGCTGGTTTCGCGTCCTTTCCGGATCGGAGACGTGGTGGAAATCCAGGCGCGGCGCGGGACGATCGTCACGATCGAGACCCGCACGACCAGCCTGCGGATGTTCGACGGCGAGTACGTCATCATTCCGAACGCCATCCTCATCAAGGAGCCGATCGTGGTGGTCAGCCGCCAGCCGGTTCGGCGTTTCGACGTGCGGATCGCCGCGGAGTACCGCGGCGATCTGGCCCATATCCGCCAGTTGACGGAAGAGGCCATCGCGGCGGTTCAGGGCGTATCGGCAGAACCGGCCCCCCAAATCTACTTCGACAACTTTCGTGAGGCGGGAGTCGAGTTCCGAGTGTTCTGGTGGGTGGACACCCTTGAGAACGACGCCTTGCAGGTGAAGAACGACATCATCGTGGGCATCCAAGGCGCGTTCGCCCGGGAAGGGATCGACGTGCCTAACTCCATGAACGCCCTGGTCCGCGCCGCTTCCGGAGTCAAACCATGAAAATCTCCCTCGGTCCTTATCGCGTCTCCCCGATCTGCATGGGGGTTTCCGACCTGGCCACGCGCGCCGACGAATCCACCCGTCGGCGCATGATGGAGATCTTCCTGGAAGCGGAGGGCAACTTCTTCGACTCGGCGCACTGCTACGCCTTCTGGGCGCCCAACGGGCTCGGCAGCAGCGAGCGTGAGCTTGGCCGGATGCTCCGCGAGATGCGGGTTGAGGACGCGGTGGTGGCCACCAAGGGAGGCCATATTGGCATGGACGGCTACCCCCGACCGGACGCGTTCATGTCGCCGGAGATGGTCGCGCAGGACCTTTCGGAGAGCCTGGACCGGCTTGGACGGCCCAAGGTCGAGTTGTACTACCTGCATCGCGACGATCCTCGGATGCCAGTGGGAGAATTGCTGGACCACATGGAAAGCCTGAAATCCGCCGGGTTGATCGGTGCTTACGCGGCCAGCAACTGGAGCCAGCCCCGACTCCAGGAAGCCAGCGACTACGCCAAGGCCAAAGGGATCTCCGGTTTTGCCGCGCTCCAGAATTGCTGGAGTCTAGCCCGGCCGAACTGGGAGAACAAGGACGTACCGGGCGCCGTGCGCCACCTGGAGCCGGCGACCGCGCGGGCAGCGGCGGAGCTGGGATTGGTGCTTGCGCCCTACTCAAGCAATGCGAACGGCTTCTTTGCGACCAAGGGTGGGCACGGCAAGAGCTTCGACAACCCGGACAGCCGGGCCAAGCTGGAGCGCGTTTGCATGGTTGCCAGGAGGCACGGATGCACGCCGGGGCAGGTGGCGCTGGCGTACCTAGCGTGCCAGCCCTTCCCCGTGGTCCCGGTCATCGGCACGATGGTTCCGGACCACCTGGAAGAGAACCTGGGCGCGCTCTCGATTCGGCTCTCGGAGGATGAGTTGATCGAACTGGACGGCGACTAGGTTCGACGCGCCGTACAATCTAGTTATGTCCACTGCGAGCAACGGCGCTCCACCCATTCCCGGCCTCACCACGACGCGCGCTCCCTTCATCGAGGAAGCCCAGCGGCGCGGCGAGCTGTACATCACCCAACCGTACGAGCTTTATTCCGACCAGAACCACGAAGCCTGGCGGCTCCTCTTCGCCCGGATGCAGGACCGTTGGCACCGATACGGAAACGAGTGGTTCCTGAAGGGCATCGACTCCCTATGCATGGACCCGAACCGGGTTCCCCGTCTGGAGGAGATCAACCGGTTCCTGGATCCGTTGACCGGATTCCGGGCGAAGCCGGTTAGCGGGTACGTGCCCGCGTTCCTGTTCTTCGATTGCCTGCGTAACCGGGAGTTTCCGACCACGATCACGATTCGCGACTCGCAGAAACTGGACTATCTGCCGGAGCCGGACATCTTCCACGACATCGCGGGGCACGTGCCCATGCACACGGATCGCGCGTTCGCGGACGCCCTGGTTCGGTTTGGCGACTGCGCCCACACGGCGGCGGAGATCGCGGCAGACATCCCCGATCCGGTGGAGCGACGGCGGCGGCTCAAGAGCATCGTTCAGGCAATGGCCCGGTTCTTCTGGTTCACGATCGAGTTCGGGCTGATGCAATCCTCGGGCGGCCTTAAGGTCTATGGGAGCGGCCTCCTCAGTTCGTACTCGGAGATCGCCCACGCGGTGGACTCGCCAGAGGTTCAGCGCTATCCGATCCAGTTGGAGTGGGTGGTCAACCAGTCCTTTGAGATCGACCACTTCCAGCCCCTGCTGTTCTACGTGGAGTCCTTCGACCACCTCTTCAGCCTCGTGGATACCTTGGAGCGCTGGATGCGGGAGGGCAAGCTGGACAACGTGGCCCCGGGAGAACCGGGCGTTGCCGACGAAGACCTTGAAAGTTTCTGGCGGTAGAGTGGGGCGGGCAGGGCTAAGGTCCTGATCTTTGCGAAGGAATCCACAATACAGACCGCTCAAGGCAAGCTGCCTACATGTACACCAGTATAATTACCAGTGCCAAGACGCAAGTCTTGTGCCTCCTGAGAGGGCCGCTTTGAGCACTCCAGGAGAGCGAGCAATACGCAACAACTAACCTTCTCTGCCCTGGACTCATTATTCTGGGGCTCTTTTTTCCGGTGTTGGCTCGCTCCCTTTCATGCGAGCCAACCCGGCGGTGGGCCATCTTCCGTGGTCCGGTGAACGATCTTTGCGCATCGACGTTCTAGCCCTCAGGATCCACTGGTCCTTGGAGACAAAAATGAACTTGAAACTAGTTTCGACCCTCCTCATGGGCAGCTTCGCGATTCTTGCCGTTGCCGACACAACCGTCAGCGTCTTTCGCGGAAAGGGCGTTGCCCAAGCCGCCGATCAAACGAAAGCGACCTTCCAAGTCCAAGTCCAGAAAGTCGTCAAAGGCACCCAGACCCGGGTGGTTGGCGAGTTTGGGATGACGACCAAGACGGGGGTCCTCCACGCGCCGAAGCTGCGATCTCTCGCCGTGGACGGCAAGGGCGCCATCGCGCAGGGGCCGGCAGTTTGGTCCACCAAGGTAGATGGCAAGGTGGTTCGAACTCCGGGCACCGTTAAGGTCACCGGCGCCGACCTCACGAGCCCCAAGGAACCGACCGGCGACAAGGACCTCATCACCGTGGTCTTCACCCCCAAGGCCGGCGGAACGCCCAAGTCCGTGACGGGTGCCCTCGTCCGCGGCGACGTCGTGATCGGGTCGAAAACCAAGAGCTAGAGACTCGACTTGATCCGGGCCTCCGAAGCCACGCGCAACTCGATGCGGGTGCCGACGGGGGCCTTGATGTTTGCGCCCTTCAGCATCCCTCCCAGGGTGCGCGTCGCGGCCCCGGCGAGATCGAGTAGCTGTCCGGCGGCCGCCAATGCCATGCCGGCTGATCCACCCGAGGCCAGGCTTGCCCCGCCGGCAAGCGACTGAACCAACTCGTTCACGCTCTTTGGACCCTTGCCGTCGGCGGCCTCGCCAAGCTTTCCAAGGCCCAGCGATTCGCTGAGTTCCTTGAGCGCGGTCAGATCGCTTTCTGACAGGCTCGTCACGTTGGACGGCTTCTCGAACGTCTCCTGGAGCTTCTTCAGAGCGGCATGCTGCGGCTCTGGAAGGCTCTCGGCGAGCTTCGGTGCGTCCGATGCCACGCTGGTATTGCCACGAGTCAGTTCGTAGGCTTCATCCGGTTTCTGGCCGGGGACGCCCAAGGCGATTTGACCTCCGCCCGGGGTGGGCAGGGCGGAGAATCGAACCTCGAGGCGAGCCGGCTGGTTAGCAACCGCGGTGAAGGTGGTTGCGCCGCGGGACCTCGCGACTTTGCCCGTCGCAACCGTGCCGGCGGGCGCGACCTCGGTACCATCCTGGGCGCGGATCGGCTCCAGGAGCATCGCGCGTACGGGGTCGCCGGGGTTCTCCCGGCCGGACTCTACGCTCTGCAGCAGCGCCAAGCGCACCGGGGTCTCTGCGGGGACGATGTGCACGACCTCAGGCGGAGGGCCCTTAGGGCCGCACCCGAGGATTAGGACAAAGGGGAGAAATCGCAAGCTCTTCAATCCATCCATCCGACGCGCCGCCAAGCGGGAGGTTTCATTCGGTAGCCTACGGATATGACCCCACCCAGCGAGATGCTGGTATCGCAAGCCGCGCTGGTTGCCGAGTTGATGGACGCGGCCCTGGACCAGCGTTTGAAAGCCCACGGCATCGGCCATCGGACTTTTGAGTTGCTGAGCGCCATCAAGGCGGCGGGCGGCCGCACTTCTCAAGCGGAGATCGCCAAGCGTCTCGGCATTAAGGCTCCTTCGCTGACCGAGGCGGTTCAGCCCCTTATCGCGAACGGCTTGGTCGACCAGTGTTCCGTGGAGGGCGACCAGCGGGCGAAGCGGCTTACTCTGACCCCCGAAGGCGAGCGAAAAGTCGCCGTCGCGCTCAAGGAAATCGATCGGATCGACCGCGCGATTTCCGCCGAGCTGGACACCAACCAGCTCAAGGTGACGCTCGGGACGTTGCGCAAGGCATCCCGTATCCTTGCTCGGCTTGCGTCTGAAGACTGAGTTTTCAGCTTCGTTTTGGGGAAACGCCTATATCCTATAGGGGCTCGAAGTTGAGTTCCCCATGAAACCAATTGAAGACAGGGCGGACGTGACCTACATGGAGGCGCTACGGTGCGTACAGTACCGGGTGCCCGCGCTAGGGGCAATGACCCGGCCATCTTACTTGGTTGCCTTAGGGCTTCGGTATGGGCTGATCGGAGTCTCCGCCAGCCACCACCTTCTGCTGGCCAGTGAAGCCAGCGAGGAATCGGATGTCGTGGCCTTCATGAGGTCGTGGCCCCATATGGTGGAGGACCACCTACGGTTGGATCTGGCGCCAAAGCTTCCGGTCATGCCGTGCGAAGAGGTGTACTCGAAGGTCAGCTACCTGGCCCACCAGCCGCTTCGGCACTACATGTCGATGTGGCGCCAGGGCGTTCCGCTGGAGCGATGCCTGGAAGTGATCGTCCGCCGATTCGATCGAGAGCATGAGGCCATCGTCCGGCGCCCCTGGTTCTGGCCCCGACGCGGACGGGCGGACGCCGACTTTCGGGACGCGGCCCAGTCTTCCATTCTCTACGCGCTGCACTTCTTCGAGCGTCGGGAGGCCGGTCTCGACGAGGTCTCGGAGATTGCACTTCTCGGCGAGTAACGCCTAGTACCGTGCAATTGCGAGTTTTTGTGCGTCTTACGGGGTTTCTGTACCGTCAGTTGGTACACGTAAGGAGATAGGCGTGATTCGAATCGTCGGCATCCAGAAAAACGAGCAGCCATCGGGGGAGTTCTTGCTTCTCCAGAACCAGGGGGGTCTTCGCGCCAACCTTCGAGGCATTGTGGTGCTTTCCGACCTTGCGGTCGAAGCCGGCAGCTTCGCCTGTGGGTCCCACGTATTCTCCGAAGACGTCGCCGTTCCGCCCGGGGCGTTCGTGCTCCTGCAAACTGGCGAAGGCGAGTCCCGCTGGGCAAAAACCAAGGACGGAGCCATGGTCTACTACTCGTACATGGGGCGTCGGGAAATCGTTTGGTCCCGGATGTGCGGTCCCATCCACGTGCTGGCGGCCCAGCACACCTACACCGAACGCAAAGACTTCGCTACCCTGCGCTAGTCCTGGTCCGATCCGGTGACCCGTTGGTTGTGCGAGGCGATGAGCCTAAGCGCCGAATCATAGCCGTGGGCCACGAACTCTTCGCAGACCTCGGCGGCGGTTTCTAGGGACCGCTGGATCAGGTCTCGCTCTTCGCGGTCGAACGGGCTGAGAACATGGTCGATGGTGGAGGACTTGTCCACCTTCCCGATCCCGATCTTGACCCGGGGATATTCGTCGGAGCGGAGGGAGGCGATCAAGCTCTTGTGCCCGTTGTGCCCGCCCGCGCTGCCTTGGAGCTTGAGGCGCAGCTTGCCAGTGGTGAGGTCGAGGTCGTCCGCGACCACCAAGATCCGGTCCAGCGGTATCCCGAACTGCTTGGCGAGGGGGGCGACCGCTTGCCCGCTCAGGTTCATGAAGGTCAGTGGCTTCACCAGCAGAACTCCCACGCCCGCGATCTCCACCGTGGTGGTGAGAGCGCGGTGCCGGGACGAGTTCATCTTGGCCTTGCGGGCCAAGGCGAGACGATCGATAACGTCGAAGCCCACGTTGTGGCGGGTGCCGCGGTACTCCGCGCCGGGGTTGCCTAGCCCCACGATCATGGCGGTGGGCGCCGCCTGGAAGACTGGCTTCTTACGGAACATCGGCCGTCACCGCGGGAGCCGGGTCGGGGGTGCGCGCCTGAACCGCCGTGAGCCGCCCCGACTGGATCAGTCCGAGGAGAATCACGCCCAGCACGACCCGATAGATCACGAACGCGGCCGTTCCGTGCTTCTGCAGGTACTTGATGAGGAAGGCGATCGAGGCGTAACCCACGACGAAGGATACGGCCGTCGCCATGAGCGTGGGAGCGAGGTTGGGTCCCCTCAAATACTCGCGACCGTCAATCAACTCATAGAGGCCCGCCGCCAGCACGCTGGGGAACGAGAGCAGAAACGAGAACCGCGCCGCGGTGCCGGGATCGAAGCCGTTGAACAGGGCTCCGGTGATCGTGCTTCCGCTGCGGCTCATGCCGGGGATCAGCGAGCAGCACTGCCAGAGGCCTACGAAGATGCCGTCCTTCGGCTCGACGGTCTCGATCGTGCGGTGCTTCTTGGCCACCCGCTCGGCGACCAGCATGAGCAGGCCCATCACGATCAGCGAGCCCGCGATCACGTAGAGGCTGCGGAGTTCGTCGCTCTTGATCTGCTTCTTGAGCAGGAAGCCGAGGACGATGATCGGGATCGTGCCCCAGAAGACGGCCCAGCCCATCTTGGCGTCCACCGAGGAGCGGTCCCCGGTGCGAAGGCTCACCGCCCACGCCTTGATGGCGCGGGCGAGGTCGTGCCGGAAGTAGATCCAGACGGCCAGCACGGTTCCGAGTTGGATGATCGCGGTGAATCCGGCGCCGGGATCGGACCAACCGAGCAGCGCGGGCACGATCCGGAGGTGGGCGGTGCTGCTGATCGGCAGCCACTCGGTAATCCCCTGCACGATTCCGTAGACGATGGCTTGGACTAGATCCACATGGGCACCTGCTCGCTCTCGAGACCGAGCGAACGCAGGACAATGTACCGAATGCGCTGGGAGGCCCGCCCATCTCCGTACGGGCTCACGGCATGGGCCATCTCCCGGTAGGCGGCTTCATCTCCAAGCAGCTTTGCGCCTTCGGCGTAGATCGCTTCCTCGTCGGTCCCCACAAGTTTCGCCGTTCCAGCGGTGACCCCCTCGGGGCGCTCCGTCGTGGTGCGCAGCACGAGGACCGGGATGCCGAAGGCCGGGGCTTCCTCTTGGATGCCTCCCGAGTCGCTGAGGATCAGGGCGGAGCGCTGCATCAGCTTGACGAAGTCGGCGTAGTCCGGCGGTTCAATCAGCTCTATTCGGGGGTGGCCTCCCAGGATTCCGACCAAGGTTTCCCGTACATTGGGGTTCTTGTGCATGGCCACGATGAGGCGCACGTCTTCGAACTGGTCCACCAGTCGGCGCGAGGCGCGAGCGATCTGGCGCTGGGGCTCGCCCCAGTTCTCGCGGCGATGGGTGGTGAGCAGGACGACGCGCCCGGGGTGATCCTCCGCCCACCTAGTGCTGCCCGTCTTGGCGGTTTCCAGTACGGCATCGATGCCGGTGTTGCCAGTCACGAAGACGGTTGAAGGGTTCTTCCCTTCCGCCAGCAGGTTGTCGCGTGCCCACTCCGTTGGTGGGAAGTGGAGGGAGGCAACGAGCCCAGCGGCGCGGCGGTTGAACTCCTCCGGGAACGGGTTCTGGATGGAGTCCGTGCGAAGACCGGCCTCGACATGGGCGAAAGGGATCTGGCGGTAGAAGCTCAGCAGCGCCGACACGAAAGCGGTGGTGGTGTCGCCTTGGCCGATCGCGAGGTCGGGGTCGAGCTTGGCGAACAACTCGTCCAGGCCGGTTAGAGCGCGGCTGGTGACCTGGGCCAGGGTCTGGCCGTGCTGCATGATCTTGAGGTCTTCGTCGGGAGCCAAGCCGAACGCGGCGAGGGCCGAGGTGAGCATCTCTTGGTGCTGCCCCGTCGATACCAGGACAGTCCGAACCTCCGGGTAGCGGCGCAACTCGAGGACCAACGGGGCGACCTTGATCGCCTCTGGGCGAGTGCCGACGACGCAGACGATGGTGGGACTAGCCATAGTTGCGGATCACCCAGACAAGAACAAGGCAGAGCAGGATCGCCACGGAATAGAGCACCCAGACGGTCTGGCGCTGAGAGAGGCCGCGGCCAAGAAGCTGATGGTGGAGGTGGCGTTTATCGGCCTGGGTGATCGGGCTTCCGCTGAGCTTCCGTCGGATCACCACCTGGACCGCGTCCATGATCGGGACCCCGAAGGCCAGGACCGGCACCAGGAGGGCAACCGCCGCCGCGGTCTTGAGGGCGCCGACGATACTCAGACAGGCCAGCAGGAACCCGAAGATGTAGGCCCCACCCGTGCCCATGATGATCTTGGCCGGGTTGTAGTTGTAGCGGAGGAAGCCCAGGGCGGCGCCCACGATGCTGGCCGCGACGATCGCCACGCGGGGCTGCCCGCTGTAGACCGCGATGATCATCAAGGTTCCGGCGGAGATGGTGGCGATGCCCGCCGCAAGCCCGTCTACGCCGTCGATCGTGTCCATAGTCTTCGTGATGACGAAGATGTAGATTGCGGTGATCGGGATGGCGGCCGCGCCGAGGAGGATGTGCTGGGGCGGAACGCTGAGCGGAATCCCCAGGGTCTTGATCTGCACCTGCCCGATCGGGCTGGCGAAGAACTGGACGGCCACCCCGCCCAGCAGGAGAACCACCAATTGGATCTTGGCCGAGTACTGGTAGAGGTCGTCCAACGCGCCGACGATCACGAAGACCGCCCCGATTACGAGCATGCCGATCAGGTAAGGCGGATACGGGGTCGAGCGCGGAAACGCGACCGGAAGGACGGCGAGGAGCGAGGCCAGGATTCCGGCGAAGATGGCAAGGCCACCCCAGCGGGGCAAGGGCTCCTTGTGGATTCGGCGGTCGTCTCGCTTAGGGTCGTCCACCGCGCCTCTGGCGAACGCGAGCTTGCGGACTTGCGGAGTGAGGATCGCCGTCACCAGCATCGCCACGATCGCGGCAAGCAGGGGCGCGCGAAAGCCGTCGAGGGGCCTTGTGGCTTTGGCTGCCGCCTCGGCGGCGGCCAGGGTGATTTCCCAGGGGTTCACTTAGAGCAGGTCCAGCTTTTCAAGACGCCCATCGCGATAGCGATGTACTTCGATGTTGGCGTACCGGAAGAGCTCTTTGCTGTACTCGTCCGGATAGTCGCCCTCGTAGATGACGCGCACGATGCCCGCGTTGATGATCATCTTGGCGCACATGTTGCAGGGCTGGCAGGTGACGTACATGGTTGCGCCGTCGCAGGAGACCCCGATCTTGGCCGCCTGAAGGAGGCAGTTCTGCTCGGCATGGAGCGAGCGAATGCAGTGCCCGGCCCGCATGCATCCGCTAGGCCAGTCCTCGTTGGGTCCGTTCTCCGGGCAGTGCGGCAACCCCATGGGGGAGCCGTTGTAGCCGGTGCAAAGAATGCGCTTGTCTCGCACAACCACGGCTCCGACGGATCGGCGCGGGCAGGTGGCCCGAGTCTTCACCAGTTGGGCGATGTCCATGAAGTACTGGTCCCAACTCGGCCGCGAGGCAGTCATGGCTCAGATTATGGAGCGTGCCGGTGCAATTGATGAAGTGAGGGGTCAGCCTGAGCCAGCCGAGGCCTTGAGCCCCCCTCCATAGCTCCCGGCGTGCGGGCCGAAGGCACGCGTGGTCGAGCATCCGGGTCAAATCTAGAGGCCGGGCCATCTACAAGCGACTAAGACCTAAAACCCATCCCCGCTCCGGAGGCCGACCCTCTTCCTGCCCTCGGCACGAACATCCGAGGGCAAGACGAGGGTGGGAATGTCGCTAGCCCTTAAGCGCCTCCCGGAGCGCACGCATGAACAGGCCGCGGTACCGCTCGTGGGCCACCGCGTCGCCTACTTTCTGACGCCCCATCACGATCTGGAGACGGAGGCCGAGGGGGTCCGAGTTGTGTGCGACGCCAAGAGCGCGGTCTATCTGCGGGGGTCGGTGCTGGAGTACACCGGCAACCTGATCGGGGGCGGCTTCAAGTTCGAGAACCCGAATGCCGCCCGTGCTTGCGGGTGCGGGACGAGCTTTACTTTGAAGGCTTGAGTCCTGCTACGACCTACTTGCCCTCGTTTCGGGGATCGAAGCTGCCGGCGTAGATGCCCTTATCCAGGTCTCTCCACCAGACGGCGCGCCACTTCTGATACTTGGCGTGCCCATCGGCGAACCCGTAGTTCAGGCCCTCCGTGAACGCGTTCAGCTTGAGCTCCTTGGTCTCATCCTTATCGGGGTTCCAGACCGCGCCTTGCATGAATCCCGAGGTTTGCTCGGCTGGCACGCCCCAGTAGAACGGGTGGAAGTGGTCACGCTGGCCGAGCGGCGCCAGGTTGTCCTGAGCCAATGCCAGGTAGATCACGCTTGCCGGCGAGTTCAGCGATGAGGTGGAACTATACGTTCCCGTGTTGTTGTAGCCGCCCGAGTTGTACGCGTTCAGCAGGTAGCTGGTCCAGCGGAACGCCCATCGAGGGTCGTTCTGAGGGGCATCGGGGGACGGCGGTAGGGTTCCGGCGGCGGGCCAGTCGGTACTGGCATCTCCGGGCGAGCGGAAGATGTCCCAGTTCTTGACGTAGGCCTGCGTACGCAAGGGCCATGTGTTCCCTTTGGCCGGGAACGAGGTCAGGGGGTACTTGTCGTCAAAGTCACCCGCGTAAAGCATGATGACCGTACCAAGCTGCTTGATGTTGCTCAGGTCGACGGTCTTTTTGGCGGCCTGCTTCGCCTGCGCGAAGACCGGGAAGAGGATGGCGGCGAGAATCGCGATGATCGCGATGACGACGAGAAGTTCGATTAGCGTGAATGCTCGTGGTTTGCTCATTGTTCTTGTAAGAAATCAGGATGCCCTGGCCTAATTGGCCACGGACATGGGGTTGTTGAGTGGCGAGGTTCTAGCCGTGGCCGCCAACAAGAGGGCAGCCAGAGGTGATCTCTTGCGGGGCGGGGCGAGTATCCATCCTGCGGTCGGGCACCCCGGCCAACTTGGCAACGCGCCCGGAGAGCTCCGTGAGCATGGGCGCCGAGTAGCCCGCGTAGCTGAGGACGATGCGGCCATTCTGGTCGATCAGCCGGGTCTCAAGGCCCGCCTTGGCGGCGTATGCCTTCGCGATCTTAGCTCCTGGGTCGGCGATCACGCGGAACTGGGGCTTGACCTTCTTCTTCCAGGCGGCGGCGTCGGCAACGTCGCCGATCACGACTCCGGTGATGTTGGCCACGTCTCGGTAGTGGTTCTGGAGCCGGTCGATGTAGGGCTTGCCGCTCTTGCAGCAGGGGCAGTTCTTCTCAATAAACACCAGAACGGTGGGCCTCTGGGTCAATGCCTTAAGGTCTACGCTGCGTCCTTCGGAGTCTTTGGTCGAGAAAGCGGGTGCTGGTGTGCCCGCCAGGCTTCCCGCCTTTTGAACGGCGTCTTTGGATGTGGCATGCCCGGCGGGCTTGCCGTTTCCATCCAGCGTGTGCTGGTGTTCCTGGGCTTGGCCCAGGTCGGTGAGCGTGGCCACCAGGGCCACGAGGGTGTGCAAATGGGTTCTTGTCATCTAGCTATCGAAGATTCAAAGTCGGGCTGGCGCGTCTCCGCGAGGGAGAGCGCTGGCGTTGAACGAATCTTGAGGTGGCTAGACGCGTTGGGGAGGGGGCACGTGAGGGATCTGCGGTCGCTCTGAGGGAATGCCCAGATAGCGACCGGGATGGATGCCGCTTTCGAAGATCGGCACGTGAGGGGGCAGCAGAAACTTGCTAGGAACGATGCCAAGACAGATGGCCGAGCCCATTTCTTGAGCCTTGGACTGCTCAGACGTGCTTGCCTTCTTTTCGGCGCATTGACACTGCTTGAAGGTGGTCTCGCCGGCGACCGGCTTGCGGACCACCGTCTTCGCAACGAGCTTCCCGCAGCAGTTGCGCTCATACACCACGTCGGTGACGGTCTGCACGGAAGCTGTAGGGCAGTGGATTCCGGCTGGGGTTAGCGGGAACCGGGAGAAACAGGCGGTGAAGAAGAGCACGATGGAGAGAGCGGTTCCAACGAACGCGCGCGCTCCCTCCATCGATCTCCCCAAGCCGACCACCAAGGGCGGATTCTACCTAGACCACACAGGCCGTTCGGGGTGCGCTGCCGGAACCCTCAACCCCGCTCCGGAGAGCGACCCTTCTCCCTTCCCGGCACAAACCATCCGAGAAAGGAGAAGGTGGGAGTGGCTACCCCTTGACCGCCTCGCGGAGCGCCCGCATGAACAGCCCGCGATACCGCTCGTGCGCTACCGCGTCGCCCACCTTCTGACGTCCCATCACGATCACGTAGCCGTGGTCGGGATCCACCCGGAAGATCGAGCTGGAAGCGGAGCCGTGGCCGAAGACGTTCGGGCCAAGCTCGTTGCGCTCGCGGGTCGCCGTGCCGTCGGCCACATCGATCATGTGGCTCAGCCCGGCTCCCCACCAGAGGCTCTTATCCTGCAGGTTCGGGAAGTAGGGGGCGATGGGGACTGGGCGGGTCTTCAGAGCGGTGTCCTCGCTGTAGAACCGCAGCTTGCCGTATGCGCCCTTGTTGAGCAGCATCTGGCCGAAGATGGCCGTGTCCCAAGCCGTGCTTGCCACTCCGAACCCGAGGTCAAACTGCACGGTGTGGGTCATTCCTAGCGGATCGAAGAGCTGCTCTTTGAGGAGCCGAACCATGGTTCGTCCGGTGAGAAGCTCCATTGCCATGCCTGCCAGGTTGTTGCCGTCGCCGCCGTAGCGGAAGATCTCGCCGACCCGGCGCGAGCCGATGCGCCCGACCAGGAACGAATGGTCCAGCCAAGGGTTCCAGAGGCCGTTGTAGGTCATGTGGCTGTCTAGTCCACTGAGGTGGGCGAAGCAGCCCCGGAAGGAGGGGGTGATCGCGGGGTCCTTTGGGAAGGCGGTGAGCACGTCCGAAACGAGGCCGTCCGGGTTGACGAGCCCTTGATCGTAAAATTGCGACATCACCGCGCCCGCCATCGCCTTGCCGATGCTCGCTGGGTAGAAAACCTGGTCCTTCTTGGTTGGCTTGCCGTCCCACTTGCCGTAGGCGCCCTCGAAGAAGACCACTCCGTTGCGGGCGACCAACGCGCTGAAGGGCACTCCCTCTTTGCGGCTCCACTCTTTGCAGAGCTTGTCCAGCTTGGAGACGATGCCCGGCGGGAGCCCGGCTGCCTCGGCAGTGCCTCGCTTCAGGGTGGTGGCACTCACGGATTGCGTGGTCGGCTTGGCTAAAGGATCGCCGGTGCGGTTTTCCAGCTTACGTCTCAGGGTGAGGGCCTGCTGGGTGAAGTAGTGTTCTGAGCTCTCGGTCAGGCTTAGCTTGGGCGCCGGGCCAGTGCGCTGCAGCGTGACGTAGGCCAAGAACGATGCCCCGATCGAGGTCTCTTTCAGCGCGGAGCCGAAGGACTGCCAGACCGCCTCGTTCAGGCTTGGCCCCATCTCCGCCCAAACCTTTGGATCCACCGCCATGCCGACCGGGAGCGGAGGAACGATCGTTGGGAAGGGCTGCTCCGTCATGGGCGGGAACGCCACCCGGTCGAGCCAGTCGCCTTGAGGCTTGAAGAACGGCAGCGTCTGTCGCCAGGGCTTGCCGTCGAGAGTGGCCGCTTCGACCACCGCAAGGTACAGGCCGGGAACCGAGGGTGCGTCTGCCGAAGCCAGGCTTGGGTCGAACCAGCGGACCTTGGGCTCGCTTACCCACGCGCTTGCCAGGCTGGGCTCCCGCCAGCGGAGGGTCGGGAACGTGTCGCGCAGGATGCGTCCGGACTCGCTGGCGACCTCGATGGTGAACTCGGGAACGCGTCGTCGATCTCTCTCGCGAAGCAGAGCTTTCTGGGCGGCCTCGTCCAGGATTCGGAGCGAGAAGCCCCAGTCGCCGCCCCCGTTCTCCACCTTGACCATCACCGCATTCGGCCCCTTGCGAAGCTTCACCGTGAAGGTCTCTTCGTCCGGATTCATCGCGCGGCCCGCAGTGACCACCGAGTGCACGAGGTCCCCGTTCACCCAAACCTTTGCGCCATCGTCGGAGCCAAAGAGGGCAAGCCGGCTCTCGTCCTTGGGCGCGTCCACCACCGAGTACGCATAGGCGGTGAGGTTGTCGCTGGGCGTGTAGAGCGGGCGGAGGTTCACGATTCCCTCCTCGCTGGCCTGCACCGGTTGGGCTTTGGCTGCGCCCACTACCGTGCTGGCGGTGATCGCGGCCTTCGCTTCGCCTCCGATGGAGGTCAGGAAGTCGGGATCGACCCCCGAGCGCACCGCGCCGGAGGCCGTTGTCGCGCACGCCAAGTTCTGGAATGGACCCAGCACGATCCACGTCTGTGGACCTTGCGGGGCAGGAACGCCGAGAGCTCCGAGGAGCAGGCATGCGGATAGAGTGGACATAGTTCCTTCAGGCGAAGCATAGCCCCGACGCCCGCCCGGCGCTGTCGTGAAAAGCTACGACGTAGCGGCGGTCCTTCTAGGCCGCCTCCGAGCGCTCCGAATCTTCGGCGAGTGGCGGTGATGGGCCCTGCCTAGAAGAGTTTCGAGCCGTTGGGGACGGCCTTGTCGGGCGTTGCCAGCACAACTGCTCCGGCCTCATCTGGGAAGCCGGTGAGGAGGAACTGGGACTCGAACCCGGCGATCCGCTTGGAGCCCAGATTCAGCACGCCGACCACCTGCTTCCCCACCAACGCAGACGGCTCGTAGTGCACCGTGATCTGGGCCGAGGTCTGCAATATGCCGAACTCGCCGAAGTCCACCCAGACTTTCAGCGCGGGCTTTCGCGCCTCTGGGAAGGGCTCCGCGCGGACCACGGTTCCGCTCCTGATCTCCACCCGCGAGAATTGATCCCAGTCAACAGTTTCCATGACGCTAGGAAGGACGCAGGAACGGTATCCTTCGCGCCGCAATGGCCGATCATTTGAATTGGGGAATCATCGCGTGCGGAAGCATCGCGCACCGCTTTGCCGAGGGCGTTTCGAAGTCCAAGACGGGCACCCTCTACGCGTCTGCGAGCCGCAGCCTGGAGAAGGCGGAAGCGTTCGCGCAGAAGCACGGGGGCAAAGCCTACGGAAGCTACGAAGAGCTTCTGGCCGACCCGGCGGTCGACGCGGTCTACATCGCCACGCCGCACAACTTGCACGCCGAGTGGACGATCAAGGCCGCGCAGGCGGGCAAGGCGATCCTCTGCGAGAAGCCGTTCACCCTCAACGCGCTCGAGGCTCAGATGGCGTTGGACGCAGTGAAGAAGGCGGGCGTGTTTTTCATGGAGGCCTTCATGTACCGTTGCGCTCCCCAGACCGCGCTGGCTCGCGACCTCGTCCAGTCGGGCAAGATCGGCAAGCCGCTCATCGTGGAGGCCAACTTCGCCTTCCAGGCGGGCGAGGACTGGGACAACTTCCGAACCGTGAACGCAGCGGGAGCGGGCGGCCTGATGGACGTGGGCGCCTATCCGGTCTCCTTCACCCGATTTGTTCTTGGTGAGGAGCCCATCCGCACCGCCTACATGACTCCGCTCAATGAGAAGGGTTACGACGGGCACGGCGTAGGCAACATGCAGTTCCCGAGCGGAGCGGTGGGCACGTTTGCCACCGGGATCCACGTGAACGTCCGCAACGACGCCACGATCTACGGAAGCGAGGGCCGCATCCACGTGAGCAGCCCCTGGTTTGCCACGTCTTCCGTCTTGACGGTAACGCTGAAGGACGGCACGACCGAAGTCCACGAGTGGAAGGGCGAGGACGACCTGTACGCCCTGGAAGCGGACACGGTGGCGGCCTACCTGGAGAAAGGCGAGGCCCCGTCCATGACGCCGGCCGACACCCTGGGCAACATGAAGACGTTGGACTCGCTTCGCGCAAGCGCCAACTTCAAGTTTGAAGGAGAAATGAGCTAGTGAAGTACGGAAAAGTCCCCCATCTCGACACCCCGATCAGCCGCCTTGTGCTGGGAGTGATCCCGCTGTCTCCCAAGGACATGCCGCGCAGCTTTGCCGTGCTGGACGCCTACCGCGCCGCCGGCGGAAACATCCTGGACAACAGCTACAGCTACGGCCCCGGGTTCTCTGAGGTCGTGAAGGCGTACCTGGAAGCTCGCGGACGCGAGTCGCTGGTCCTCTTCGACAAGGGTTGCCACCACAGCGGCCACGGCGATACCCTCGTACGCCGCGTGACCAAGGCCGACCTAGACCACGACGTGTTGGGCAACCTTGAGCGGACGGGCTCGGGCTACTCCGACTTCTTCGTGCTCCACCGCGACGACCCTGCGATCCCCGCGGGCGAGGTCGTGCAGTGGTTGAACGAGCATGTGGCGGCGGGCCGCGTGAAGGTCTTTGGCGGCTCCAACTGGCACCACACCCGCGTTGCCGAGGCGAACGAGTACGCCGAAAAGCACGGTCTTCAGGGCTTCAGCGTGAGCAGCCCCAACCTGTCCCTTGCGACCCCGAACGAGCCGATGTGGTTCGAGGCCTACGCGGTGGACCAGGAAGCTCGCGACTGGTACGCGAAGACCGGGTTCCCGCTGGTCTCCTGGAGCAGCGGCGGCGGCGGGTTCTTTGCCGGAGTAGAGAGCGACGACGTGAAGCGCGTGTACCACTCTCCCGGCAACTTCGCTCGCAAGGAGCGGGTTCTGCAGTTGGCTTCTGAGTTGGGCGTGACGCCGACCCAGCTCTCGGTGGCCTGGACCCTGAACCAGCCCGGCAACATCTTCGCGATCATCGGGCCATACAACGTGGAGCAGTTGGAGGACAACCTCCAAGCGGCGGCCATCGAGCTCACGCCCGAGCAGACCCGCTGGCTCGAGCACGGCTAGGACATAGGAGCGCGGGCTCCGGGGAGGTAGGTCACGCGGTTCGGTCCAAGTCGATGCCTCCGCAGCTTGCTGTGGAGGCTTCGGCTTGCGGACGATACCCTCAACAGCAAGCTGCTGAGGGATCAGAAGGGTCGGCGAGCCTCCGGGCGAACCGGGGATGCTAACCTGCAGGCATGGTTGCCCTCGCGCTTGCAGTGGCTCTCCAGACCGGCTGGACCGACTATCCGGCCCCAGACCCCTATCTCGTTCCCAAGAGGCCGAACGCGAAGTACCCGCTCTCGGATCAGGACAACGTCGGCAAGTGGAAGCGCTTCGCCCCAATGTCGGACGAGTTTGGCAAGGGCACCCTCGACGCCAGCAAGTGGATCGACCACAACCCCACCTGGGAGGGGCGTCAACCCGCCTGGTTCGATCCCAAGAACGTAAGCGTGACCAAGGGCAACCTGGACCTCACCATGCGCAAGTCCGACCTGAGTGCGGAGTTGGGCGTCAAAGGCTATAGGGGCTACACGTCGGCCGCGGTCCAGAGCGTGGGAACCGTTTTGTACGGCTACTTCGAGGTCTCGGCCCGGGCGATGCCATCGGCGGGGTCCAGTGCGTTCTGGTTTTACAAAGGCGACCCAGAGATCTGGACCGAGATCGACGTGTTCGAGATCGGTGCGCGGGCGCCCAAGCTGGACCGGAACGTCCACGTCACCGTCCACGTGTTCAAGACCCCCACGATCAAGGAGCACTTCCAGATTGGCTCGGCCTGGGTCGCACCGTTCGATCTCAGCGCGGACTACCACGTCTATGGCCTAGAGTGGACTAAGGAGGAACTGAGGTTTTACGTGGACGGGCACCTCATCCGGAAGGGCCCGAACGAGCACTGGCATCAGCCCCTGACGATGAACTTCGACTCCGAGACCATGCCCGACTGGTTTGGTTTGCCGCAGGACAAGGACCTCCCGTCTACGTTCTCGATCCGCTACGTCCGCGCGTGGAAACCCGCTTAGGCGCGAAAAAGCCGCTCCAGCTAGGTAGTTGGAGCGGCTTCCGGCTAGACCCTTAGGCCTTGCGGCGTCGAGCGATGGCAGCGAGGCCAAGGCCGATGACGGCCATGGAGGCCGGCTCCGGAACCGCTTCGGCGGCGCCGACGGTGAAGCCGTGCCAGTACTCGGCGTTGCCGGTGGTCCACGTGAGGCTAGTGATCGAACCCATGAACTGAAGCGTTCCGTGGCCCTCGATGCCCTCAACCGTCAGGCCGTCCGATGTGGTCAGCGAGCCGCCGCCCCAGTATCCGCCGCCCTGGCTCAGAATCGAGAAGGACTTGTCGAATGTGTAGGTGACCGAAGTGCCACCGTTTCCGAGGCTCACGATGTCGAAGATCGGGTTGATCAGAGCCTTGTCGAAGGAAATCGTGTGGGTTTCCTGACCTCCGCTGATCGCGATGATGTCCGTGGACGCCGGGGCATTGTCAACCTCGGAGCTCGTGAAATTCGGGCCACTGTAATAGTAGGTGCCGGACTCGTCGGTCTGAGCGAAGCTGTAGTTGCCGGTGTAGGTCGCGTTGACCGTCTGCGAGCCCACCGTCATTACCCCGGTTACGGAGCCCGAAAGCTGAGTGTCCCAGTCGACGTAGGAGTAGGTCGCGGCCTGCGAGGAAACGGAGGCACCGACAACCAAAGTTAAAGCAAGAATACGGGTTTTCATAAGGATCTCCGAAGCAAGCGCAAGAACGCTTTTGTCAAGTTTGCGGCAGCTTCCGTATGGTTGGGAGTCACCCTTTTCCGCGATGGCTCCTTCCGCATGGCGCGGATTCCGGGCAAACTGCCGATGTCATGTCGCTTGCGATCGCCGCTATGCTCTTTGCCGCCCCCACCTTCACTCCGCCGGAGCCGTGGGCGCTTGGCACCGCCGCGCCGCCCCGGATTCCTTTCGTGGGAGACGTGGACGCAGATGGCTTCGCCGACCTGATCGTCGTCTACCCGCCGGGCGCGGCGATTATCGACGTCAACCCGAGCCGCCAGGGCATGAAGACCGGAGGCGGGTTCCAGGCCTTGAATCCGTGGGGCAAGGACTGCCAAGCGGCCGCAGTCGGGGAGTTCGACTCTGCGCCGGGCAGCGACGTGGTCGGGCTGTTCGAGGGGCGAAAGCTCCGCCTCGCGGGCGCTTTCGCCAGCGGCAAGTACCGAGACACCGCCGATTGGGTGGAGTTGCCCAAGCCACTCGCCTCTCCTGCGTTGGCAACGCTCACGGGCGGCCAAGAGATTCTGGCCTTCTCGGCTAGGTCCGGCGAGGGGTTCCGGATCGACGCCATGACTCGGAAGCTGGCGGCATGCCGGGCGCCAAAAGGAACGGTGTGGATCGGCGATGCGGGTAGCTCTCTCGTCGGGCAAAGCGCCCGAGGGGAGGTCTTCTGGATCGATCGAGAGTCGCTTAGAAAGGGCCAGAGCCTCGGCAAAGTGAGACCGGGTTCCCGGGTTGCCGCGGCCAAAGGAATCGTTGTTCTTGGCGATCGGGCTTGGACGCCCGGCGGCATGGTCGACCTTGCCAAAGCGGACCTCCCGACCGCGGACTCCGTGTTCGGGCTCGGCGACGTCGACCACGACGGAGACCCCGACGTGCTGGAGTTCCGGTACGGAAGCGAGACCCACACCGGCAACCAGGTCTTGCTTCGCCGGTTCGTCACGCCGGGCGAGACCGACAACGATCACGACGGGCTGAGCAACTCGGAGGAGGCGTCTCTCCAGACCGACCCCAACCGGACGGACACCGACGACGACGGACTCAACGACGGTTGGGAGGTTAAGGGCTTCCGAGGGCTCGACTTCAAGGCCTTGGGCTGCGATCCTCGCCATGTAGACCTGCTCTGCCTGATCTCGCGCTTCGAGCCAGTCCAAGAGGCCAAGGTCAGGTCAGAGATGGAGCGGGCCCGGAAGTTCTACGCAGATCTGAAGGTCGAGAACCCGGACGGCACCACTGGCTTCCGCTTCCACCCGATCTACCTGCCCGCGGTCAACGCCGAGGACGCCAAGAACCCGTGGTGGACCAACCGCGATAAGTTCCGCCCCGAGAACTGGCGCGGCCTGGTGCACTGGATGCAGATCACCCCCGGTGGCGGCGGCCAAGCGGACGAGCTCGGCGACGGCGGCGGCTGCGGAGAAGGTGCGCTCTGGGCGGTCTTCGTCCACGAGTTTGGACACCAGTTGGGGCTCAACCACGAGGGATTCTGGCCGAACGGGTCGTGCCCGATCTACAGCAGCCTGATGAACTACAACTACAGCTACGCGTACGAGGACGACCGGGACAAAATCCACTACAGCGACGGCTCGCTGGCGGGCTACGTGCTCCGGGAAACCGACCTAGACGAGACGATCCCCCTTCCCTACGACCGCGTGAAGTTTCTGGAGAAGGGCCCCTACCGGTTCCGGCTCAAGCCAAACGGCAAGACCACCCTGATCGACTGGAACTGGAACGGCGTGTTCGGCGAGAAGCACATCAAGGCCGACATCAACTACGCCTACTCCACCAACGCCGGGCGCCGGGACGACGTCGGCAAGACCAAAACGTCGCCGTGGCTATTCGTCCATCAGGGCAAGGCGATGGCCTTGTTCGGAACTTCCGATGCGCCGTCCGACCCCAAGAAGGACCCCTCCTTATCGCCGGACAACCCGGGCCGACTGATGTTGCGCAGGCTGGTCAAGCCTTTCGAGTGGGAGAAGCCCTGGGTCCTCGACGAAGCTGGCGTCGTCGGCGACCCGGTCGGCTTCTCGACCGGGGGGCGCGCGTTTGTCGTTTACACCTCTCTCCGGGGCGTCGTCATGCGGGAGGTCGACTTCCAGACGGACGGAAAGGTCAGCTTGCGTGAGCCCAGCTTCCTGACCCCGAACACCACCGTGGTGCCCACCGTGGGCGAGGCGTTCGGCAAACCCGTGCTGATGCTCTGGAACCCGGCCAAGGGCGTGATCGACTACCAAGTGGTTGCCGGCAACGGCAAGCTGGGTACGTGGCACACCCTGGACGCCGCGAGCGTGAACCCTCCGGGGCTTTGCACGGACACGCTCAAGAAGGAGATCGTGGTCGCCCTCGCCCAGAACCAAGACGCCGTCCGGCCCAACCGATGGCAGGTCCGTCGGTACAAGCTAAAGGGCGGGAAACTGGAGCCGAACGGTCTCGAGTGGGTTGAGGGCGAAGCGGGCCAGGCGAGGGGCTCTGGACGGCTGACCGTGCTTTTCGACAAGAGCCGGGATGCCGGGCCCGCCGGGCGGCTCTACATCTACGGACGCGGATTGACCGGCAAGGACAACCCTTGGGCATGCACCTATGTAGCGCACCAGCTCACCGACAAGACGGTCCAGGGCGGCTGGCTGGTCAAGCGCTACTACGACGAGTGGACGCAGTCCCGCTCCGCGCCGGCGGCGGCGTGGTTCGGGGGAGACGTGGTCTGGGCCTACCGCTGGGTCGATGGGGGACAGGGCGCCACCGACAACAACCTGCACGTTGGCTACGGAGGTCTCGGGCTTCAGAAGGAGCCGTTCGGAGACCATGACGACGTCGGATTCCTTCGTCGCTTTGGAATCCGGAACAGCATCCTGAGCTTGGGGGCGGGGCCTTAGCCCTTGCCCGCCATCGCTTCGCGCATCTTCTTCTCGGATTCGGCAGACCAGTAGCCGCATTCGAGCTGGAAGAAGACCGAGGTGTACGGCATGGTCAACGGAGTCTTGATCAGCAGGACCTTGAAGGTCTTGCCCGCCTCGTCCAGCTTGGCGATGATGTCCTCGTGGAGCATTCGCTCTACCGGCTTGCCTTTGAGGAGGGCGTCTAGGTCCGACCGATACCGGGAGATGCCCTTGACCGTTTTCTCCGGCACGAACTTAAGTTCCTTGTCCAGGTAGATGTTCGGCCGGACGTGCTTGGACTTGGCCAGGGCCGCCAAAACCTGCTTGACCGCCGAGATCTGGCTTACCTCGACCGTGATGGTCTCGATGCCGGGAGACATTTGGAGGGGGTAGGCCGAGTCTGCGACCACGATCCAGTTGCGGTGGCCGAGCGCCGGGAGTTGGGCGCGAACCATGGATTCGATCGTTTGCTTAGGCATTTTCTGGGCGCTTGGCGCAAGGCCGAAGAGGACAAGTCCGAGGGGGAGGAGGGCAAGCCGGGATAGTTTCATTTTGGCGATCACCGTTGAACAACCGAAGACGGGGCAATCTGACCTACGGGGTGACCTCTGGGCCTCTGTATACTAGCCAGCAATGGTGGTTCTTACAGCTACGGTGGTCGTCCAGGAAGGGCAACTCGAGGCGGCCCTCAACGCATGCCGAACGGTTCGCGGTCCGTCTCAGCAGGAGGCCGGTTGCCTTCGCTACGACTTCTACCAGCTGGCCGACGACTCCCAGACCATTCTCTTTTACGAAGAATGGACTAGCCGCGAATCGTTGGACGAGCACTTTCAAGAACCCCACTTCCTAACCTTTGCCTCGCTCGGGCCAAGCCTCTTCACCAAGCCGGCCGAGATCCGCATCTACGAGATCGCCAGTTACGAGGACCTGGGTTAGCCACGTGTCCAAACGCCCTCTGCTCTTTGCGCTAGCGGCCCTGCCTTGGGTGGGCATCACCAGCCTTCCGTCCAAGACTCCGGTCAAGGTCGATCCCATCGCCGACCTTCAGGCTGGACTCCAGAGCGGATCCAGAGCCCTCGCCTACGAGCCGAAGCAGGGCTACTTGCGAGCGCTGTTAAAGGAGCTGGACATCGATCCGAGATCGCAGGTGCTGGTGTTCTCCAAAACTAGCCTCCAGACGGAATACATCACCCGGAAGACTCCGCGGGCGATCTACTTCAACGACCACACCTACGTGGGCTGGATTCCCGGTGCGCCGCTGATCGAGGTCATGAGCGTGGACCCGGTGAAGGGGGTCAAGCTCTACTCCATCCCCAACTACAATCTGCCCAAGCCCGCCTTCCAGAAGGAGTCGGCCCAGTGTTTCGGGTGCCACGGCGGACGGGGCGGCAACTCCGCCCTGTTGTTCGCCAACTCGGTTCAGACGACGGCGAACGGGAACGAGCGGTTTGGCTCGAACGGGTATCGAACCACCCCCGACCAGCCGCTGGACAAGCGTTGGGGCGGCTGGTACGTGAGCGGTACCCACGGCAAGTTGCGCCACCAGGGCAACGAGTCTTCCGGGGCGAACCTCGAGAAGGGCGCCAACATCACCGATCTGCGGCCCTACTTTGAGCACGATCGCTACCTGACCCCCCACTCGGACATCGTGGCGCTCATGGTCTTGGAGCTCCAGATGGCGGTTCAGAACGTGCTTTCGCGAACGGTGATCGACACTCGGGAGACGCTGGAAACGCTGGCCATCGATGTAGAGACGCTGGTGGAATCGCTGCTTTGCGTGGGCGAAGCCAAGCTCACCGCGCCCATCCAAGGCACGGCCGGCTTTGCGGAGGCCTACTCCAAGGGCGTTCCTAGGGACGCAAAGGGACGTTCCCTTGCGGATCTAGACATGAAGACCCGGGTGTTGCGCTATCCGTGCAGTCCGCTCGTCTACTCGCCGTCCTTTGCGGCATTGCCTACCCCGGTTCGCACCGCGGTATGGAAGCGGATTGCGGAGATTCTGGCAAAGGGATCGCCAAAGTACAGCCACCTCTCGGCCATCGACCGGCAGGCGATTCGCGAGATTCTGGCCGAAACTCGGCCCGAGTTTGCGGCGGCTCTCCGCTCCAAGTAGCGTCTTTTGGGACGGTTTGGAAGAAGTTTGGCAATACGTGTATCAAGTTGCCCCTGCCGGAGAAGACTGTTGCATAATGCCTAACTATGGAGGCAGTGGGGATCGATCAAGCCCTCAAGAGGGTCGATCTGTTTGCCGCCCTCTCCGACGAGCACCTGGCCCTGATCGGCGATTCCTGCCGGGTGCGGCGATACCGGAAGCGGGACCGCATCTTTTGTGAAGGGGACCCAGGCTATACTCTCTACATCATCATTAGCGGTCTTATTGCTATAGAGAGAATGGGTTCCGACTCAGCCGCCGTCCACATCGCGACCCGCGGGCCGGGCGATTTCTTTGGCGAACTCTCCATGCTGGACGGCGAACCCCGATCTGCGGACGCCGCGGTCATTCAGGATGCCCAGGTCCTGACGCTCAGCCACAACAGTTTCATGGAGTTGATCGGCAACCATCCGGCACTTGCCCGCTCCGTGCTGGTCACCCTGGCGAAGCGCTTGCGCGCAGCCGCGGAGTATGCCGCCACCGGCAGGGGAATGGACCTGCCCGCGCGCATCTTCCTTCTGATGGCGGACATGGTGAAGTCCACCGGGGACGACCAGTCTGTCGTTTATGTCACGCAGTCCGAGATCGCGGAGAAGGTGGGAGCGGTGAGGACTTCGGTCAACCGAGCCATTTCTAAGTTGCGGGATGCCGGGGTGCTTCACTACGAGGCGGACGGGTACCGGATCCTCAACTGGGACTACATCAAGGAGGCGCCATGGGCCTGAGGCAGATGGCGGTGATCGTGTTTACGGACGCGGTCGACTCCACGCGGCTGCTCGGCGCCTTTGGCCATCGCGCCACGGAGGCTCTCCAGGCCGACCTTGCCCAGCTTGCCGCGCCGGTCGAGTTCTTTGGCGGGATGGTCATCAAATCCACCGGCGATGGGCTCCTCCTGCGATTCCAGAGCGCGAGCAGCGCGGTCAACTATGCGATCGAAGCCCAGGAGATTCTGCGGAAGCGGCCCCGAGAGGCCGGGCCGCGCTTCGAACACCGGATCGGGATCCACGTTGGCGAGGTCGAAATCGGGGAGGGAGGCGATCTCTTCGGGCCCGCCGTCCACGAGGCGTCGAGGATCCAAGGCGAGGCAAGCCCCGGCGCCATCTGCTTCTCCCAACCGATCAAAGACCAGCTGGACCTTCCCAAACACATCCGCGTGTTTGCCTTGGGCGAGCGCCAACTGAAAGGGGTGGGATTTGGCAAGCACCTCTACCAGATCGGCAAGCCTCCCGAGGTCAAAGCGGTCAAGGTGGTCACGCCCCGGTACCGACGGCCTCGCGCGATCCGCTACTTGGCGATCGGGGTGGTTGGAATCCTCGTGATCGGGCTGGGTACCGGCACGCTCATGCGCTTCCGCCCCGCATTGGCCGGCCTGTTCCAATCCATTCTGCCCCCGGCGGGGCCGGAGAAGCCGCAGACTAAGGCGACGGGCGCCTTGCCAGGAAAGGACGTTCTCGACCTGAAGCCGAACCCGAGGCCCGTACGGCCCCGACCTGATAACGACGGGAACGGAACGGGAGGAAGGCCGCCGAAGCCCCGGCCAGAGCCTAAGGTCTCCGAGGACTTCGTGCCCGAGTACATCCGGCTGAGCCGCGACAACGACTACTATCCAAACCGGTCCTTTGCGGACTACGCCGCCTACGTACGGAGCACCTCCGAGTACGCGGCGGGGATGAAGCTCGTAAAAGCAGAAGCAGACCGGGCCGACGACTTGGCCAACTTCATGCTGTGGCTGGACGAAGCCATCAAGAAGATCCCCCAAGAGGAACCACTCGTCCTCACCGATGCGGGCGGGTTGGTGCGCAAGTTCTACACCGCCTTCGAGGCCTTCTACTACGAGGACGAGTCCGGGGCGGAGGCGGCAACCGATCTGGCCTCGCTTTCGCACCGCGACGTCGCCCGGATCGCGGCGGTCTGCATCGACCGATATGCCGAGGATAAGGCGAACCGGCGGCGTCAGTTGAAGCTGCTGCAGCACGAATGCCCTTAGGTGTGCCCTAAGGGCACAGGGATGTGTGCTCTCAGGGCACACCCCTCGATCCCCTGAGCGGGATCATAGAGAGGATGCTTTACGCTCCGCTTGTTGATCGGCTCTTTCTGAGGTTCGCGGTTGGTTTGTTGTTCCTGCTTGTGTCCAATCTCTAGCCTCCTAGGCGGTGTGCTCCGTGAGCACAGCAGAGTGGGCCTCCCGATCACTTCCCAGTCTCTTCCCCTCCCCTAACCTAATCACGTGCCACCCGACGAGGACAGAACTCGAGGAGGGCACGGAGGGAATAGAACTGATGAAAGCCTACGCTTCGTATCTGAAAGTCGCTCGTGAGATCATGATCGAGGTCCTGGGGGAGGACGGCAAGTTCCGATTCATGCGGTGGAACGACCTGTCCATCGACGACCGCCGCTACTTCGCCTCGGTGGCCTGCGACCCGCTCAAGGTCATCCCCACCTACGGCGACCTGGGGTAGCTCCTCAGCCCCCCAAGGGGCCGGCACCAAAGGTGTGCTCGTGACGCACACCAAGAGGTGACTCGGCCCCACTTTCGCTATCTTCGCCGCCCCATAACCTTTTCGCAACGCTTCGGAAGGATCCCGAAGCAAGGAGACAATCCATGAACGCTCGCACCAATCGGAACAACCGGTTCCCACGCTTCCACAACGTCATCTGGATCACCCTAGCCCCCCTGGCCCTGGCCCTGGTTGGGTGCGGTGGAGGCGGAGTGGAGAACCACGAGTCCCACCCCGCCGACGAGATCTTCGACCCGACCAAGGTCTCCGTGCCCGAGCCGACGGAAGCCCGGGAGGTGATTCCCCTGACTGAGACGATCGGGAGCGACCGCCGCAAGGCGGTTATGTTCGAGGCCTACTACGCCCTGCGGCAAGGATGGCTCAACCCCCCGAACGAGAGCGGCCCCTTTGGAGGCAACCAGATCAACGGTTGCGTCGTCGGGGATTGGGGCTATCTGAACTCCGACGTCGGCGCCTTCAACCACGTGGTCTCCCGAATCACCCGAAAGAACGCTTCGGTGAGCAACGAGAACATGCTCACCTGGAACTACATGATGAAGGCCAGCAAGGAGAGGACCGGCCAGTGCCTGTTCTTCACCGTGCTGCTGCTGCGCCGAGCCCTGAGCTACGACCTTCCGGTGGCTTGGAGCAAGTACCCCGCGAGCGCTCCGTCGGCCCGCAACGCGCAGCCGGGCGACGTGGTCTACTACAAGCACGCCGGGGGCAGCAACCACATCGGAGTGTGCGTGCTCAAGACCTCGGCCGGAATCGATGTAGTGGACGCCAACTTCGTAGGCTACGGCACCTACCGGATTCGGCCGGGATACTCCTCCAGCGAAGTGATCGGCCGCCACTGGTTGTCCAACGCCACGATCAACGCCAACGGCTGGAAGCTCTATTCGGGCAAGGGCCGCTGGTACTAGCGGATCCATCGAGCTTGCGGGCCCTCCCTTCGGAGGCCCGCAAGCGGCCCTCGTCACCCGAAGGGGTGACTGATCACCGGGGAAGGTTGCCTCTACCCTAAGTGCATGCTTCGCGCAACTGCCTTTCTTTTTGTTGTTGGCCTCGCCGGATATTCCTCGGCGACGATGTTCTTGGTCAATTCGCCCGCCTCGTACCTGCTGGCAAGTGGCGAGACGCCCTACTCCACGATTCCGATCGACCTAGCGGCCAACGGGTTCGTTCCGGGCATGACGGTTAAGCTGACCCGCGCCGGCGCGTGGAACCAGACCGGCGGCCCCACGCCCACCGCTTACGGCCTGAGCGCGGTCTTCAGCGCCTCCGCGACGCTTCTCGGCCCGAGCAACCTCAACCGAGTAGTGGACGCGATCGACGCCGGCCCGGACTGGACCAGCTTTGCTACGTACAACGGCGGCCTGTCCACCGACATCGCCGAAGATTTCCTGGTGGACAACTTCGCCGGGACCTATCCCGGAGTCACCCTGGTGATCCCCACCGGCGCCACCCACCTCTTCGCGGCGGCCACCGACAGCTACTACTCGGACAACAACAACACGCCCGAGTTCTACATCTTGATGGAGCCGGTGCCGGAGCCCGCCTCGATGGCCCTGCTCGGCCTCGGCCTCGCGGCGGTCGCCCGCCGAAGGCGTACGAACTAAGGCTTGGCCTTTAGGCCCAAGGTCTGATAAAGTCTTGGGCCTGCGTGAAGAAAACGCGGAGCCCGCATAGTCCGTTGCCAATTCCTCAACAGCGAGGGGTTGGCTTGGACCCGACTGTCACCCCAGCCCTTGTCATGGAAAATCGGCACCTTAGCCCAGTCGCAGTTGATGTAGCACAGTGCAGCGACGTCATGCCTCTTCACGTAGGCAAGCATTCGGACGAACCACTTCTCCCACGATTCGGAGGGCCTCGTGCGCCAGGGAGCTGACTCTGCGATCATCAAGGGTTTGTTGTGCCTCTTGGCCAGACCCGCTACATGGTCAAGTTCCCTCTCTGTGCTTTGGTCGAAGTACGAAACCGCCACCCAATCAACATAGGCATCGCCGGGATACCAGTCGGTATGAGGTCGCCCGATCGGCTGGGCATATGAGTGCCAGACGAAAGCAACATTGGGCACGTCCATCTTGCGAAAGCGGTCGACCACATGCCGGAAAGCTTCGACATACAGATTCGGCTCATACGAGTTCTCTGGCAGGTCAAACTCATATCCCGGCCTAAGATAGACGGGACGGCGGGTGTCGCGGATCCACCTCGCCAGATGGTCGATCTTCTCATCTAGGTCGCCGCTCACGACGCCCTTCAGCTGGCCCACCATGTAGAGTCCGATCTGGAGGACAGCATCTGGGTGCTCATCCACCAATCTTTGAGCATGCTGCACTCCCCCTCCCTCGTCGGTAACGTGCTCGAGGCCCTTTAGCGTATCCAACGACGTATACGTCGTGTATCCAGCGGGCTTGCCTCCGACGGTCCGCAAGTACTCCTTAATCACGGGAACGTCCTGACCCACAATGAGCAAGGTCTTCCCGGCAGGTGGAGCAAGACGGTTGGACGCTGGAATCGAGAGTGACATCATGGCGGGCAACAGAAGGCTAAGGGCTAGGGTGAACACGGCAGTCGACTATTTCCTTGGGGGTGGCACAGCAACTGCGCCTGAGAACGCCTTCTTTGCAGCTTCGGGAGCGGTGGGGTTAGCTTGCAGGTAAGGAGCCTTAGGCGGCTCCGAGGCAGTCGCTTCTCTAGGCATCTGCTGAACATCCGACTGACACCCCGATGCGAACAGAAGGGCAATGAGAAACACGGGAATCCAAAATCGCTGGTTCATAGCTTCATCGGCGGTCGGGCGGCAGCGATTCGAGCTGCCGCCCTTCGGTCGCTATTTGTATTCCGGCTGTACGTTCGCGGCCACGTCCTCACGCTGCGAAAGCGTAGGTGCTTGGGGATCGCTCGAAGTGTGCCAATGGTCCTTCGGGAGGAAGGTGGCCTTGTAGGTCATGGCCTTGGCATGCCCATCAACCCAAACCAAGGACATCTGCTTGCCAACGCTGTTGAACATGCCTTGTCCGGCTCCGGGGCAGACAACTCCGTTTGACGGATTCATGTAGTTTCCCGGCGAAGTGAGACACCACCATCCGTAGCCGTACCGGGCGTCGCCAAAGTCCCACTTCACGTCCTGGTATCGCAGACGGCTTGGGGCCATCAAGATCGTGCCCGCAACATCATCGATCTGACTGACGCTGTCGAGGCCGCCCGGAGTGTTGACCGGATCGATCACGTTTCCATTGGCGAAACCGATTACATGGCTGTTCGCGGCGAAGTTCGCGGGAAGGTAAACCCAGCTTGCATCGTCGTCCGGCTTCGTAACATCCCATTGAGCGGGGGTCCAATAGTTCTTTCCACTGAACTGGTTCGTTGGGTCAGATAAGAGGCCCTGGCTCTTGGTGTAGGGATACAGGGGCATTCGCCAGTTGTAGAAGACGTTTGGCCAGCTGACACCGTCAGACGGGAAGCCGTAGAAGCTCTTGATTAGGGCGTCGTCGTAGTCGCCCATGTAGATCTGGACGGCAGTGGCGATCTGCTTTGCGTTGCTCAGTGCAACGGTCCGTTTAGCGGCGACCTTTGCCTGGGCGAAGACGGGGAAGAGGATCGCGGCAAGGATCGCGATGATGGCGATCACAACCAAGAGTTCGATAAGGGTAAAGGCTTTCTTCATTGAATGGTTCCCTCCAGCGGGGTTGAGGTCGAGTTGCGAACGACTAGTTCGCAAGGGAAGAGCGATTTCTCCTGGGGCTCGTGCCCCGAGAGACGGTGAAAGAGTGCGGTTGCGGCAGCACTCGCGATATCTGACATCGGGTGTCGTACCGTTGTAAGGGCGGGCTCTGAAAATCTAGCCAGGGGAACGTCGTCGAATCCGGTCACGCTGATATCGCGGGGAATCTGTAGTCCCCGCGCGCGAGCCTCACTAAGGGCTTCCATCGCCGCCTCGTCGTTGGCGCAAACCACGGCCGTGGGCGGCGCTGGCAATTCGAGCAGAGCTCGCATCGCTTCCTGCCCTCCCCCTGGCCCAAAGCCACCGCTTTGGAGATATTCCGGCGCGACTTCAAGCCCGGCCCGCTCCATTCCCTCCACGAACGCTCTCTTCCGGCGGGTTGCCGCCTGAAGCGTGGGCGTACCGCTGATGTGGGCAATCCGTTTGTGGCCGAGGGCATTGAGGTGGTCAAGAACCTGGCCGATGCCCGCGACATCGTCCACGCGGAACGCATCTACTCCCGGCTCGGGTTCGCCATCGATGACGACGAACGGAAGATGCTCCTCACAGAGCCGCTCGACCAAGCAACTGTCGGACCGGGGCGAGACTAGGATGGCGCCATCAACGCGACCATCCAGCAGCGCAAGCATGATGTCCTCCGCCTTGCTCTGGTCGCAACGGGTTAGAAGGAGTAGGTCGAAGCCGTGCTCCTCCAGCACATTGGCAGCCGAGTTCATTGCTTGAAGTAGGTGCGGGCCAAGCAACAGATCCCGATCGGCGGATGAGGGAACGATTCCAATCGTTCGGGTGCTACCTCCGAGAAGGCTCCGGGCGATCCGGCTCGGGCGATACCGCATTTGGGAGGCCGCATCGATCAATGCCTCGCGGGTCTTGCTGGAGATATGCGATCCCGACCGGCTGCCGTTGAGAACCACCGACGCGGTGCCGATAGACACCCCTATCGATTCCGCCACATCGCGGAGGGTCACCCTGGTTTCCTGCCGTCCCTTAGCTCGCATGTCCAGACTATAGGGTAGATAAACGTTTATCCCCAAGTCCTTTTTGTATTTTTTGTTTTTTTCTAGGGACCTGACGCGGAATGGCGACCCTCGGCTGGGCGGACGAGCGCTGGGATGGAAGAGTTGGCCGCACCGCCGATTGGGTACATTTCCTGAGTCGGGGCGGTTAGCTCAGTGGTAGAGCACTTCGTTCACACCGAAGGGGTCACAGGTTCAAATCCTGTACCGCCCACCATTCCCGTCTCAATCGCCTCCCCAGGAAGAACTTCCGCATGGTGGGTGGTTTCATTCGCCCGGTTGCTGGCAGATCGTAGCTGAACGATGGAATACATCTACTCCACCGACACCTCTACCGTTGACTGGGATGCCCTTAAGGCTGCGCTTGTTGCTGGCGACTTCTGCAACGGACGCACCGCCGACGAATACCGACGATCGGCGGAGGGCAGCTTCCTCAACGTCTACGTTTTCGAGGGCGGCGAGGTCGTAGGAAACGGTCGTATCCTCTCCGATGGCGCGTGCAATGCATACATGGTTGACATCTGGACCGCACCCGCGCATCGGAGGCAGGGGATCGCGACGGAGATCATCCGAATTCTGTGCGATGCGGTACCGGGTCAGCATGTTTACCTGCAAACCGACGATGCCCAAGAGCTGTACCGAAAGTGCGGGTTCCAGAGCCAAGACTTTGGGATGGGTCGAATCGTTGGCTCCTGGTTAAACCGACCCTAGTCCGCCCCACCGCAGCAGGCCTCAGGTCCCCGGCACTACCTGACGAACCGCATCGTCAGGCACGGTTCCGCCATCTCTGGTCTGGAGGCCTAGAAGCCAAGCCCCGGGGGTCACTCGGTGGGCGCTAGAGGGGACCGCCAAGTTCGAGGGCTCCTCCAGCCGAACCCTGTAACCTGCCGGACACGGCGATCCAAAGCTGGGACGCGGCGATCGCGGCTGCGATCGAAGAGAGGAACGTGAACGGAGGTTGTTCAACTCGTTGCCGTACCCGGTCCAGGGCCAGATCGCCTCAACGATGGGCATCTGCGCAAAGTGCGCCAAAGAGAGATAGAGCATGAGCAGGCCGGATAGTCCGATCAGAGCACGTCCAAAGCGCGTTGCGATGCGCGGAGCCTAACTCCACTGACGGGACCCCGCCTAGTACTCCACCCGCACCTTCTGCGGCGAGTCCTTCAGCGGAAAGCGCACCCACAGCAGGCCGCGCGTCCAGTCGTACGAGAACTCCCGAGTTCGAATCCTGTCCACGAGCACCCGCTCCGGGCGGAAGGCCGCGCGCAGGAGTAGGACACCCTGCGTGCCGCCGATGCCCTCTACCGTGCCGACCCACTCGTCGGGCGTGGACGACAACTCCACCACCGACCCCGCGCACGCGACTACCGGCCGAGTCCACTTCGCCAGATCGATCAGAAAGTGCCGCGCGCCCGGACCCAGTTCCACCTTGCCGAGCGGCTTCAGCTCGGGGTCGAACAGGTCCACGAACCGGCCGCGAAGGCTCTTGCGCGGGGCGTCGGTTTCGTCCATGCCCGAGGCGATCACGTAGGGGCCGCGGCGTAGCACCAGGGCCGACGACTCCTTCCAGGCAAAGCCCGGCGCCGCCTGACGAACCGCCTCGGCAAGCACGGTCCCGCCGTCCCTGCGGCGGCTGATCTCGCCGGGGCGGTCTTTGAGCCAGGTGAGGCTCCCCTTGCCGACTCGACCAAGCCCGCCGATCAGCTCGAACAGGTGCTGGCGCGGATTCTTGTAGCTCATCCCGTCCTGGTTCCACCACTCGCGGACCGCGTTGTAGGGGTCCTCGTCGTTGTCCACGAACACCAGATTGCCCCCTGCCTTCACCCACGCCGCGAGGGCGGGGTGCACGTCCGGAGTCAGCGGCTTCTGCCCGTCGTACGAGGCGATCAGGAGCTTGAGTCCCTTCAGGTAGCCGGGCAAAGTCACGTTCTCCAGTTGCACCGGCTGCACGGGCATGCCTCGCTTCACGAACGGCATCGCCAGGCCGTAGAAGTGGCCGAACTCGTTGTCGCTCCCGCTTGGCCCGCCGCGCTGGAACATGAGCGAGTCGCTGACCAGGACTCCGATCCCGTGCGACCCCGAGGCCCAGCGCACGTGCCGCTGCTTCATGTCCTTCAGGGCGTGGATCACCACTTGGAGCTCGGTGGCGTACGCCTCCGGGATCGGCACGCGCACTTTGGGATCGAGCTCGGACGGGTACTTGCCGTTGAAAATCCGCTCCGGCCAGGGCATGACCTCGTACTGGGACACGTCTGGCTGCAGCAGTGAGGCCACCAGGGTCGAATGGTAGTTGCGGCGGTAGTCGCCCCAGTCGTGGTCGGGGTTGTCCTCGATCGGGTCGGCCAGGTACCAGACCTCGCGCCCGGTGGATCGCACCAGGTTCTGCATCGATCCGTACTCCAGGAAGGCGGTCTCGAAGGTTCGCTCCTTCTTGGTCCCCTGGTAGAAATTGGCCTCGCGGGCGGTGCCGGTCCACACCTGGGCGATGTAGCCGTCGCATCCATTCAGCCGCGCAAGGCTCGACTGCGGGCTCACGATGCCCACTGCGCGTAGTTCAGCAGGCTATGGGTGGGCACGTAGCAGCGCACGCGGGTCCCCTTCTCGCGGTTGTACTCCTGCACCGAATCGAACACCTGCTGCAGGGCTCGGCGATAGAGGAAGTACATCAGCTTGGCGGCGCGCCAGCGGGCATCGGGCGAGCTGGACGGGTCCAGCCAGTCCTCTCCGTAGGCGTCCTTCCACTCCCGCTTGAAGCCCTCGCCGTAGCCCCCGAAGACCCAGAACTCCGGCTCCTCCAGATGGACGGCCTCCACGCCGACGTCCAGCGCGCGACGGACCCCTTCGGCGAGGTACTTGCCATAGTTCTTGCCGGGGGACATGTAATAGACGTCGCGGCCGTGGCCCACCTTCTCGCCGTTGGCGCGGGTTTGGGCCTCGTCCTCGTGGTTCTGCCCGTCCCATCGCCCGTAGTAGTAGTCCTGGTACTCGCCCCAAGCTACTCCCGTCATGAGATGGACTCGGTAGCCGCGACTTCTCCACTGGCGCACCCGGTCTGGCATGGACTTGTCGAACCCGTATACGATCGCCACGTCCGCCCGCAGGTTGATCCTGGCCGAGTACGGCGCCCCGGTCTGGAACACGGTTCGCTCCTGGCGTATCTCCGCCTGGCCTAGGGTTACCGCCAATGCCGCCGGAATCATCGGCCCGCCTCTGCGATCAGGGTCGGGCGATTCCGTGGCTTCCACATGGGCCCAGATTACTGCGGAGCAGCAATCCTCGTTCGGTATCGTCACGGCTATGCACACCAGGTTGACGACACCCCGACTCGTCGTTCGCCGCTGGAGGCCGGAGGACTGGAAGGACCTGCAACGCTACGTCTCCAAGCCCGAGGTCATCGAGCTTGACTCGCCGTATCCCACCGACGACGAGGGCTGCCAAGGAGTCGCGGCCTTCTTCGCCGGAACCCCCGAATTCCTGGCGGTCGAAATGCCTGCGCGAGGAATCGTGATCGGCCACCTGCACTACGGCCCTCGAGGCCCCGAGCGCCCGGAAGGTTGGCGCAACCTCGGCTTCATCTTCGATTCCGTATTCTGGGGCCAGGGGCTAGCTTTCGAGGCTTGCCAAGCTCTCATCCAACACGCCTTTGAGGAGCTGAGTACCCCAGGCTTCCATACCGGCACGCGCGCCGAGAACGCGCGTTCGCTCAAGCTGTTGGCGAGGCTTGGGTTCCAGCGGTCGGATCCCGAGGACTACGTATTCGACCTGCAGAACCCAGTGGCATTGCCCACCCAGACTGTGGCAATCTCCACCCCATGACCGTCGACGAAGTCATGAACCAGCTGAAGGCCCTCGGCAGCGAGAAGGTGCGCGAGCTCAACGCCCGAGCAGGTGCCGGGGACAACCAGTTCGGCGTCAAAGCGGGCGATCTCCGGGTGTTGGCCAAACAAATCAAGAGCGACCATGAGCTCGCCTTGGCCCTTTGGAAGACCGGGAACAGCGACGCACGCATGCTGGCCACCCTGATCATCAAGCCCAAGCTGATCTCGGCCGATGATCTAGAGCAGATGGTCTCCGACGTGCCCTCCACGCACCTCGCGGACTGGCTCATCCCGTACGTGGTCAAGGTCCACCTGGAGAAGGAAGCCCTCCGCCAGAAGTGGATGACCTCTACGGTCCCCATGCTCTCTCGCGCCGGGTGGAGCCTGACCACGGAGCGCGTCGTCAAGAACCCCGAAGGTCTCGACCTCGGCGCGCTGCTCACTCGGATCGAGAGCGAGATGGCCCAGGCCCCGGAACTGGCGCGGTGGACGATGAACTACTGCCTCGCGGAGATCGGAATCAACCATCCGCAGCACCGTCAGCGGGCGCTCGACATCGGGGAGAGGTTGGGCGTCTACCGAGACTTCCCAACCTCCAAGGGCTGCACCTCTCCCTTCGCTCCGATCTGGATCTCCGAGATGGTCAAGCGCCAGGGTTAACCCGCGAAGTGCGGGTCTAGGTCTCCCCAGATGGTCTGCAAGTACTCCAGCTGCCCGGAGTGGGCAAGGGCGTGCTGGCCAGCTACCGACAGCCAGAACGGCATGGGCATCGGGCCAAAGGGACTGTTAGGCGCAGAGCCGATATTCACCGTGGTCACAGTGTCCATTGCGGCGCACAACTGGGCGGTGGTTTCGTGCACATAGCTAACCACCCCCTCGCGGGTGGTGAACTTGGCCTCCTCCGCAACCGCATGAGCGAATACCTGCTTGGGGGAGAGAAACTCTTCCGGCAAGGTCCCGGTGATCACCTGGGCGAACATGGCGTTGACCACGCCGCAATGGGCAACGATTCGTATCGAGGACCTCGAGGTGGCCGCTGGGCTCCAGTCGAGCTTGTCGTCGGGCACGAAGGAGAGGAGATGGAGCAGCCGCGCGCTGGACTGCCGAACGTCGGCCTTGGCCTTGGCCACGACCTCGAGGGTTGGATCGAGTAGTTGTTGCATGGGTTTCCTTAGGGTTGAGACAGAACGGAGGCAAGACGATCGAGGACCGGTCCCCACCCTTCGTGGTGGGCGTCTCGGCCTTCGAGAGTGGCGAAGCGCTCGTGGACTAGAGTGAGGTGGGTTCCTTGCGGAGTGGGCGACAGGTCGACGGTGACGAGGGTCTCCTGGGAGCTCATCGGCCCCTCGGCCCAGGTCCACGTCAGAACGATCCGGTTGAACGGGTCGAGTTCCTTGTACGAGCCCGTTAGCTGGACTCGGTCGCCGTCGTCGAACACCATGGTGACGTCGTAGTTGCCGCCGACCGTACAGTCGAATCGGTCGACGTGAAGACGCCCTTTGCCGTTAGGCGGGCCAAACCACTTGACTAGCTCTTCAACGTTGGTCCAGGCGGCGTACACCCGCTCAGGGCTGGCTTTGATCTCGATATCGGCCCGTAGCGCAGAATCGCTCAGGTTCAAAAACTTCACTCGCTCTTCGGTCATTCTTCACTCTCCAGGTGGTTGGCAAGGCGGGTCAGGCCGCTAGCCCAGAAGCTGCGGACCTCGGCCATCCACTGCTCGGCAGTGGCTAGGCGCTCTGCTTCAAGACGGCAGTAGCGGCTTCGTCCGCGCTTTTCCGTGGTAATCAGTCCGCTTCGCTCAAGGACCGCCAGGTGCTTCATCACCCCGGGAATGCTGATTCCGAGCGGACGTCCAAGCTCCTCCACCGTCGCTTCGCCGGAGCGAAGCGAGAGCACCAGATGTCTCCGCGAGGGATCGGCCAGGGCTCCAAAGATGCGGTCGAGGTCTGCCTCCTGATAGTTAACCACTTGGTTTAGTATTAGCCAAACCTGCATCGCCTGCAAGGGTTTGTCCTCCGATTCTTGGACATGAGTACCACGACATAGTTATTGGCGACTTTTCGGATCAGACCCAACCTGGCATCTTGGACCTGTGACAACGCCGTCCGCTCCGCACGCGCGACGGCGAGATTGCAAACAAGGAGTTATGGAATGAAACGGTTCGTCTTGGCCCTCATGGTGACCACCTGCGGCGCCCTCGCCTTCGCTCTCGGCAGCTTCGGCTCCGTGTTTGAAACTACCTACGGCGTGCCCAAGGGCTCCGCCTTGAGCCAGGCAAAGTGCAGCGTCTGCCATGTGAACGTCCGCGGCGGGAAGCTCAACCCCTACGGCCTCGACCTCGCCGTCGTCATGAAGGCCGCGAAGACTCGCAAGCTGACCCCCGAGCTGCTCCACAAGATCGACGACCTCGATTCCCTGAAGCTCGGCACCAAGAACATCGCCCGCATTAAGGCAGGCAAGAACCCCGGCATCAACTAGGTCTGCTCCGCTCTCGTTCTGGGCCCGCACCGGTAGCGGGCCCGGCGATGAGCCGATATGAGGGTCAGCATGTCTGCAAAAGCGAAGGCTGGATTCACGACTTTGCGGTTCGCCCGCTCGATTGGCCTCTTCCTGATCGCGGCCTTGCCGCTATCCCTGGCAATCTTCGCGATGGGCCAGACCGGCGAGCAGCCTTCCGACGCGGATGTCATCGATCGCGACGACACCGCGGCGTGCATGGCCTGCCACGTCGAGGCGATGGACCCGATCAAGGCGGTCGACGAGAAGTCGCTGGCGGGTTCTCCCCACAAGGAGATGAAGTGCCAGGACTGCCACTCCACCATCACCTCCGCACCCCATACCGAGGAGATGAAGGCGGACAAGCCGCAGTGCATTGGTTGCCATACGGACCAGGACAATCTGTTCCAGGCCAGTACCCACGCAAAAGCAGACAAAGTGCCGGGCGACCACCCGACATGCGTGACGTGCCACGGTGGCGGCGACCCCCACTCCGTGAAGCCGATCGTCTCGATGACAAAGCCGATCAAGGCTGAACTCTGCAGCGCATGCCACCGAGAAACGGACCGGATGAAGCGCTACGGCGTAGACACCGAGGCCGTCACCTCCTACGAAGAGAGCTACCACGGCAAAGCTCTCCAGATTTTCCACGCGAAGGGTACGGCCGTGTGCAGCGACTGCCACCACGCCCACAGCGTGCTGAATCCAAGCGATCCACGGGCCTCCACCCACCGGAACAACGGCAACGCCCTCTGCTCCCAAGCCGAATGCCACGCGGGGGCAAACGTCAACTTCGCGATGTCGGGCGCTAACCACCTCCGCCTCAAGATCCGGGACGACAAGATCCTAGCCGGGGTCAACCTGTTCTTCCAGGCCCTGGTAGCCGGCGTCGTTCTGTTCCTGATGGGAGGCATCGCGCTCGACCTGCGGATCAAAGTCTTCGGGCACCACGGCAGCAAGGCGGGACGCTTGGTTGGCGTAGCCATTTCGCTAGCGTTCCTTCTGGCGGCAGGCTCGCTGGGACTCTCCCTGATGGGCCGATACGACCTGGCAACGACGGGCTCGGCTCTCGCGTTGGGCTCGGTGGCTTTCGCCTACCTCGCCTACCTAGTTCGGGGGCCGAGGACGCCGGTCGTGGACAACGGTGAACGCTATCCGCGACTCTCGGTTGCCCAGCGATGGCAGCACGGTCTGCTCGCGATCTGCTTCACCGCCCTCCTGATGACCGGGCTTCCCCTCCACTTCCCCAAGGTGCCTTGGCTACAGGCGCTCTATGGGTCTATCGGTGGCATCAACGTAGCCAGGCCGATCCACCGAATCGCCGCGATCGGTCTGATCCTGGTCTGGACTTGGCACGTGGTGGACCTCCTGATCAAGTGGAAGAAGACGGGATTCTCGCGCCACGCCGTGACGATGGTGCCGAACGTCAAGGACCTTCACGACTTCGTCGGCGCAAGCAAGTACTACCTGGGAATGAGCCGCACCGAGCCCAAGTACGACAAGTACCAGTTCCGCCAGAAGCTGGACTACTTGGCCGAGTATTGGGGCGTTCCGGTGATGGTGCTCTCTGGGTTCCTGCTTTGGTTCCCCATCTACTGGGGCAACCGACTACCGGAGCAGGCGCTCAGCATCGCCATCGTGGCGCACGGCTGGGAGGCCACCCTCGCCTTCCTCGCGATCATCCTCTGGCACCTCTACAACGAGCACTTCAACCCGGACACCTTCCCGGCCAACAAGGCCTGGTACACGGGCACGATGACTCGGGCGGAGATGGAGCGCGAGCATCCTCTCGAGCTAGAGCGGATACTCCAGCAGCGTTCGCCCCAGGGCCAACCCGAGCCCGAAGAGCCAACGGAAATCCAGGACGAGCCCGAGGCGGCAGAGCCGGCCGGCAACCCGCCCGAAGAACCCGACGTCGACCCCAAGCCTTCGGAGGAAGCCCCATGAGCCGGGCCCGCTCCTGCCACGCGATCCCAGCGAGTCAACCTCGCAACACATTCGTCCGACAATTGGACGAGAGGCACTTCCATGACCAAGACACTTAAGTACGGCGTATGCGCCCTATCCCTGAGCGGAGCGGCAATCCTGCTTGCCGACGCCCTCTCCGGGCCTTACGTCTGCGATTCGCAGCACTCCTACATTGGTTTCGCCGTCCCGGTCGCGGGGGGCCTCGCCCACCTGCAGGGCCAGTTCACCAAGTACTCGGTTAGCATCGACTACAACCCGCAGAACCTCGGGCGCTCCTCCGTGAAAGCGGAGATCAAGACCGCGAGCTTGGACACCGGCATCCCCGGCCGAGACAACCACACGCTGGGTAAGGACGGCTTCTACGCGTCCAAGTATCCCAAGATCACCTTCGAGAGCACCCGCATCGAGAAGGCAGGCAGCGGGTTCAAAGCCCTTGGCAACCTGACGATCCGAGGGGTCACCAAACCGATCACCATCGCCTTCCGGCAGACGGGTACGCGCCCGCTGGGTGAGAAGATGAGCCTGATCGGCTTCGAAGGCGGCTTCAGAATCGACCGCCGAGACTACGGCCTTAAGTGGCAGTTCCCAAGCTCCAAAGACTGGATCGGCAACACCATCGAAGTCAAGCTGAGCATCCTCGCCCGCCCGCAGTAAACCTCGATGTCATGGAAGGCCTTCTCCGGCCGCATCCTAAAGCGTTGCGACGTGTGCGGTAAGTTCCACGCCTCGATGCGGGTGGAAGACCCGCAAACGAAGAAGGTCCAGCACCTCTGCATGAGGTGCTGGACCAATAGGCAAGCCTCCCCAGCTACTTGAGGCTGGCCATGTCCACGACAAAGCGGTAGCGCACGTCGCTCTTCAGCATCCGCTCGTAAGCCTCGTTGATCTCGGACATCTTGATCACCTCGATGTCGCAGGTGATCCCGTTCTCGGCGCAAAAGTCCAGCATTTCCTGGGTCTCTCGGATGCCGCCGATCAGCGAACCGCTGAGCGAGCGCCGCTTGAAGACCAGCGGGAACGCCGCCACGGGCGTGGGGTCTGGAAGGCCGACCAGCACCATGCGGCCGTCCAGGCCTAGCAAGCCAAGGTAGGCGTTCAGGTCGTGGGCGGCAGAAACCGTGTTCAGCAGGAAGTCGAAGCGGCCGGCGTGGGTGTTGAAGACCTCGGGATCGTGCGTCGCAAGGAAATCGTCTGCACCCAGGCGCAGGGCGTCTTCCCGCTTGTTTTCGGAATGGCTGATCACCGTAACGTGGGCGCCCATCGCCTTGGCGAACTTAACTCCCATGTGCCCCAGCCCACCGAGGCCTACGATGCCGACCTTGTGGCCCGCCTTGACCCCGAAATGATGGAGCGGCGAGTACGTGGTGATGCCAGCGCACAGAAGCGGCGCCGCCGCATCGAGGGGTAGGGACTCCGGAACGCGAACCACGTAGTTCTCGTCCACCACGATCTGGGTGGAATAGCCCCCAAACGTCACGCCGCCGCTCTTGGGGTCGGGCGCGTTGTAGGTGAAGGTGGCGCCGGCCTCGCAGTACTGCTCTTCGCCCGCCTTGCACGGCGCACAGGATCGGCAGGAGTCGACGAAGCAGCCGATGCCGACGGTGTCTCCAACCTTCCACTTGGTCACGGCCGACCCAACCTTAGCCACCGTGCCCACGATCTCGTGGCCCGGAACCATCGGGTAGATGGAGTTGCCCCACTCGCCCTTGGCAAAGTGGATATCGGTGTGGCATACGCCGCAGAACAGGATGTCGATGAGGACGTCCGCTTCTCCCGGCTCACGGCGCCCGATGCTGTGAGGTCCGAGGGGAGCGGTTTCCGAGAAAGCCGCGAAGGCGGCGGTAGGCAAACTCATATTGGGATTAGGGTACTCGCCTCTGACATGGCTCAGAGCCGAGTTCCCCCCCCCTGCGTTTGATGGTCTTTGCCCAGAAGCCAGTACATTGCACGGACTAGCCAGTCCGGCGCATACTTCACTCATGCCCCAGTATTGGGTGTACAAAGACCCTCCAACCGGCCGGACCACGATCCACGACGAGTTCTGCGGTTTCTGCAACCATGGAAAAGGCGTTAATCGACTCCTGAAGTATGACAGCGAACTCTGGTGGGACGGCCCCTACGGGAGTCTGGATGCAGCCCTGCAGGAGGCTCAAGGCCATGGGCATAGAGTGCGAATTCACTCATGCTGCGACCGGATCTCCAAGAGCGAAAAGAGCCAGCCTTACAGGAGGTTTGAGCTTGACGACGTAGACGAGACGAAGCTAACTCTCAACGACCTCTTCCACCGTCGAATGCTACAGATCTATGTTCTACTCAGAGATGAAACTGGGTACTCAGCGAAGCGCTTTCTGGGTGCGGTTCGTCGGCATGGCGGAGTGGAGTATGCGAAACAAGCATTGCGGCGCCCGGTTCAAGCACAGGCTGGCTTCCAGGTCCTTATCGACGAGGGCCGGCTTGACATAAGCTTCGAGCAACTCGTTTCAGATCCTCAGTTTGAATCTCTGTTCTCGCCGACCGAGATTGCGGAGGCAAAGAGAAGGCTACGCTCGGCCTGAAGGTGGACCTCTCGACGAACCGGCCGATGATCGTGGGAGAGTGGATACTGTCGGAATGGCAGGAATCTATTCCCGTCGACAGCTTCTCACGGGAGCCTTGGCCAGCGCCGTTGCGCCGAGCCTCCCGAGGGTTGGGTTCCGCAACGACACTCTCGACCTTCTGGCGAACGCCGTCGCGAGCCTGAACGGCTCCAGCGCGGGCGCGCCCGAGGATGAGGACTTCTGGTCGCAGATCCAGCAGGCGTTCACCCTGGACCGCAACGTCGTCAACTTCAACAACGGCGGCTGCTCCCCGGCCCCGCGCATTGTCCACGAGGCGCTCAAGCGCCAGTTGGACTTCAGCAACCAGGGCCCCAGCAACTACATGTGGCGGATTCTGGAGCCCGAGGTGGAGCACGTCCGCACCCGGCTTGCCCGCGTCTTTGGCTGCGATGCCGAGGAGATCGCGATCACTCGAAACGCCAGCGAGTCCCTGGAAACCCTTCTGCTGGGGCACGATCTGAAAGCCGGCGACGAGATCCTGACCACCAATCTGGACTACCCCCGTATGATCACCACGATCCAGAGCCGGGAAAGGCGCGACGGCATCAAGATGGTCCAGTTAGAAGTACCCGGGATCAGCAAGTCACTGGGCGACCTCACGGACGCGTTCCGCAAGGGCATCACGGGCAAGACCAAGCTCATCCTGGTCAGCCAGGTCAGCTTTTTGAACGGGCAGATCTTCCCGGTCCGGGACATCGTGGAGCTCGGACGAGAACACGGAATCCCCGTGATCGTGGACGGCGCCCACGCCTTCGTCCAGTACGAGTTCGATCGCAAGGACCTCGACTGCGAGCTCTATGGGACCTCCCTTCACAAGTGGCTCATGGCCCCCATCGGGACCGGGGCCCTCTACGTGCGCAAGGACCGCATCCCGACGATCTGGCCGCTGATGGCGGCGGACCCAAGCAAGGACAAAGACATCCGCAAGTTCGAGGAGATCGGCACCCACCCTGCCGCCAACCACAACGCGATCGGGGAAGCCATCACTTTCTACGAGATGATCGGAGGGGCTCGCAAAGAAGCCAGGCTCCGCTACCTGAGGCATCGCTGGACCGACCGGCTTGTGGACCATCCCAAGGTCCAGTTCCAGACCAACCTCGATCCTAAGCACAGTTGCGCCTTAACCACGGTCGGAATCCGAGGAATCGCGCCGGGCGACCTGGCGGCCTGGCTCCTGGCCAAGCACGGAATCTTCGTCACCAGCATCGCCCACCCGGCGGTGAACGGGATTCGAATCACGCCCAACGTCTACTCCACCATCCAAGAAGTCGACCGTCTGGCTGAGGCAGTGCTAACGGCGGCGACCAAAGGGATCGCTTAAGCGCGGGAATCTCGTTCGGGCCTGTGGAGTCATGGAAATATGGGCCAACAAAAGCTGGAGTTTCACGTGGTCACTACGCGGACAGACTCACATGGCAGCCTCGGAAGATGCAAGAGCGCCGAGATCCAGTTCGATACCGACCTTAAGGGCAATCCAGAGGCGTTCAACCCCGCCGAACTCCTACTTGCGGCTCTCTCCGCCTGCATGATCAAGGGCATAGAACGAGTCGCCCCCATCCTGGGCTTTGAGTTTAGGGGAGTAAAGGTCGTGGTGGACGGAGTCCGCCAAGACGTCCCACCCAAGATGGAGTCGATCACTTACGAGATCATTGTAGATTCGGACGAGCCGGACCACCGCCTAGCTCTCCTTCACGAGAACGTGAGGAAGTACGGGACGGTGTTCAACACGATCTCACCAGGCACGGCTCTGACGGGCACTCTGCGGCGCAAGGCCTAAGCTGCGGTCCAAAGCAGGTATAGACCACCAAGAATTACCAAGAACGCGCAAACCTGCTTGAGGGCTTCCGCCTGCTTCGAACCAGCGCTCCAGTTCAGCACGCGTTGCGTCGCCTGAACCGACCCTCCCGCGAGGACGATCACGGCGCAGTGTCCAACGCCATAGGCCAAAAGCAATCCCGCCGCCAAAGCTGGCGCACCGGCGGCCACTTTCAGGGTCGCCGTCAGGACCGGCACCATGAAAGCAAAGGTGCAGGGTCCGAGGGCGAGACCGAACACGGCGCCTAGCGTAAGCGCGGCACCCAGTCCCCGGCTCGTAGTGTTCGCGTTCGCCGGGCTCGGCATCGGAAGGCTAATCGCGCCCATCAGGTGGAGCCCCATGGCGAAGAACACGACGGCCACCAGGTAGTTGCTCCACGGTCCAACGTTCCCAAGCATGGTCCCCGCCGCCGCCGTGATCCCGCCAATGGCCGCGATCGTAAGAAGGATGCCGAGGGAGAACATGCCAGAGAGAGCGTAGGCTCTCCCAACGCTTCGATCAGCATCTCCCGAGATGAACCCGACGATCAACGGGATGCTGGCTAGGTGGCAGGGACTTAGCACAATGCTCAGAACGCCCCAAAGCACGGCCGCCCCGAGCGCCACGCCAGGAGCCCCCTCGATCCCCCGCGACAGGGACTCGAAGACCTGTTGCATGAGCCTAGAGCCTGAACCCCAACTCGTCCAGCTTCGCCTCGATGTCTGCCTCCGCATAGAAGCCTTGGTGGCGATACACCTCTTTTCCAGTTGAATCGAGGAAGACCTGGGTTGGGATCGCCTCAACCCCGTACTTGTCCGCAGCCGCCGTGTCCTTCCACACGTCGACGAAGACGACGCTCAGCTTGCCCGCGTGTTTCGTGCGAAGGGATGAGAGCACGGGCTGCATTGCCTTGCAGGGGATGCACTTGTCGGAACCAAGCTCAAGCATCGTTGGGAGAGCCACAGCCCTTTGTGCCTGGGCGAGAGCTTGGCGCTCATCAGGAGCGGTGTCCCTAGACTTTGAGAGAAGGACGAAGCCCGCCGCCGCGCCTACCGCTGCGATCAGGAGGACCTTCGTAACCGGGGTCACTTAGCTCCTTCTAGGATCCCTTTGATCTCCTCGGACGAGGCAACCTTGCCGCTGAATGCCACCTTTCCGTCCACGACCAGCGCGGGGGTGCTCATCACCCCAAATTTCATAATGGCGGCAATATCCTCAACCTTTTCGATGCTCGCGTCCACTCCAAGTTCGCGAACGGCGGACTCGGTGTTCTGAGTGAGTGTCTTGCACTTGGCGCAGCCAGTGCCTAGGATCTGTAGTTTCATGGTCTCCTTAGTTGCCTCCTGCCGACGGCAGAATGGCGTTGAACAGATAGCCGACGGCGATGATGCCGAGGGCCACAACGACGATGAATGTGGCGATCAATCGAGGTCGCAACACCTTGCGGAGGATCACCATCTCCGGCAAGGACAAGGCGATCACCGACATCATGAAGGCTAGCGACGAGCCCAAGGCCGCACCCTTGCCCAGCAGGGCCTGGACCACCGGCACGATCCCGGCCGCGTTTGAGTACATCGGAACCCCGAGCACAACCGCTATGGGAACCGACCACCAAGCCTTCGCACCCAGGTACTGAGCCATCAGGCCAGTGGGTACGAAGCCATGGATGCCTGCTCCAACGGCTATACCCAGAATCACGTAGAGCCACACTTTGCCAACGATCTCCGGAACGGCCTTTCGACCCGCCTCGACGCGTTGGGCCCAGGTTGGATGCTCCTCGATCGATTCTCCAACCTCGACTTCGTAGACCCAAGGCTCTACCTGGCCCTCCATGCGAAGCTTCCCGATCGTCCATCCGGCAAGGATCGCAATCCCCAAGCCAGAGGCCAGGTAGATGCCCGCCACCGTCGGTCCGAACAACCCGAAAAGCATTACGAGCGCAACCTCGTTGACCATCGGCGCGGCAATCAAGAAGGAGAACGTAACTCCCAGCGGCACCCCGCTCTTGAGGAACCCAATGAAGAGCGGAACGGCCGAACAAGAGCAGAACGGCGTGACCGTGCCCAGCGAGGCGGCCAGAACATTCCCGACGACCTCTCGCTTCCCCGCAAGGACGCGCCGAGTGTGCTCTGGGGTGAAGTAGGTGCGCAGGATCCCGACGCCGAACACCACAAGAACGAGCAGCATGAGGACCTTGGGGACCTCATACACGAAGAACTCCACCGCTGAGGACAGGTGAGCCCCAACAGGCAACCGGAAGACGTCGTAAGTCAGGAGCTTCGCCGCCAGTTCCAGGTGAGCATAGACCTGCCACCAGACCAAAAGCCCAAGCACCGCCGTTCCAACTGAGCGGAGGCGATTGGGACGAGCAGGGATCAATGAGACGCTTGCCACTGGATTAGCCGTTACCGACGTGAGCCGGTGGACGCCTCCTGCTGGTCCTGCTCTAGAACCTCCTCGACGCACTCGAAGAATCGAGTCACGCACGGAACCCGAAGGCGATAGAACACCTGAAGCCCCCTCTTCTCGTCAGCCAAGATTCCAGCGTTCCGCAAGACCGCAAGGTGTTTTGAGATCGTGGACATGTCGGAGCCGACGAGCCTCTGAAGATCGCACACGCACATCTCGCCAGCTTGGAGTGCCTCGAGCATCATGAGCCGGCTGGGGTGCCCCATCGCCTTAAGGACCTCGGCCCTGCGGCGGTACCGCTGACGGTCAACATTCATATGGCTATTTTGCCATTTAGCCAAACATTTTGGCGTCATTGATTCCAAGGACGCCGGCTGCGGCTGCCTCTAGACCCATCAACATCAGGGCCAAAGCTTGAGTCCTTCCCAAGCGAGCTCTCATGCCCACCGGGCTAGGCGTCGTTCCCGAACTCAGCGACCTCGCGAAGCTCCCGCTCCGCGTTTGCGATCGCGTCGCCCGCGAGGATCGCGTTGATCCTGCGGAAGAACCCGGAGCCCTCGCCAAACCGCCGTGCCGCCCAAACCATGGCCGCCGAGAAGAGCCCGCCGAACACGAGGTTTCCGAGGATCCACTGCGGGCTAACCGCCAGCACGATCTCGAACCGGACCAGAGCCTGACCCAGCAGGATCGGGAAGAGGAACCAGAGCGGCACGCCCAACAGGAGCATCGCCTGCGTGCTCAGAACGCGGATCTTCTTGATCGTCCCAAGCTTGGTCTGGGTGTCCAGGATCGGTGCGGCGAAGTCGAGGTCGGACAGAATGCCGAGCTGGGACACGCTGCACCAGATGGTAAGGATCGCCAGGGGATACAGCGCCAGCGCCGGAATCGCTGCAACCGGCCACTGTTGCACCTTAGCGAAGTTGCTCGCCAGGAAGTTGCCCGCCCACAAGACGGCACCTCCCGCCAAAACCAGCTCGTAGATCGGCTCGACGCGCAATCGATTGGCTGCCGAGCGACCCCGGCCCTTGAGCTCGCGGTTGGCTAAGGCAACCTGCACGGCCTGCACTTGATCCAGGCGCTGGTTCACAGCCTTCCAATTTGCTTTCATTTCTTCTAGTTCCATTCGGTGTTTCCTTCTTCGGAGGCTTCTTGGCGTAGCCGCTGCCGGAGGCGGCTGAGTTTGGTGGCGACGTTGATGGCGGTGATTCCGAGCACCTCGCCGATCTCGGCGTGGCTTAGGTCCTCCAGATAGAGGAGGAGAAGGGCGCGGTTCATCGGGTCGAGCCCCCCTACCAGTTGGTAGAGGGCCTGGACCTCCACGTCAGCGGGCGGGGCCGACGACGTGGTGGCATCGTCCAGCGGGACCAGGTCGCGAATTCGCGCGCCGGTCTGCCTCTGCCACGAGATGGCGGTGTTGAGCGCCACCCGGTACATCCAGGTCGAGAACGATCGGCCCTCCTCGTACTTGCCAAAGGCGCGCCAAAGCTGCAGCCGGATCTCTTGGGCGAGGTCCTGCTGGTCCTCCGGGCGCCGGCCAAACATGCGCACCACCTTGAACAGGACACCGGCGTGGCTTTCAAGAAGCGCCTCGAAGCGCCCCTGCCGTCCTGCGATCATATCGCGAGTTGTGTCCACAAGGAAGTGATTCGCACCGTAGCCCAGAACCTTACACCGCTACGGCAAGATTGCATCCCAACGCCAAGCCGCGACGTCATGGAATCAGGCCATGGCCAAGCAAGAGTCCTCCCGAGCCGTCCTGTTCGCCGCGATCGCGAGCGTCGTGGCCTGGGGCATCCCGGGCGCTGGGCTGATCCTCCTGCCCATCCAGTACCTGAACACCCATCTGCATGAGCTGTGCCATGCGCTGGCGGCTTGGGCCACCTCGGGCACTCCGCAGTACATCTTGGTCTTCTCAAACGGCAGCGGGGTTACCCCAGTGGCAGGCGGTTGGTTGCCGATCGTGGCCTCCGCCGGGTACCTGGGCACCACTCTCTTGGGAAGCGCGATCGTCGCGGCAACGCGCGATGCAAAGGGCGCTCAGATCGTCCTGAAGACCCTGGCGATCGGCCTTGCCCTCTCCGTTCTGCTCCTCGTGAGGGGCGACTTCGTGGGTTTCGCCAGCGGGGTTCTTTGGGTTGGTCTCCTCGGCTTCGCCGGATGGCGCGGATCGGGACGAGCCCTGCTCTACGGCGTCCAGTTTCTCGGGGTCCAGCTTGCGCTGACTTCGATCCAATCCGTCTACTTGCTCTACCGGATTAGCGTCTTCGGAGAGCGCCAAAGCGACGCCGGCATCATGGAGCAGGTCTCCGGGATACCCACCGCCGTCTGGGCGTTCTCTTGGTGCGCGATTAGCTTGGCGATGGTCTTTCTTGGCGTACGCCGGGCGCTCAAACCTCCTGCAAATCGAGCGGTCTAGCGGCGGTAACCTCGCGCCATGCCAGAGTCGGTATCTCGACGTTCGTTTGTAAGCGCGGCCATGGTGGCCGCCGGAACCCCTGCCTCGTTGCTTGCGGCGCAGTCGCCCACCAAAGCAACGCGCTCAACGAAGCCAGACCTCCTTCGCCGGACCGAGCCGGAGGTCTACAGCGGGGACGAGCTGCGCTTCATCGGGATGCCGGTCGGCGGACTGTTCGCCGGCACGGTCTACCTAGGGGGCGACGGCCAACTCTGGAACTGGGACGTCTTCAACCAAGAGCACCTCGGCGCGGTAGACCGCCCCGCGGCAACCTTCATGGGCGACGTGCTCACCGCGATGAGCGGGGCGAACTATGTCGACCCAGTTCGGCAGCAGTCGCCGTTCAGCCAGCGCTTCGAGTTAATGGCTGGAGACAAGCGCGTGCGCTTCGGCGACATCCGATTCCGGGGCGAGTACCCGATCGGCAAGGTCTCCTATTCCAAGGCGGACTCGGAGGTCGAGATGGACCTCGAAGCGTTCTCACCCTTCTGTCCTCTAGACGCTGAGAGCTCTTCCTTCCCCGCCACCACGCTCACCTTCAAGGTTCGCAACGTTGGCGAGAAGCCGCTCACCCTGCGTCTGCAGTACGCCACCGACAACCCGGTCCTTGCCTTCTCCCGTCGCAAGCGCGGCGACCACGTCCTCGTCGGCAAGACCACCCCGACCCAAGGCGCGGTTTTCTCCGCGCTAGAGCGCCAACGGCCCAACGCTCAGCGCATCGATACGCTCTTCGAGGACTGGTCCTCCGGGACCTACGGCAAGTGGGTCGCAACCGGAACCGCCTTCGGAGACCGGCCTCGGAAAGTTTCGGAGCTTCCCGGCTACATGGGCGCTGTGCGCGCGGAGACCGAATACGTGGTCAACAGCCACCAGAACCGCAACGGCGAAGACGTGGTCCAGGCCGACGTCCACTTAGGGACCCTCCGATCGCCTTCCTTCAAGATCTCGCGACGGTTCATCAACCTCAGGGTGGGCGGTGGGGCGCACAAGGACAAGACCTGCGTGAACCTCCTCGTGGGCGGCAAGGTAGTTCGAACCGTGACCGGGCGCGAGAGCAACGTTATGAACTGGGAGACCTTCGGGGTCGAGGAGTTCGACGGGCAAGAAGCCTTCCTTGAAGTCGTGGATCAGGTCAGCGGCGGCTGGGGTCAGATCTCGCTCGGGGAAGTGATCTTTTCCGACTCCCCCAAGACCACAGAGAATCTCTTGGCCCTCCCGGATTTCGGCACGTTCTGCGTGGAAATCGTCGGGGGCGGCGACAACGCCCAGGCCGACGCTAACCGGGCCCAGGTAGGCCGCACGCTCAAACTGGCGCCCAAGGAGTCGGTCGAAGTCACCTTTGTGGTGGCCTGGCACTTCCCCAACTGCGCGCGCAACCTGCCTGGCAAGCGCAACTGGTACGCCACCCGCTGGCGCGATGCCAAGCACGTAGCCGACGACCTCATCGCCCGCTGGTCCAGACTCCAGGAAACCACCCGAGCCTGGATCAAGACCTGGTACGACTCCACCCTTCCCCACTGGTTCCTGGACCGAACCTTCGTCAACACGTCGATCCTCGCAACCACCACCTGCAACCGGCTAGACGATGGCCGTTACTACTTCTGGGAGGGCGTGGGTTGCTGCGCCGGGACCTGCACCCACGTATGGGGCTACGCCCAGGCGATCGGCCGGGTCTTCCCAGAGGTCGAGCGGTACCTGCGCAAGGAGATCGACTTCGGCCTCGCCTACCACAAGGACACCGGCGCCATCGACTACCGCGCGGAGTTCCACAAAGCGGTGGCCACCGACGGCCAAGCAAGCTGCATCCTGCGGACCTATCGAGAGCACTTGATGTCGCCAGATGGGGCGTTCCTCAAGTCGATCTGGCCCCAGGTGAAAGGCGCGATGCAGAACCTGATCCAGAGCGACGCGAACAGGGACGGCATCCTAGACGGCGCACAGTACAACACCCTGGACACCGCTTGGTACGGCGAGATCGCGTGGATCTCCTCGCTCTACGTGGCCGCGCTTCGCGCCAGCGAGGCCATGGCCAAGGAGATGAACGACGCCGAGTTCGCCGCTACCTGTGCGGGCTTGGCCCAAAGCGGCTCGACCAAGCTCGTCAAAGACCTCTTCAACGGCGAGTACTTCATCAACAAGGCGGACCCCGCCCATCCGGAGGCCAACAACACCCGCGAGGGCTGCCACATCGACCAGATGTACGGCCAATCCTGGGCGCACCAGGTTGGCCTCCCCCGGATCATCCCGGCCGACAAGGCCAAGGCCGCCCTCAGGGCCCTCTACAAGTACAGCTTCTACGAGGACATCTGGGACTACCGCCGAGCCATGAAAGTGATCCCCGGCGGACGCTGGTACGCCGCCCCGAAGGAAGCAGGCCTCATCATGTGCAGCTTCCCGCGCGGCGGAGCCGGGGCGGCCGTGGGCAAAGGCGGCGACGCCTGGGCGGTCATGTACTTCAACGAGTGTATGTCCGGATTCGAGTACCAGGTGGCCAACCACATGATCGCGGAGGGCATGGTTCAGGAAGGCCTAACCCTCGTCCGAGCCATCCACGACCGGTACCAAGCCCGAAAGCGAAACCCCTACAACGAGATCGAATGCAGCGACCACTACGGCCGTGCGATGGCCTCCTACGGAGCCTTCGTTGCACTCTGCGGGTTCCAGGTCCACGGTCCAACCCACAAGATGAGCTTCGCACCCAAGGTCAAGGGGCGCTTCCGGGTTCCGTTCATCAACGAGCAAGGTTGGGGAACCTATGAGCGATCGGCCTCCGGGCAGGAGTCCGTCGCCTACGTGCGGAAGATCTCCTAGGAACCTCGATATGGAGCCATCCTGCCAGTCCTGGAAGCAGATCGAGCTCGTATTCCATGCCCAACTCCCGGTCGCGAATCCGTACGTGGACCTCGGGCTTATCGGAACCTTTGTCCATGAATCAGGCCGAGAGATCGTCCGGCCCGGCTTCTGGTGCGGCGGGTCAGAGTGGCGCATTCGCTTTGCCGCGCCTTGGGCGGGGCAATGGAGCTGGTCGACCGAGTCCGGGGACCACGGGCTAGCCCACCATCGAGGCACGATCCAAGCGACCGCTTCCCCGGACGAGCCAAACCGGTTCTATCGGCACGGATTCTGGCGGATGTCCCCCGGATGCAGGAACCTCATCCATGCCGACGGCACTCCGGCCGTCGTCGTGGCAGACACCGCATGGGCGCTTCCCTTTCGCGCTACCCTCGAGCAGGCCGCGCTCTATACCAAAGACCGCCGCTCCAAAGGGTTCTGCGCCGCGTTGCTGATGACCGTCCAGCCGGACATGGAAGCCGCTGGCCCGAGGGACCGATCCGCAGACGAAGGCTTCGATGTAGCCTTCGAGGACCTGCCTACCGGGAGGCTAAGCCAGCTCAACCCGGCGTACTTCGAGAAGCTCGATGAGCTCATCGCGGTGCTGGTGGAGCACGAGATCGTTCCGGTTCTGCAACCCGTCTTCTTTGGCTACGGGTGGAAGGGCCTCAACGTGGCCGGGCCCGCAGTGCCGCCGTCAGAGTACGCCCGCTACTGCCGCTACCTGGTTGCTCGGTACGGGGCCGGGCCGGCTATCTACTTGGTCGGCGGCGACGGCACCGGCGAGGAGCCCCAAGTTGCGGCAGGCGGAAGCGAGGTTCACGCCTGGGACGCATACGCCCAGCCCACCGGGATCCACTACCGTCCCCACGCGCGGAACCGTGCTTGCCAAGACGCGGAGTGGCTGGACTTCCAGTGGGGCCAAACCGGTCACTCCGGCGCGCACTTGCCCGAGCGGGTCGCCGATATGTGGCGCAACGAGCCCGCAAAAGGGGTCGCCAACGGGGAGCCCACCTACGAGAACATGGGCGCCCTTGGTCGCGCAGCCGGCTGGTGGCAAGGGCACGAAGCCTGGTGCAACCTGTGCGCCGGAGGAACCATGGGGGTGGTGTACGGCGCGGGCAGCCTCTGGCAGTGGCGGCTGAGCCCCCACGAGCCCGGACATCAGGAGTGGTGCATTGCCGAGGGCGCAGGATGGCGGGAGGCTCTGGACTTCGAGGGCTCGACTCACGTGGGCCGGATATCCCGCATCCTGGAAGGGTTGCCGATCGAAGACATCGAGCCAGACTGGACGGCGACCATGGGAGGGCGAACGCTGTTCAAGCCGGGGCGGCTCCTCATCTCCTACCAGGAGAACGGTGGGGAGTTGGCCTTGTCTACCGAGGAAGCTCCCCTGGAATTCCGAGTCGTGGACCCTTCTACGGGCGAGATCCTGGCGAGGGGGACGCGATCCCCCGGGCAGCTAAGGATCCCTGGCCCATCGGGGCGGCCTCTTGTCTACATCCTTCATCGGTCCAGCATTGGCTAAGCCACACTCGTCCGCGCTTTCGCCGTAGGTGACGACCGTTTGAGAGTCGTTCTCCCGGTAGAGTTCAAGGGTGACCCACGCACTCTTAGCCTTGGTCGTTCTCGGACAGGTAACGGCGCCTCGACTTGAGATCCCGGCGAGCTTCCTGGATCAGTCCGGAGCGGTCGGCGTTTCGGTTGCGGTGCTCAACAACGGCAAGTTGTGGGAGGCCCAGGCCGGCTATGCCGACCGTGACGCCAAACTTCCGGTGACTCCCAGAACCTTGTTCCGGCTCGGCTCCATCAGCAAGCCGGTAACGGCGGCCATCACCATGCGGTTTGTCGAGCGCGGAAAGTTGAACTTGGACGAGCCGGCGTCTCGGCACATCTTCGGGTTCAACGACCGCGGCGGCCAAGTCACCCTTCGCCGCCTTCTTAGCCACACCGCCGGCATCCGGCACTACATGCCGAACCGCCCCGAAGCTCTCTTCGCGCCCTTACCCACTTCCCGAGCCCTGGACCTCTTCTCGCGAGACCCGTTGATCGCCGATCCGGGCACCAAGTACTCGTACAGCACCCATGCCTTCACCCTCGTGGCGGCCGCCATCGAGGATGTTGCAGACCACCCGTTCCCGCAAGTCGTTCGCTCCACCGTCGGCAAGCTCGCGCCAAGCCTCGCCTGCGAAGTACTGGCGGAGAGCAAACCCGAGCGAACCAGTCTCTACACGAAGCCAAACTCGGGCCCAGCCACCAACGCCGGGAAGCGCGAGAACCTCAGTTGGAAGTTCGGAGGCGGAGGCATGGAGTCCGCTGCGGGCGATCTCGCCCGGTTTGGCGACGCGGTCATGCGGGCCAAGTTCCTAAAGGCAACCAGCCGAGACCAGATGTGGACGGCTCAGGATCTTCTCGACGGGACCAAGACCTCCTACGGGCTCGGATGGGCCATCGGAAAGGACGGCACCCGATCCCACAATGGCGGACAGCAGGGCTGCTCCACCAGCCTGATCGTGGACCCCTCATCCAAAACCACCGTCGTAGTTCTCGCGAACACGAGCGGCGTCGGGAACGCCGTCTCCGCGTTGGCAGGGGACTTGCTCTCTCGAGCCAAATCCGGCGCGAAGCCCTGATATCGCCTATAGTAGGTCTCACGGATGAAGCGGTGGCTGCGTGACAACTCGACCGGGTACCTGTTCATCGCGCCCTGGCTGATCGGGTTTCTGGTGTTTACGGCGATCCCGTTCGTCCAGAGCATCTACCTCAGCTTCACCCGCTACAACATCATCACCCCGCCGAAGTGGGTGGGACTGGCCAACTACCGGATGCTGCTCACCGGCGACGACCTGTTCTGGAAGTCGGCCCTGGTCACGATTCGGTTCGCCGTGATCTCTGTTCCCCTGGCGGTGATCGCCGGCGTCACTCTTGCCATCCTGCTCAACCAGAACGTCAAGGGGATTTCGGTCTACCGGACCATTTTCTACATCCCCTCGATCGTGCCCACCGTGGCGACCTCGGTGGTGTTCATTTGGATCCTCAACCCAACCACCGGCCTCGTGAACTCGATCCTCAAGAGCTTCGGCGTCCAAGGACCGGCTTGGCTGGCCGACCCGTTCTGGGCTTTCTGGAGCCTGGTGTTCATGAGCCTCTGGGGGGTGGGAGGCAGCATGGTGATCTACCTGGCTGGGCTCAAGGACATTCCGATCTACCTGTACGAGGCAGCCATCCTCGACGGGGCCAGCCCGATCCAGAAACTTCGGCACATCACCCTGCCGATGATCACGCCGGTGATCTTCTTCAACCTCGTTATGGGGATCATCGGGAGCTTCCAGTACTTCACCCAGGCCTACATCATGACCCCCAGCGGAGGCCCGCAGGACAGCACCCTCTTCTACAGCCTGTACCTCTTCAACCGAGCCTGGAAGTACCTCGACATGGGCTACGCGAGCGCCATGGCGTGGGTGCTCTTCCTGGTGATCGTTACGCTGACGGCGCTGGTCTTCCGCACGCAGCGCAAGTGGGTGCACTATGGCGGCTGAGCGCCACCCCAAGACCGTGATTCGCTGGGCCGTTGCCGGGTTGCTCCTGATCGCAATCGGCGCCCTGGCCGCCGTTGGCAAGCCACCGGCGCGCAAGTACCCAAACCGCGTTCCCGTGCACTTTTGGCACCGGTGGGGCGGCGAGTGGGAGAAGGTCGTGGCCGGAATCGCCGACCGCTTCAACGAGAGCCAGAGCACCTACGAGGTCATCCCCCTCTCCACCCCCTCGGGCGGAGCCGACATGAAGTTCATGATGGGAGTCATCGGTGGGGACCCTCCCGACGTCATGTCCATGTGGAACGGCGCCATCCCCCAGATGGCGGCCAACAATCTCCTCACCCCGCTGGAAGATCTCATGTCCACGGAGGATCGAAGATTCTTCGAGCAGGAGAGCTACCCGGTCATCCGCCAAAGCGGCATGTTTCGGGGCAAGACTTACGGAGTCACCATCGGCTCCGACCTCTACGCCCTCTACGTCAACGTGGACCATCTCAAGGAGATCGGGGTGGACGTGGACAAGGACTTCCCCACCACCCTCGAAGGGCTTTGCCAACTGGGGACCAAGCTCCACAGGTTCGATCAACAGAGGAATCTGGTCCGCTTGGGCTACGACCTAGGCTACTTCCAGTATCTGGCCTACGGGTTCGGCGGCGGGTTCTGGGACGATGAGGCAGGCAAGCTCCTCCTAGACACACCCCGGAACCTTCGTGCCCTGGAAGCCATCGTGAGGGAGCGCAAGAAGATCGGGCACGACGTAGTCACTCGCTTCACCTCCGGCCTCAACACGGGGTCCGACACCGGCGGTTGGCCGTTCATTACCGGAGATCTATCGATCACCCTGGACGGGCAGTGGCGGGTCGAAGAAATCCGCAAGTACAAGCCGAAGATGAACTACCGGGTGATTCCGATGCCCCCGCCCGCGGAAGGCGGAACGCCCATGTACGGGACCCTCAGCGGGAACTTCATGATCGTCCCGATCTCGGCAAAGCACAAGGACGGGGCCTGGCAGTTCATCCGATTCTGGTCCGGCTTCTCAGACCGCGAGGCGTCCGCGGCTTGCTTCAACGCGGGAGGTTGGCTGCCGCTTTCGCATCGAGCCGTGGAGACCGAAACGTTTGGGAAGTGGCTGAGAGAGAACCCCCAGTTCCAAGCATTCCTAGACATCGTCGCGAGCCCCAACTGCAAGCCGATGCCTCCGGTGCCCTACCTCCAGTTCCTGAACGACAAGATCGGGCGGGCCGAGGACCGCGCGGCGCGCGGATACGTCACCCCAAAGGTCGCCCTGCAAGAGCTTCAGCGAACGGTTGCCGACGAGCTGGCCAAGCGAAAGGAGATGGGCTATGAAGACTAAGCGCGACTGGATTCCGAAGCTAACGGCGCACACGGCGCTGTTGCTCCTGTGCATCCCCGCGCTGCTTCCTCTCGTCTGGATGCTGAGCACTTCGTTCAAAGACGACAGCCAAATCTACTCGTCCACTTCCGGCTCCGCGTTCAGCATCGGCAGCATTTTCCCCAACCCGCCCCGGGGCCAGAACTACCTGGACGCCATGTCCACCGTGCCGTTCCTTCTCTACCTGCGAAACACCCTGGTGCTGTGCTTCTTCACCGTGCTCGGCACGGTAGCCAGCAGCGCGCTGGTGGCCTACGGCTTCGCGAGGGTCCACTTCAAAGGCCGGAACACCCTGTTCCTCTTGATGATCGCGACGATGGCTCTGCCTGGGCAGGTCACGATGATCCCGGTCTTCGGTCTGTTCCGCAGCCTCGGCTGGTTCGGGACGTACCTGCCGATCATCGTCCCCAGCTTCTGCGGGAGCGCTTTCTTCGTGTTCCTCCTCACCCAGTTCTTCAAGACCCTGCCCGAGGAGATGGCGGAAGCGGCCCGCGTGGACGGCGCAGGCGAGTGGACCATCTTCAGTCGGCTGATGCTCCCGCTTTCAAAACCAGCCCTGGCTACGGTGGCGCTGTTCGCGTTCCTGGGTACTTGGAACGACTTCTTCGGCCCCCTCCTCTACATCAACGACACCAGCAAGTACCCGCTGGCCTACGGGCTTCAACAGTTCCTGAGTCTCCACGGCGGCAAGTGGGCGCAGCTGATGGCGGCCTCCACGGTCTTCACCGTGCCGATCATCATCCTGTTCTTCCTCGCCCAGTGCACCTTCATCCAGGGCATCTCCACCACCGGCGGAAAATCGTAGGATCGGCTTCCAGCCGATCGGTAGCGCGGCCATCCTGGCCGCTCCGATTCCCACTGGACTGCCACGCTTCAGCCGCTTCCGACTGCTCCAGCCGACTCTGGAAGCCCAACCCAGTCGCCAGAGGATGCGCTCCAAGCGCTACTCAACCAGTTGAGCCGTCGCGCAGGCCGGCGAACCGTCCATCATCGTCCCCCGAATCCGCGCCGAGTTCCCCACCACCTGGTCCTGGTGGAGCTTGATCCGTCGGAACATCTGGCCCGACTCAGACAGCCATGCGAAGTAGATGAACCGGCGGCCGTCGCTGTTGTAGTGCACGTTCTTGCCCGCCCAACGCCCATCCTTAAGTTCCAGTTCGACCTCCCAGCGCCGATCCGGGGACTGCACCAGCACGGGCGGCTTGCCCTTGCGCTGAAGGACGGCCGTGATCTCTCCGTACACCGAGAAGCGGGCAGGGGCGTCCACGATCTCAACCGTTAGAACCATAGACGCCCTCCATCCTCACGCCAGAATCTTACCGACTGTAGATCTCTCGCGCCTTTGCCAAGATCTCGGCATCCGTCAGGTGGCTAAGGTCGACTGTTTCCACCCCGGCCAGGTTCTCGAGAAGGTCCTTGCGGTGATCCTTGAGCCATGCCACGAAGCCGTCCTTGGCGCTGCTCGGCCCCGTGCCGGACCCGAAAACGAGGAACTCCCCCGCCCCATCCAGCTCTGCCGCGACCGCCTTATAGTAAGCGCCAAAGTTCGGGTTCACCTCGGAGTTGTCGTGATGGTTGTGGAGCTTGCCGGATTGACCGCCAGTGGTCTTGGGGCTGACCTTCTCGGGGACCGTGCCCTTCATCTCGGCCTCGTAGATTCGGGCCTCTTTGTGGTCGAGAACCAAGATCAGGTGTGGCCCCTCCGAGGTGCCGGCCTCCCGCTTCATGCCGTGCAGAAGCTTCCGGATGACGCCGATCTGCTCGGGGGAGGCGTTGTCGTTGTCGTTAGGCGAACGGAACACGGCGGTTTGTTCGCCAAGGGTGACCTTGACGTTGCCGTTGGGCTCGTCCTGGACGCGGCCGAGTTCTTCGAAGAGCGACCGCAGGTCGCGCCACTCCAGGTCGATAGGCATGGGCTGCTCGAAAACCTGGTCGTATGTCTTCTGGGATTTCGTGTTAAGTAGCTGGCTCATTGGGAGACCTCCTAGGATGCTGGGCGGTCTCTTCTCGGCCATGGGTCGGCCAAGGACCGCCCTCTACCAAGAGCATACGCTTGGGGCGCCTGGCGAACGTGTCCATGTTTTCTACAGTTGCGCCACGCGGGCCTGGGTGATACAACGAGGCATGGAAGCGGAAGTCCGGCACCTCGTGGAGGCTTGGCATTGGATGTACTTTGAGACCGACCTGGCGTTTGGCGGCCTCTCGCCCCAGAACCTTCACCGCCGGCCTGGCCCCGGCCTGTTGGCGATCAGCGAGCATGTGGCCCACGTTGTTCGCAGCGAAGCCTCCATCATCAACCGTGGTCTGTTTGGCCAGAGTCCAAGGCAGTGGGAAGACTGCCTGCTTCGGCAACCCGAGTTTGGCTGGCCGCCGACGATGCTAGAGGGACCGATCAATCCAGAGTTGGAACGGATGTCGGTGGACGAGGTCATGGACGCCTACCTGCGGCAGCATTCCCGCTGCTACGAACTGGCCCAAACCTGCCACTTGAGCCCGGACCACGTCTTCAAAGACCATTGGGAGCGTTGCACGACCGTGCGAGACCGACTGCGGATCGCCGCGTACCACGTGGCCTATCACACCGGGCAGATCTATTCCGCTCGCCATCTGTTGGGAGAGGAGACCCCCGAGAACTAAGTCCCCCAGCCGATCGACCTTAACAATCCCTTAGCATTCCGGTACTCTCGCGCGGTGGAACTCCGCCCGCTGGCGCTCGCCGCCGTTCTCGCGACAACTCCTTTCCTGAATGCCCAGGTTAGCCCAGCCGAGGTCGAATCCCTGAAGGCACGCGCCGACGCGGCCACCCGGGCGATCGGCGACCTTGCCTCGAGCGGCAAGCTCACCGCCAACGACGAAGCGGTCAAGCAGCTCCAGCGCCTTGTCGACGAACTCAAGCAGATCCGCGAGCGGCTCACGGCAATCGAGGCGAGCCTCTCCGGCGCCAAGCCAACGCCTCCTCCCCCGCCCAAACCGGCACCTGCCCCGGGCCTGACACTCGGGGGATACACCCAGTTCCAGTACCAAGACACCGACCGCGAGGGCGGCACGCCCACCTTCGATGCGTTCCGTTTCCGACGCATCCGCATTGCCCTAGACGACAAGATCACGGACCGGATCGCCGCCCGCGTTTCCGTAGATTTCGCCGCCGGAGACAACCAGTTGCAGGCTCAGCTGCGCGACGCCTTTGCCACCTACGCCCTTGGTCCGGCCGGGCGCGAAAACCAGACCCGAATCCAGGCGGGGCAGTTCGGTTTCCCGGTTGGTTACGAGCTAGAGCGCTCGAGCGGAGACCGAGAGTTCCCCGAGCGCGCCGCCTACAACCGAACCCTTTTTGCCGGAGAACGGGGCCGTGGCCTCCAAATCAGCCGCCAGGAAGGCGACTTCACGTTCCGGATCGGAGGCTTCAACGCCCTCTCGATCGGCGATCCCGAGCAGATCGGCCTAGCCCCCGGACCGGGCAACCGCTTGGCGATGACCGCGGGCGTGCGCTACGAAAAGGGGCCGGTGAAGGCCGGAGTCTCTGGCTTAGCCGGCGAGCGGCCAAGCTACAACGCGGGCGGCGCGACTTCCCCGCTGTCCAAGCGGCGCTTCGCCTACGCGGACGCGGAATGGCGCGGCGCCTTCCTTCCCCGGCTGACCCTCCGCGGAGAAGCCATGGTCGGGTTCGACCGCGTGCCCAACGCCAAGGCAGACCCGAAGCGAACCAGCCACGACCTGGCAGGCTTCCACCTGATGGGACTCTACCGGCTAGGCAAACTCGATCAGGTTGGCCTGAAATGGGAAGGTTTCGACTCCGACCTGGACGGCGCCGGAACCGCCTTGCATGGCTATGGCCTCGCCTACCTACGCAACGTGGCCCCCAACACCCGCCTAACCCTTGCCCACGAGGTCTTCGTGGATCGCGGACGCGCGGCCCTCGGCCAGCAGCGGTTCGGGCAAACCACGATTCGCCTGCAAGTTCGGTTCTAGGCGGCAATCGTCTCGATCGGGATCGCGGGCTTCCTGCTCACTCGCACGTAGCGCTCCAAGCGCCAGAATAGGCCATGCACGTCGCGGTGGTTGGGCTTGGCTTTGGGGACGCCTTCGTTCCCATCTACCTCTCGCATCCCCTCGTGGACCGGGTAACGATATGCGACCCCAATCCCGAGGCGCTGGCACGCGTTCAGGCTGCGCACTCCCCTCACGGGGCCACAACCTCCTTCGATGCGGTCCTTTCAGACACGTCGATCGACGCCGTGCACTTGCTGAGCCCGCTTCCCTTTCACGTCGAGCAGACGTTGAGGGTCCTGGAATCCGGGAAGCACTGCGCGTGCGCGGTGACGATGGGCAGCACCCTCGAAGACCTCCATAAGATCGTGGCCGCCACCCGGCAAAGCGGCAAGGTCTACATGATGATGGAGACCGGCGTGTACACCCGGGAGTTCCTGTTCGCCCAGGACATGCTCCGAAGGGGCGAGATCGGCGAAATCACCTTCCTGCGGGCAGACTACTTCCAGGACCTAGAGGCGCCCTACGCAGACTACTGGCGGCGAGTTCCGCCCATGCACTACGCCACTCACGCCCTCGCCCCCCTTCTCTCGCTGGCTGAAGCGAGGGTGGAAAGGGTCTCCTGTCTGGGCTCGGGAAGGCTGCGAAAGGACATTTGCGACGACCCGTTCAACCCCTTCCCTATGCAGGCGGCTCTGTTTGCGCTCGACGGGCATCCCGCCGTGGCCCAGGTAGACCGGGCCTGGTATCAAACCGCCCACCAGTACGTGGAGTCGTTCAGCGTCTACGGGGACCGTCGGGGCTTCGAGTGGCAACAGTTGGAGCATGAGGACCCGGTGGTCTACGAACTTGAGCCGGTCCAGAGCGAATACCGCTGGCGCGGCTGCTCGGGAACTCGTGTGGCAGCTCCCTTCCGGCCGGACCTTTTGCCGGGAGAGCTTGGTCTGTTCGCCGACGGAGGGCACGGCGGTTCCCACCCCCACCTGGTCCACGAGTTCGTGAGCGCCATCGCCGAGGACCGCAAAGCGGCCATCGACGAGGTAACGGCGGCAAACTGGTGCGCCCCCGGGATTTGCGCCCACGAGTCTTCCCTCCGGGGCGGAGAGTGGGTGCAAGTTCCCCGCTTCGACGCCCCTCTGGCGGGAGGATCGGCTACTTCGCCAGCATCGGCATGAACAACCCGGAGACCACCGACCGTGCCTGGAAGCCCACGTGGCGAGCCTCGTCCACTCGGTACCAGTCGGTCATCGGAACCCGGTCCGGAGTCTCGTTCAGAAACTTCCAGATCGGATCGACCAGCTTGTCGAAAGTCCCCTGGTCCTTCGTCATCGTGGCGATCCACATGAGCCAGTCCATCTTGGTGTAGTTCGGACGGGAGTCAAGCGCCACCCCAAACGGCTGCACCTTGCCCAGGTAGAACCCGATCTCCTTCGCAGGCAACTCCGGCCCAAACAGGTTCAGCCCAAGCAGTTCGTCCCAAATCAGGTTGTATTTCAGGCTCCAAGAGCCCGCGTTCCCGAAGTTCAGTACGGTTGCCTCGCCGGTGCCCGCCAACTTGCGCCACGCGGCCGCGTACTTCTTGGCGACCGCCGCGTACTCGGTTGCGGCGGCGGTGTCGCCGTACTGCTTGGCCAGTTGCGCCGCGGCTCCGATCCCCATGATCGCCTTCAGCGAGAGATTGGCGTTGCGCGCCAGGTGTCCCGCGAAGTCGTCGGTGCAGAGCTGCTCGGCCGGGTCGAGGCCGTACTTGACCAGGTAGTCGGTCCACTTCTTGAGCAGGGGCCAGAAGGGCTTCATGGCTTTCGCTTCCTCAGGATGGCGCGCCACGGCGGCGGCCAGGATCACCATGTTGCCGCACTCTTCCACCGGCATCTGGTTCTCCTCCGTCCGCTCCCCGCCGCCGTAAACCTGGCCGTTGGCGATGGGATAGGTGCCCAGGTCGTGAGGGGCAAAGTCGAACTTCCAGCGAGGAAGCGATGCGTACTGCAGGATCGGCAGCAGCATCGCGCTCGCCAGCTTCGGGTTCTTCCAGAGGTAGAGCGGGGCGGCCGGATAGGTGACGTCCACCGTTACGATGCATCCGTTGCTGAAGTTCTCCTTGCTGAACATCAGGGGGGTGCCGTCCAGATCGGCGACGATCTTCTGCGCCCCGATCCCCTGTCGATAGGCCAGCATCGCGATGTCTGCGAACTTGGCTCCGCGCTTGTCGGTCGTCTCCTTTCGAAGCTGGGCGTCGAAGGCCAAAGCTTTCTTTAAGACGGCGTCGCGGTCTTTGAACGCGGTGCGGAACATCTCGCCAAAGCTCTCGCCATCTTTGCGCCAGTACGCGGGCAAGCGACGGCCGAGGTACTCGATGGAGAGGATGTCGTCGTAGCCGATGGCGGTGTCCACGAGTCCCTTGGTCTGCTTGCCCTCGTGCTTGAGGACGGCGACACCGGGCCAGCCGTCGTTGGCGGCGCGGGGGGCGTCGATGTCGTCCTCCACCAAGCGGCCTTCCTTGGCGAACAGCTCGCGGCTCTCGTTCAGCGGAGCCAGCGCAAGGTCGCCTTCGCCGGCTAGGTACAGGTAGCCCCAGTTGATCCGGTCGTCGTCGCCCTTCTTGCCCAAAACCTTCTGCTCGGTGGTGCCGATGCGACCCACTTGCATGCTGCCAAACCGAAGGCGCGACCCCTGGACGATCTCGGAGGTCTGGTTTACGCACCACTCGGCGGAGGCGTCCCAGTACACGCTCACGTCGTGCGGCTTGCCGTCGGTGGACTCGTACGAGACCCGGATGTAGCTCACCGGTTGGCTGAGCATCTTGATGTCCTCGATGAGGAGCGGGGAGCAGAAACTGAGCTCGCCCTTTACGGCGCCCGCCTGGAACGGCACGTGAGTAGTAGTGGCCTCTACGCGAGGAGCACCCGACTCCACCGCGGGAAGGTTTCCAGGCTGAGGACCGCAGAGGCGGTACGTCTTGCCATCCACCCGGATCAGGCCCACCAGAGCGTTGTTCTTGCCGGTCCAGTGAACCGACCACTTGTCGGTCAGCTTGTCGGCAGGGCACCAGACGCTGAAGAACGGATCGTGGACGACGAGCGGGATCGAAGGAGCGCGAAGGGGGGTGGACATGAGCAGGGCGGCTGCGAGCAGCATTGCCAGAGAATATCTGGGATTGACCTATCAAAGTTGAACCCTGGTTGAAGCGCCTCGACTCTCTTGTCCCGAGAGTAGGACATGAGAACAAACCAGACGCTGATCCTCGCCATCGCACTTCACAGCCTCGCCGCCGTTGCTGCCGCCGGCGCTTGGTATCCCGGTCAGGACCAGGGAGCGCCCGCGAAAGTCGCGGCACTCTCGGAGGAGTTCAAGGCCGGGCTCTTGCTCATGCGCGAGGAAGAAAAGCTCGCGCGCGACGTGTACCAGACCCTGGAGAAGCAGTGGGGCCTGCGCCCGTTCGGCAACATCGCCATGGCCGAGCAGGCGCATATGGACGCGGTCAAGGCCCTGCTCACCCGCTACGGGGTTGCGGACCCTGCCGCCGACACCAAGCCCGGAGAGTTTCGAGATCCTAAGATGAAAGCGCTGTTCGCCGAACTCACCAAGGCGGGCAAGGAATCCCGCGTCGCGGCCCTGCGCGTCGGAGCCAAGATCGAGGACCTCGATCTGTACGATCTCAAGCGCCTGGCCAAGACTTCCCTCCCCAAGGACATCCGCGACACCTACGACTACCTCGCCCTGGGATCTCGCAACCACCTTCGGGCGTTCATGAGAAACCTCTCCCGGAGCGGCGGAACCTACGAGCCGGCCTTCCTGACGAAGGCAGAGTTCGAAGCCATCCTGGCCTCGCCTCAGGAGCGCGGTTACCGGGGTGGCGGCGGCAGGTAGCCGGTCAGGAGCCCAGGGTGGCGCCCAGCGTAAGCGGCTCACCCTGGGGAATGTCCGGGACTACCTTCTCAAACAGACTCAGATAGCGTGCAAGCTCGTCCTTGCGGGTGCCCGGGCCAGCGAGATCATACGCACGCCGGAGCCAGGGAACCGCCTCTCCCGGGCAGTCCAGTTCTAGCAGGGCCATGCCCATCGCATAAGCTCCGTTGGCATGGTTGGGATCGTGCTCGACCACCCCTTCGAAGTAGTGGAGGGCGCGCGAGGGGTTCTGGCGGATCGTCTTGAGGGCGGTGTCGGTGTGGGGGTAGTCCAGCGAGAGGCGCAGGGCGTCCTCGAACTGCCCAGCCTTGCGGTAGTCGGCGATGGCCCGCTTGATCGGGTGGGTGGGGTGGTACTTGAGTCCGAGATACCAGTGAAGCAGATCGTCCGCGCGAACGGAGGTGACGCCCTTTGAGAACGCGGCGATGAAGGCCGACTCCGACGGTTCCCAGCCCTCCGCGATCATCTCGCTCAAGACGGCCTGCGCGGTTGGGAAGTCCGGCGCCTTTCTCAAGAGGTTCTCGTGGCCCTCCCCGTCCAGCACCACCCCCTTTGCACGTAGTTCGCGAACCCAATCGGTGGCCATTCGGTAGTCCGCCGCGCGGGTGATCAGGATCCTCGCAGTTTCCTGGGTTGGCGGCACGGCGTGTTGGGCCATCAGACTGTAGCGGGCAGAAAGTTGGCCTTGCTCGGTGGCTTTCCCAAGGAGGATATGGAACGTCTGCAGGCTCGGACGGATTCCCAAGCCGAGCATCAACTGGAACCAGCGATCCTCTGACGACGGGCTGTCCGCCTTCTCCAATAACGCATTAAAGGTTCCTTCGTCGGGCTTCAGACCCGAGGCCATCAGGTCTTCCAGAACCTCGCGAGCGGTGTCGTGGTCCAGGCTCGAAGAGAGAAGCTCGTTCCAGCGTTGGAGGATTTCTTCTTGGTTGAGCGGGTCGCTGGAGGCCCGAGTCAGAAGGCGCTCGGAGATCTGGTTCGCAAGGCGGTCGGCGTCGGCGGTGCGCCCGATGATCGCAAGGGTGTTCACGAAGTAGATCGGCGCGTCGTCATCGTCGGCCGACTCGACCTTGAGGTGCTCCAGGGTATGGAGCACGAACTCCTCTTCCATCTTGGCCGGAGAGAACTCCGCGATCCGGTCGTCCAACGGGCATCGATGGGTGGTGAAGTCTAGCGCGATCCAGGAGCGCACGGTCTCGTCGACCAGGATCTCGTTGTCGCGGCAGAGCTGGCAGGCTCGGACCGCGTGCCGCACGCTGCTTCCCACGAAGTCGCGCTGGCCGTTGAGCAAGGTCACCGGCAGATCCCTACCCCAGCAGAGCGCAAGCCTCATGGCGGGGATATTGTCGGCCGAGAAGCCGGTCTGATTCTCGATGTCGAATCGGAACCGCCGGGCCATGATCATGGCGAGGCAGCAGAGCTTGGCGGCATCGTCCTGCTCGTCGGACATGACCAACCAGCCATCGCCGGTGAACTTGACGGTGGCGTGTTCGAGCTGAACCGCCCGAAGGTGCGGGCCCAACTGATCGACCAGCGCCAAGTTGAAGCGGTCAAGCTTCTTGGTGCTGAGTTGCAGGCCCGAGGTGGTGGAACCTTTCAGGTCCATCGCCAGGCACAGCGTGAGCCTCGGGGCGGGCTCCTTCGGTTTGGGGATCAGGTTGGACACGGGTCTCGTTGCCCGGGAGCATCCGGCTTACGCAACGTTCTATGATATCGCACACGACAGGGCGCCCTTGTCATCCTGAGCGCAGCGCTCCGGCGCGGAGCCGAAGGATCCGTTTACTTCTTCTAGTCGCTTTAGGAGGGCCCCTGGGTCGGGGTCATCCAAGCAATCCCGGAGTTCCGCGCAGGCGTTTGACTCGTTGGTTGACATCAGCCCTTTGGGAGTCCGAACAGTCCGAACCCTGCGAACAACCCGAACAAAAAAATGTCCCATCCCGACGAAAACCTTGTACGGAGGCCGGGACGGGACATTATCGGGCTGTCCCAAGAACCCACGACAGCCGCCCACGGACCCCGTCGGTACGCTTGAACCATGGGCTTCTGGCACGACGACTGGGACCGGGCGCGCGTTCTGCTGGAGGACTGGTGGGACGGCAAGGGCTGCGCCTTGGACATCCGCGCGCCCAAGGACGAGCCCTGGGAGACCCTGCCGGTGCCTCCGCCCCCGCCAACTCCGGAGATCATGTGGACCGACCTCGACCTCCGGATAGACCACCAGCTCTCGCAGCTGGGCCGGCTCTGGTACGGCGGGGCGGCGTTTCCGTACTTGGATACGGAGATCGGTCCCGGGAGCCTTGGCCTCTTCCTCGGTTGCGAGCCGGGGTTCGCCTGGAACACGGTTTGGTACGAACCGTGCCTGGAGGACCTGAGCCAAACGGTCAGCATCGACCCGGACAACCGCTGGTATCGGCTCCACCAGGAGTTTCGCCGCAAGGCCGTCGAGGCTGCCAAAGGACGGGTTCTCGTCGGCCTGCCCGACCTGATCGAGAACCTGGACGTTCTGGCCCAGCTTCGCGGTCCGCAACAGACGATGCTGGACCTGATCGAAGAGCCGGAACTGGTGAAGGCGAGGATACGCGAGATCAACGAGGCCTTCTTCGAAGCCTACGACAAGCTGGCCGAGGTAGATCAGTGGGGCGGAACCTGTTTTGCTGCGTTCCAGATTTGGTCGAAGGGCAAGTGCGCCAAGCTCCAGTGCGACTGCAACGCGATGATCTCGCCGGCGATGTTCCGGGAATTCGTCGCGCCCGAGTTGGAGCGCCAAGCCGCGTGGCTGGACCGCTCCATGTTCCACCTGGACGGCGAGCAGGCGATCATCCACCTGGACGACCTACTGCAGATCGAGAGCCTCGACGCGATCGAGTGGACGCCCATCGCCCACGACGGCGGCGACCCCAAATGGTACGACCTCTACCGACGAATCAAGGCGGGCGGCAAGAGCGTGCAGGCGATCGACGTCTACCCAGACCAGGTCCTGCCCATGCTGGACGCGGTTGGCCCGGAAGGCATGTTCCTGACCGTCTGGTGCGAGAGCGAGGCGGAAGGCCGAGAACTCCTGCAAAGGGTGTACGGAGCCTAGTCCGAGGATTCCAGAAAGAACCAGCGATGACCTTCCAGGTCGGCGGCGCGGAAGCGACGTCCTGGGAATCCTTCCTCGATCCCGGACAGAATCTCTGCCCCGATTCCGCTGGCCGAGGCTAGTACCGCGTCAAGGTTCGGCACTCGCACCATCACTCCGTTGACCACGTGCGGCACCGACATCCACTCGGCGGCCGGCCCGTAGTTGACCTTCAAGCTGTTTGGCGACTGGTATCCGGGAGGACCCGAGGCCAGCATGACCAGTTCGCCTCCGAGTCCCAACTCTCCGTGCGTGAGCCGACCGTCGTTATCCAGCCACCGTGCGTGCTCCTCAAACCCAAACGCCTCGATGAGCCAGTCCATCGCCGCCGGCCCATCCTCGTAGGCAAGCATCGGAACGATCCTCTGCGCCACTAGATCGCCACGCCTTCGGCCGCCAGCTTGGCCCGATGCGCCTCAGCTCCGCCCGGGAGCTTGGGGTTGGGTTTTCCATCGGCGGTGACCCGCCACCAAGGCAACTCCGGGTAGACCTCGGCAAGGAGCCTCCAGAAGATGCCTGCCACCATCGGGCAGGTCACACCAGCGTTGGCGGCGTCCGCCAGCTGTTGCCTCACCTGTTTCATGGTGCGAACCTCGCCCTTCGGGATCGCCTCGATGGCGTCCCGTAGCTCCCACGGCGACGGAATCAGCATCGAATCCGCCCGAAAGCGGGCGGCCTTCTTGGCATCCAGCACATGCACCTGCGCGGGTCCGGCCGACTGAAGCTTCTCGACGGCAGTCTTCATCGTAGGATCATCTTGGCACCGTTGCCTATCCGAGGCAATGGAGATTCGGCTAAGCTCTCTCGCTATGGACCGACTCGACGTCTCCCCAACCGAGGGCCTTCACCCAGAGCTTGGAATCCTCTTCGCCGCCATGCAGGACGGCACTCGGGAGTGGCAGGCCGAGATCGGGGAGCCTACTCGCGAGGCCCTCGTCTGGCAGCCGTACGCCAACGGGCCCAGCATTGGCGGTCAGATCCTCCACATCGCCAGTTGCGAAGCCTATTGGCTCCTCAGTTTGGTGGAGCGCAAGGAGCCGGACCTGGCCAACCCGGCGGTTCTCTACGATCGGACGCTTGACCAAGACAACCACCATTGGCCGACCCCGCCGAACGAGCCGATCGAGTGGTACTTCAAGGTCCTTGCCGAGGCCAGGGCAGAGACCTTTCGAAGCCTTGAGCGTCACGGAGAACCTTCGAAGGAGTACACCTGCGGGTACGGCCTCGTCACGTACCGATGGATCCTGTCCCACCTCGTGGAGCACGACTCCTACCACGGCGGCCAAGCCGTTCTGCTCCATGAGATGTACAAGAAGCTGGCTTCAAGCGAAGGCTAGACGCTAGCGCGAACGGCAGTTCTACATTAAGATAGGGACCGTTTCTTTGGAGTGATCATGCGAGTTGCTTTGTCCCTTTCAGTTCTTGCCCTTTGCGGCCTCTCAACTATCCAGGCTTCCCTTGTCGGCCATTGGTCGGCGGATGGAAACGCCCTTGACGATCTGGGCAACGACGGTTCTGTCGTCGGGAGCGTCGCCTACGGGGCGGGCAAAGTGGGGCAGGCGTTTGTCTTCGACGGAGGATCGGGGCGCATCGAGGTTGCGGATAGCGCGGCCTACGCGTTCGGGACGGGAGACTTCTCCATTGCGTACTGGGTGAACTTCACCTCAATTGGCTTCGCGTCCACGGGCATGATCAGCAAGGACACTTACGCGGGCGGGGGAAGCTACGAAGGCTGGCTCCTCAACCACGATGGGAGCGTGGGTCTGCTTACCCGCAACGAGCCTGGCGTCAGCACAAGCGCCCGCACAAGCCCGGGAGACTTTGCCCTTGGCCAGTGGTACCACTTTGGGGCCGTTCGCCAGAGCGGGGTGCTTCGACTCTACGTCGACGGCAACCTGAAAGCCAGTGCCACCGAAGCAAGTGCGACCGACCTTACCAACGATGCCTTGCTTCGCTTCGGAAGCCTATCCCCAGCTTCGCTGCAGAGCATGAATGGTTCGCTGGACGAGATTCGGCTCTACGACAGCGCGCTCACGGAGTCTGAGGTTCAGGCTCTAGCCGCCGTGCCCGAGCCGATGAGCGTGCTTGCCCTCGCTCTGGGCCTTGCCGCCACTCGCCGCCGTCGCCGCTAAGGCCCAACTTCGGAGACGTCGTCAGAATCCAGATGGACCCAGACGACGTCTCCGTATTCCAGACCAGGCACTCGCTCGGCGAGGAGCTCCAGCACCGTAGGGGATTGGAAGTTCTCGACCTTGGTCTCGGGGTGAGGATAGTAGACCATGGCGCGAAACCGCCGACCGGCATGCTCGATGTCCGCGGGAACGAAGGAGAAGGTCTCGGGCGGGATTAGGTCCGTCCATTCCACCCCTTCCAGGCGTTGGCCGCCCACGATCCGGAGCGAGACGGGCGCAAGGTCCACGTTGATGGTTCCAATGTGGAAGCCCGAAAGATCCACGCCCCGCGCAAGGAAGTGCGGCATCTGTTGCCGAAGAGTCCCTCCTGGGTACGGGCAACGCTCGCCAAGCCCGGACGCCACCTGGTGCCCGGGCACGACGACTCCTGGGATTCGCAGGATCGCCAATCTACTCGCCGCAACTGATCTGGGCGACGCGGAAGGGATGGATCTCCCACTTGGCCCAGACTTCCTCTTGGATGTAAGGCTCTCGGTCGAGCCAGGCCTGTAGGTCGTCCGGCGACTCGAACTGCACGATCATCGTGCTTCCGACCATCCGGCCCTCGTCGTCCAGCATGGCGCCACCAACCACGTACTGGCCCCTCCCCTTAAGGTCAGATACCTCGGCAAGATGCCTCGGCCGAACCTGAAGACGACGCTCAAGGGCTTCGGAGTCGTGGCCGTCCCAAGCGTGGACAACGTACTGTTGCATGGCACAGGAGTACCCGATCTTGGGCAGGCAATCTTCTCGTCCCGCAATAACGTGATCCTTGGAACCGCGGATTGTCTCCTATAGTGTCGGATCGGTAGCGCAATGTTGCCGAAATGGTGATCCATGAAGACCTCGATCAAGTTCCTTGCCGCCGCCGCGATCCTTGCCGGCATTCCGCAACTCGGGCATAGCTACGGCCTCTACCGGTACAGCGCCGGCCAAGATGGTCGCAACAAGTTCTTTGACCTGGCGGGCGGGATGTACCCGGCCCAGAATGCGGCGGTCTACAACTTTGGCAAGGTCGGCGCATTCAACGCCCTGCCTCCAGGGGTAAACGCTGCCCAGATCGCGACCGCGTTCTCGAACGCGACGGCTCAGTGGGAGAAGTGGGCGCGGGTGGACTTTGACGACTCAGGCTTCGCGGCGAACAACACCGGCTCGGTGCGGCTTAAGTACGACGCGGGAACCACGGGGGCAGCGGTCACGGGCTACGGCAAGAGTGGCAACGCCTTCGCGACCTTGACCATCGGCCAAACCGCTAGTGGCGGGGTGGCCTGGAACGCCAAGAACTTTGAGTGGACGATGACCCACGAGCTTGGCCACATCCTGGGCTTGGACGACCTTTACGAGGCGTACAACGAGGAGTTCGTGGACCACGAGGTCGGCAAGGCGGACAACCCCAACAAGGAGCCGGCGGCGTTCAAGGACAACATGATGAACCAGTACCGGCTTGATGGCAACGACTACAGCAAGGACCCCGAGACGATCATCGACAACGACGAGATCGCGGGCGTTACCTGGCTGTGGGGCGGCTACCAGAACCAGATCGTCTCTGGCGACTTCAAGGACGCCTGGAACGGACGCGACGGTCGAGACGTGGACCAGCACCACGGCCAGAACAACAACAAGAAGTGGACCTATCGGGGCACGTTCTCGCGCACCGGCATTTTTAAGCCCGAGATCGAGCTCGAGTTCAGAGGCTACGTCGGATTCACTGGAAAGACCTTTGGGGCCACCAACCCAGGCATCAAGTACCTCGGCGCCAACGGAGACCGTCACAAGTTCCAGATCGACGAGAACGCTTGGAAGGGCAACTTTGAGTTGACCCTTGAGTCCAAGTTCGACAAGGAGACTCGGATCAAGGCGCTGATGGACTCGGGCGGCGCTATCGGAGGCGTGGACTCATTCATCCTGGAGCCAAACCTGAGCGGGCTGGCCTACGTGCCCCAGCAGATCTCCACGGCACCCCAGTGGGCGATGGTCTACGGCCCCGTGCCGGAACCTGCTTCGATGGTGGCTTTGGGATTAGGGGCCTTGGCAACGATGCGAAGGCGGCGCGGCGGCAGAGCTTAGCCAGTCCTCTTGTAGGTTCCGAGGACGGCCCACTCTTCGGAACCTGCGGGATCGATGTTGAACATCTTCAGAAGCAGCTGGTCTTCCTCGTGCGCCAGCTCGATTCGCCAGCCCCACTCCGGCCCTTCGCCGGCAGAATAGCTACCCGTCGCCTTGATGGCCGACCCATCGACGACTCCAGTGACCAGCAGGATCGAGCCGTTCTGGTGCCAGGAATCTGTCCAGCCCATCGAGGCCGACGCCTCGTGGCACGCGATCGACAGCAACCCCTGCTGCCCCTCGCCCTGATAGGACCACGCGTAGCGAACCAGCCCAAACTCCGCGCCGATCCCGAGTTCCACGCTCAGCTGAGACGAGGATTCCTGCACTCGTTCGGCCTCAGGCAGCCAAGAGAGATGGAGCTTGGAAGTCCCAGACCAGGTTCCCAACGCCTTCTGCAGAAAGTGTGGAGTTGCCATATCGGAAGATTCTAACGGTTTTCCACACTCCTGTCAAAAAGACGGTGCCATCGCATTACCGAAGAAAGGCATCGGCGAGCCCAGCGTCCACCGGCAGAACCTGGCCGGTGGTCTGGGAAAGCCGATCGGAGGCTAGGAGGAACGCGGCCTCCGCCACCCGAGCCGGGGTCACCGGCTGCTTCAGCAAGGTTCGCTTGGCGTAGAAGGCGGCGAGGGCGGTTCGCATTTCCTCGTCTGTGGCCGAGTCTGGAACCTCGATCCCGTACTTTGCGAGCGAGGACGCGACCCGCTCTCGCGGGAACTGTAGCGAGCCCGCCACCACGGTGGCCGGGGCAACCGCGTTGACCCTCACGGTGGGGGCGAACTCGACGGCCAGCTCCCGGACCAAGTGGCTGAGCGCGGTCTTGCTGGTGTCGTAGGCAAAGCTCCCCCGCTTCGCCACTACCGCGTTCGCGCTCGACATCAGAACGATGCTGCCGGGAGTTCCCTGCCGGGCCATGATCCGGTTGGCTTCATCGGCAACCACGTAGGAGCCGAGCAGGTTGATATCGAAGGTCTTGCGCCACGCTTCCTCGGAGATGTGCCCGGACTCGTCCGGCGGGACGAACACGGCCGCGACGCTGACGAGGATATCGAGGCCGCCGTAAGCCAGGACGACCTCGTCTAGGGCAGCTCGCACGCTCATGCGGTCGGTCACGTCGAGGACGACCCCAATTACGTTCTCCTTGCCGAAGCTAGACCGGAGAGCGGCGACGGCTTCCTCGACCAGGTCGGCTCGGATGTCTCCTACCGCGACCACCGCGCCTTCCTGGAGTAGTCGCTCCGCACATGCTCGGCCGATGCCGGGCCCGGCGCCAATCACGAGGCCAATCTGCCGTGATAGCTCCTTCTCGGGTGGCTGGCGCTTGAGCTTGGCCTCCTCGAGCTGCCAGTACTCGATGTTGAAGGCCTCCTGCTCCGGCAGGGCGATGTATCGGCTGACGGTCTCCGCTCCCTTCATGACCTCGATGGCGTTGCGGTAGAACTCTCCGCTCACGCGGGTCTCGGGCGCGTTCTTGCCGAGGGCCACCATGCCCACGCCCGGAACCAGGACGATGCTGGGATTGGGGTTCCGCATGGCAGGCGAGTCCGGGCGCTTGCAGCGGTCGTAGTAGGCGGCGTAGGCCTGCCGGAAGTCGGCGAGTTTGGCGTCCAGGTCCTCGCCAGGATTCAGGATCAGGGGTCGAATCTTGGTTCGCAGGAAGTGGTCTGGGCAGCTGGTACCGAGGGTGGCGAGCTGGTCGCGCTTCTCGCGTTCGAGATACTCGAGGACCGCTTCGCTGGTATCGACTTTGGCGATCAGGCGCTGGCCGTTGAAGCTGCACTTGCCGCGTAGCTCGGGGAGAAGGTCTAGGAGGACCTGTCTGGGCGAGTCGGATCTGGGGAAGCGAACCTTACCAAACGGGTGGACGGTCCGGCGCTTTTCGATGAAATCCGCCGCCTCGTTGATCAGCTTGATCGTCAGCTCGTAGCACTCATCCCAGGTATCGGCCCAGTTGATGAAACCGTGCTGGCCCATGAGTGCGGAGTTGATGCCAGGGTTCTCTACGATCAGGTCACGGAGCATCAGGCCAAGTTCAAGGCCCGGGCGCTTCCAGGGCAGGTAGCCCATCTGGCCCTGGTAGACCTCGTGCATCAGGGCCTCCGCGTCTGCACTGGCGGCGATCGCGATCACCGCATCCGAATGCATGTGGCTCACGAAGCGGGCCGGGACGAACGCGTGGAGAGGGGTGTCGATGCTGGGTGCCGCCGGGTTGCCGTCGAAGACGCAGTGCTTGTAGAGGGGCACGATGTCGTCCTCGTGCATCTTCTTGACAACAAAGCGTTGCTCCAAGTCCAGCACCTTCTGCTGGTAGAGCGATGCGAAGCCTGTCCGCTTCGCGGTTCCTAGGTCTCCGCCAGATCCCTTCACCCAAAGGACCTCAACGACCTCGCCCGTGAGCGGGTCTTCCATGGAGAGCTTGCTGCTCGTATTCCCGCCCCCGAAGTTCGTGATTCGGGGATCTGAGCCAAGAAGGTTTGAGGCGTAGACCAGTTCCTGGACGGGATCGGCTGGCACGTCGGAAGTCTTCCAGAGACTGGGAATCAGGTGGGTCTGGCTCATCGCAAGTCCATTATGGCCCGAGGTGAGGTGAACATGTTAACCTTACCTCTTGTCGCCGCCGGTTACAACATATGTTATAATCCCGCTGTGGTTACGCTCAAGGTTAGAAAGTTCGGCAATTCCCTCGGAGTGATCCTTCCCCAGGAGCTCATCGCAATCCTTCGCGTTAAGGAGGGAGAAGCGCTGTTCGCCTCTGAGGGCCCCAATTCCGGGATCGAGCTCTCCGCATACGATCCTGAAGTCGCTCGGCAACTCGAGGTGGCAGAGCAGGTCATGCGTGAGGACAGAGAAGTGCTTCGGAAGCTGGCCCAATGAGCCAGCGGCTCCCTATCGAGCCTGAGTGGCTTCTCGCCGAGACGGTTCGCCTGCTTCATCGCCGACAGCTCTCGGAGCACGGAGGTGCCGATGGAGTTCGTGACCAAGCCATGCTCGACAGTGCGCTCCATCGGCCGCTCAACCAGTGGTCGTACGCGGATCCGGACTTGTTTGACCTCGCGGCCGCCAATACGTTCGGGATTTCGCGCAACCATCCATTTGTGGACGGAAACAAGCGTACGGCTTGGGTTGCGTGCCGCTTGTTCCTGAAGGTGAACGGACTTGACATCGTCGCGAGCCAAGAAGACAAGTACGTAAGGATGCTGGGGCTTGCCGCCGGCGACATTGCCGAAGAGGACTTTGCCGCCTGGCTCCGGGCGAGCAGCATCCCCAGGTAGAAACCCAGCCTCGGCAAGGGCTAGCCCCTGCCAGGGATACTTGGGCCATGGCATTCAAGGACGGATTCCTCTGGGGAGTCGCGAGCGCTTCGTATCAGATCGAAGGTTCGCCCTACAAGGTCGGAGGCGGCATGAGCGTGTGGGACATGTTCTGCCGTCGCGAGGGCGCGATCTCCGACGGGAGCAACGGCGACGTCGCTTGCGACCACTACAACCGCTACGCCGAGGATGCCGCCCTGATGCAGACCCTCGGCATCCCCAACTACCGGATGAGCATCAGTTGGCCGCGGGTGTTGCCGGCCGGGAAAGGCAAGGTCAGCGAAGAGGGCCTCGGCTTCTATGATCGTTTGGTCGATGAACTCCTTGCCAGGGGGGTGCAGCCCCACGCAACGCTGTTCCACTGGGACTATCCCTATGAGCTCTACTGCGAAGGCGGATGGCTCAACCGGGACAGCGCAGACTTCTTCGCGGATTACACCCGCATCGTGGTGGAGCGGCTCTCCGACCGCGTCAAGTCCTGGATGACCTTGAACGAGCCGCAGGTCTTTGTGGGAATGGGCCACCGAGACGGCACCCACGCGCCGGGCGACAAGATGAACTGGCCGGAAGCCCTGAGGGTGGGCCATCACGTTCTGCTAGCCCACGGCAAGTCTTGCCAGGCCATCCGGGCTTGTACAAAGCAGCCCTGCGAGATCGGTTGGGCGCCGGTTGGCTCCACCGCCATGCCCGCCACCGACCAACCCGAGGACGTGGAGGCGGCGCGGACAGCGATGTTCAGCGTCTACGCAAAGACCTTCTGGACGAATTCCTGGTGGGCAGATCCGGCGATCCTGGGCCACTATCCGGAAGATGGACTGCGGATGTTCGGTTCCGATTTCGACTGTGTGAGGCCGGGAGACTTGGAGACCATTTGCCAGCCCCTTGACTTCTACGGGGCCAACATCTACCTGGGCCATCCGTTCCGGGCGGACGAGGAGGGCAAGCCTCAGCATGTCGATTACGCACCAGGAATCGGGCGAACCATCTACCATTGGCCGGTGACGCCCGAGGCCCTCTACTGGGGGCCAAAGTTCCTCTACGAGCGCTACAAGCTCCCGATCATGATCACCGAGAACGGGGTGGGCATGTCCGACTGGATCCACCTCGACGGCAAGATCCACGATCCGGGCCGGGTCGACTACCTGCACCGGTACATCCGCGAGTTCAAACGGGCAGCCGCCGACGGGGTGGACGCCAAGGGCTACTTCCAGTGGTCGTTCTCAGACAACTTCGAGTGGTACGAGGGGTTCAAGTTCCGCTTCGGGCTGGTCCACATCGATTACGAGACCCAGAAGCGAACTCCGAAAGAGAGCGCCTACTGGTACAAGCAGGTCATTGCCAGCAACGGCGCTGACCTGTAGGTCGCAGTGCGGTCAGTGCCCCGGGTGTCATCCCGAGGCACGATGGATCTATCCTCAAGCGCGGAGCGCCCTAAAATGCGGAGCCGATCCCTCGGCTTCGCTCGGGATGACAGGAAGTTGGGAGACTCACCGACCCTTCTCCACGAGGAGAAGGGTTCTACCAGCGATTCTCAACCGGCAAGCTTGGATCCAGCCTAAGCGTTGTCTCCACCCTGCGGATTGTTCGGGTTGCGGAGCGCATCACGATGGACTCCAGAATCGCGTCGTGCCTTCGGAATCGGACGCCCCTCAGGAGGTCGCCGGTGGTGATGCCGGTGGCGGAAAACATGACGTGGCCCCGCGCTAGGTCGCTTGTCTGCAGAACGCGGCAGGGGTCGCCCCCACCGAGCATAGCGGTTGCGCGGCGGCGCTGCTCGTCGCTATCAGGCCTCAGACGGGCTTGCATTTCGCCGCCCGTGCACACAGCGGCAGCGGCGGTGATCACGCCTTCGGGAGCGCCTCCCATTCCCATTAGGATGTCCACGCCCGAGTCGGAGTTCAGGGCTGCGATGGCCAAAGTCACGTCGCCGTCGCTCACCAGGTTCACTCGGGCGCCTGCGTCGCGGATGGCCGCCACCAGCAAAGCGTGCCTGGGACGGTCGAGGAGGCCGACCGTAACTTCCTGGGGGTCTTTGCCAAGCGCTCGGGCAACCGCTCGCACGTTGTCTCCGGGAGGAGCGTCGATGTCGACTACGCCGACCGACTCGGGTCCGACGACGATTTTCTCCATGTAGCAGTCAGGGGCATGAAGCAGGCAGCCTTCCCCTTCGATGGCTGCGGCGAGTACCGCGATGGCGCCGGCGAGGCCTTTGGCACAGAGGTTGGTGCCCTCGATGGGGTCCACCGCGATGGCTACGTTGGGGCCGTTGCCCGCGCCAAGCTCCTCGCCGATGTACAGCATGGGAGCCTCGTCCATTTCGCCCTCTCCGATGACGATGCGGCCGCAGATGGGGAGGTTGTTGAGCTCGCGCCTCATGGCGGTGCAAGCGGCGTCGTCGGCGAGATCTTTTTCACCTCGACCGACCCAGCGGGATCCGGCGAGGGCAGCGGCTTCGGTGACGCGAAGAAAGTCGAGATGAAGGGTTGATGTTGTTTGGGCCATAAGCGAAACTCCGTTGTTTCGGTTCCGGCTAGGGAACGGATAGGCTAACCCAGGTCGGGGGGAAACGGTTCCCCGCAGGCTACAGGGCGTGCTCCCAAACGTCTCCGACCTCGTCGAAGAGCTCGTCGAGCTGGGAGATCGCCATGCGGTAGCGGTGGGCGATGAGGCGGGTTAGGGTGGCAAGCAGAATGAATCCCAGGTCGCGGTCTGAGTTCATGAGAGAACGGAGTGGAGCGGCCGGGAAACGAACGCATTCCATGAGGCCGATCGCCACGATATGGGAGGGTTGGGGTCGACCGTCTACGAACGAGAGCAACCCAAACGCCGAGCCCGGGCCCAGTTCCATTAGCTTGTCCGAGTCCCAGGTCACCGCATTCGCCCGACCCTCCAGCACGATGTAAAGGTCGTGATCGTTGCAGTCCAGCTTGAGGACGGTGTCCCCGGCCGTGAAAGCGACCTGAACGCCGAGGGCAAGCACGCGGTCCATCTGGTCGGACGTAAGGCCCGCAAAGAGGGGGGACTGGCGCAACTGGTTCATAGGGGAAGCTTAGCGCGTCGTGGCTTGGGGCCGCGACGCGCAATCTTGCGTAGCTACTTGAACTTGAGGACGTAGCTGTTCTCGAGCTTGGCAGAGCCCTTGTAGCTCACTCGAGCGACGCGGTCGCTAACCCAGGTGACGGTTGCCTCGCCGATGAGGGTGTCCTCATCGCGGCCCAGGGTTTCGCCGGTCTCGGGGTCCTCGATCACGCCGCCGGGCTTGTAGATCAGGAGGGTGTCGCCGATCTTGACTCCGTCTTGGGTGCCGCGGTTGATGGTGACGTTCTCGCCGTCCACCTTGGCCACGCGGGCCTCCCAAGGAAGGGACTCTAGTCGCTTGACGATGGCGTTGACCGCCTCGATCACCGCGTTGCGGACGGCACGCTCGGCGGGCTGGCTGTTGCTGCCGCCGAACGCCGCGCCGAGACTTCCCACCTTAAAGCCCACTCCGACAGCTTCAGACTTGCTGTTGCCCTTGGCCTTGGCCACAAAAAGGATTTTGGAGGTGGAAGGGTCCACGAACTTGACGTCGATCACAACCTCGGAGGAGCCAGAGCCCCCGCCCAAGCTCACTCCGCCGAGGCTGATGCCTCCGCCCCGTTGAGAACGGTTGTTCGTGAACTCGCTCACCGAAGCGCGGACCAGCATCTGCGCTCCAAGAACGTTGCCCTTCTTCACTGCGGTCTTCTCGTTTCCGAGCTCTTCGCCAATTGCGATCTCGCTCTTGATGTCGCCGATGTTCGCGCGCTCTAGCAGGATGAACCTGCCAGTCTCTGCTAATGCGGTCGTCAGCATCTCCGTAAGGCCAGAACCCACCTCTCCCTTGGTGCTGAGATTCTGGTTGGCTTTCATCAACTTTATCCAGTCTCCGTAGAAGGGCGATCCCTCGGGCGGAGGCTCCACCGGCATCACGGCAATGCGCTTCTTCGGGCCGGTGTAAGGAGCGGGCGGAGGATCGGTCTTCTTCTGGGCGCTCGCCACAGGAGCCACCAGTGTGAAGGCGATGAGAGCAAGAACGGAATGGGCAAGAAACTTCATTGGGATCGACTCTCCTGGAGTTATAGTCCGAGGACCAGACGCCTCAAGTTTACGGCAATTCAAGCCAATGCGCAGGATGGGGGGACTTTTGTCACTCCGGCGATTCCTTAACCTAGCAGGGGATATAATGCTCGACTATGAGGCGAGCCTTTACCTTGATCGAACTCCTGGTCGTGATCGCGATAATCGCGATCCTGGCGGCGATCCTCTTTCCGGTGTTCGCCCAGGCCAAAGCGAGTGCCAAGAAGGCGGCTTGCCTCTCCAACCAGCGCCAGATCGGGATCGGCCTCCAGATGTACACCGACGACAACGACGGAAGGCTGTTCTTCTTTGGACACGCGCTTGACCCAAGCCGGCTTCAACCCGATGTGCCTTTCGGGGCGTCCCGCGAGAACCGATGGTGGAACCAGATCCAGCCCTACTTGAAGAGTCGGGAAATCCTGGCGTCGCCCAGCGATGGCTTGCGAAAGCCCCATCCGCTTGAGAACGGAGTGGGCGGCAACCCGCTGGTGCCCCGGAGCTACGTGGCCAACCGAGCCGCTGAAGGACTCGGCGAATCCAGCGTCGAGTTTCCGTCGGAGATCGTGGTGGTAACGATCAAGGACGGCGTCTACGACGACTCCTGGTTCGAACCACCCAAGAACCTCTACAACAAGATGAACTCCTCTGGGGTTGAGATTGGCCCTCCCGTGCTCGCGCTGGGTCTGCAAGGCGGCGGGGTCAATATGACCTTCTTCGACGGGCATGCCAAGTGGGTTTCGAAGGGCAAGGTGCTTTCCGAGCCGTGCGGAATGCCTTGGTCCGGGGTTCAGTTGATGAGGAGCTTCCCGATCCCGCCCACGCCTGGCCATCCGGAACGGACTCCGTGGCATCCGCTCTGTCCTGGCTAATCCACGTACAGCCGTGGAAGAAGAGCATTGGCGGCAAGGCGCAGGCAAGGAACCTCGACCGCGTCGCCAATCTGGATGTCCGGGGCGTCTTGGCAGTCAACGCAAGTGAGGTTCATCGAGACCCTGCCGAGGACCGGAAGCGAAGCGGTTCCCCGCTTCAGGGCGAGAGATCGGCGCTTCTTCTTGAGCCAGAAGCGCAGCGCACTCTGTCGGAACGCCGGTCCTTCTGGAGCCAGGGTAAAGCCGTCCGACGTGCCAATCGCCACCACGGCGACGCGGGTTGCCTCCTTGGTCCGGAACTCACTTCCGTAGCCGATGTCCGCTCCCTTGGGAAGGTCGCGCACAGACACAACCCTCGCTTTCAGCATCCACGTGGGACGTAGGTCGAGGTCCTTCGCAAGGTCAGGAATTGGGCTCTGACCGTAGAGGAGCGTTCCCACGCGAACCATCGCGAAGTGGGCTTCTGGAAGCCTAAGCATGCCCGCGCTGTTGCAGGCATGGGCAAACGGCTCTCGACCGTGCGCGACGACCTGGCTGCGGGCTTGGGCAAAAGCCGCCAATTGCCGCTGAGAGGCCGCGAGACTCTTGTCGGCGGCATTGGCCAAATGGGTAAAGAACCCGGCCAGATCCAGGCCCGCGTCGTGTATTCGCTCGGCAAAGGCCCCCGCCTGAGACGGGGGTATCCCGAGTCGGCCCATACCGGTATCCACCTTCAGGTGGACTCGTGCGTGCCGACCGAGCACCATCGAGGCCTGCCGCAGGGCTTCAATCTGATCCTCATGGTCCACCGCGACCTCGATGTCGTTCTGAACGGCTTCGTCGGCATCTCTCGGCTGGCAAGGCGCCATACAGAGGATCGGAGCGCCGATATGGGCGGCCCGCAGTTCTAGGGCTTCCGAGAGGCGAGACACGCCTAGCGCGTCAGCCCCGGCCGCTACGAACGCTTCCGAGGTGCGGACGAGCCCGTGTCCGTAGGCGTTGGCCTTGACCACCGCCATGAGCCTGACGTTGGGGGCGAGCTTGGATTTAACGGCACGCAGGTTGTGCTTGAGGGCACCGATTCTGACTTCGACCCAAGCGTCCTCTCGTTCCATGGCTACACGTCGGTGGGGTTCTGCTGGGCAGCACGCTTCTTAAGGAGGCCCTGCACCCGTGGCCTAGCCACGTTCCAAAGCCAGTACCAGCCCGGCGAGAGAACGAGGTCGTATTCGCCGATGTACTCAACGAAGCGTGGAGAGAAGCCGTCTTTGAACCGGTTGAGACCCTCTAGGTGCTCGTCACCGTCGCCTTTCCGCGGCGAGACGCCTCGGAAGTCGTACCACTTGCACCCCTGGCCTTGAGCCCACTGGATGAGCCTCCACTGCATGAGGTGGTTGGGCATCACATTGCGGTGAAGGTTGCTGGAGGCACCATAGGTGTACCAAGCCTTGTCGCCGAACTGGTAGCAGAGCGCACCGGAGACGGGTACGCCTTCGTAGGTGGCGATCGCCAGTTTGATGGCACCGATGGGGGCGAGGAGGTCCCACATGTCCTCGAAGTACTTTCGGCTTCGAACTAGGAATCCATCCCTTGCACAGGTCTCCTTCAGAAGCTCATAGAAGACGGCTAGTTGTTCGCGCCCTGCCTCAAGGTCCACCACCACGCCCTTCTTCTCCGCAAGGCGGATGTTGTAGCGCCACTTAGGTTTGAATGACGCCAGGAGTTCGTCTTCTGACATCTTCAACCCCAGTTGCATCACGCACTTGGGCTGAACTCCACCGAAGCCGCCGGCGGTTACGGATCGGAACCCAACATTCCCCAGGTTCTGCTCGGACCGGACGTCCTCAATCTCCACGGGCGGATCGATCTTGATGAGAATCGCCGAGTGGTCATTGGCGATCTTCTTCATCCCCTCGACAAACCCCTGGACAAGGTTTTCGTCCTGAGTGTCGAGCACCGGTCCGCGCGATGCGTAGAAAATGCACTTTGGTAGTTTCGGCAACTTGCGCTTTAGAAAGGAAACCGCCGCCACGATCTCGCCGTCAACCTCGCCGACTACTCGAATAGGTTGCCATCCGGTGCGAGCTTTAAGGTCTCCCCACTCCCAGGACTGGAGTAGATCGCCGGAGTCGAACCCCGCGACAAAACGGTTGAACCGCTCCCGTTCATGTTCTTGAGCGATTCTAATCTGCATGAAAATCGGATGGAGCCGCGTACAGGAATCGAACCCGCAACCTACTCTTTACAAAAGAGTTGCTCTACCGTTGAGCTAACGCGGCCGCTACGTACATTGTGACTTAGCGGCCGCGCATGGCGCAAATCTAGGCCTGGCCTTTCTTTCGGCGAACCCGGGTTCGTACCAAACGGTAGCCGCCATCCGCCGTCGGGATGAGCTTGTGTCCGGCAGGAATAGCGCGGAGCGCTTCCAGGACGGCCGGCGAAAGGGTTGCCTCGGCCTGGGCAGCCTTCTTTCGTCCGCGGCGCTTAGGAGTAAGCGCGGCGAGGGCCTCGGACGCCACAGCGTCGTCCTTGATCACGGTCAGGGTTCCGCCCTCGACTTTGTACAGCTCACTAGTAGCCGGGAACGAGAGGTAGAGGTAGCCGTCGTTGCTGAGCATACGGGCCTCAGCGGGCACCGTGTACTTCTTCACTCCGATCTTGATCGAAAGCAATCCCGACTTCGATGTCGCCTTGAATTTAAGGCTGTTCTTTACATTCTTTACGGTTTTTTCCATAGGGCACTCGTGTCCGTGGCCTAGGTTACTCTGCTAAGGCTAAGCCATACAAGGCTATACGAGCTCGTTGTCGATCAGTCTGGTCTTGCCGATCCTTGCTGCAACGGCTACCGCTAGGCTCTTGGAGAAGTCCTCAGATGCCTTCATGGTCTCGATATCGATCAGGTCCAAATACTCCACCCGAAACCCCAATGCCGATAGCCCTTCGCGCTCTTGGGCGAGTAGGTGGGGACCGTAGCTCTGGGAGTGAACATGGCCTCGAATCCGCCGTAACGACCGGTTCAATTCAGGAGCGATTCTCCGCTCTTCCGCAGACAAGTATACGTTACGGCTTGACAGCGCCAAGCCGTCCTCTTCCCGTGTTGTTGGCGCAAACTTTAGGGTAACGGGCACGTCTAGATCCTCGACCATTCGCTGGATGACGGCGCACTGCTGAAGGTCTTTTCGGCCAAAAACCGCGAGCTCTGGCCTAACCTGGTTGATCAGTTTCAGAACGACGGTGGCCACCCCTTCGAAGTGCGAAGGTCGAAGGGCTCCCTCAAAGTGATCCGTAACCTCACGCACCTGAACGGTCGTTGTTCCACGCGGGAACATGTGCTCTACGGTTGGACAATAGAGCACGTCAACCCCGACCGATTCCGCAAGCTCGGCATCTCTCGATTCGTCTCGCGGGTATCGGCTGAGATCCTCGGTGGGAGCAAACTGAGTAGGGTTCACGAACAGGGAAACCACTACTTGGTCAACTTCCCTCCTCGCCAGCCGCATCAAGTCCAGATGGCCTTCGTGGAACGCCCCCATCGTAGGAACCAGGCCGATTCTGCCCTTGCCCTCCGTCCATCCACGAACTTCAGGGAACGTGCGAAGGATCCTCAGAACGAGTTTTCCTCCGCTGGAAACTTCCCTTCTCGCACTTCGCTTGCGTAATTGCGGAGGGCATCTACCGCCATAACCTGGCCTTGAGCGTAGGCCTTGGCGTGGTGGTAGGCACGGTCGGCAAAGCCTAACACATCGTGAAGCACTTGGATCTGACCATCGCACCCCGCGCCCGCGCCGATGCCGATGGTCGGGCACGCAATGCGCAAGCTAATCTCCTTCGCAAGGTCTGCCGGCATCAACTCAAGAACGATAGCGCTCACCCCGGCAGCGTCTAGGCGAACCGCGGCGTCGCCGATCGCCTGGCCTGATTCCCCCCGTCCTTGCACCTTGTGTCCGCCGAAGGCGTTAACGGATTGCGGAGTCATGCCTAGATGGCCCACAACTGGGATGCCCGCCTTTACCAGCGCGGCGACAATTTCTGGGTAGTCGCCCTCGAGCTTGACGGCGTGCGCACCGTTGCGCATGAGGCTCGCAGCGGTTTCGATCGCCTGAGCAAGCGATGCCTGGTAGGTGCCAAACGGCAGGTCGGCCACCAAGAGTGCCCGCCGAACGCCACGGGCGGCGGCACGGGTGTGGTGGACCATATCTTCGATCGTTACCGAGACGGTGTCTCGGTAGCCCAGCAAGACGTTTCCTACCGAATCGCCTACCAAGATTAGGTCTACGCCCGAGTCGTCGGCGAGTTTTGCGAAGTACGCATCATAGGCCGTGACGCAAACGATCTTGCGTCCTTCCCGCTTCATCTCACGGAGACGAGGGGCCGTCGTTTTGTCACGCATGGACCAAGGAGTGTACCGTCAGAGGGCAGCCAAGACTTCGGCGGCGTGGCCCTCTGGCTTCACCTTGCGCCAGATCTTGAGGACCTTCCCGGCTTCGTCCAGTAGGATCGTCGTTCGCTCGATTCCCATGTACTTCTTGCCGTACATGCTCTTCTCCACCCATACTCCGCAGGCCTCTGCAAGGGCGTGCTCGCTGTCGGCGAGGAGGGGAAAGTTCAAGCTGAACTTGTCGATGAACTTCCGGTGAGACTTCTCATTGTCTGGGCTAACCCCAAAAACTTTGGCTCCGGAAAACTGGGGCATGGCATCGCGGAACTCACACGCCTCTTTGGTACATCCAGATGTATCGTCCTTTGGATAGAAGTAGACGATTGTCTTGCTTCCAGCCAGGTCGGCAAGCGTCCAGGACTGGCCGTCTTGGTCGTTCAAGGAAAAGTCGGGAAAGGTTGCGCCTTCGGTAAGCATCATCAAGATCTCCAAGCAAGTACTAGGCGGTTTCCCGCCATCTCGTTAGCGGGCGGGTTCGCCGGTATCCAACATCATCGCCTGCATGAGGTCTACCCGCATGACAACCCCCATCAAGCGAGAGGCTTCCACGATGGGCAACACCGTGAGGCCACTGCTCACCATGCGATGAAACGCGTCCCCGATGTCTAGGTCGGGGGCTGCGGTGGTGGGGTCCTTGGTGGCATAGGCCATCACGGGGTCCTCCGCCATGGTCACGAGGTTGTCTCGCTTAGCCACGGCTCGGCAGAGATCGCCCTCCGTCACCACCGCGATCGGCAGCATCTCCGAGTCCACCACCACGAGGGCTGGGAACTGGTAGATGTCCATCTTGTCGACCGCGTCTCGGACGGTGCTTTCCGGCGTCAGCCAGGGGATGTGGGCGTGAAGCACCTCGCGCAGGGTCATAGGGCGAGTATACGGATAGAATCTCTGGGATGCAGATCGAGATCGCGATCATCGGCGGAACCGGCGTGGGGGCACCGTTGATGGCGATGCCCGGCACTTCCGTGCATGTTCCTACCCCCGAAGGCACGCTGAGGGGCAAAGTGATCGAGTTGAAGGGGCGTAGGGTTTTCGTCGCCAGCCGGCACTCCGCAGGGCACAAGGTGCCGCCCCACAAGGTGGGCTACCGGGCCTTGGCGCTGGGCATGCAGCAGCTTGGCGTGCACTCCTGCTTTGCCACGGCGGCGGTGGGATCTTTGCGCACGGACTGGCCGGTGCGAACCTACGCGCTTTGCACCGACTTCATCGACGACACCGGACGGAGGCCGACGCTCTTCGACCGCACCGTCGTTCACACTCCCCTCCCCTTCCCCTTCCATCCGGAGTTGGGCGATGCTTTGCAGGCGGGTGCCTCCCTTGCCCGAGTCGAGGTCAAACGTCCAGCGGTGTACGTCTGCGCAAATGGTCCCCGTTACGAAACTCCGCACGAGATCCGGATGTACCGGCAACTGGGCGGAGACGTCGTGGGGATGACCGCCGCGTCCGAGGCTATTCTCATGGCGGAGGCCGGCGTCCGCTATGCCTGCCTGTCCGTGGTCACAAACCTAGGCACAGGGCTCTCCAAGGGCCACGACCACGGGGCAGTCACCGACGTCATGGTGGAGGAGTGGGCCAACTTGAAAACGACTCTAGAAACGGCGGTCACGGTTATCTAGATGGGCATCTCGGCGCGGACCCTCAACCTGCACTTGGCGCTAACTCCCAAGATCGGCGGGAAGACGGTAAGCCGCGTCGCCGCCCGCAACAGCCTGCTTGGCCGGTCGCCCGAGGAGTTCCTACGGCTTAGCCCCGAGGCTTGGACCGAGGAGTACCGCTTCAACCGGACTCAGGCGGCAAGCCTCGACGCTCGGCGCAAGGTGAAGGAGACTGAGGTGCTGGAGCAACGCCTCGACGGCCTTGGGGTCCGATTGGTCACGGCAGCCGATGCGGCCTACCCGGCGTTGATCGAGCAGATGGACCCCGATCCGCCCGGAGTGCTCTTCCTCTACGGCAATCTCGCGTTGCTGGAACGGGCAACGTTCTCCGTCCTGGCCTCGCGCAACGCTTCTCCCGGGGAGCTTTTGGCCATTGAGAAGCTTACGGAGGAAGGGGTGTTGCAGGGCGAGGTGGTGGTCTCGGGGCATGATCGTCCCGAATATCAGCGATCCGCGATCGTGCCGCTTCGATGGGGCGCTCCCCGCATCCTGTGCTTCGACCGTGGACTCTTCCAGGTGCTTGGCGACGACCTGAAGGACGAGGCATTTCGGGCGGCCCGACTCTGGCGGTACCAGTACGACCCGACGACCGACCTAGCGGTGACCCCGTTCCGACCGGAGGCCGAGTACATCGGAGTGAACAACAAGGTTCGTGATCGGCTGGTGGCTTGCCTTAGCCGGCGCCTGAGCTTCGTGCGCCTCTCACCCGGCGGGAATATGGAGGGCCTGGTCCGGATGGCCCTGAAGGCTGGAAGGCCCGTCTCCGTTCCCGCCGAACACCCAGCAGCCGCCGCCTGGGCGGCTGCCGGCGCAGACCTTCGGGACCCAGGCTAACCGCCCGCTATTGCGGCCTGGGATAGCGCTAACCGGGACGCAGCCCAAGGCTGTCGATCAGTCCAGCCTTGTCGAAAGTGATCTGATAGGTCACCGTCTCGTCCCCAATCAGCACTCGGTACGTTCGAACCTTCTGGCCGTCCGCACCCTCTGCCTTGAGGAGTTCGAACTTCCTGATGGGCTTTCCGCCTAGCTGATCTTTCGTGTCTTCGATCCTCTCTGGAGTCAGCATCGCCGCCATCCTCGCGGTAAGGCGGGCACGGTCCAGTTTGCCACCGACCAAGTCTTCGAGGACCTTGCGGGCGGACACCGTCGTTGCCGGGTCTGGATCGGCGATGGCCTTGGGCGGCGCCACGTACTGGCGCGGGTCTAGGAAGCCGTTGAGGTTTGCCGACACCTTGCCCGGATCGACACCCTTGCTAGGCGAATCCGTGTTCATCAGCACGATAGTGGTGAAGCTGGCGGAGGGGGTGCGGCTGATCATGGAGAGGAAGCCGTGGATTCCCCCGCCGTGGGAGATCGTCTGAACACTGTTCACTTTGTCTAGTCCCCAGCCGAATCCGTAGCCTTGCACCTTGCCGTCGGCCAGCTTGGTCTCGGTCCAGGACGCCTCCTTGGACGCGGCGGAGAGGATCTTATCGCCGTATAGAGCGGCGTCCCACTTCGCCAAGTCGAGGACCGTACTTTCCATCGAGCCCGCCGCATAGGGCCAAGACATGTCCAGGTAGGGCGCATGCCGGAATCCGTTCTTGCCGGAAGAGTAGCCCTTAGCCCGGTTGGGGACCAGGTCTCGCTCGCTCACGAAGTAGGTCTGATTCATCCCCAGCGGCTTGGTGATACGCTCCCGCAGGCTGTCTGCGAAGGGTCGCCCGTCCAGCTTTTCGATCAAGAGCCCGAGGATTTCGTAGCCGGTGTTGTTGTAGTTCCACTTGGTTCCAGGAGCGAACTCAAGCGGGTAGGTCTCCACCGTTTTGACGATCGCGCGCGGGGTCGTGGGCTTGAGCGCCAGATCGATGAACAGGTTTAGGAGACTGGTGTAGCTCTTGATGCCGCTGGTGTGGTTGAGGAGATGCCGAACGGTAACGCCAGACCAAGCCTCTGGCAGGTCGGTGATCTTCTGGCGGGCTGGCTCGTCGAGCGTTAGTTTGCCCTCCTGGACGAGCTGGAGGATCATCGCCGCGGTGAACTGCTTCGTGACGCTTCCGATCCGGTAGACGGTCTTGGGAGAAGCTTTCACGCGGTTCTCGAGGTCGGCGAAGCCGTAGCCCTTCGCGAAGACGACTATGCCCTTCTGCACGACGGCCACGGACATCCCCGGCGCCCCGGCCGACGCAAACTGCGCCTTCGCAAAGGCGTCGATTTGGGAGGGACTAGGGAGAGGTGCCGGGCCTGCTAGGGCGAGGGCGAGCATGAACGAGGTCTGGATAATCATTGGTTAGAGCCTTCCGTCGGATTACTGACGATGAGCCGGGTTCGTTTCAGAAGACCTTCTTGGCGAGCCGAAAGTCTCAGCCCCGAGGCTTGTCCTCGCCTCGTGGCCTCGACAGGCTATAATCTCTGAGGAAAGCGGAGTGGTGTCCGAGTGGTCGAAGGAGCGGGCCTGGAAAGCTCGTAGTCGTCAAAAACGGCTCGTGGGTTCGAATCCCACCTACTCCGCCAGCTTTCCCGCCCTGGGTGCGTCGGTAGACTCAGACCATGAGTCCCTCTCCTACTGCAGACGAATCCACCCGTCGTGACCAAGTGATGGAGGCTCTGCTCGCGGACATCCGAGCGAACCGAATGGTCAAGCTCCCACCCTTCGATCCCGCGCTCAGTTCCCCAGCCGAGCGATTCGCCCTGACCTCGGTCGGGATCGAGCCGAACGCGTACGGCGGGACTTTCGGCCCATACCGGTATCAGTTTGAGGGGGAAGAAGACCTTCTCCACCTGATCGTAACCCAGCAAAATAGCTTGCCATTAACGGTTGAAGAGGCGCGCAAGGTGGTGGCGTTTGTGGTTCCTCAGGTTCCCCCGGCGATGCTGTGGCTTAAACCGGGCGAGTACAGCCAGCACTTTTACTTCGGCCACGACGTTCTCCTGTAGAAAAATCGGGGGCACGAAATGGTCCTCTGAACCCGTATCAAACTAAGAATGGCGTTTCGCGTTGACTTTGAGGCGGTTATCTTGGGGACCCTGCAGGCTGGCAAGCTGCACGGGTACGGCATCGCCCGAATGGTGTCTCGCCTAAGCGAAGGCAGCATCACCATCGGCGAGGGCCAGCTGTACCCCGCCCTGCAACGCCTAGAGGATCTCGGGTTCGTGGAATCGGAGTGGGAAGCCCAGGTCGGCAAACCCAACCGCCGGCTCTATCGCCTCACCGAAGCCGGTTCGAAGGAGTTGCGCCGCCGTCAGGCGCGCTGGGGTCGATTCGCTTCGGCCGTCGAGAGCATGCTCATGATGGAGCCGCCCCTCACATCTCCCGTCGGTACTCGAGAGCGCTGACCAACGTCGCCGCATCGGCATAGTCCAGTTCTCCACCGATGGGCATGCCATGGGCCAGGCGGGTCACGCGAATCCCAATTGGCTTGAGCAACCTTGACAAGTAGAGCGCCGTGGCGTCCCCCTCGATGGTTGGGTTGGTCGCGATGATGACCTCGACGGAGCCCTCAAGACGGCCCAGGAGTTCCTTGATGCGTAGCTGCTCCGGGCCGATACCGTCCATCGGGCTCATCAAGCCATGGAGCACGTGGTACATGCCCTTGAACTCATGGGTGCGTTCGATTGCGGCAACGTCCTTGGGCTCTCCCACAACGCAGAGGGTGTGGGGATCGCGGCGCGGGTCCGCGCAGATCACGCAGTACTCGGTCTCGGAAACGTCCTGGCAGGCCGCGCAGAAGCGGAGGCGGTTCCGAGCCTCTCGGATGGCGTCCGCGAGGCGTCCAGCTTCGGCCAGGGGCACCTTGAGTAGGTGGTAGGCGAGGCGTTGGGCAGACTTCGGCCCAACCCCTGGAAGTCGCTCGAGTTCGGCGATCAGCTCGGCCAGGGGCTTGGCGAAGTGCATTTAGAGGCCGGGAATGTTCGGCATGATTTCCTGAACCCGTTGGTTCCGGATTGCCGTGGCCGTTTCGAATCCGTCGCGCACGGCGCTAACGATCAGGTCCTCGAGGGCCTCTACGTCCTCGGGGTCCACAATGGCCGGGTCGATGCCAATTTTGATCAGCTTGCCGGTGCCATCAAAGATCGCCTTGACCGGACCCTTGTCCACGCCAACGCGCTCATTCGCCAGTTCGTCTTCCAGGGTTTGGGCGCGCGCCATGGCGGCCTGGGCCTGTTGAAGGGCGGAAGAGAATCCTTGTCCACCAAATCCGCGGGGAAGTTTCATCGTCGATCTCCTAGGGTCTACGGGTCGCGGGGCGTCATCTGCTCGGTTACGAGTCGATGAAGGTCCTCGCCTTCGACGGGCAATTCTACCGCGTCCTGCTGGGTCGAGCCCAGGTCCGCACGGGTAACCGGCTGAAACTCTAGTTTCCGCAAGTCGCCAGTAGCCGTCTGGAAAGATTTTGCTAGGTGCTCCTCGGCTCCGGGGCGTCCCTGCATCCATTGGTAGATGGTGCGCGGCATCCCGATTACGATCGAGACCTCGTCCGCCTTCAACACCGCGGCTTGGGCAAATTTCATCTGTCCGTTCGTGTTGAGGGACTGGTAGGTGCGAGCCCACAGCCTTGCCGCGTGCGCCATCATGTCCTCCGGCCCTCCCGTAGCAGGGACCATGGGTTCGGGCTCGGCCACTGGGGGCGCAACCACCGGTGGCGCGGGCTCGGCCGCCGAGACCTCCAGCTTGGCCACGGGTGCGGTTTCCGTGGGCGGGGTGCCTCGAACGGGCGGCTTCACCCGTGCCGGGGACTCGGCGTGAACCGTCGCCTCGACCTTGGCAGGAGTAGGATCTCCCGCGAGCCGCAGGATCTCCGACTCCAGCCAGAGGCGGGGCAAGGAGATATCGCGAATCAGGCGGTGGGCCTCCGCAAACGAGCCACGCAGGCGCAGGATAGTCTCCGCTCCCAGGCGCACGGCAAGGTCATGGAGGGCGGCTTCCCGCGTCCCGTCCTCGAACCCGGGCTGCCCAACTTGGTAGCCCGCCCGGGTAAGGTCGGCCAGCCGGTACATCAGGGATTCCAGCAGCGAGCGAGGGTCGCGGCCCCGTCGAGCAACCTCGTCCAAGATCTCTAGGATTCGAGGAACCGATCTCTCCTTGACAGAGGTGAGGAGATCGTCCACCAGTTGCTCCGGCACCAAGCCGAGTTGGTCGTAAACCAGTTCGAGGGTGATTTTGCCCTCGGCGGTGATCATTGCTTGCTCTAGGAGGGTTAGTGCGTCGCGGTATCCGCCGTCCGCCATTCGCGCGATCGCAGTGATGGCGCGGGGCTCCGCTTCGGCGCCTTCCGCCTCAAGCACGCGCTCAAGAACATCCACCAGGTTCTGGATGGTTGCACGGTGGAACTCGTACCGCTGGCAACGGCTCCGAATCGTGGGCGGCACCTTGTTGTACTCCGTGGTCGCCAGGATGAAAATGACGTGGGCGGGCGGCTCCTCGATGGTCTTGAGGAGGGCGTCGAACGCGCGCGACGACAGGTCGTGGACCTCGTCGATGATGAACACCTTGTACCGACACATCATCGGGAGGTATTCGACGGTCTCGATGATGTTCTCGCGGACCTTCTCGACCCCCGACTCAGAGGCCGCGTCGATCTCGAAGACGTCCACGCATGCTCCATCGGTGATCGCCTGCACGATCGGGTCGTCGTCGCGGAAGTCCGGGGAGGGCCCGTTTTCGCAGCAGAGGGCTTTGGCCAAGAGGCGCGCCATCGAGGTCTTGCCGGTGCCGCGCGGGCCGGTGAAGAGAAACGCGTGGGCGATCCGCTCGGACGTGATGGCGTTGCGAATCGAACGTACGACGTGGTCTTGGCCGACCAGAGCGCCGAACGATTGAGAGCGGTACTTTCGGTAGAGGGAGAGGCCTGCCACGGGACTTAGTCGGCGGAGATACCGGGATTGATGCGTCGCACAGAGAACCGACTTACCGTTGCTGCCTTCCGGCCCTGGCGGGGTTCACCAGCCTGCTGCCGCGCAGATCCCGGCTCCGAGAGTATAGCACCGGGGGGTGGACCTGCCTTGCTCCAAATCTGGTTTCAGGCAGACTCGCCGGTTTGAACTCGCCACAACGCCGCGTAGAGCCCGTTGCCGGCGGCCAACTGGTCGTGGGTGCCTGATTCGGCAACCTGTCCAGCCTCCAGAACCCAGATTTTGTCGGCGTCGCGGACGGTCGACAACCGGTGCGCGATTACGATCGACGTGCGGCCCTGGGTGACCTTGGCCAGGGAGCGCTGAATCGCGGCCTCGGTCTCGTTGTCCACCGCCGACGTTGCCTCGTCCAGGACCAGAATCGCCGGGTCGCGGAGGATCGCCCGGGCCAGGGAGAGCCGCTGGCGCTGACCACCCGAGAGCTTCTGGCCCCGCTCCCCGACCACGGTGTCGTAGCCGTTGGGAAGTTCCTGGATGAACCCGTGGGCCTCCGCCGACCTGGCCGCTTCCTCGATCTGTTCGAGCGAAGCCTCGGGACGGCCATAGGCGATGTTCTCTCGTACGGTGCCATGGAACAGGAAGACGTCTTGGCTCACGTACCCCATGACCCCGCGAAGGCTGGAGTAGGTGAGGTTGCGTACGTCCTGTCCGTCCACCAGCACCTGGCCAGAACGCGCATCGTGGAAGCGGAGCAGAAGTCTCACGACGGTGGACTTGCCGGCTCCGGTAGCCCCAACGATCGCGTGGGTCTCTCCGGCAGGGACCTCGATCGTGATGCCCTTAAGGATGTCGACTCCGTCTCCGTAGCCAAAGGCCACTTGGTCGAGCTTGACGTGCCCTCTTGCGGGAAGGGCAATCGGGGCGGTTCCCTCCTGCATCGTGGGGCGCACGTCTAGGAGACCGAAAATCCGCTTGGTGGAGGCCATGGCGCGTTGGTACTGGTCGAACGTGTCGCCCAGCGAGGTCAACGGCCAGAGGAGCCGCTGAGTCATGAAGACGAGCACCGAGTAGATGCCGACTTCCATCCGCTGGTTCAAGGCCATCCAGCCGCCGATGAGGAGCGTGCAGGTGAACCCGGAGAGGATCACCATGCGGATGAGGGGTACGAACGCAGCGGAGAACCGAATGGCGTTCTGGTTGGCTTGGCGATAGTCCTCGGAGACCCGCTCGATGCGGCTCGCTTCGCGCGGTTCGGCGGTGAACGCCTTGATCGTGGTGATACCGCCAAGGTTCGTGTAAAGGGTTGCGGAGAGCTCGGCAACTGCCTCGCGGACCTTGGCGTACCGAGGCTGCAGAAGCTTCTGGTACCGCACGGAGCCGAACACGATCAGCGGGATCGGGATGAAGGCTAGAAGGGTCAAGAGCCACGAGCTAGCCGCGAACACCGCGCCCACGAGCACGACGTTCCAGAAGACGACGATGATGGAGCTGGCGCCGCCGTCGAGGAAGCGCTCCAGCTGGTTGATATCGTCGTTCAGGACGCTGAGGAGGCCGCCGCTCGTGGAATCCTCGAACCACGCGACCTCAAGGCCTTGGACGTGGGCGTAGAGGTCGGTCCGGATCTCGTGCTCGATGGTCTGAGAGAGGTTCCGCCAGGTGAGGGCGGAAAGGTAGCCAAAGAGCGACTCGAAGATCCACGCGAACGCGTTGAGCACGGCCAGAATGAGGAGCTGTTGCCAACGATCGGCGACTCCGAACTGGGTGGCGAAGAAGGAATCCTGGCCCCGCACGATCACGTCGATGACCGCGCCGATCAGGACCTCGGGAACGACGTCCATAACCTTGCCCAGCGTGCTGTAGGTGACCGCTGCCACAACACGCGGCCGGTGTCGTCGCGCATAGTGCCAGAGGCGGGAAAGGCCGGAGCCGGCGTCCGCAGGCAGCGCATGCGAGGTTGGGGACATGGAGTTCATCGTGGCATATCGCCTCATAATGTCGGGGTGCTTCAGCCGCAACGCCCTGCGCTGGTTCTGGCCCCGATGGACGGCATCACCGATTCCGCGATGCGGGACTACCAGGGCACGTGCGGCGCCTTTAGCTACGCGGTTTCTGAGTTCATCCGCGTCAGCTCCGATCCCCTGCCGGCTAAGGTCTTCCTGAGGGAGGTTCCTGAACTGGCCAGCAGGTCTCTTACGCCTTCAGGTCTTCCAGTCCAAGTTCAGATTCTCGGGGGAGATCCCGAGCGCATGGCCCAATCCGCGGTCGCAGCGGTGCGCGCCGGAGCGATGGCGATCGACCTCAACTTCGGATGTCCGGCTCCTACGGTCAACCGCAACGATGGCGGGGCTTCCCTGCTGCGGAGCCCGTGCCGGATTCGCGACGTGGTTTCGGCGGTGCGTTCGGCAGTCCCCGAGTCCGTACCGGTTTCAGCCAAGCTGAGATTGGGCTGGGACTCGATCGATGCGATCCACGAGAACGCCGCGATGGCGGCAGAAGGGGGCGCCTCCTGGTTGACCATCCACGCCCGCACGCGGACCCAGGGTTACGCGCCCCCGGTCTACTGGGAGCCGATCCGCCAAGTACGAGAGGCGCTCGGAATCCCGGTCATTGCCAACGGCGACATCTGGACGATCGACGACTTCCGACGCTGCCAGGACGTTACTGGGGCGCAACACTTCATGGTAGGGCGAGGAGCCCTTGCCGATCCCCGATTGCCAGGGCAGATCGCGTACGAGTTGGGTCTGAGGAGCTCGGAGCCAGTACGGGAGGTCGATTGGATTGCTTCGATCGAAGGATTCCTCGCCTGCAGCACGGGAGCTTCGGAAGCCCGGACCCTCTCGCGGCTCAAGCAGTGGCTGAACCTGGCCTCGCGGTATGGCGAGTTTGTTGGCTTCGACGAGGTCAAACGGATCGACGGGTTGGGGCAGTTCCTAAACGCTTTGCGTGGGGTTCTCGCCCCCAAGTCCCTCGCACTCGTCTGAACGGCGAAACCTTGAAGCCTCGGTTCGCGGTAAAGAGAGGCGTGAATCGCCACCTATCCGTTTTCTTTGCCCTCGCCTTGGCCGCCGTTAGCATGGGCCAAGGCCCGGTAGAACGCGGCGCGCCGCTGCCCCGCAAGGCATCGCTGGGAGCGCAGCTTGCACCGGTTTCCGAAGACGAGGCAAAGGCGGCCCAGATCGCTCCCGGCGAAGGCGCCAAGGTTCTGAGGGTCCTTCCGGGCCAGACTGCCGAGGGCTTGAAGCTCAAAGATGGAGACATCCTGGTTTCGATCGCCGGACAGAAGGTGTCTTCGCGGGCCGCGGTTGGGCCGATTATCCTCAGCCTTCCCGCCGGCAAGGCGATCGAGGTTCAGGTGCGGCGTGCGGGGGCCCTGGTGAAGCTATCGGGAGTTCTTCAGGAGAAGCCGAAGCAGGTGGAGCCCGGTGCGCAGGTTGTCTACGACCAAGTGGTCAGCAAGGGGAAGCGCATTCGCGTGATCGCCACGCACCCGGATGGGGCGGGGCCATTCCCGACCGTCTTCCTGATCGGCGGAATCGGGGCGTACAGCGTTGACGGGGACTTTGGCGCGATCCCGTACGGCAATACGATGGGGCCGCTGGCCAAGCTTGGCTACGCGACGCTGCGCATCGACAAGCCCGGGCTCGGCGACAGCGAGGGTCCTGCCTACGCCGACCTCCTGTTCGACGACGAGTTCGACGCGTACCTGCAGGCGCTTCGCCTGGCCAAGACGATGCCGTTCATCGACAAGAATCGCATCGCCGTCTTCGGGCACAGCATGGGCGGAGCTTTTGGCCCGCTTCTCGCGAAGGAGGAAAGCCTAGCCGGTATCGCCGTTTCGGGCACCATCTCCAAGACCTGGACGGAGTACTGGCTGGAGAACAGCCGTCGGCAATCTCTTCTGGGAGGGAGCGCTCCGCAGGACGTGGACGACGAGATGCGCCAACTCAGTGCCGCATGCCACTACCTGTTCAACGAGGGCCTATCGCCCAGGGAGACCATCGCCAAGGCACCCGCCTTGGCCGGCGTGGTCAACGGGCTATCCCCAGACGGGAAGACGATGTCCGGCGTCGGAGTCGCGTTCTTCCAGCAGCTTGCGAAGAAGAACCTGGTCGCCGCGTGGATGAAGACCGACGCCAAGGTTCTCACTCTTTGGGGAGAGAACGACTTCGTCTCCACCCGTTGGGACCACGAGTTCGTGGCGGACATCCTGAACGCGAAGAAGGCTGGCTCGGCGGAGTTCAAAGTCGTACCCAACAGCGACCATGGGTTCAGCCAGACGACCTCGATGAAGGACAGCTTGGCGAAATGGGGCCGCGGAGGCTCCTTCAACCCGAACATCGTGGACATCCTGAAGGAGTGGCTCGGGCGAGTACTGGCGAAAGGCTAACGCGCGATTTGGCATACTTCATCCGTTGAAGCTCGCCAGGTACGTCGGCCAAGGAAAGATTGCGATCATGGAGGAGCCTGTACCGGTGTGCCCGGAAGGCGGCATCCTCGTCCGCACCGAGGCGTGCGGCCTATGTTCCGGCGAACTGATGGAGTGGTACATGGATCGCAAGATCCCCCACGTCATCGGACACGAAGTCGCGGGGATCATCGAGGAGTCTCAAGACCCGCGGTTCCCGGTTGGCTCGCGCGTATTTCCTCACCACCACGCCGCCAGCCTCTCGGGCCCCTTCGCTGGAACCGTGCACTCGCCCCAGTGGAAGACCACCAAGTTGATTCCCGGAGGCATGGCGGAGCGGTTCGCGGTTCCTCTTCCCAACCTAGACGATGCCCACCTCGTGGACGATCTGCGGGCGGTGGACGCGGCGCTCGTGGAACCGTTGGCCTGCGTGATGAAAAGCTTAAGGCTTGCCCCAGAGCCTTCTAGGACTCTGGTCGTTGGTCTCGGGTTCATGGGCCTTCTCCACCTCCTGATGGTGCCGGGAGCGGTCGGGATCGACACTAATCTCGCCCGCGTAGAGTGGGCTAAGAACCTCGGCCTCGACGCCAGAGCCGCACCGGGCGGAGTATTCGACGCGGTCTTCGTTTGCCCGGGATCCCAGCCGGCCTTCGACGTTGCGATGCGTCACATCGAGCCGGGTGGAACCATCGTGATGTTCGCCCCATTGCCCCCCGGGGAGGATCTGAGGGTGCCCGAGGCCGCCTACTTCGCGGACCTTCGCGTTGCCCATGCCTACTCCTGCGCCCAACGCGACTGCGTGGAGGCGATCGCCGCCCTCCGAGCAGGAAAGGTTCGGGCCGAGCAGGTCGTGACTCATTTCATCGGAATATCTGAGCTTCCTTCAGCATATGAGGCCATGAAGGAGGGCAGAATCTTGAAGCCGATGGTGATCTTCGATTGACTCCCGTGACGGACCCGGCGCCTTTGATGGAGGCGACACCATCGATTCGTGCGTCAGAAGGTAGAGCATGATCCTAATGTCTGCCCTGGTGGCGCTGGCGATCCACGGAGGTGGGGGCCACGGCTCCGAATTCTACACGCGGGACCCGGAGCTGAATGCCCTGGTAGCCCGGGCTTGGGACGAGCAAGCAGCGCCCAGCGAGCAGGATCAAAAGCGCCACAAAGACGACATCGCCCGCGACGCCGAAATGGGCCGCAAATATAGCGAGGAAGTCGCCAAGCAAGAGAAGTTCTCGGAGAACGCTGATGCCATCAAGCGTGTGGAGCGAATTGGGGCCGAGATGGCAGAGATCGCGAGGGTTACGCCCGTTCAAGTCTCCTGGGGCGACAAGCGCCTCAGCCCGTTCGACTACACCTTCAAAGTGATCAAGGGCGACGACGTGAACGCGTTCTCCCTTCCCGGCGGATTCATCTACATCTACGAAGGGCTGGTGAAGTACGCGGAGAGCGACGACGAACTGGCGGGCGTAATCGCCCACGAGATCTCCCACGCTGCATTCCGACACGTGGCCTGGATGCAACGCGAGCAGAGCAAGCTCAACGCAGTGACCCTACCGCTGATCCTCATTGGCATCCTCGCCGGTGCGGGAGACGCCGGCCTTGGAGCGTTTCAACTGGGCTCCCTAATCGGCCAGGCCAAGGGTAGCGGATGGAGCCTGCAAGCCGAGGACTCCGCCGACTATGGAGGCTTCCAGTACATGGCCCGGAGCAAGTACAACGCAGTGGGGATGGTGACCTTCATGGAGCGGCTGGCCCGGGACGAAAGGGGACGTCCCGACATCGACTGGGGTATCTACCAAACCCACCCGCTATCTCGCAAGCGAGCCTCCAGCCTCTACGCCTACGTGCGGGACGCCGGGATTCCTGTCCGCCGGTCCTTGGTGACCACCACCTTTCGGACCCTCGTCAAGCCCGGTGAAAACGGCATTGTCGAACTCTCCTTTGCTGGTCGCCGCCTGGTCGGCTTCGCAGGCACCGACGCCTTGGAGAGGGCCGACGAAGCCGCCAAGCGCCTCGACGCGTTCTTCGACGAGACGCCCGAGCTCTTCTACGTGAGCGCCACCGACGACCAGATTCTCTACCGACGCAACGTGTTGCTTGAACTCACCCAGGAAGACGCGGCGGCCGCCAAGTCGAATCGCGCCGAGCTGACTCAAACCACCCTGCGGGCGGTGCGGGCCAGCCTGTTCGCGCTCGGCTACCGGATCTGGGACCTACGCGGCTAGGTCTACCCCGCGCTTGTCGGGGAGCAACCACCATCCCAGAACGAACGTGAGGGAGGCGACGACCATTGGGTACCAAAGCCCGGCGTAGATGTTCTTCGTCGAGGCAACGACGGCCGTTCCGATGAGCGGGACGAGGCCACCAAAGACGCCGTTGCCGATGTGATAGGGCAACGACATCGACGTGTAGCGAATCCGAGTCGGGAACAGCTCGACCAGGTACGCGGCTATCGGCCCGTACACCATCGTAACAAAGAGCACCTGCAGGAAGACCAGCAGGGTCAGGACCATCATGTTGGGGTTCACGGCCGCGGCGGTGGGGTTTGCAGGGTTCCAGCCGGAGGCCGCCACCATCGCTTGGTAGATCGGGAGCCAACAGATCACCGCCAGGGCGCAACCGGTGAGGATGATCTTCTTGCGGCCGATCTTGTCGCTGAGGGCTCCGAACACCACGAAGAATGGAGTCGCGAGGAGGAGCGCCACCGCGATGATGTAGTTGGACATCACGAACTCCACCTTGAGCACGGTCTGCAAATAGTACAGGGCGTAAAACTGGCCCGTGTACCAAACCACGCCTTGGCCCGCCGTAGCTCCGATGAGCGCTAGGATGACCATGCGTCGATTCTCAGGGTTGCCGAAGCTCTCCTTGAGCGGGTTGACGCTGGTCTGTCCAGCCGCCTTGGCCCGGGCGAAGAGCGGAGACTCCGCGAGTTTGCGCCGAATGAAGTAGCTGAACACCACCAAGACAAGGGATAGGAGGAACGGAATCCGCCATCCCCAAGCCTCGAATTCTGTGTTGCCCATGGACTGCTTCACCAGGAGGATCACGCCCAACGACACGAACAGGCCGAGGGTGGCCGTGGTTTGGATAAAGCTGGTGTAGAACCCACGTTTATCGGTTGGAGCGTGTTCCGCCACGTAGGTTGCGGCTCCGCCGTACTCGCCGCCAAGGGCAAGACCTTGAACGAGCCGGAGTAACAGCAGAAGTACCGGCGCCACAACGCCAGCCTGCGCGTAAGTGGGCAGGAGGCCGATCGCGAAAGTGCTCGCGCCCATCAGCATCAGGGTCAGCAGGAAGGCAACCTTGCGGCCGACCAGGTCGCCCATGCGCCCGAAGAGGATCGCGCCGAAGGGGCGAACGATGAAGCCGGTGGCGAAGGTGGCCAGCGTCGAAATCAGCGCGACCGTCGGGTTCCCCTGCGGGAAGAACTCCTTGGAGATCACGGTGGCCAGACTTCCAAAGATGTAGAAGTCGTACCACTCGATCAACGTTCCAGCCGAGGAAGCTCCGATCACCTTCCAGATGACGGACGAGGGCGGAGTCTCAGCCTCGAGACGATCTTCTTGCATGTAGGGAGGGACGAACGAAGGGCCTCGCATGGACCAATGTCCTTGATTTCCCTTACCCGCTTTCCCGTTACGGGCAAGGAGCGACCTCGTAATCGTGACTGGCGAAGGGTTCCTGACCCTAGCAAGACTGTGGTTACCCAAAGGGCAAAAACTGCCGGGGGGAAACCGAAATGAAACAACTTGCCATGCTTTTCGTTCTCGGAGCCGGGTCTGTGATCGCTAACGCGACCCTCCTGATCGACGACTTCACCGACGGCGCCTACGACTCTGGCTACGTGCAGGGACGTGTCGTTAACACCACCGCCGCCTCCGTGCTGGGCGGCACGAGGTCCACGATCGTCGACGTTCTCAACAACCCACTTGACGAAGACGCCAAGATCAAGGTCCAGACCACGGTCGAGGACGGCATCTTCACCCACGCAACGGGTCCGGGCCTCCTGTCCGTCGCCGCTCTTGGCTACGGGGTTCAGAAGAACGGCCTGTACTTCGACTATCTGGACAACAACTGGAACCTCGCGGCCACCCCGAAGATCCAGATCGAGTTCATCGCGAACGACCTTCCGCTGCTGGTTCGAACCTTCCTCTGCAAGAGCGATGGAGTGGGCGGCCTAGCTAGCTACGACCTGGAGTCCCAGACCGTTAACCCGGTCGGTTCCAGCACCTGGGTGACCTTCGACTTCACGGGCGCAACCCTGCTGGGGCAAGTCGACTCCATCGAGTTCGACTTCTACAACGAGGCCGGTGGAGACTTCGCGATCGGCGGCATCCAGGCCGTTCCCGAGCCGGCAAGCATTGCCCTTCTCGCGATCGGCATTGCCAGCCTTGCTCGACGCCGACGCTAAGCGTTGGCACTACCTCCTTGGGGCAGCCCGTGCGCGGGCTGCCCCCGACCAGCCGAGCGCAATCCCATGAAAAACCTTGCTTTCCTTCTCATCCTTGGAGTCGGCGCCTCTGCAGCGAATGCGTCGCTACTCATTGACAACTTCAAGACCGGTGGCTACAACTCCGGCTACTTTGGAACCGGGTCGGCCGAGGCATACACGGCCGCTGGAACGGCCATCGGTGGAGTTCGATGGACCTATCTAAACGTCCTCCAGAACCCAGACGCCTCCGATACGCGGCTTCGCGTATCCACCACGGTGGCCGACGGCGTCTACTCGGTGTCGGCTGGCCCCGAAGTCACCGTCTATGCCGGTTTGGGCTATGGCCTGACCTCGGCAGGCTGGGTCGATCCTCTCAACCTCAACCTGGCCGCGACTCCTATCCTGAAGCTCGACTTCCTGGCAAACGATCAGCCTCTCCGACTCACGGTTCGAACGGTCTCCACCGACGCGTCGAACACCGTGGTCGACGAGATGGATGATCGGGACTTCACCATCCCGGCCTACTCGAGCATCGGGACCGAGTACCTGAACCTGGCTGGAATGGACGGCCTCGCCGACTGCGATGCGCTGAGGTTCGAGTTCCTCAACGCTCCCGCCGGCGATTTTAGCCTTGGGAACATCGAGGCGGTGCCGGAACCGGCAAGCCTGGCCCTGATCGGCCTCGGCCTGGCGGCAATGGCGCGCCGCCGAAGGTGACCTCCCAGCGGTCGTAGGCGGGGGCTACCTCCCAAGACGACCCCGCTTGCGGCCACTCCCGTCCGCAATGGTGCCTCCAGTGCACCATTGCGGACGGTTTGGCATACCCCCCTAGCTTCGAAACCTGGGAATTCGCCCAGTGTCGCACGTATCCGTTTCGCTCTTTTGCGCGACGCGCCGATAGCGGAATCCAAACGCACACTCTTTGTGCTGCGGCGTGTGCCGCTCAGTGGATTCCCTCATGAAGAAACTTGCATTGCTTTTCGTAGTCGGCGCCGGAACCGTGGCCGCTAACGCCAATCTGATCATCGACGATTTCACCGACGGGGCGTACGACTCTGGCTACGTGCAAGGTCGCGTGCTTTCTACCAACGCCGCATCGGTGCTGGGTGGTACTCGCTCGACGCTGATCGACATCATCGATAACCCGCTCGACGAGGATGCCAAGGTCAAGGTCCAGACCACGGTCGAGAACGGCGTGTTCTCCCACTCGGCTGGCCCCGGCCTGCAGACCGTTGCCGCGCTTGGCTACGGCGCCCAGACGAACGGAATGTACTGGGACGTTCTGAACAGCAATTTCGACCTTTCGGCCACCCCGAAGTTCCAGATCGAGTTCCTGACCAGCGACCTGGATCTCACCGTCCGTGCCTTCATCCTGACCGGTGACGGATTCGGCGGGGTTGATCAGTTCGACGTCCGCGTCGCCAACGTCGGCCCGGTCGGCAGTTCCACCATGGTCAGCTTCGACTTCACCGGCTCTGCGCTGATCGGCAACGTGGACACCATCGAGTTCGACATCTACAACTCGGCGGGCGGAGACTACACGATCGGCAGCATCCAGGCCGTTCCGGAGCCCGCTTCGATGGCTCTGTTGGCCATTGGCGCCGCTGGCATCGCTCGCAAGCGACGCAAGTAATTCCCATTGTTCCGGCCTGCCTCCATTGGGGGGCGGGCCATTTCAAATCAAGGACTTAACATGAAGAACCTCATCCTATTTGCATTGCTCGGAGTCGGTGCGTCCGCCGCCAACGCGTCTATCGTAATCGACGACTTCAAGACCGGCGCCTACAACTCCAACTACATCACCGGAGACACCTTCCAGGTTGATACCGCCGCCGCCAGCGCAATTGGAGGAGTTCGCTCCACCCGCTTGCAGGTGACCAGCAACCCGTCCTCCTCGGATGCTCGCATGCGCGTCGTGCCTGCCGTCTCCGATGGGATCTTCACCGTCACCGCGGGTCCGAACGTGTCGGTAGTGGCATCGGTCGGATGGGGATTTGGCGGCCCAAGTCTAGACCTCGATCTGTCCGCGAACCAGCTCCTTGTGTTGGACTTCCTGGCAAACGACCAGGCACTAACCGGCGTTGCCTACACCGACTACGGCCAGAAGGCCTTCTCGATCACGGCCGGAGCAGGCGTGAAGACGATCGACCTTTCTGGAATCGTTGGATCTGACGTCGACTTCCTTGGACTCGACTTTAAGAACCTCCCTGCCGGCGACTTCGCGATCGGCGGAGTGGAGGCGGTTCCGGAGCCGGCAACCATGGCCGTTCTCGGACTTGGCCTCGCCGCTGCTGCGCGCAAGCGCCGCAAGTAAGCCTCTACTCTGAGGCGCACGAGCGCCCGGGCCACTAAGGTGGCTCGGGCGTTTTCCATTGCGTCCTGCCCAGGGGTGGCGGCACGCTAAGCGTCACGCCAAAGAAGGACGCCCTTTCCCGTGACTGGCAAAGTTACTGTCTCCGGTCGAAACTTTTGCAGTCAGCAAAGGCCCCTTGGGGAACTAACATGAAGAAAATTGCACTGCTTATCGTTGTCGGCGCCTCCTCGGTTTTCGCGAACGCCTCTCTCCTCATCGACGGCTTTGTCGACGGTGCTTACGACACCGGCTACATCCAGGGGAACGACCTGCACACCGAGGCCGCATCCGTGCTCGGCGGAGACCGCACCACCTACCTCTCCGTCCTGGACAATCCTCTTAGCGAGGACGCCAAGGCGAAGGTGCAGGGCACGATCGACAACGGGACCTTTTCGCACTCTGCCGGTCCTGGTCTCAAGAGCGTTGCCGTTCTGGCCTACGGCTATGAGACCGGCTTTGGGTACCAAGACAGCAACTTCAACCTGAGCGCCACGCCCAAGCTGCAGGTCGAGTTCCTCAGCAACGACCTCCCGCTTTCCGTCTTTGCGTTCTTGGTTGAGAGCAACGGTGCAGGCGGCATCGTCTCGTTCAACCAGGTGAATGGAACGGTGAACCCTGGCTCGAGCACGGCCACCTTCGATTTCACCGGCGCATCCCTTCTCGGCTCGGCAGACACCGTCGAGTTCCAGTTCTACAACAACGCCGGCGGAGACTACACCATCGGCAGCATCGAGGCCGTTCCGGAGCCTGCCTCCATGGCCCTCCTCGCGATTGGCGCCGCCGGCGTAGCCCGCAAGCGACGCAAGTAATCCGTACTCCCCACTGGGGCCGACGTCCGATCCAGGAACCTGGATCGGACGTTTTGCCGTCTGGAGCCACCATAATCGAACCCGTGCCCGATTCATCTCTCAAGGTAAAGATCGTCACCCTCGGGTGCGCCAAAAACGACGTGGACTCTGAGGAGATCGCGGGGGTTCTCAGCGGCGCCGGGTACGACATCGACGGAGCGGCCAAGAAGACGAGCGTGACCGTCATCAACACCTGCGGATTCCTGGAGTCCTCGAAGGAGGAGTCGATCCAAGCGATCAAGGACGCGGTACGCGAGAAGAAGGCGGGCCGAACTGGCAAGGTGATCGTGGCCGGATGCCTGGCGCAGCGCCTTGGCGCAGACCTGATGAAACTGGCCCCAGGAGCGGACAGCTACGTTGGAGTGGGCCAGATGGGCCGATTTGACGAGATCGTACGCGATACCCTGACCCTGCCCGGCCAACGGATCGAGGTTGGAGCCCCCCACCACCGCTGGGCCGACATTCCCTCCCGGGCCCGCACCGGGCGGCCGTGGAGCGCCTACCTGAAGGTCAGCGAGGGCTGCGACCACAAGTGCACCTTCTGCACCATCCCAAGCTTCCGAGGAGCCCACGAGAGCAAACCCATCGAGCGCGTCCTCGCGGAAGCCCGACACCTGGCGAACACAGGAGCCAAGGAGCTCAACCTGATCGCGCAGGACGTAACCCAGTACGGCTACGACCTCTACAAGGAGTTCACCCTTCCTCGCCTCCTCCGCGAGCTCAACGGAATCGAGGGGATCGAGTGGATCCGTATCCTCTACTTCTATCCCAATCGCCTTACCGACGAAGTGATCGAGGCCATGGCGACTCTGCCCAAGGTGGTTCCCTACCTGGACATTCCCCTGCAGCACGCGCACCCGGAGACCCTGAAGCGCATGCGGCGGCCCTGGGACGGTGAGCGCTACCTAAGCCTTCTGGGCAAGGTCAGGGCGGCAATGCCCGAAGTTGCCATCCGAACCACTTTCATCGTGGGGTTCCCCGGCGAGACCCCGGAAGAGTTCGATTATCTTCTGGACTTCGTTCGTGCGGCCAAGCTGGACAGGGTCGGTGCGTTCGTGTTCTCCAAGGAACCGGGCACGCCCGCCCACGACATGGAAGGACAGGTGCCCTTCCGCCTCAAGCGCGAGCGCTACGACCGGCTGATGCGCGTTCAGCAGGGGATCTCGATGGACGCCAACCGCGCCTGGGTTGGAAGGGAGCTTTCCGTGCTCGTAGACGACGTCCAGCCCGGTTGGGCGATCGGGCGATCTCATCGGGATGCCCCCGAGATCGACGGGCTGGTCTTCGTAGACAACGCGTCTGGCGTGGCCAAGCCGGGAGACTTGGTAAAGGTCGAGGTCACGAAGGCCGAGGCTTACGATCTCTACGCCACTCCGGTAGGCGTTGCGCCTACCCGTGTCCCGATGAAGGGACTGCGAATGGCAGCGCCCCGAGCACCGCAGTAGAAACGACTCAGCCCAGCGGCGCAAGGCCTCTGGGCTGAGTCGAGTTCCGCCAGTCGGCGGTTACTGGCGGCGCTTGCGTGCCGCGGCAGCTAGTCCCAGGCCGAGGACGGCCATCGTTGCCGGCTCGGGGACCGCGCCAGCCTGAAGATCGTCCATTACCGGGAACACGGAACCCGTGAACCGGACCGCCTTGATGTCTATGTCGGAAGTCCATCCCTGCCACTCCGTGTTCAACGTGGCAGTGGAAAACGAGGCGGACCCGATCACAAACCCAGAGTAGTCGTAGAATGTGAATTGGATGGGACCCGTGTTATCGCTCGTGAAGTACCCACCAAAGGCGCTGACCGCATCGTTGAAGACCAGCCACGCGTCGACCTCGAAGTCGTTGTTGTAGAGGCCGAGCCCCTTCGCTCCGGCGTGGACGCTTGCCAGGCCGTCGCCCAACCCCCAATCCGCGGTTCCGGGCTCGTAGATCCAAGCCTGGTAGCTGGCAACCGGGTTTGACTCGAAGGAGGCTGCGCCACCCATGATGGCCAGCGAGGAGTCTCCGCCGCCGTTATCGTAGTAGTTCGAGAACGACTCGAAGCCTTCGCTGAGCGTTCCCGTGAACTCGCCAACATCGGTAAGAGTGGCATGGGAGACGGCGCTAACCGTCAACAGGGCAAAAAGGGACACCGACTTCAAATTCATAACATCCACCTAGCGGCGAACCTAGGTTAAGGTGGATGTCGATCGGGCGGGAGTCACCCAAAAGCGCGATTACCCCGATAATTTAGCGGGGCAAGCCAGGATAGAGTTCGCGACTGATGGATCGGACGTCGACGAGCCAACGCCCGTCCTTCTGAATCAGCGGAACTGCGAAGTTCTCCTCGTAGGTCCCGGGGTTCCGGGAATTCCGATAGAGGCGGATTTTGACGTTGGCGGTATTGCTGTCCGCTTGCGTCTCGGCAACGGTCAACCAGCGGAAGTGGTAGTGGGGTCCCACAACCTGAGTTGTGTACTCCCACTTCTTGGTCATGGCGGCCTTGTCGTCTCCGTCAAGGAAGCTGAGTTCCGTCAGTTTGGGCACGTCGCCTTTGGCCAACGCAACCATAAAGTCGTTGGCGACCTGCGTAGGCGAGGGCTTGGTGAACAGCATGAGGGCCAAAATGACCGCCATCCCGGCAACCGCCAGGATCAGAATGAGATTCACGCGTCCTAACCGTTTCATCCGCAGGCTATTAAACCCTCTTCTGCCGCTTTCAGTTCCAGAGTCTCTCAAGCTTCCACCTCGGCCTTGCGCTCGTAGTGCGCCCGCTGATCCCGATCAAGAGTTCGCCAGGTGAGAAATTGCTTCCGAATGTTCTCGAGGAACCGACGGTTGACGGAGATCCAGTTCTCCGGGTCTCCTGCCTCCCGGTGCAGCACCAGGTCGAGCGAGTAGATCTCGGGCACCTCGGTGGGCCTCGCCCAGATCGTCAGCTGTTGGCTGACCCCCAGGTCGTAGGGCGCCAACCACGTAGTGGCGCTCACCGAGTACTCCGGTCCAACGTCGTCTACCCGAGTGTCGCTCGTAACGAAGTCGCCGATCGTGTACTCCTCGTAAGCTCGAAGCCACTCGCCGAGGAACCGGGACAGCGGCTCAGCCTCGGCTGCGCCGATGCTGAACGGCAATCGAAGGTCCCACTCGTCGCCTTCCGGCTCGGACTCGAACGGATCCTGATCCATGGCGGGCGCCGCGATCTGCGCGGCCCGTCGCGCGGGGTAGATCGTGCTGCCCAGAACCACCGCCATCACCAGACCGGCCGAGAGGACGGCCGACGACGAACTGAAGTTCAAGAAGAGTCCGGGCAAGATATCGGTGGCGATGATGACTTTGGCCATCCCCTGGGCCATGAAGTACCCAATCACTGCCCCGAGAACGCCGTACACCAGCGACTCTGCAAAGAAGAGCATCGAGATGTGGTTAGGAGCCAATCCGATTGCGCTGAAGATGGAGATCTCTTTGGTGCGCTCGTAGACGGTGGCGACCATCGTATTGAGAACGAACACGGACGCGATGATCAACTGCACGATTACGAGCCCGAGGCCCGCGCTCTTGCTTCCTTGCTGGGCGCTGAACTGGCGAACCTGCAGCTTTTCCGATGCAACCGCCGTTTCAGACTTGGCCTTATCGTCCTTCAGGACCGAGGCGTACAGGTTCAACTTGAACCTCGGCATCAGGGTCTTCAGAGCTTCTCGCGTCAGGTCTGGGTTGCGGAATCCTGCCGCCACACTGCGGATGTCTCCACCCAGATCCATCGCGGTCTCCGCCGGCAGGACGAAGCACACGCCCGGCTCGAGCCGAACGTAGCTTCGAAACGCCTCGTTCCCGGACCCTTTGTCCGACTGGAACGCCCGGGAGAGCGTGAAGTCTGCGGGCAGCAGTCCGTCGCCGTCGAGGTCGGTCATCCCGCGTAGGATGCTGGGATCGAGGAGCCCGATCACGGTGTACTGGACGCCAGCAAAGGAGATCTTGGCCTTGCCCACGTCCTGCATATCGATCTTCAAGGACTCCGCAAGGGGCGTCGGCAGGAGGACGACGTTGCGGTCTCCCGGGCGGAACCAGCGGCCACCGGGCAGGAGGGCTTCCTGGGGTCGGGTGACCTCCGATTCGGCCGGTTCCAGGCCAAGCATGGCGCGCGCCTCGATGCTCCGGTCACCCCGCTGAAGGGTGAGGACCCCGTTGTCTCCTACGTCGGCGCCGTAATAGAACACCCGCCGAACGATCTGACCCTTCTCCGCGAACTCGTTCGCCATCTGGCGATAGGTCGAGTTGGCAAGCGGGTCCAGCCCGGCATTGCGGATCATGAGACCGGTGTAGCGGGCCACGTTGTCACTTGGCGTCTCCACGAGCTTGAGGTCGTTTACGATGCTCGTAAAGCTCAGCACGATGAACGTCATCACCACTAGGGTCAGGGTGGTCAGCAAGGTGCGAGCCTTGCGACGCCGCATGTTGCTCACCCCCAGGTTGAAGGCGGCGAGGGCCACGCTCATCCGCCGGATGTCCACCTCGTGCAATCCACTCTGCTGGGCCTTGAGTTGACGCAGCGAGGTCTCGAACTTGCCCAGGATGAACATCATCACGATGAGGCTCAGGGCGCCCATCACGAACCCAACGAAGATCATCGTTGGGTTCGTCACGATCTCAAACGCTGGGTGGATGACCCGCAGGAGGATGAACGCGGCCAAGAAGATGCCGCCGGCAACCCCAAGTTGCCGGGTCAGCGAGCGGTTGCCAAACAGCAACCTTTCCATGAAGTAGCTGAACGGGATGATCAGGAAGAGGTAGAAGACTACGCCGTTGACCACGTCGCTCGCGGTCTGCTGAATGATCGGATGCGCCCGCAGTGCGTAGCCCCAGGCACCCCGGGCGTGGCGCTCGGCGGAGCTCCACTGCATCTTGGCGATCGCCTCGTCGGCCAATCGAATCTCCTCCTTGGCCTCGCGCTGGAGCTCGATCACGCCGGGGCTGATGATCCGGTACTTCAGGAACCGTTTGATCCGGCTCTCGTTGATTGCGGAGATGTCCTTGGCGGCCTGAAGCGGAAGGTTGACGAAAGTCTTTCCCGGAATGCTTGACCGATCGTCAGGCATATTCGCGCCACTCTTTCCGCCACGGGTCAAGTAACCGGTGCCTGCCTCGTCCTTCTCGGAAGAGTTGGTGAGGATCAGCTTGGTCTGCCCAATTCGGCTTCCCCGCAGAAGGAGCTTCACGCGGGTGCCGGGCATCGTGAGGAGGAGGCCCGTGTCCTCGACCTCGCTCGTGAGGCGCATGTCGGTGAACGAGTACTGCAGGCCGTAGCTGCGGGGCTCGGCGTCCGAGTTCCCTTCCCGAACGTCCCAGCCGCCGATCGGCTTAAGCTCGTGCGGGTCCACGAGGTCGAACAGGTTGGTAGCGACGCAGCGGAAGACCACGATCGGCGATGTTCGGCTTCCGGTCTTGGGAACGAAGTCGAGGGGATAGGCAGAGTAACCGTTCGGCCCGGCGTCAGGGCCGTAGATCACGTCGCCGGTGGTGGGGTCGAGCTTGTAGCCACCGAGAAGGGCAAAGTACTCCTTCTCTGGCCCGTAGGAGGAGCGGGCAGCGATGCCGGTGAAGTGGAACCGGGCATCCTTTCCGGTGAGCTGAACCTGGTCGCCCCGAACGCCCATCATCGTCTTCTGATGCCCCTGCAGGATCGCCAGGCTGTCCGGAATCTTGACGTCGGGCACGAACGACTGCTGCGGATCGTAGGCAACCACCGATCCCTCGGCAGAAGTGAAACCTCCGATGAGGGTCATCCGCTGGGGTCCCCGAACGTCAAGCGGGACCCGGAAGTCGCTGGTCTCCGCAACCGAACTCGTGTCGTTCAGGATGTGGTGGAGCATCGCGACGATGGTTCGCGTCTGGCGATAGACATTGCTGACGTCGACCTGGTCGAGGGTGTCGAACGGGGTGTCCAGCCGGGAACGGGAGTCTTCGATCGTGGCGAAGGTCAGGCCGTTCATGTTCGCCAGGTTGTAGGTCTCGCAGTTGAAGGCGAACTTGCCCGGAATGTTGTTTCGCCAAGTGCGATTGTCGGAATTGTTCAGCGCATCGGTGTAGACCAGACGGGGGGTTGGTTGCCCCAGCACCGGAGCCAGTCGATCGGCATGGCGTCGGAGCAGCCGGCTGATGCTGTCCATCTGCACCTCGGTCTCGTCGCGGTACTCGTAGAGCCAACCGCGTCCGTAGCCGCCAATGGTAGGACTACCGGAGCTAAGGTCCAGATCAAGGTTAAGCATCCAACCCGCTTCAGGCTTCTGGAGCCGCCGCTCTACGAACTCGCGCGAGCCCTGAAGGGAAAGGGCATGGGCGCCGGAAATCATGAACGTGACGCTTCTCCGCGGAGGGTTGCGCTTCAGGATCCCCGCGACTTCCAGAAGAGACGCCATGCCAGAAAGAGAGTCCGCCCCGGGAGCAAGGCCCGGAATGAGGGAACTGGCGTCCGCTCGAGCGGAAATCTGCACCCGTTCTTTGGAGCCCGTCTCCGAGCCCGGAAGATCCGCCAGTAGGTTGCAGCTCGTCCGCTCAACCCAGTTCTGACGACACACCAGACTGGCGGGAGCAGCGCGGTACGCGGCTCCCAGAACGGGAGCGGCCGAGTTCAACGGAAGATAGAAGCGAGGCACGTCCAGCGGAACGGCAGAAAACTTGTGCTCCGCCTCGGAACGCCCCATGTCGTCCGGCTCCAGAAACACGATCGCTGCTGCGCCAAGTTTGGCGGCGTTGCGCCACCGGGCCCCGGTGTTGAACTCAAGGACGACGATCGCCCCTCTGATGGGCTTTCCATCGAGGGCTTCCATCGTCCCGTTTCCGCCATAGAGGATAGGCCCCGTAACGCTGCAGGTGGAGGTTCGGACCTGGTTCGGCCAGAGGGGATAGAGGTCGACAATCTTCCCGCCAACGCTTAGCTTGCCTCGCGAGTCGGGGTCTGGGATGGTGACTTTGAACGTTTCTCGGCGGATGTTTTCAAGTCCGATCTCGCGAAAGCGCCGCTCGGCGAAGTCGAAGGTCTTCTGCTCGCCCACCGAGCCGGTGAGGCGACTGCCAAACGAAGCGGCCGTCTTGATCGTCTGCTCCAGCCGGTCGATCCGCACTTTGGCGATCTCCTGGCGGTAGATGGCCTGGATTTCCTTATCGGTGGGCGCGCTTGCCGAGGCGTAAGGAGTCAGGGCAAGTCCTCCGCTCAGGACCAAGCCGCCGAACAGGAGAAGACGCTTCAACGCTGCAGCGCGCATATCCTAAGACTCTATCCTAAAGTCTTGGCTTGGAACCGGAATTCGGGCCTAGAGGGCATCCCAAAGGTACTTACTGGAATCGGCGATCGTGCCTTCCCATCCCTTCTCGACCTCGCAACCCTCAGCAAGCGCCCGGGGCGTGATCGATCGCGCGCTTCCGTCCACGTAGGTCACGGTCATCCGCTCCCCATGCCACGGCCAGGCTCCGCCATAGCGGAGGGCGGAGTTGGGATTCGAGTCCCAGCCCTGGGAAGCCGCGAGCACCACGCCGTTCGTCTCGGTCAGCGGGAAGGTATCGAAGCGGAAGCCGTTTCGAATCCGGTAGCGACAAGGCGGGATCACCATAAAATGGCCCCCTCCACGAGGAGCGCCGCGCGAGTCTCGATCCCAAACTGAATCCGCCGTCAGGATCATGCGCCCCTTGTCCTCGATGCCGCTTATCGCTCGGGGAGTGACGACCCACTCAAGGCCACGCCACTCGACGGGGGAAAGGTACAGGTAGTTCAGCCCAGCGTTCGTACGGCGCGAAGCCGAATAGAAGCGGCTGTAGGTATCGCCCGGGACGAGGTCCTTGTCGAACGACGCCTCGTCCTCCCTGCGCTGACTTTCGTCTTGCGGGCACTGGAAGACGCTGAACGTGCGTACATACGGGAGAAGGAGTTGAACCCAGGTTCGATCGGTGCGAGAATCGGGGTTTGCCGCTCCCGGGGTGTAGTTGACTGGGGTGAAGCGGTCGTCGTAGTCGTCCAGGTAGAGCGAGTTCGCCAACGAGATCTGGCGCTGACGGGAGAGACAGGATGTTTCAAGCGCAGAAGCTCGCGCTTCCCGGAAAACCGGAAAGAGCAACGCGGCGAGAACCGCGATCACCGCGATGCAGACAAGCATCTCGGTTAGCGTAAAGGCTCGATGCTTCAAACTTAGCCTAGTATAGCGGCCTTTCTGGCACTTGGCGGAACGAACACGCTGACCTTGCCAATCGGCTGGAAGCCAAGTCGACGGTAGAACTCCGTCAGCCGCTCTTCGCATTGCAGCGCAACCGGCCCGTCCCCCTGGGACGCTAGGTTCAGGATCGCGTTGACGAGGCGGGACGCATAGCCGCGTTCGCGCCAGGCCGGGGCCACGCAGAGGTTGTAGAGGCCGACGATTCCTGGCGACTCGCAAACCATTACTGCGGCAACGATTTGGGGGCCCTCCTTGATCCGGAACAAGCGCAAACCCTCGCCCATCGCGGTCGCCTCGCTGATCGCACGGCGGAACTCCTGGGGATGGCGCATAAAGAACTGGTCGGACATGAAGCGAGCGATCCGCCTTCTTTCCTCTAGATCCGCAGCCTCCTCCATCGAGGCGTCCTCCGGACCGGCCACCGCGACTGCCGCCATCATGTGCAGCTCGTAGCAAGGAACGAACCCGGCCCTTTCCAGAAGCTCGTCGGCGTGATCTGGGCGGTCGCCAGGCGCCAGATAGACATGGAACGCGGGCCGGCTCTCTGCGAACTCGCGGAGACGGCGCGCGGACCAGGGGTCAAGTTGAAGCTCGGCGGCGAAGTTGCAGAGGGGGTGCGCCAGATCGCCCTCGCAAGCCGTGAAGCCTTCGTCTCTCCACACGCGTGCGTTCGGCAGGGTCTCGCCGAGGCGGAAGTAGGTCTTCGCCAAGTTATGAGACGCCGAGTGGCGGGCGTGGGCCAGGTTCAAAGAACCGAACTCCAGAACAGACCGGCTCCCACGCCGTGGCTCCCGGCATTGAGCCCGATCGAGAGGCCCTGCCCGATCTTGCGACCGAGGACAATCTGAAGGCCGCGGGGAGTTGCGAAGAGGGTGGTGATGGTTTTGCCCCTCCCGTCGAGCTGCCAAAGGTCTAGGCCAATCCCTAGGTCGAGTCTCGCGTTGGTGCTAGAGAGAACCCCAATCCTAAGCGTGGGGGCATAGAGGCGGTCTGGCGCTACGTATTCCCGACCCGCGAACGCGATCTCGAAGTATTTCGCCACTTCGCCCAGAATTCTTCGCTGCACAAGGACTCCGCCGTAGTGCCCCGTCTCGATGTGGACGACGCTCGGCTCGCCGAGCGCCCGAATCAGGGCACTTGAGCTGCTGGCTGGAATCACGGTGTCGAATTTCGCCTGGACGACCAAGGTTTGGCGACGCTCGGCCCGGCGCGTCCCGAGGTAGGTCAACGGCTCGACATTAGCGAGCTCCGCGCGAAGCTTCTCCTCGTCGTAACCCTTGCCCCGCAGGACTTCCCGCTGGGAAACGACGCGGGTGCTCTTCCATAGGATGTTGGCCAGATCGGCGCCGCCGAGTACGAAAGCGGCCCGAGACAGACGCTCGTCGACCCCGTACAGGAGGCCAGAAACGATCGCACCGAGACTCACCCCTGAAACCCCGATCCGCTTGGGATCGAACTCAGGGCGGGCCGCCAGGAAGTCGATGGCCCGGCGACAATCGAGCACCGCCTGAGTCAGATTGTCCCGCAGACTCTGGGTATCCGGCACGATCGCAAGCTCGCCGGACTGAAACCCTGCCGGCGTGCGTTCCAGATGGTAGGGCAGGGCGAGCACGGCCGCGCCGATGCCGCGCTTGCACAGTTCCTGCGCCAAGACCCGCTCCACCCGCAGGTCTTGGGCACCGAGGTAGTGAAGGACCACTACCGCCGGAAAAGGGCCGTCTCCCTTTGGCACGAAGACTCGCAGAGGAACCTGGTCGTTCTTTGCGTAGGCGCTAGCACGCGGGGACGAGAACTCCAAGAGGTACTCGGTCCCCCAGGCGTTTTCGGCCTGCAGCTTCCATGTGGAGAACTCGACGGGAACGGGCGGTATCTTTAGGTCGGTTACCGACTGCGCGGAACTCCGTGCGATTCCCAACCCAAGGATCCCCAAGAGCATGAGCGGCCTGATTAGTCTTGCGTTGAGCATCGTGGCGTTCACTGGACAGGCCTCGTCGTCGACGAACCTCGAGAGGGACTTCGAAACAGCCCTTGGCAACGTTGGCCTGAACGTGAGGACGGCTCGGTTCGACGAGTCGTTGCTCACATTATTCCGCCAGGGCGAGTTCGCTACTCCTTGGTATACCGTGCTCTCTGCCAATCCTTGGCGCATGCCATACCTGGGCGAGGTCACGCGCGGCGATCTCCTGGGCACGGCCGACCGCCCAAGCGACTCGGTGAACGTGGTCGCGCGGCTGGCGGGCTTTGGAACTCGCCGTACCTTGGTGGGCAACCCAATCGAGGCCTCGGTGACGTTCTCCAAGGGTCGGAACGCGCTCGGCAAGATCCTCGAGGAGTACGACAAGCAGAAGCTGCTCACGATTCCAATTCCCCTCCTTGGCCAGGTTCCGGACGGGGTCAACTCGGCCGCGGCCCTGGTCTTGCATGCGGTTCTGAAGGCACGCGACCTGCGCCGCGTGGGCCTTTCCGGTCTGGGAGAGCTTTCCGCCCACTACGCAACCGTTTCCGGCAAGCCCGACGATGAGGACCCGCTGGCCTTCGACGCGATGTACCGTCGTTACCTGGGAACCAACCTCCCCGCCCTGGTGGCGGCTGGGCACGATGTCCTTTTGGCGGCCCAAGAGGCGGCAACCCTTCTGGCCAGCGTTCCCGGGAACCTAAAGTACGACGTTGCCATTTCCACCACGATGGGCAACATTCGACTTACCGGTGGCGGACCGACGAAGCACACGGGCGAGCATCTGCTGATCATCGACACTGGCGGCAACGACGTCTACGTCAATGCGCCCTCCACGCTGAGCGCCGCGAACGGGTTTAGTCTCTGCATCGACGCCTCGGGCGACGACAAGTACGTGAGCGACGAAGCCCTCACCGACCAGGTCCTGGAGAAGTGGCCGGGGAGAAAAGCCCCCAGCAACCGCCCTGGCCCTGGCGGCTCGCTGTTTGGAGCTACCGCCCTCCTCGACCTCGCTGGCAACGATCTGTACCGAACCCACCGCCCTGGTCTTGGTTCCGCGCGCTTTGGCGTGGCGGCGCTTCTTGACAGGGCGGGCGACGACGTGTACGACGCCTATCAGGATTCGGAGGGCTTCGGCATGTTTGGTGTGGGCGTCCTGGAGGACTCCTCCGGTAACGACCTCTACTCGGGCTTCACCCAGGTTCAGGGCGTAGGCCAAACCGCCGGTGCCGGGCTGCTCATCGACCGCCTCGGAAAGGACGTCTACACCGCAAACGAATCCACCATCGACTTCCCTTCCCCCCAGAGCAAGGACCACAACGTATCCATGGCCCAGGGCGCAGGCAACGGCAGGAGGGCAGACTATCTGGACGGTAAGAGCCTGGCGGGCGGCATCGGGATTCTCTACGACATCGCCGGAGACGACCGCTACTCCTGCGGCGTGTTTGGCCAGGGCGTTGGCTACTGGATGGGAGTCGGCGCGCTTTGGGACGGGGACGGAAGCGACGAGTATAAAGGCCAGTGGTATATCCAGGGCGCGTCTGCCCATTTTGCCATCGGCATGCTAGACGACCTAGCTGGAAACGACCGCTACCTCGCGCCGATGAACATGGCACAGGGAGCAGGGCATGACTTCAGCATCGGCCTCCTTCTCGACCGCAGCGGCGACGACCTTTACAAAGCCCCCAACCTAAGCCTCGGCGCGGGCAACGCCAACGGCATCGGCATTTTCGTCGATGTGGCAGGAGCCGACCAGTACGAATCCTCTGGCCTAACCCTTGGCCGAGCCGCGGAGGCGGCCAAGGCGAGCCTCCGAAGCCGCGCCCTTTGCCTGGGATTGTTTATGGACATGGAAGGGCAGGATGCCTACCCGGCGCAAGCCTCGTGGGCCAAGAATTCGAATCGAGCGGTGAACTGGACCGACCGTCTGACCACCGCTGCCGAGAGTCAGGTCGGGGTGTTCTGGGATCGGTAGACTGGACCCAACGATATGATCCCGCTGCGCGACAACCTGCGGCAACACGCGTTACCGCTCGTAACCTGGACCTTAATCGCGCTCAACGTGTTGCTGTTTCTCTGGGATCGTGAGTGGCGGATCTTCGGTCCGGCAAACAGCTTCAGCGACCTCACGATGAGGCCCAACGAGGTGATGAGAGCGCTCAGCCCAACCGGCGGCGAGTTCCTCACTATGCCGGTGGTTACCGTCTTCACCGCGCTGTTTCTGCACGCGAATCTGATGCACCTGCTGGGAAACCTGTTGTTCCTCTTTGTGTTTGGCGCCAACGTGGAGGAGGCCCTGGGGTCGTGGCGATTCGCGGTCTACTACCTCTTCTGGGGCGTCGCGGCATCGGCCGCCCACATCTACATGGACCCTAACTCGGCGATCCCAACCCTGGGAGCGTCCGGCGCCATTGGCGGAGTTCTGGGCTGCTACTTCTTGCTCTTCCCCGCTAACAAGATCGAGATCCTGGTCCCGCCGTTTTTCATTCCGGTCGAGGCCAGCGCCTGGGTCCTGCTCGGGTTGTGGTTCCTCTATCAGATCTTCATCCCGCAAACGGGCGTCGCAAACTGGGCCCATGCGGGCGGCTTCTTGGCGGGGATGCTCACCGTACTCATCGCAGGCGGGCGGAGGTCGGTGCTGAAGGGCAAGGAACACTTGCTGGACCAGGACTTCGGCACCTAGGTTGCCCGCTCACCAGTCGGTCGGGCTGGCATGTTCTCTGCAGGGCTGGTCAGCATGGCCCCTGCGGGTAAGGTCGGCTATGCGGAGGTACGACCAGGGCTCAGACGCAGAAAGGGACTATGAGCCGGGGTCTGGCGGGCAAGTTCTTCGCAATAAGCTCGGCCTAACTGATCTTCATTTGGTCGACTCTACAGAGGCGGCGCTCTTAGCGCTCGCGCAGTCTCGTAGCTTCGACGAGATCGGAACCGAAACCCAGTTCTCGGTTGCGGTTGTACGAGATCTTCATCGCGACTGGCTCGGGGAGTTGTACGATTTTGCGGGGGAAATTCGAGCGGTTGATCTGTCCAAGAACACGGTTCGATTCGCACCTGTAGCCTATATGGAGAGCAGCCTCCAGCAACTGGACAGGGTGCTCGCCGAGCACACTCCGTGCGCAGAGATGACACTAGAGCGGGTCGTGACCGCCATCGCCAGGGTTCACACCGAGCTCGTTCTCGTGCATCCGTTCCGGGAAAGGAACGGAAGACTTGCACGGTGGATTGCCGACCTAATGGCCCTTCAGGCCGGATATCCACCTTTGGAGTGGAGGTTTGACTGGGCTCCTGAGGAGCGCCGAGACAGGTACTTCGCTGCCCTCCGACGAGGATTCGCCATGAACTTCACGCCCTTGGAGACGCTTGTTCACGAGGCGATCGAGACTGCAGTTCGTTCAGCGGAAGATCCTGAGCGCGAATCGTAACACCCTCGCAGGCGGAACTCGATACAACACTACGAGCGATTAGGACCCGCCTTTGTGCGTTCGTGCGGATGTACTTATTGGCCAGGCTCAGCTTCGCCACACTTCTATTCTACGCCGACCGAAGGGTTGATGTGCACCGCCGAACCCGGATGCCCTTGGTGATTCGGGCATAGCATTCGAGGCGCCCCATCTTCGCTGCCCCAGCGTGTACCATGATCGCCATGATGCGTCCGAGTTCCGCAGCGTGGCGGCTGCCTTGGCTGGGCTTCTCGCTGGCTCCCCTATGCTTGCTCTTGGCCCTGCCCGAGCAACCCAAGCCGACCGGCGCATTCCCCGAAGTGCGCGGGCTATTCAAGGCGCAATGCGTGAGCTGCCACACGGCAAAGGACCCAAGCGGGGGCCTTGACCTAGAGACCCTTGCAGGAATCAAGAAGGGAGGCAAGAACGGAGCCCTCGTGATCCCGGGGAACCCGGAGAAGAGCCTTTTGCTCCGCAGAATCCACGGCCTGGACGGATTGCCTCGAATGCCGATGGGGTTCAAGCCGATGACGACGGCCCAGATCGGGACGATCACGGCTTGGATTCAGTCCGGCGCGAAGTTCGAGGCGAAGGAGACCACCCATTGGGCGTACCGATCGCCGGTGCGACCGGCGGTTCCAGCCTGGCCCCCGGGGCCATCCGGGCAAACCGCGACCGGCTTCCCCAGAACCCCCATCGACAACTTTGTCTGGACTCGGCTCGCAAAGGAGGGGCTGCAGCCTTCGCCCGAGGCTCCGCCCGAGACCTTGGTCCGACGGCTCTATCTCGACCTCATCGGCATCCCGCCAACCCCCGAGCAACTCGATCGCTATCTCCTGGACAAGGGCCAAGACCGCTACGAGAAGCTTGTAGACCGCCTTCTGGCCTCGCCCCAGTACGGTGAACGGCAGGCTCAGAAGTGGCTTGATTTGGCCCGCTACGCGGACACGGACGGGTTCGAGAAGGACTCCAACCGCACCGCCTGGAAGTACCGCGACTGGGTTATCGATGCCTACAACCGGAACCTGCCGTACGACCAGTTTACGATCGAGCAGATCGCCGGCGACCTGCTTCCGAAGGCCACCCTAGATCAGAAGATCGCGACCGGATTCCAGCGCAACACGATGCTCAATCTAGAGGGCGGAGTGGACAAGGCAGAGGGGATGTACGACGTGATCGTGGACCGCGTGGGCACCACCTCCTCGGTGTTTCTGGGCGCAACCATGGCCTGCGCCCGGTGCCACGACCACAAGTACGACCCGTTCAGCCAAAAGGACTTCTATTCGCTCTTCGCGTTCTTCGCGAACAACAAGTTCGAGCCTCGCGGGAACGACTCCGTCAGCGAGCAGAAGTACTGGGAGCCAGAGTTGCGTGCGCCGAGCCCCGAGCAGCAGGGTCTGATCGACGCCCTGAAGCTGGAGATCCGAGACGCTGCTGGCGACGAAAAGAAGTTGGCGGCCGCGAAGGCACGTCTGGCACGGGTCGAGTCGCAGCTACCCATCGCGCTCGTGCTTGAGGAGCGACCACGTACGACCCCGCTTGCCACCAAGCAGCGGGCCAAGGGTGCCTTCACCGGAGATGGTCCCCTTGTCCCGGCCGATACCCCTAAGATCCTGCCTCCGCTGAGCTCCAAGGACCCTGATCGCCGCGACCTTGCCCGGTGGATCGTGCGGAAGGACAACCCCCTGACCGCGCGCGTCGAGGTGAACCGAATGTGGGAGCAGCACTTTGGGCGGGGGCTTGTGGAGACCAGTGAAGACTTCGGTACCCAGGGTAGCCGCCCCAGCCATCCCGAACTGTTGGATTGGCTCGCCGTCGAGTTCATGGACCGCAACTGGGATCTGAAGGCTATGCACCGGCTGATCGTGACCTCGGCGACCTACCGCCAGAGCTCGCGTGCCGAGGCCAAGCGCTTCGCCAAAGATCCCAACAACGTTCTGCTGGCTCGGGGGCCCCGCTTCCGACTAGATGCGGAGACCCTGCGCGACAACGCGCTGGCGATCGGCGGGATTCTGAGCCTCAAGGTTGGGGGGCCGAGCGTGTTCCCGGTCCAGCCGGACGGCATCTGGGACAGCCCCTACAGCGGCGAGCGTTGGATGGAGAGCAAGGGCGAGGACAAGTATCGCCGAGGTCTCTACACGTTCTGGAAACGGACCGCCACCTATCCGACGTTCATGGCGTTCGATGCCACCAGCCGCGAATCGTGCACCGTGCGCCGAGTACGTACCAACACCCCGTTGCAGGCCCTGGCGATGCTCAACGATCCAGTGAGCATGGAGGCTGCGCGAGGACTGGCCGACCGGATGGAGAGAGCCGGGGAGCTCGACACCCAGCTTGCGTTCGGGTTCAGGGTAGCCACCGCCAGGATGCCGAACCCGGATGAGATTACGAGGCTGAAACGGGCGTACGAAGGGCTTCTGGATCGCTACGCCAAAGACCCCGAGCAGAGCAAGAAGCTCGCCCCCACCCCACAGAAGGCGGCCCTGATCCTGACCGCCAACGTGATCCTGAACCTTGACGAGACCCTGAGCCTGAACTGACATGCGCGACGACGAACTCCTCAGATCCATTACTCGGCGCACCTTCTTCAAGCAGGTGGGCTACGGGCTTGGCGGCGTGGCGCTGTCCAACCTGCTCTTCGAGAACTTGCTGGCCGACACCATCCAGCACAAGATCGGTCCGCACTTCGCCCCCAAGGCCAAGAACGTGATCTTCCTGTTCATGGCGGGCGCGCCGTCACAGGTGGACCTGCTGGATCCGAAGCCGATGCTGGTGAAGTACAACGGCCAGCCGATCCCAGAGGAGATCGTGAAGGGCGAGCGATTCGCCTTCATCAAGGGGGCTCCCAAGCTGTTGGGGTCCCCGTACAAGTTCGAGCCGGCCGGCAAGTCGGGGCAGATGATCTCGGAGTTGCTGCCGCACCTGAAGACGGTTGCCGACGACATCACGATCATCCGATCCGTGCAGACCGACCAGTTCAATCATGCCCCTGCGCAGCTGTTCATGAACACCGGGTTCCAGCTTCCGGGGCGGCCGAGCATGGGGTCCTGGCTCACCTACGGGCTGGGAACCGAGAACAAGGACCTGCCAGGCTTTGTGGTCCTGATCTCCGGCATCAGCAACCCCGACGGCGGCAAGAGTTGCTGGGGAAGCGGGTTCTTGCCCAGCACCTTCCAGGGGGTCGAGTTCCGCTCCAAGGGTGATCCCGTTCTGTATGTCTCCAACCCGGACGGGGTGAGTTCCGAAGTCCGCCGCGAGACCTTGGACGCCATGCGCGACCTCAACGGCATGCATTACCAGCAGGCGCTGGACCCCGAGATCGAGTCCAGGATCGCCAACTACGAGCTGGCCTACCGCATGCAGACCAGCGTTCCGGACCTGATGGACCTTTCGAAGGAGTCGCCAGAAACCCATGCGGCCTACGCCACCGCTCCCGGCCAAGCCAACTTCGGCAACAACTGCCTGCTGGCTCGTAGGCTGGTGGAGCGCGGGGTCCGCTTCGTCCAGCTGTACCACCGAGGCTGGGACCACCATGGCACGGGCGACGGCGACGACATCCCGCACAACCTCCCGCGCATGTGCGGCCAGGTCGATCAGCCTGCCGCGGCGCTGATCAAGGACCTGAAGGCTCGGGGACTTCTGGACGAAACGCTTGTGGTCTGGGCCGGCGAGTTTGGTCGCACCCCCATGAACGAAGGCCGAGGCGGCTCCACTCACATGGGCCGCGACCACCACCCACGCGCGTACAGCATCTGGATGGCGGGCGGCGGAGTCAAGGCGGGTCAGTCGTACGGGGAAACCGACGAGCTTGGCTACAACGTGGCCAAGGACCCGGTCCACATCCACGACCTCCACGCCACGATGCTCCACCTCCTGGGCCTAGACCACACGCAACTGACGTACAAGTTCCAGGGCCGTGACTTCAGGCTGACGGACGTCGCGGGCAAGGTCCTTCCCGGGCTGCTAGGCTAACCTCGCACCCGGCGCCTCGGATGACTAGAATGGACGGTGAAGAGCCAACCACCCAATGCTTGACGAAGACGCACCAAATGGTCCGGTAGGCCCAAAGGCAGCGGCGCTTGCGGGTCTGGCCGGGGCAATTGCAGCGGTTCTCGCTGGGGCACTCGCGGTTGGCGTAGGGGCGGCGGCTGGCGTGGATATAGGTTACGGCTACGGCCTCTTCCTGATCTTGCCGATCGTAAACGGATTCGTCGCGACCTGGGTCCTGCAGAAGAAGGGGCAGCGCACCTTATGGCAGTGCTTTGCGGCGTCGCAATACGGCGTGCTCGCCTCGGCGCTGGCCCTCCTCGCGTTCTCTCTGGAGGGTGCGGTCTGCATTGTAATGGCCACGCCGATCGTAGTCCTGGGAGTCTTGGTCGGAGTCGCCTTGGCCCGCGCCCTCGGCACGCGCGACGGAGGAGGCGCGGTCCGCCTGTCGCTACTACCTCTGGCGGTGTCGGCAATGGTGGCGGAGCACTGGATGGTCTCTCCCGAGACTAGCCATACCGTGAACACCGAGTTCGTGATCGCAGCAAGTCCAGAGCAGATATGGCCTAGCCTGCTTACTACCGGCGGCTACCCAGATCCGACCGAACCGCTTCTCCAAGTTGGCGTTGCTCATCCAATCGGCACCGCCACCGAGCCCAAAGTCGGCGGCGACCGGACATGCCGCCTCTCCACTGGGCCCATGCGGGAGAGGGTCGAGGTGTTTGAGCCCGGCAAAAAGCTGCAGTGGAGAGTCCTCAGCACTCCGGACACCATGAGAGAGTGGAACCCGTTCGGCACTCCCCGGCCACCCCATCTGAGAGGCTACTTCGAGTGCTTGTGGGGCGGAATCGAACTAATACCGCTCGAAGGCGGGCGCACGCGCCTTGTCGGCACCACGTCCTACACCCAGCGACTCGGACCCAGCTGGTATTGGTCGCTCTGGACCAACCACATCGTCCGAGACGTCCAGCAGAGGGTCTTTCGTCAGATTGGCTCGCAGATGGAAAGCCGTCTGTCGGCGCGTCACTAACGACACCGAGTCGATTATCCCAGACGCTCCGCTGGAGTGGTCTGGCCCTCGCACTTACCCACCGCCTTGCTGCCAAAGAGAGAAGAGCGATGTGTGACGTGCCAAGCCAAACCTGGTTGACAAGGCGGTCACCAGTAACGAATAAGCCGACAGTCGGCCAGGGAGACGAACGGCAGGAGTGACCGTTGCCCGCACAGGTCATCGGATAGGGCGGTTTCCGCGCCGTAAAGGAACCTAAAGTTGCCCGTTGGATGTGAAGCGACCCGGGCAACCCCCGCCCACAATCCGACTCCGCCCGTCCAGGCGCGCTAGAATTCCAGGAGAGCGCAAGACCATGAGATCCTACGAAGTACGCGAACTGGTTCTGGAGGAGATGCCCACCGCGGTGGCGTTGTGGGTTTCGGTGTTTGGCGTGGAGGAGCGCTTCTTCACTTCCCTGCTGGACGCGGACGCGCGGGGCGGGGACCGTTCTTACGGGGTCTTTGATTCGGGCCAGTTGGTGTCGTCGGTCCACGTGTTTGAGCGCGAGATTCGCTTGCGGGACTTGGAGCCTGTGAAGGTGGGCTGCATCGGGAGCGTGAGCACCCTCCCCGACCACCGCAAGCTGGGCTACAGCGGGATGCTCCTAGAAGCCGCGATCGCGGGGATGGAGGAGATGGGCTGCGTGTGGAGTTTCCTCGGCACCGGGGTCAACGACCACTACGCTCGGTACGGTTGGCGGACCATCAGTACGCCGTCGGTGTCGGGGTCGCCGCGAGCGATCGCCGAGATGCAAGGGGAAGTCCTGCCCCTCAGCGACCACACCCTGCAAGAGATGGCCCCGCTCTGGGAGTTGACCTCTATGCGGCCGCAGGCCATGCTTCGGCCCATGCAGATGTGGCGCAGCGCCACCCACTACCGGCTGGGTCGGGAGGGTGCGGAAATCTTGGGCTACCGCCGGGATGGGAAGCTGACCGCGTACCTGGCGACCTGGCGCCACGAGCACGGAACCACCCTGGTGGACGCAGGCTGGATGCCCGACGCCCGCGAAGACGCGGAAGCGCTGGTGCACACGGCTGCCGGACGTGCCCACGCGGACGGCAAGGCGCGGATCTCCTTCCATCTGCCCCAAGAGGGCGGCCTCTTCGAAGCGTTCCAAGCCGCCTGCTCGGGCCTCCGCCCTCGCGAGGACCGAGCCTGGATGGTGCGGCCCGTCGCGGATCGCATCGGGTGGGCGGACCTGGCCGCCCTCCACGCCGACCCGCGCGGCCGCCGTTGCGAGCTCGACGACTTCTAGCTACTCCGAGAGAACCACGTAGAGCGTTCCGTTCGGGAAGGTGAATCGGAGCCCGCCGTCGGATCGCTCCGCCGCCACGGTCGCGGCTCGGTTTCCGTTGGCGTCCAGTGCGACGGCGGACTTCAGGACCTTGTTCTTGACGATCACCGTCAGCCGCGCCGAGGCGACCTGCCAAGGCGCCTTCCCGTAGTCGACGACCTCGAATCCGGACACGGTGGTTTTGTCTTGGCGCTCGATGGAAACGCCGCGCTCCTTCCACCCGGTCGGCCGGGACTGCGTCCCGAACTGGACCAGAACTCTTCCGCTGGCCGCCAGCGGCTTGTCGTCCAGGGACACCGCAAGGGCGGAGCCATAGCCGTTCTGGGAGGAGAACGTCACGTCCGCGAGCCGGAAGGTGCCTTGGCGCCCAAAGAACGCGCTGACTCCTTGGGCGTTGGGGGTGTTCACGGTGAAGCTGCCCTTGCCCCAGTCTAGGGCAAACTCGCCGGTGTTGCTTTTGACTGTTTTGTTCGGAATGTCGAGGAAGGACTTGAGGTCTTGAGCCGAACTCTGAGCCGGGTCACCTCCGAACTCGATCTGGGCCGGCCCGACCAGGAAGGCGTACGGGCTGACCCCCGACCGAACTGCCGACTTGGGCGCGATATCTCCGGCGTCTCGGTTGGGATCGAAGGTCGGCTCTTCGTTGAGGATCGCGGTCCGGCGGCCCAGGACGTCCTCCTCGGCGCGCTTCTCCACCAATACCGGGGCGCCGCGCTGTACGTAGCCCTTCCGGTACATCAGGGCCGCGGCCGGGAACGTGCCAAGCATGTCTGGGTTGGCAAACAGCCACTTGCCCTGGCTTGGGTTGTAGCCGTTTGCGCTCTGCGGTGGAGTCCAGCCATCGTCACCGGTGCTGAACCAGTAGAAGGCGTCCACCCCGTTTAGCGACTGGTACGCCGCTACCAGGAGCGGCCCCTCACTGGCGTATCCGTTGGGCATCACCCAGGTGCTCTCCGTGATGAGCATCGGGCGGCCGACGGTCTGCTTCAGGTTCACGGGCAGTTGGCGGGGATCGAGGAGAACGGACTCGCTGGTGAACTTGTCGCCGTTCTGGATAGCCCAGCCCTCGTTGGGTCCGCGATGGAGGCCGCCGAAGTAGCGGTTGACCGCGTCCACTTCCGTGGCGGTGTAGGTCCACCGCTCGACGTCGTAAAGCCTGGCGGTATCGGCGGTCTTCCAGTTGGAGGCGTTCACCAGCTGCTTGCAGCCGAGGTCGTCGCGCAGGTAGCGCCGGATCTCGGCGTAAAAGTTGCGCTGGGTCTCGGCCCAGAAGCGGGTTTGGTCGTCCAGGCGGGCCTTCATCCCACCTTCGCGGACCTGGGTCATTTCCCAGATGTTGTGGAAGTCGACCTTCCCACCGGCGAGATCGTCGCCCGCAAGCGTGTTGCCCTGCCAGCGCTGCGAGGCGGCCGGCAGCGAGCCATACCGTTTGGTGAGCCAAGCGCCGTACTGACGCTTAAACATCTCGCGGGGGGCGCCCTTGAGGTTGTTGACGGTCCAGAAGAAGAGGCTGTCCTCGTTCTGGATCTGGATCACGGCGACCGCCGGATCTTGGGAAAGGGGGATGCCCGTATACGGGTTCTTCTCAGTAAACAGCTTCTTGAGCCAGCCCTTGTAGGCGGCCTGCAGCTTGGGATGGAAGAAGAGGAGAGCGTGAGCATCATCTGCCTCCAGTCCCCACGTGGGGCCAGGCTTGGCGGTGAGGGCGAAGTAGGGAGAAATCGTGGTGTAGACGCCTTCCTTCTTCATCGCGGCCACGGTGCGCCAGATCCAGTCTCGGTCCTTGGCGTTGAATCCGTCGATCGGCTGGTCGGCGGGCGGGTTGAGGAAGGCATGGCAACGAACCATGTTGACGCCCCGCTTGGCGAGGAACCGGGCGTGGTACGCCAGGTCGGGCTCGGTCTTTCGCCCGAGGGGGGGCGGGTTGAAGGGCTTCTCGCGCCCCACATCAGTTCCGACCGCCCAGAACCGAGCGGGCTTGCCACTGCCAAGGACGAAGTCGCCTTTGGCATCAACCCTAACGAACCCCGCCTCGCCTGCGACCTTCTCGTTCAGGCCACGCAGGTCGAGAAGCGCGTCCGCCCGGAAGTCGTCGCGGGGAGGATCGAAGGCCCAGGTGGAGCCTTCAGGCCACTGCGCAGGGGTAGTGCAGCCCAGGGCACAGAAGAGGGTAGCCGGCAAAACGCGAAACGCCTTCGTTCTCACGTTCACATGTTAACCCAGGTGGACGGAGCGCGAAGGCGTTCTTAGCGCGGATGCGCTAGATGCTCTTGGCGAGAATGATCGCTTCCGCGACCTCTCGCATGGTCTTCCGAAGGTTCATGGACTGAATCTGGATTCGGCGGTAGGCCTCGGACTCGTTCAGGTTGTGCTCTTCCATCAGGATGCCTTTGGCGCGATCGACCAGCTTTCGCGCCTCCAACTTCTCCTGAAGATTGCTAACTTCCTTGCCTAGGGCCTGATTCTGCTCAAACCGGCTCCGAGCCACCTCGATGGCAGGGGGCAGGTCGCTGGGCTTGAAGGGCTTGACCAGATAGGCGAAGACGCCAGCGTCTTTTGCACGGTCAACCAATTCCTTGTCCGAGTACGCAGTTAGCAGAATGGTCGGGGCCAGGTTCTCATCGGTGATGATGCTGACGGCCTCGATCCCGTCCATGACAGGCATCTTGACGTCCAAAATACAAACATCTGGCTGGGTCTCGCGGGCTAGTTCGACGGCCTGCTTGCCGTCGCCGGCCTCGCCTACCACGTCGTAGTTGAGGGTTTCGAGCATCTGCTTGAGATCCAGCCGGATGATCGGGTCGTCGTCTGCGATAAGAACTTTCAACTTCGACATCCTAAGTGACCTCTTTGCGCAACGATAACATTCGCGCAACACGGAAGGATACCCGTTTGGGTCGCCTTCCCCATGACGCCAATGTATGACGATACGGATGAAGATGCCGGATCTGTTCCGGCGGCAACCATAATAGGCCATGATAACGACCACGAGCGATCTGGTAGCCGAGCTCTTCGACTACGCCGGGGCATTCCCGCCCGCCTCGCTCGCGTCAGACGCCGCTTGGAAGCAGTATCTGAAACTTCGCGAGTCAGCGTTGAGCCCGATCGTCGGGCGATTTGTGGCCGGCGTGGGCCACCTCGGGTCCTTGGCTCCGCTGGCGGAAAGGTCTCCGCAAGAGATCACAGTCGTCTGCAAGCCGGGCAGCGAGGACTGGGGCGACGTCCTTGAGGCAGCAGCTCAGCAGATGACCCAGTTCGACGAGGCGATGACGACGGAGGGTTCCGAGATCGTGGCCTTCGAGGTCGCCCTCCCGGACTATGAGGACCTGAAAGGACGCCTGGACGACGCCGAGCAGTTTGCCTCGGTCGAGGTTTACGTAGAGCTTCCGTGGGGGGACGGGCAGATGGAAGCGTTGGCGGCAATTGCCGAGCGTGACAGCCTCCTAGCCAAAGCTCGCACCGGTGGCGCCTACGTTCCTTCGGCGCTAGAACTCGCGAGTTGGCTATCTGCGACCGCCCAGCTGGAGATTCCTTTCAAGCTGACCGCAGGCCTTCACAACGCATTGCGTGGCAAGGACCACGGGTTCATGAACGTTCTCCTAGGGCTTGCGCTCACTTTGGAGCACGAACTGAGCACCGCGGAGTTGGCGGCCATTCTGGACGAGACTTCCCAGGCAGCCTTTCAGGGCGAGACCTACCGTGGGATGTCGCTTTCGGCGGAAGCGGTGGAAGATGCGCGGGGGCTGCTTGTTTCGATCGGGTCCTGCGATCTTGAGGACTCCTGGACCGACCTCAAGGGGTGGGGCCGTTGAGCTTACGATCCTGGGTCGACGTTGATCCAGGTTCGGACTTCCCGATTCAGAACCTGCCGCTTGGTCGGATTCGGCTCGGAGAGGAGCTTCGGTTTGCGACCCGCATCGGGGATTGGGTCCTTCCACTGGATGGGATGCCAGGACCAGCGGAGACCGCCTCTGCCGAGCTTGCGGTGGCGCTTGCGACCGGCCGTGACGCGGTAGCGGCCTTCCGCTCTCTCAGGGGCGAGTTGCAGGAGCTTCTGCGAGAGGGTTCAGGTACGGACCTTAGGGGTCGGTTGCTTTCGGTCAGCGAGGTTTCGCCCGAGTTAGCCCTGGACACTAGGGGCTTCGTAGACTTTTACGCGGGTATCTACCACGCAGGGAACGTGGGCCGGATGTTCCGCCCCGATCAGGAGCCCTTGCTCCCCAACTATCGACACGTGCCAATCGCTTACAACGGGCGGGCTTCCAGCCTGGTTCCGGATGGTCGACCGGTTCGCCGTCCTAAGGGTCAGATGAAGACCGAGACGGGGGTTGAGTACGGGCCGACGCGCGAACTCGACTTCGAGTTGGAGGTTGGATGGTACGTAGGCAAACCTTCGACCCTTGGCGAGCCGATCCCGATCGAGGAGGCGGAATCCCACGTGCTTGGGATCGTATTGGTGAACGATTGGTCTGCGCGCGATTTCCAGCGATGGGAGTATCAACCGCTTGGCCCGTTCCTAGCCAAGAGCTTCGCCACCTCGGTCAGCCCGTGGATCGTGAGCTTGGACGCTCTGAAGGAGCTTAGGTTGGAAGGCATGGCCCAGGAGCCCGAGGTGCTTCCCCACCTTCGGCGGCCGGCGGGAAGCCACTTCGACTTAGGGTTAGGCGTTGCGCTGAACGGGGCTACGATTTCGCGGAGCAACCTTTCTAACCTCTACTGGTCGATCAGCCAGCAGCTTGCGCACCTTACGTCAAACGGGGCAAACGTAGAGATTGGCGACTTGGGAGCCACGGGAACGGTTTCCGGGCCCACTCCGGACAGCTTGGGATCGATGCTTGAGCTATCGTGGCGCGGAACCCGAGAGGTGCTGGGACGGACTTTCCTTCAGGACGGGGACACGGTGACCTTCTCGGCGGACGGGGTACGAGATGGGCTGAAGATAGGGCTTGGCACGCTGGAAAACCGAATCCTTCCCGCCGGGTAAACTTGGCGTTCTAAAGTCGGGATGTGGCTCAGCTTGGTAGAGCGCTGCGTTCGGGACGCAGAGGTCGCAGGTTCGAATCCTGTCATCCCGACCACTTCCCGCTCCTCGCCCCATTGCCAGGGTTTGCCAAAAGTCCTTATTTCGGCGTCACGCTTGCCCTAATATAGTTGCGATGCGTGCGCTCCCGAAACTCTCGCTTGTCCTTGCCTGCCTAGCCCTCTCGATCTCCGCGATTGCGGATCCCGAAGCCACGCTCAAGCGGCTCAAAGATGTGCGCACGAAGGGGTTTGCGAGTGCAAGCAAGGTGAGCAACTCCGAAGCAGCCAACAAGATCTTCACAAGCGTGGAGGCGAATGTTAAGGCGATGGCCATCAAGGAGCTAGAGGGGTTTGATGCGAAGAAGGTGGATGGCAAGAACGCATTTGTTTGGGCGCAGATCGCGGGCATGGCGCAGAAACATCGGACGGTCTGCGACCTGGTCACAACGTATATCTCCACGAGTCCAAAGGCTGCCGACGCCTTCGCCGCGCGCTTGCTGGCCATGAACAGCCTTTACACCCTGGAAGATGCCTATGGGCTAGCCCAACAAATCTCCGAAGCAAGGCCGACGAACGCAGACCAATACTCCGAACTGCACATGAACACCGTGTACGGGTTCACGGAGATCCTCGACAAGAAGCTCGGCCCTGAGGTTGCGCTGAAGGCGCTCGACGACGTAGCGGCGAATCCGATCCTGTGGGAGCCGGAGGAGTTTGTCAAGCACAAATTTGCGGAGTGGCGCGGCTACTATCCGGCCGGCAAGCCTGGCTACAAGACGGACGCCGAGCTTCGCAAGTCCATGATTGAGATGTGCCGTAAGCAGAACGAGGGCATTAAGCCGACCATCCTGACCCGTCGATCGGAGTTGCTGGTGGCGCATGGAATGAGGTCGGAGGCTATCGAGATGCTTGACCGCGAGTTGAAGTCTGGCGCCCTGTCGGCAACGGCGCGGAAAGAGTTCGCGCGGGCACGGGCCCAGGCGTCGTTGCCCGGTGCCAAGGCCCCCGACTTCCTGGTTTCGGCGTGGGGGGGCTCCAAGGTCAGCTTAGGAGCACTGAAGGGCAAGGTCGTCGTGCTCGATTTCTGGGCCACGTGGTGTGGACCCTGCATGGAGGCGCTTCCGCACATGCAAAAGATCCACCAGGCGACAAAGGCCCAGGGCGTGCACGTCCTGGCACTCAACGTTTGGGACGTCAAGACCGACTACGAGAAGTGGGTTCCTGCCAACCGCAAGAAGTACACCTTCCAGTTTGCATTCGACCCGGCAGGCCGAGGCAAGGACTCCATCGCGACCGCCAAGTACGGGGTGAGCGGGATTCCGACCACGGTGGTGATTGACCGGGATGGACAGGTCGTGGCTTCAATAGTCGGCTACATGGGCGAGAGCGACCACCGACTCGAGGATGAGCTAGCCAAGCTTGGGGTTTCCATCAGCAAGGGCAAGTAAGCCAGACAAGGTCAGGCGCCCGTGCTGAGGGCCCAACTCCGGTTTTGAGACCACTTTTCGTGCGAATTTCACGCACTTTTCAAGAAATCGCTTGGATTTTGGGCACCTGTGCGGTTTACTAGGGTTTCTGAAGATCAGAACCGTATCACGCGCGTTCAAGTCTTAAGTTTTACGTTCAGGGATTACCAGGTTTTTTTCTGGCAATTCGGTTCGGCCTTAGTTTGGTGAGGTTGCTTTGATCAAGACGTGGTCGCTTGGCGAATCCGAAATCGAAGCCCTATTGCGGAAATGCCGCAAGGGCGACGCGGAAGCTTGGGCCACCCTCATCGAGCGGTTCCGTGGCCTGGTCTACTCCGTTCCCATCCAGTTGGACCTGAGCGAGGACGACGCGGCGGACGTCTTTCAGCACACTTTTCAGGCGCTGCTCTCCAATCTTGACCGGATCGAGAATCCTCAACATCTGGGCCGTTGGCTTGCTGTCACCGCCTCCCGCGAATCCCTTAGGCTCCGTCGGGCGATGGAGCGGATGCCTTCCACGGCCGAACCGGGCGCCCTCGAGGAACTCCTCGACGAGGAAGAGCGCAACGCGGAGACCAATGCGATGCGATCCTTGCAGACGCAGGAAATCCAGGAGGCGATGAGGGCGATGCCCGAGCGATGCCGCCAGTTGCTCAACCTGCTGTTCTTCGAAGACCATCTGGGCTACCAGGAGATCTCCGAGCGTGTGAACATCCCGATCGGGGCGATTGGGCCTACCAGAGCCCGATGTTTAGAGAAGATTAGGAAGATTTTGGCGGAAAGAGGGTTTTTTTCGTGATCCATGTATCATCTACAAGTCCGCGTGTCTCTATTGTATTGGAGGCTTCAGAGCAAGTGTTTTTGCCTGGTCCTCAGTTTTGGTTAATTGAAGGTTCCCATGATTAAGGTTGGAAGTCAGGACAATTTCCGTGCGCAGGGAGAAGAGCTCTCCGTGCAGTTGCAGCTGATCGTCGAATCGGCTCGTCGAGCGTATCCGTCTGTTCCAGAAGACGTCGTCTCGAGGGCCAAATCGTTGATGCAACCGGAAAGGCAGTTTCTCAAGGCAAGGCTCACCAGCAGTTCGCTGCGCATGGTGGGTGTTCGCTCGTTGGCCATGGACAAGTTCCAGTTGGTCTTCGAGGCAGACACCGTGCAGGCCCGCGTTCTCTACATGCTTGAAGGCAAGCACTGGGAGGTCGTGGGCAAGGTGAACGGCGGCGGCGACTGGAAGGTCACCCGCCCCTCCGGACGAGTTCGCACTTTGGGCGACGGCCGGTTTGAGTTCTCCGCTCCTGCACTTAGCGATACCGGACTTATCCTGCGGCGAGGCCACGTGCAAGTAGACGTGCCCTCCGCCGAGGAGGCCGGGTTTGCAGGATGCTTCTGAACTAGTCGAAGAACTCAAACGTGCCCGTTCACCAGCCACCGCGGCACGGATTTTGAGATCTGGCCAAGGCCTTCCGGGCCTTGGCCGCGCCTATTTTATGGCGGTCGCTTCCGCGCTTGGGCAGGATCCAGCCGAAGCCATCCGACTCGCAGGCTTCTGGAAGGAAGTCAAGCAAGTTGCCGACGAGCCGGCTTGGATCTTTCGGGCCCGCGGCGGGGTCGAGAATTACCAAGGGCAGTGGAAAAAGAGCGCGGACTCATTTGCCCTGGCCGGACGCTACGCTAAGGACCCGATCCAGAAGCTGACATTCCAGATTGGGCGAATAGATGCCCTTGCCCGATCTGGGAAGGTCGCCCAGGCGATCGCGATCGGCAAGCCTCTCGCCCAGAAGCTCGCCGAAGCCGGAGAGGCATTCCAGTCCGCCCGTGTCCACCTTTCGATCGCCAACGCCCTCCTGTGGCAAGAGCGCTTTGCCGATGCGCGCAGATTTTTAACGCTGGCAGAGCCAGCCCTTGCCGCTGAGCCGGGAACGATGGAGTACGCGATGCTGACTCTATCGATGTCCACCACCCACCTTCATGCGGGTTCGCTCGCGGAGTGCCGAGACTACGCTACGCGCTCCCGAGACGCGCTGGAGGAGTTGGGACTCAGCCGGTACGCGGATCTGGCAACGATCAACCTTGCCCACGTTGCTCTGTTCCAGGGCCGGCCAGATCAGGCACTGGATCAATTGCTGGAGCTACGATCCCGCCAGGAAGGCGAGGACACGGTTGACGCGGCCCGGCTGAACGAGTTCTTGGGCGATGCATACCTACGCCTTAACCTGTGGCCCGAGGCCAGAGATTCCTATGCAAGCGCAATGGAGATGGGCGCGCTCCTCCCAGCGCTAAACGTAGCGGACTGCGTGTTCGGGATCGGCCAGGCCCTAGCCTCCGAGGGCGACCACGCGGGGGCGCGAGCGCAGATGCGAAGCGCGCGAGGACGATTCGAGCGGCTTGAATCCGCGCCGTGGGCGGCATTGTGCAATTCCGCGATCGCCCGGACTTACTTGGACGACGGGCGAACCAAAGAAGCGGCGATCGCCGCCCACGAGGCCTATGTCACGGCGAAGGCCGCCAAAAGCCCATACGCATGGCTGCAGTCAGCCCTGGTCTACGCCGAATGCGAGGTTCGACAAGGAAATCGGCCCACCCTTGCCATTACCGAATCCAGGGAACTCGTTCGCCGGCACGGATATGTCAGCGAGGGGTGGCGTGTGGAATACCTGCTTGCCCAGCTAGCTACGGACCTCGCCAAGCTCAATCATTTCCGCAAGATGTGCCGGATGATTCTCGAGGGCCGCATGCTTACGACGTCGGTTGCCGCCCGGTCGAGCTTCTTGCGGGATAAGCAGACGGCCCTTCGCGAGTACCTGGATGAGCTGGTCGAGGTGCCGACCGCGCGCCGTATCAACGAGGCTCTGGACGTGATCCAGCAGTCGAGAGCGGTTGCGTTGCTTGACGAGATCGCGTCCGCAGGCTCCGGTGTATCTGGCGACGCCCTCTCGAAGATGGATGCCCTGCGTGCCGAGCTGAACTCGGTGGAGACGGCAGACGCTTCCGCAGAAGGCTCGAAGCGCAAGCGGGCCAGCCAGAGTCAGCTCGCGAGCCTCCAAAGAAGGTGGTCGGAGGCAACCCGACAGGTCTTTTCGGAACTTGCGGTGGCGGCGCCTCGCCAAACAAGCCGGGAGTGCGCCGTGCTCGTGGAGACCGAGCGGAACGTTCTAGTTATGCAGAACGGCACCGCCGTTCGCCTGCCGGTAACCCCAGAAGAGTTACGTTCAAGGATGCGATGGCTCGAGTTTGAGCTGATGGCACCCCTTGCTGAGCCTGATATTGCGCATTCTTCCGCAACGAAGGAGCTAAAAGATCTCGCAGACCTGCTAATATTACCGTGGATTACGGAGCGACCTGGTAATATTGTCGTATCACCTGATGGACACCTTTGGCGAATACCTTGGCAGGCAGTTGCAATGTCGGCAGGCTTTGATGGGGAGATTGCTTTGGCAATGCACCCAAGCTGCCGCGTTGCAGAAGGCGCTCGCCTTGGCAACTCACCTCGAGTGGCCATTTGGGCGAGCGGTGATGCCAGTTTGCCTTACATCGAGCAGGAGGTTTCTCGGCTCATGAAGGTATTCCCGCAAGCACAATTGTGTGAGACCGCGCAGGATGTGCGGAACTCAATGCGCGATAAAACTTGGGATCTGATCCATGTCGCGGCCCACGCCTCCCACTGCAACTCGAATCCGATGTTTTCGTTCTTCGAGATCGGCGGCGAGCGTGTTTACGCGACGGAAATCGCCCAAGGCGACTTTACGGTCGGAATCTCCGTTCTCTCCGCGTGCGAGACAGGAAGTCTCTCGTATGACCGCAAGGACGAACCGGACGGGTTGGCTCGCGCCTTCCTGGCCCGCAAAGCCTCGGCGGTTGTTGGTAGTGCTTGGCGCCTCGACGATGAGGCCGCCTCGGTGATGATGAACAACTTCTACGGAGCCCTCAACGGAGGCGAGCCCATCGTGAACGCGATGTCCGCTTCCCGCAAAGCTGCCCGTAGTCAATGGGAACACCCCTACTACTGGGCTCCCCTCGTACTCTTCGGAGGCTACGCTTAATATGACCTTTACTCGTTTGCTTACTAGGACCCTGGTCTCGCTTGCCGCAACGGCGGCTTTCACCTCGGTCTTCGCCCAGGACTCTCGCCTTGTTGCCCGGACCGTTGCTCCTGGACAAGGCCCAAGCCTCGCCCAGAGATACGGCTTGCGCTTACTCGGCACTTCGCTCGATGGACGCCGCGTTCTACTGGACGCGCGGTCTACGACGATGGGCTCGATCTACAAGTACATGCTCAGCTCGGACCCGGCGGTCGATACGGTGGACACCAACACGGTGCTCAGCCTCGGCTCGCAATCCGGCAAAGGCAGCACCATTCCGGTAATCAGCGTAGATCCCGCCGTCACCACCTCGAACCCCGAGATGTTGACGCAGGTGAATGCTGCTGGCACGGGAACCGGCGCTCGCACGGTCAAGCTCGCGGTACTCGATACCGGCCTGAGCACGAGCTCGCCGCTATGGTCCAGCGTGATTGCTTCCAGCAACACCCTGGTTCCTTCTGCGGGCGCAAATGACATCGCGACCAACTCGGACTCCGATGGCGATGGCAAGAAGGACGAATCGGTTGGACACGGCACGCTCGTGGCTACTCTGGCCAAGACGATCGCCCCCAACGCCAAGCTCATTGTGGTGAAGGTTGCGGATGCCGATGGAGCCGCCACGATCTGGTCCATGCAGAACGGCGTCGACTTCGCGATCGCCCAGGGCGCCGAAGTTGTGAACATCAGCCTCGGAACCGGCTACGACAATGCGATCCTCAACAACGTGATCAACTACACCGAGGCGGCCGGAGTGACTCTGGTTGCCGCGATCGGTAACAACGAGATGGGCTACGCGCTCTTCCCGTCGTTGAACACGAAGGTGATTGCGGTCGCCGGTGTGAACCTCGACGACACGAAGGATCCGAACAGCAACTGGTCTCTCAAGACGGAAGTCAGCGCCCCCGCAAGCGGTTCGGCGATGACGACCTCTGGGACCCTCGGTGAGTGGTCGGGAACCTCGTTCTCCTCCGCCCTGGTTGCCGGCGCGATCGCGGACGGCCTTGCCAACACGACCCCGAAGACCCCGAGCGCCGTTCGCGACGCTCTCCTGTCCTCGGGAACGAACATCGACTCCCTGAACCCCGAGTATGCGGGCCAGCTGGGATCTCGCCTCAACGTGGCCGCCCTCCGGGTAGCCCTGATGGGTTCGTAAGACGAAACGGCCTTCGGGCCAAGAACTAGGAAAGCGGTCCGGGCAACGTCGCCCGGGCCGCTTTTTCTTTCCTGCCCCCCGCTGCCCGGGTTGGGTACGTTCCAGGAATGGCGAGCTTTGGGGTTGTCGGACTGGGACGGATTGGGGGCGGACTCGCCCTTCAGGCTCTGGGTAAGGGTTACCGAGTGGTGGGGTTCGATCCGGCCGGGGCGCCTCAGCCCGTTCTCGAGCGTGGCCTCCACCTAGCCGGTACCTTGACGGACCTGGCCGCTGAGTTGCCAGGTCCGCGGGTGGTGTTCCTGTATGTCCACGCAGGCCCATTGCTAGACGAGCTCCTGGAGGACCTGACCGCCGTCCTATCGCCCGGAGACGTGATTGTAGACGGCGGAAACTCGTACTGGGGGGACTCGGTCCGACGGCAGCGGAGGCTGGCCGAGACGGGCATTCACTTTGTCGACCTGGGAACGAGCGGCGGCGTTGTGGGAGCCGAAACCGGGGCTTGCTTTATGGCGGGCGGCGTGCCCGAGGCGGTCGACCTGGTTGAGCCGATTCTGTTGGACCTCTGCGTACCGGGGGGCTACGCGCGGGCGGGCGGACCTGGGTGTGGCCACTACGTGAAGCTGGTGCACAACGGCATCGAATTCGGCATGTTGCAGGCCATTGGCGAGGGAGTAGCCCTGCTGGAGAACTATCCCCAGGAGCTCGCGATTGCGAACGTGCTGGATTGTTGGCGCCACGGGTCGGTGGTTCGCTCCTGGTTGGTCGACTTGATGGCCCAGGCATATCGAGCCGAGGGTGGCCTTGCGAGCATCCCTCGCTACGTGGAGGACACGGGCGAAGTGAACTGGCTGGTGGCGGACGCCCTTCACCTGGAGACGCCGATCCCGGTCATTGCCCAGTCTGTTATGGAACTGTTCCGCTCGAGGGACTCCCAAGGAAACGACGCAAAGGCTGTGGCGGCGATGCGAAAGGGCTTTGGAGGGCATCCCTACGGGCCTCATGAGGGCATAAAGATGGACAGGAAAATCAGCCGGGTTGGCGACTACTTGAAGCCTGGTGAGTGACCTATACTGAAGTTGCTCTGGAGGTTAGGCATCGTTGCCTAGCGAACCAAGGGGGAAGTCCGGTGAGATTCCGGCGCTGTGCCGCAGCGGTGTGGAGCGTGAGCTCCGAGCCCGAATGCCCGCTCCAGGGGTGTACCGTGACGTCATCGCCTACGAGCCATAGGTGAGTCAGAAGCCCCCGGGCTTCCCTCGCAGAAACCGCTTGAACCCGATGGCCTTACTCGACCGCCGCCCTCGGGCGGCACTGTGAGGTATCGATTCCATGTCAGTTCAGAAATCCAAGGGGTTCACGCTTATCGAACTCCTCGTCGTGATCGCGATCATCGCGATCCTCGCGGCCATCCTCTTCCCGGTCTTTTCGCAGGCCAAGGCGGCCGCCAAGAAGACTTCCTCAATCAGCAACGTTAAGCAGATCGGGATCGCCTGGATGCTCTACGGCCAGGACTACGACGACTCGCTGATGCGGGTGAGCCTTGGAAGCCTGGCAACGGGCAAGATCGTGTACTGGTGGGGCAGCTTCGATGGCCAAGTTCTTCGGGAGTCGGAGGGTCTTCTCTATCCCTACACGAAGAGCAAGGGCATCCAGGCCGATCCCGGATTCGACAACGGGCTTCGGGCCAACGTGGGGTTCACCGGTTACGCCTACAACTACAGCTACCTCAGCCCTTCGCAGTACGACGTGGCGTGGAACGAGGTGCCGATCGACGTGAACTACGGGGCGATCGGCTCGCCGTCGGATACCATCGCGTTCGCCACAAGCGCTCGTTTGGGGAATTTCGTCGCGCCGTTCGTGCTAGAAGGCAACACCTATCTTGAGCCGCCGAGCAGCGAGTATCCGACGGTTCATGGCCGTCATCTCGGGCAGGCGCCGGTTCTGTGGACGGATGGGCACGCGAAGGCTCAAACGCCCACCTACCGGTCAGGAACCTTCGGCTGGGGAGGCATTTACGAATCAGAGGAGTTCAAGGGGTACCAGCTGGGCGACTTGGACCGCGATGGCGATCTGACCACGAACGAGCTCTTCGACCTGGAGTAGGCTCGAAAAAGCCCCCAGACTGCGTTGGGCAGGCTGGGGGCTCTTTCTTTGAAGGGCGCCTACTTGATGCCTTTGCTCTGAAGGAAGGCGATGGACTTCTTGACGGCGTCCATCGGCTCGCCGGGAGACTCGTCGAGCTCGACGCAGGCGAACTCGACGCCGGCGGCCTCGCAAGCCGGGATCAGCTTTGCATAGTCAACGGTTCCCTCTCCGGCCGGGGTCCACTGCGGGGTCTTGGTCGGATCGAAGTCCTTGAGGTGGACCAGGGGCACGCGGCCCTTGAGGCTGAGTACGTAGTCGGCGGGATCGGCTTTGCCGATCTGGACCCAGGCGCAGTCGATCTCGGCCTTAAGATTGTCGGCGCTGGCGTTGTCGTAGAGCTCGGTGAGTCCGTGCTTGCCGTCCACCACCGACTCAAACTCGAACGCATGATTGTGGTAGCAGAGGGTCAGCCCGGCGGCCTTCACCTTTGCGCCAATCTCATCCAGCTGCTTTCCAAATGCGGCCCAGCCGTTGGCATAGCGGTCTGAACCGATCCAGGGCACGATCAGGAACTTGTTGTCGAGGGTCTTGGCGTCGGCGATTACCTGGTCGAAGTTGTTCTCGAACTGATCGATCCCGATGTGGCTTCCGCTGAGTTTGAGCCCAAGCTCGTCGAGGATGGTCTTCCACTCTGCGGCGGACTTGCCGTAGTCGCCTGCCATCTCTACGTACTCGAGGCCGGCATCCTTGAGCGCCTTGAGGGTGCCAGGGACATCTTGGGAAAGTTGATCGCGAAGGGTGTAGAGCTGGATTGAGAGACGCATAACACCCTATTATGGGGCGGCGTCGGCAGGATTGGCCGTCGGCCAAACTTGGGACAGGAACTGGTCTGGCTCGGGGTTGGCCGCGTCATCGGCTGGCATCCGGTCTCGGTTCGCGGCGGCGAAGAATGCCGACTTTCCATCCTTGATCCCGCGCAGGGAGACCTGCTGAAGCTCTGCATCCGCCTTGAGGATGGCTCTCGCCAAGGCAACGGCTTGGACCGCTGGCTCCTCGCCCGCTACGAAAGTGACCCGTAGCTCTTTCGATCGCGGGTCGTAAGTCGCGTCAAGAAGGAGGGCGCCGACTTCGGGAAGCTGGGCGTACTTTGCCAGCAACTCGCGATCCTCGCTCACCTGGGCCGGGATCGGCGCCGGTTCCTTGACCGGCTCGGACTCCTTAAGGGGCGCCTCGAGCTCCCCGACTTGCCCACCGCTGGCAACCTTTGGCGCGTCTACATTGGTTTTGACCACCGGCCGCGTGGTCGCGCCTGGGCGCTTGGGCAGGATGGCCGCAGCGGCAAGGAGAATAACGATCGCTAGGATGCTCGCCCAGGCCCAGGTGGGGATCCGCGTTCTAGGCCCAGCGATTCCGACTGCGTCGAGTCCACTCAAATCGATGCCGGGATCGGAGAGTCGTCTCGCATCCACCAGCTTCTGTTGGGTTGGAACCGAGCGCGGATCGAGGTCGAGGGCCAGTTCGTACCATTCCGCCGCCTGGTGGAAATCTCCCCGCTCGTAACAGATGTCGCCCAACAGGACGTTTGCGCTCACGTTGTTGGGGAGCTTTCGAAGGACCGCCAGGCACTGGTCCTCCGCATTCCTGAAATCCTTCCTAACCCTGAGCAGGTTGGCCTTCGCGAGTTCCTGCTCCACGACCGCGTCGCTCGCCGTGGGGTCGGCGTGCTCGAGTGGTGCGCCGCAATCTGGACAGTAGTCCAACTTGGCAGGCACATGGGCAAAGCACCGGCTACACCGGCGCGGTCTACCTTCCGGTACTGCCGAACCCACCTTCCCCGCGCTCTGTGACATCTAGTTCATCGACCGGTACAAGTTCCGCCCTCGCAACGGGGCACACGACCAGCTGGCCGATGCGCTCTCCCTTTTGCAGTTCGACGGTCTCGCTGGATAGATTGACGAGTAGAACCCTGATTTCGCCCCGATAATCTGGGTCTATAGTCCCAGGGCTATTCACCATTCCAAGGCCGTACTTCACCGCAAGGCCCGAACGTGGCCGCACTTGACCCTCGAAGCCGACCGGAATCGCCAAACGCAGCCCAGTGCCAACGAGCTTTCTTTCGAGTGGCCCGAGGCTTACCGGCTCGGTAGAGCGGAGGTCGAGGCCCACCGCGCCCTCCGTCTGGTACTCCGGCAGATGGCCGGGCTCCGCAACGGCTTCGATCCGAACCCTGTGTGCCGACATATCGCCGCTCGCCATGGAAGACCGATGCTACACCTTTTCGTGGCACGTCCGGGCCATGCTGCTTAAGTTGCCGCGACGCCATATGGATCAGGTATCCTCCGATGTCCAACCGACCGATCGAGACTTTGAACCATGAAGAGAACCTATCAGCCCAACAACCGGCACCGGAGCAAGACGCACGGGTTCCGAATCCGGATGCGGACGACCGACGGCCAGAACGTTTTGAAGCGACGCCGAACCAAGGGCCGCCACAAGATTTCCGCGTAAAGGGTCCTAACAAGGCCCGCTTCGACATCCTATTCACGAACGGCAAGCGCGCTTCGGGGGCATCCTGCAAACTTACCGCCGCCCCCGGAACCGGCCTCATCGGAATCGCAACTTCCCGCAAGATCGGCGACAAGCCTGACCGGAACCGTCAGAAAAGGCGATTTCGAGAAGCGTTTCGGGCCATTCGGGAAGACCTTCGCCAAGACCTCGACTACATTGTCGTAGTTTCGTTCAAAGCGGTCTCGATTCCCTACGAGGCTACCGTTGGCGAACTGAAGAGCCTCGTACGTGAGTTGAACGACCGATGGGACGCCGTTTCGGAGTCTTCCTAATCCGCCTCTACCAAAGAACGACCGCGTGGATGCCACCTACCTGCCGCTACCAACCCAGTTGCTCGCAATACGCTCTCGAAGCGGTGCAACGCTACGGCTTGGCGAAGGGTAGCTGGATGGGGCTCAAGCGGATCGCCCGATGCCATCCTTGGCGTCCGGGCGGACACGATCCAGTTCCTTAGAAAACTTCATGGCACAACCGTCTCCCCGATCCAACTTCATTCAAGCGCTGCTCTTTGCGACGGTGGTGTTCCTGGGCATTCAGATGTTCACGAACAAGCCGGCGACCGAGTACGACAAGCAGACCTCGGCGCAGATCTACGACGCGATGCTCAAGTCCAACAAGGACCTGAAAGATCAGACCATCGCGCACGTTCAACTCGGCAAGTACAACGAGCGAGTTGATGCAGAGGCCAAGGAGAAAAAACTCCCGGCCGATGAAGTCGAGGCTATGAAGATCGCCGGTGCGATCCTCGTCGCAGACACCCAGTACAAGGCGGGCATCGCTCGGAACGACACGGGCCGCATGCGCAACGCATATGCCACGTTGGTTGGGTTCCAGAACCACATCGCCGAAAAACCTGCCTGGGCCAAGCGGGTGGCCGTTACCAACACCTCCTCCGATCCGCGATTTGGATGGAGCGAGTGGTCTGGCAAAGACCTTTACGCCAAGGTTGTCGAGGTTCTCAGCGCTCGAAACCAGAAAGAACTCATCTGGGGATTCCTGCCGGGCGGCTACCAACTGATCGATATCCTGGTCAAGGCGACGAACTCGGCCCCCGGGTTCAGCTATGCCTTTGCCGCGTTCCTGCTCGCCCTGCTAGTTCGCGCCGCCATCTACCCGTTGGCGCAGAAGCAGTTGATGTGGTCTCGGCAGATGACCCAGTTGCAGCCGCTCACGGCGGAGCTTCGGGAGAAGTACAAGAACAACCCCCAAGAGCTCAACGTCAAGGTGATGGAGCTCTACAAGGAGTACGGGATCAACCCTTTGGCAGGGTGCGGCCCAGCGCTGATCCAGCTACCGCTCTTCTTCACCGTTTACCAGTGCATGTTGCTCTACCAGTTCGAGTTCCAAAAGGGCCACTTCCTTTGGATCAACCCGGCATCGAACGCGGCGAACAAGCTCTTCGCGCCGAACCTGGGCCAACTCGACACCATCCTGATCTTCCTCTATGGCATCTCGATGGTGGTTACGACCCTTCTCTCGCCGGTCAGCGACCCCACCCAGCTTCGCCAGCAGCGGATGATTGGAATTGGCTTCTCCATCTTCGCCACGGTCACGCTCTTCACGGGCGCCTTCCCGGTGGCGGGCGGGTTCGTCCTCTATTGGACGTTCACCAACCTGCTGGCCACTGCGCAGTCCCTGCGCGCCTACCGACTTCCCATGCCCCCGCTCACCAAGGTGAATGCGGCGGGCGGTGGAGTTTTCCCAATCGATCCCAGGTTGGCCAACTCCAACGGCAAGATCAATCCCGGCACCAGCAAGACCGGCACTCCCGCAAAGCACAAACCGAAGAAGCGCAAGTAACGGTCTTCTGATTTACGATAAAGTCTAACAAGGAACCCTATGCAGTCGATTGAACTCACCGCCAAGACCGCCGAAGAGGCAAAGACCATTGCCGCCGAAAAACTCGGCGTCTCCCCGGATCAGATCGAGATCAACGTCCTGGAAACCGTCCGAGGCTTGTTCGGCAAGTCAACGCTACGGGTGAAGGCGACCACGATCGAGACCGCTCCCGAGGCTCCCGCCAAGGCCGCCAAGCCTGCCGCCAAGGTAGCTCCGGCAAAGGCTGAGAAGCCGAGCCGTGCCAAGGCCAAGCCCGCCTCCGAACCGGAGCCCGAGCCGGTGGCCGAAGTCGCTCCCGAGCCGGAAGCCAAGCCTGCCAAGGCCAAGCCTGAGCGCCGAGGACGCGAGCCCAAGGCCGAAGTCGCGGTTGCCGAAGGAGAGCCAGCCGCTGAGGAGGCGGTCGCTTCCCAAGAGGATGCCGAGGCCCTGCTTGCCCACCTCCATGGTTGGCTGGCCGCTGGCGACCTTGAGGTCAGCGCCCGAGTCAAGGAAGTCGCGGGCAAGTACGTGACCCTCGAGATCGACGGCAAGGACCTGGGCCACCTGGTCGGTAAGCACGGCGAGGTTCTGAACGCCCTGCAGTACTTGATGAACATCTCGGCCGGGCGTCGCCTTGGCAACGGCGTGCGCTGCACCCTGGACGGAGACGACTACCGAACCCGCCGCGAGGAGAAGCTCACGGCCCTTGCGACCAAGATCGCCAACCAGGTGAAGGAGCGAGGCGAGGAAGCCGTTCTGGACGCCCTGCCCGCTTTCGAGCGCCGGATCGTCCACAAGGCCCTTTCGGTGCTGGAAGGCGTGACCACGTACAGCGAGGGCGAGGAGCCTAACCGACGCGTCGTCATTGCTCCGCTCGACTAACTTCGGCTTGCGCTGAGAAGAAGGGGCTCCCCTAAGCGGGGGAGCCCCTTCTTGGTTTATGCTCGGCGACATGCCTCGCTACGGGTTCAACTTCCAGTGGATGTTCTCCAAGCAGGAGGGCGGACTTCCGGCTCACGCCGACGCCAAGGCCCTCGACTTCCTCGCGAAACACGGATTCGACTTCGTTCGGATTCCCACGGACTACCGAAGTTGGACGGAGGGCACCGACTATTTCCATCCCAACGAGGCGATCCTCGCCTACCTGGATCGGTACCTGGAAGAGACCCGCTCGCGCGGGCTGCACCTTTCCTTGAACCTTCACCGGGCGCCCGGCTACTGCATCAATCGGCCCGAGATCGAGACCCACAACCTGTGGACCGACACGGTGGCCCAAGAGGCCTTCACCTTCCTCTGGACGCATTTCGCCGAACGGTACAAGGGCGTACCGAACGATTTCCTCAGCTTTGACCTCCTCAACGAGCCGCCGAACGATGGCGAGCGCGGCTTCAATCGGGACATCCATCAACAGATCATGAGGAACACCGTGGCGGCGATCCGAGCGGTGGATCCGGCGCGAGAGATCGTTTTGAACGGGGTCTCTGGAGGGCACCTGGCCATCCCCGAATTGGCCGACCTGCGAGTTATCCACAGCGGCCGGGGCTACCAGCCGATGTCGGTGAGCCACCACGGCGCCCATTGGTGGAGCCCTCCCGGCGGCTGGAAGCAGGCGGAGTACCCCGGCGAGTGGGACGGAAAGTTCTGGAATCGAGACTCGCTCCGCGCGTTCTACCAGCCTTGGCGTGATGTAGAGGCTTTGGGCGTGGCGATCCACATCGGGGAGTGCGGATGCTACAACCAGACGCCTAACGACGTGGCGATGCGCTGGCTCACGGACCAGTTTGGAATCTATCGGGAGTTCGGCTGGGGATTCGGCCTCTGGACCTTTGAGGGGTCCTTTGGGATCATCGAGCACGGACGCCCTGGAGCCGTCTACGAAGAGCTAGACGGCTACCAGGTGGATCGCCCTTATCTGGATCTCCTGCTTCAGAGCAGGATTGCCTAGGCCAGGATGCCCGGAATCTTCTCGCCCGAGACGTCGGTGAGCCGGAAGTCTCGACCCTGATACCGGTACGTGAGTTGGGTGTGGTCGACGCCGAGGAGATGGAGGATAGTGGCGTGCAGGTCGTGCACGTTCACCGCGTCCTTCACGATGTTATAGCCGTAGTCGTCGGTTTGACCGTACTGGGTGCCCGGCTTGATGCCGGCGCCCGCAAGCCAGATGCTAAAGCACCGGGGATGGTGGTCCCGGCCGTAGCTCATCTCGCTGAGCTCTCCCTGGGAGTAGACCGTCCGCCCGAACTCGCCGCCCCAGACCACTAGGGTGTCGTCCAGCATTCCACGCTGCTTGAGGTCCTTGATGAGGGCCGCGCTTGGCTGGTCGGTGTCGTAGGCCTGGCCACGGATCGCCTTGGGCAGGCTGTCGTGGTGGTCCCAGCCCATGTGGAAGAGCTGGGTGAAGCGCACTCCCCGCTCCGCGAGGCGGCGCGCCAGGAGGCAGTTGTAGGCAAAGGTGCCGGGCTTCTTGACTTCCGGGCCGTACATCTCGATGATCGACGCTGGCTCTTTGGAGATGTCAAGAAGATCTGGGACGGAGGCCTGCATACGGAACGCCAACTCGTACTGGGAGATGCGGGCCGTGATCTCCGGGTCGCCAACTAGGCTGTGCCGGATCTTGTTGAGACCGGCAAGGTCGTCCAGCATCTCGCGTCGGGTGGAGCGATCGACGCCGTGGGGGTCGGAGAGATACAGGACCGCGTCGCCCTGGTTCCGGAACTTCACCCCCTGATGCTCGGTGGGGAGGAATCCGGCGCCCCAGAGGCGATCGTAGAGCGGCTGGTCGTCGGTTCTACCGGTCCCCCGCGACGTGAGGACCACGTAGGAAGGCAGGTTCTCGCTCTCCGTGCCGAGACCATAGGCAAGCCAAGACCCGATACTTGGACGTCCCGCAAGTTGGGAGCCCGTCTGGAAGAAGGTGACCGCCGGATCGTGGTTGATCGCCTCAGTGTGCATGGAGTAGATCATGCAGATCTCGTCGGCGATTCCGGCCGTGTGGGGCAGAATCTCGCTGAGCATCAGGCCCGACTTGCCGTGCTTGTCGAACTTGAAGATCGTGGGCGCGACCGGGAACTTGGTCTGGCCCGAGGTCATTCCCGTTAGGCGCTGGCCCATCCGGATCGAGGCCGGGAGGTCCTCGGAGCGATGCTTGGTGAGGGCCGGCTTGTAGTCGAACAAGTCCAGGTGGGACGGCGCCCCGCTCTGGAATAGGTAAATGACCCGGTTGGCCTTGGGCGGGAAGTGCGGAAGCGAGGGAACACCGCCGAAGCGCTTCCCTTTCTCCGGCACGCTTGCCCATCCTTCGCGTCCGAAGAGGCCGGCGAGCGCGGCCACCCCGAGACCGGTTTGCTTGAGGAACGTGCGACGATTGATCGCATCCTGCATCTGAAGAAGGTCGTTGTCGATCATCGTTACTCTTTGGTTACCGCCTCGTCGAGGTTGAACAGGGTGCTGGCAATCAGGGTGTAGGAGGCCAGCTCGACGGGGTCGAGGGCCGGGTCGCGGGGGAGGTCGCCCGCCGCGAGGAGGGTCTTGGTTGACTCTGGCTCCTTACGGAATTTGGCCCGATACTGCACCAGACGTTTGCCCAGGATTTGTGCTTCCTCCGCGGTGGGCGAACGGCTCAGCATGGTGCGGAAAAGGAAGTCTAGGCGCTTGGGGTCCTCCACCTCCTTCATAGCCCTCTGCGCGAAGGCTCGGGCAGCCTCCACGTAGGTGACGTCGTTGAGGAGGGTGAGGGCCTGGAGGGGAGTATTCGTTCTGGGTCGCCTCACGCGGCAGGTTTCGCGCGCGGAGACGTCGAACAGGGTCATGTTCGGCGGAGCCGCCGTACGCTTCCAGATTGTGTAGAGGCTTCGACGGTAGCGATTCGCGCCTGCGTCCGGCTTATAGTTGCGGAGGTTGCCGTAGACGTTGAGTTCGTCCCAGACTCCATCGGGCTGATAGGGACGCACGCTGGGACCGCCCACTTTTTCGGTGAGGATTCCCGCCGCGTAGAGGGCCTGGTCTCGGATTACCTCGGCAGGGAGGCGGAAGCGGGGTCCACGGGCCAGCAGGCGGTTGGCGGGGTCCAGCCGGAGGTGCTGGGCGGTCACCTTGGAGTCTTGCCGATAGGTAGCGCTCATCACGATCCGCTTGATCGTCTTCTTCAGGTCCCAGTTGTCGTCGACGAACTGGACCGAGAGCCAATCCAGAAGCTCCGGATGGCTTGGGAACTCAGCGCGAGTTCCGAAGTCCTCGATCGTCTCGACGATCCCGGTTCCGAAGAACCGCTCCCAAAGCCGGTTCACGGTGACGCGCGAGGTCAACGGGTTGGCGGGATCGACGATCCATTTGGCCAGACCTAGCCGGTTGTTCGGCGCGCCCTTGGGCAAGGGCGGCAGCGCCGCGGGAACACGCGCTTCGACCTTCTCGCCGGGCTTGTCGTAAGCGCCTCGGACGAGGACGAAGGCGGGCCTTGGCTTGGGCATTTCCTCCATCACCATCACGCCAGGGATCTCGGAGTCGATCTTCGAGAGTTCGGCAGCGGCCGCATTGCGGCGGGCTTCGGTGCCTCGGTAGACCGGGTCGTTGTCCTGAGACCAGAGCCTAGCCAGCGCGGCCTGTTGCTCGGGGGTGCGAGCGCTAGGGGCAAGGGCAAGGATGGACTTGGCGGGATGGACGTTGGCGAGGTTGGCGATCTCGGGCTGGCCGAGGGCGCGTGTGTAGAGGACGACGTCGTCTACAAGACCGGAGAAGCCGCTGGAAGTCGTCCGCCGCCCGATCTTGGTGGAGACCTTGGTTCGAATGCTTCCCTTCAAGGAGTTTGCTTCCACCTCGAATTCCTGAAGTTTCCCGTCAAGGTAGATCTTCAGGCCATCCGGTTTCTTCGAGCCATCGTAGGACACTGCTACGTGCGTCCACTTTGCGTTAGGCGCCATGCCCTTCGCGATGACCTTAAGGGCCTTGGAGGGCCACTCGTCGATCAGATGAACTGCGACGCGGTTGCCTTGGAGGAAGATGTCCCAGCCGTGGAAGTTGGCTCCGCTATCCATGCGGGCCAGGGGAGAACCGTTGCCGTCCTTCGGATTGACCCAGAGGGCCAGGGAGAAGCTCTGGTCCGCTTCAAAGTCCCCGACTTCGCCGAGGTCCAGGTAAGCGTCGCTGCTTGTCTCCACCGCGCCGGTCGAGCGTCCCGCGAGGAACTTGACCGGGCCGCCTGGCTTGGGCGCGGCGGCCTTACCGAGGATTGCTTGAGGGTTCTCGGTCAATTGGTAACGGGCTTGCACGCCGTCATTCAGGCTGGCGAGAGGCTCGGGGCCAGACATCTTCCAGGTTGAGGATTTCGCAATGTTGGCTTGGGCCTGCCGGACGAGCAGGGCGTCGAGGTCCTGGACCTCGTACTTCAGTTCGCCGAGCCGCTTCTCCTGGTCAGGCTTCGGGGCGCGGATGAACGGCGGGTGGTTGACCGGCCTCTCCTCTCCGGTGCCGCTCTCCGGTACGTTGTTGAAGTAGGCGTAGAGGCTGAAGAACTCCTTCTGGCTCAGCGGATCGTACTTGTGGTCGTGGCACCGGGCGCATCCGGAGGTTAGGCCGAGCCAAACGGTAGAGGTGGTCTCGACGCGGTCGATGACGGTTTCCACCCGCCACTCCTCCGCGATCACGCCGCCTTCTGTGTTGATGCGGTGGTTTCGGTTGAAGCCGGTCGCGATCTTTTGGTCGAGGGTCGGGTTGGGAAGGAGGTCTCCGGCGAGTTGCTCCACGGTGAACTTGTCGTAAGGCATGTTGCGGTTGAACGCGTTAAGCACCCAGTCGCGCCAACGCCACTGGAACCGCTCGAAATCGGCCTGATATCCGTTGCTGTCCGCGTAGCGCGCGTAGTCCATCCAGTCCATCGCCATACGCTCCGCGTATCGGGGCGAGGCAAGGAGCCGGTCGACCACCGTTTCGTAGGCCTTCGGCGAAGGGTCCTTGAGGAAGGCATCGACCTCGGCAGGAGTTGGAGGCAGGCCAGTTAGGTCCAGCGAGACGCGACGGATCAGAGTTTCGCGGCTTGCCTCGGGCGAGGGGGCCAGGCCCTTCTTCTCCAGGGTTGCTTGGATGAACCGATCGATCTCGTTGACCGCCCAACCGGCTTTCCTCACGGTGGGCAGGGCCGGCCGGGTTGGGCGGACGAACGCCCAATGCGGCTTATACTCGGCCCCTTCCGCGATCCATTGGGCTAGAAGAAGCTTGTCTTCGGCGGAGAGGGTCTTGTTGCTCCCCGTCGGGGGCATCAACATATCCTTGTCCTTGGACTGGATGCGCGCCATCATCTCGCTCTTCTCCGGATGTCCGGGAACGATCGCGACCGAGCCGGAGAGGAGCTTGGCGGTGGCTCCGGCGCGCTGGTCTAGACGCAGCCCGGCCATCACGGCCTTCGGGTCGTTGCCGTGGCAGTTCAAGCACTTGTTGGAAAGGATCGGCCGGATGTCCCGGTTGAACTCGATCTTGTCGCGCAGTTTCGTCGGCTTCTTTGCCGGCCCGCCGGACTGCGCCGCCGCGTAGGCTAGGATGGCGAGGCTCGCCACCAATGGAATCGCTTTTAGTCTTTGCATAGCCCGAACACCGCCGCTTCCGGCGTGGGAATACTCTATCACTTCGGAATGCCCTAGTGTAGGTTCAATCCAGAGGAATTTTTGGGTCCGGTTTGGATCACGAAGTCTGCCCGCTTCTGGGGCTGCTGCGCTTGGCAGTACCGGTCCTCCGCCGCCATCCACTCCTGCCAGAGAGAGAGTGCTTCCTCGCCATCGCGCTCTAGCCCACGCTCGAGCCTTGTGAGCCGCGGGCAATCAACCCAAATGCGAAGGGCGAGGAAGGGACCAAACTCGTTTCGGGTTGCCGTGACGCCTTCCACGATCACGACCGGCGCCTCAACGTCGTGCCACTCCGCGAGTTCACGAATATCCCAGTCGTATCGCTGGTAGCGGCCAGGCCGTTCTTCGGCGAGAGGGACGAGGACCTGCGCCACTAGCCGTGGCCACCAATCGACCGGATTGTCCCAGCTGGCAAAGTCGTCCGTATGCACAATTTGGGCTTCCGGCATCTTTGCCTGAATCCTAGCGGCTAAGGTCGACTTCCCGGCGCCCCCGCAGCCGTCAATCCCGACCACCACCGTGCGCCCCGCCGAAGGTGGTCGTGTATGAATTGCTTCGACGATCTCCTCGATGGTGGCCATGCCCCTAGTCTTCCATGGCCAAGGTCCGTGGGTACGCTCCGAGCGTGATCCTCGTAATTGGCGGAGCCGGCTACATCGGCTCTCACATGTGCAGGCTGCTTCATCACACCGGCAAGCCTTTTCTCGTCTTCGACAACTTTGAGAACGGCCATCGCGAGGCGGTCCGGGGCTTCCTGGCGGTCCAGGGGGACCTGAGGAATCGGGACGACTTGGATGCCGTCTTCCGCGACTACCCGGATATCGATGTGGTCATGCACTTCGCGGCGTTTATCTCGGTTGGCGAAAGCGTTCGGGAGCCCGGCAAGTACTTCCGAAACAACACAATGGGGGTGCTGACTTTGCTTGAGGCGATGAGGTCGGCGGGCAAGTCCAAGCTGGTGTTCTCTTCCACTGCCGCGATATTCGGAGAACCACAATATCTGCCCCTTGACGAAGACCATCCGAAGGCTCCAACGAGTCCCTACGGGAACTCCAAGCTCTGGGTCGAGCAGATTTTGGAGGCGTACGACGTTGCCCACGGGTTCAAGAGCGTATGCCTCCGATATTTCAATGCGTCAGGGGCAGACCCGAGCGGCGAAGTCGGCGAGGACCACTCTCCCGAAGAGCACCTCATCCCGGTAGCTATCGAGGCGGCGCAGGGACGGCGTCCGCTGCTGAAGGTCTTTGGCACGGACTGGGACACCCCCGATGGCACCTGCGTACGGGATTACATCCACGTACAAGATCTGGCATCCGCCCACCTGCTGGCGGTCGAGCACTTGCGAGCAGACGGCGATAGCCGCCGCTACAACCTAGGCAACGGACGTGGGTTTAGCGTCCGTGAAGTGATCGACACGGTGTCGCGGGTCCTCGGGAAGCCGGTTCCCTTCGTGGAGGCGCCAAGGCGTCCGGGAGACCCCGCTAAACTGGTCGCGAGCAGCGATCGAATCCGCCGGGATTGGGGTTGGGAACCGAAGACGCCCGAGCTAGACCAGATCGTCCAAGATGCTTGGAACTGGCATCGCCAGAACCCGAAAGGTTTCTTGTCTCGCTCTACCCTGCCATAATCCCGGGTGATGGCGAAGGTCGCATTAGTTACGGGTGTCAATGGACAGGATGGGGCTTACCTATCCAAACTCCTCTTGGAGAAGGGCTACAAGGTAATCGGAGGCCACCGGCGGAGCGCTTCGCTCAACGTGTGGCGGCTTGATGAGGTGGGCGTCACGAACGACGTCGAGCTGGTTCCGCTCGAGCTCCTCGAGTACTCCAACATTCGGCGAACGCTGGACAAGTACCAGCCGGACGAGATCTACAACCTGGCCGCGCAGAGCTTTGTTGGAACCTCCTTCGAGCAGCCGATCTACACGGCCGACGTGGACGGAACTGGCGTGTTGCGCTTCCTGGAAGCCATTCGAGAGGTGAACTCCACGGCTCGCTTCTACCAGGCCTCGACTTCCGAAATGTTCGGTAAGGTCCAGGCGGTGCCCCAGAGCGAGACGACCCCGTTCTATCCGCGCAGCCCGTACGGCGTGGCCAAGCTTTTTGCCCACTGGATGACCATCAACTACCGCGAGTCGTTTGGTCTTCATACATCCACCGGCATCCTGTTCAACCATGAGAGCCCGCTCCGCGGCCTCGAATTCGTGACCCGCAAGATCACCGCCACCTTGGCCAACATCAAGCACGGACATCAGGAAGTTCTTGAGCTGGGCAACATGGACGCGAAGCGCGACTGGGGATTTGCCGGCGACTACGTGGAAGGCATGTGGCGGATGCTGCAGCAGGACGAGGGCGGCGATTACGTGCTCGGCATGGGCGAGACCACCCCGGTCCGAACCTTTGTTGAGGAGGCGGGCAAGGCCCTCGGCTTCGACATCGAGTGGTCTGGCGCGGAAGTGGACGAGATCGGAACCGACCGCAAGACGGGCAAGGTAGTGGTCAAGGTGAACCCCAAGTTCTACCGGCCCGCAGAAGTGGAGCTTCTGCACTCCGATCCGACTCTTGCTAAGACCAAGCTTGGCTGGGAGCCCAAGACCACCCTGGCGGGGCTAACCCAGATGATGGCGGCCGCGGACGATCGCCGCGCCTCGACCGGCCCGGTGCGCAACTAACGGCCATGCCGAGCCGCGCCACGGATGCCGAGACGTTTCTGTCGACGCTTCGGGGCGCGTCCTCTGTTCTCATTTCCACCCATCAGAACCCGGATGGCGACGCGCTGGGAAGCGCGCTGGGCCTGGCATTCTTCCTCGATTCGCTCGGAATCACATGCGAAGTCGTGTGCCACCACGCTCCTCCGCGCAACTTGCAGTTCCTTCCAGGCATTGAGCGGGTGAAGACCACAGCTGACGGCGAGTACGACCTCGGGGTGATGCTAGACCTGGGAGTTTGGGACCGCTTGGGCACCGTACAGGAGCCCATGAAGAAGATTGGGAAGATCATGGTGGTCGACCACCACCTTCCCCATGAGGAGCCCGGCGACGTTCGCATCATCGACACCACCGCGCCCGCGACCGCAACCATTCTAACCCGGCTGCTGCTTGCTTGCGATGCGGCCATCAGCCCGCAGATGGCAACCTGCCTCCTGACCGGCATCGTGACCGACACCGGTAGCTTTCGCTTCCGCAACACAACGCCCGAGGCGCTCTCGCAATCGGCGACTTTGCTGGAACATGGAGCAGACCTCAACCTTGTGAACGAGGAGGTCTTCCGGACCAAACCTTACGCAAGCGTTCGGCTCCTTGGAATCGCGCTGCAGCATCTTCAGGTCACCTGCAACGGGAAGTTGGGCTGGTCCATCCTAACCTCGCGGGACTTCCAGGAAGCGGAAGCGCATGACGAGGACACCGAGGGCTTCGTCAATGAGATTCTCTCCATCGACACCGTTCAGATCGCGGTTCTGTTTCGCGAGCCCAACCCCGGCAAGATCCGCTGCTCGATACGCTCTCGCGGCCTTCTGGACGTAGCAGCGATCGCTCGCGAGTTTGGCGGCGGCGGCCATATGAACGCAGCTGGCTGCACCTTCGAGTCTTCCATGGCGGAGGCCGTGGACGCGCTGATTCCCCGCTTGAAAGCATGCTGGGCATCCTGCTGATCGACAAGCCGGCGGGTTGCACGTCTCACGACGTGGTCAACATCATTCGACGCCGAGTAGGGGTTCGCAGAGTCGGCCACGCGGGAACCCTGGACCCGATGGCGACCGGTCTCCTTGTGGTGGCGGTTGGACCGGCAACCCGCTTCCTGCAGTACCTGCCCCTCGAACCCAAGGAGTACGTTGCCCGTATCCGCTTCGGGATGGCTACTTCCACCTACGACGCAGAAGGCGAACCTACGACCAGCGGACCAGTTCCGTCTGATCTGTCCGAGGCGGTTGCGGCGTCCCTGCCAGATTTCCTGGGTCTGATCCAGCAGCAACCGCCCATGTACAGCGCGATCAAGGTTGACGGGCAGCCACTTTACAAGCTCGCCCGCCAGGGCAAGGAGATCGAACGGAGCTTTCGGACCGTGCACATCGGAGCTTTCGAAATCTCACCGGTTTCCGAGACCGAAGTGGATGCAAGGATCGTTTGCTCGGGCGGTACCTACGTACGGTCTTTGGCCCACGACCTCGGCCAGAAGGTTGGTTGCGGAGCCCACCTCAGCGCGCTGCGCCGAACCGGCGTCGGTCGCTTTAGGGTGGAAAGCGCCCGGCTGCCGGACGACCTTGCCCCTAGTCAGGTGGTCTCCTTGGAAGCGGCACTGCAGCCGATGCCAATGGTGCAACTGGACGCCGTTCAAACGGCGGCCATCCGCCAAGGTCGGCAGATCGAGATCGATGCGATCGAAAATGCACCGCGAGTAGCCCTTCGCGAACCGGGAGGGGCGGTTTTCTCGATCGCGCGCATGGAGAATCACATCGCCAACCCCGAGTGCGTTATCCCGGAGGGAGTCCAGGATGGCGGCGACTCCTAAGTCATCGATTCGCGAGAGGCTCGAACACCCAGGGACTTGGTCCGCTAGGCAACTGTCTGGCCAGCTGCTTTACTTCCTCGTGTGGCTCGGGATCACCTTCTTTGGGATCTGGCTTCAACCGAGCCGAGCCGGACATGGCACGCACCAGCAACTTGGCTTGCCGCCCTGCCCTCTGGTGCTCCTCTACGGACGCCCCTGCCCTGGCTGCGGGCTAACAACGTGCGTTTCGGCGGTCCTGCACGGAGATCTGCCGGCCGCCTGGAACGCCCACCCCCTGGGCTTAATCCTCTACCTTGGTTTTTCGGCAACCGCCTTGTGGGCGGGGCACCGCTTCTGGCGACGCATCCGGATTCGGACCGAACTGCCAGCGATGAATTGGGCGGCGGCGGCGGTCATGGTCGCCATCCTGCTCTTCGGAGGAGTGAGATTCGCCCTGAGCCCGCAATACGGAACCTGGGCTGAGCTGGCCTACGGGTTGCCCAAGCCGTAACTCTCGGGGAGGGCAAACAGGGTGGGGAGCCCGCCCGTGTGCCAGAACAGGACCCGGCCGGAGATCTGACCAGACGAGGCGAGCGAACGGAGGCCCGCAAAGGCCTTGGCGGTGTAGACGGGGTCCAGGAAGATGCCCTCGCGCCTGGCAAGATAGCGGATGGCCTCGAGCCCTTCCGGGCTAGGTACCCCGTATCCCGGGCCCACAAACCCGGTATCAAAAAGGAAGTCCTCGGGAGCAAGCTTGCGCTCACCGCCAAGGATAGAGTCCAAATTGCGGGCAAGTTCCGCGAACTCCTCTACGAGTTCGGGCTCGGGGTCGCAAGCAATGCCGAGAACCTTCGTGCGTGTCCCAGCCAACCCGTAGGCGAGGCCCGAATGGGTCGAGCCGCTAGAACTTGCGAAGACGATCCAGTCGAAGGGCTCGGCTTGTTGAACCACTTCCTGGGCGGCCAGGAGGAACGAATACGCGCCCAGAGGAGAAGATCCGCCGATCGGCACCCGGTAAACCCTCTTGCCCTCCGCTTCGTACTCGAGAGCGATCTGCTCGGCAAGCTCGTAGAGCTCATCCCAGGTGCCGTCCGGGTAGCGCCGCAGGTCAAGTCCCACAATACGGTCTAGAACCACGTTGCCATCACTCCCGTTCAAGGGAGGCCCCTCAGGACGGTCCTCCGGCGTGTTGTAGGGGAGGTCCATCACGGCGGCAGCGCACCCGATTTCTGCAACCGCGCATGCCGCGCCAAGCTGCCGAACAAAGTTGCTCTGCGCCGCACCGCAGGTAACCACCACTTGGGCCCCCAGTTGAAGGGCTTCGCCGATGAGATACTCTAGCTTACGTCCCTTGTTCCCACCGAACGCAAACCCGGAGAGGTCGTCTCGCTTGATCCAAAGGTCGATCCCAAGGTCCTCGGACACCCTCGCGAGGCGGTGTAGCGGGGTTGGGCGCAGCACGAGCGGGAACCTTGGAGGCGAGAACTCAGGCGTGCTGACTTCAGACACCGCGCTAGGTTACTCTCCGACAAGGTTTCGGGAATGGCCAAGCCGCCCGTTCGCCGGCGCATGTGCGAAACAGATCACTACTTATCTGGGCTCACCCAGCCCGAATTTCGGCTCCTTGTAGGGTGGGGTGGTATAATCGCCGGGCATGGCTTCGCGGGACTATTCGCAACCAGAAGGCCTTCCGGTAGCGGAGTCGCCGATTGAGACGGCGTCCGCCCCCCCGGTCGGGTTGCGCCAGATAACCCTCTACTGCCCTGAGAAGCCCTTGCGCGACCCCGCTCCCTACACCTTTCTCAAGCGGCTGATCGATATCGTAATCGCTCTCTGCGCAATCGTGTTTCTGATGCCTCTGTGGGTTGTGGTTGCCCTTTGGATTTGGATCGAGGACCGCGGTCCAATTTTCTACGTTCAGCAACGCGTCGGACGCTACGGGGTTCCAATTCCGTTCTACAAGTTCCGGAGCATGCGAGTGAATGCGGAAGCGTTGCGGGCTCAGTTGCTTAGCCAGTCCGATGCTCAGGGCGTTGCCTTCAAGATGAAAGACGACCCGCGGGTCACCAAGATCGGCAAGTTCATCCGGAAGTTCTCCATCGACGAGGCGCCTCAGCTCTTCTGCGTCGTTGCTGGGTACATGTCTATCGTCGGGCCGCGCCCCCTCCCGCTCATCGAAGGCTATGCCTGCGATCCTGTTCAGAGCCAACGCTACCTGCTGAAGCCCGGCTTGCTGTGCTTCCGCGAAGTCGGCGGACGCTCGAATCTGACGTTCGAACAGTGGATGGACCTGGATCTGGAGTACTTCCGCACCCGGTCTCTCGCGGTCGATTGCATGATCATCTTGAAAGCGGTGCCGGCGGTGCTGCGAGCTACGGGAGCCTACTAGGCTCCCTTTTTGTTTTGTCTCTAGGTTGTAACGAACTATGAAAATCGCGGTTATCGGTACTGGATACGTTGGCTTGGTCACGGGTGTGGTGTTGGCCGATCTTGGCAACGACGTCATTTTCGTCGACATCGATCCCAAGAAGCTCTCCACGCTTCGAAGTGGCAAGGTCCCTTTCTTTGAGCCGGGCCTTGAGGAGATCCTCTCCCGTTGCGTCGAAGACGGGTTCATCAGTTTCACGGACTCGGCCGCCGATGCCGCGAAGGCCTCCGAGATCATCTTCATCGCCGTGGGCACCCCGCCTGCGGAAGATGGTTCCCCTGATCTTTCAGCGATCAAAGCCGTGGCACACGCCCTTGCGCCGGCGATCGGCGATGGCTACAAGGTGATCGTCAATAAGTCCACCGTACCTGTGGGCAGCAGCGACCTTGTTAGCGGAATCATCGCATCGCACGGGGTCCCGGACAGCGCTTACGATGTAGTGAGCAATCCAGAGTTCCTGCGCGAAGGCTCGGCCATTCGCGACACTATGGAGCCTGACAGAATCGTGGTTGGCGCAACCAATCCGGTAGCCGCCCAGAAGCTGATCGACCTCTACTCGCCCCTCAGCGGCCAGCGGTTGGTGACCGACCCGAAGAGTGCGGAGCTGATCAAGTACGCCAGTAACTCGTTCCTGGCGGCGAAGATCTCGTACATCAATGCCATCAGCCGGCTCTGTGAGATTTGCGGCGCGGACATCCGCGATGTGGCGGCGGGCGTGGGCTCAGACAGCCGAATTGGCGGGCAGTTCCTGCAGGCCGGCCTTGGATGGGGAGGCTCGTGCTTCCCTAAGGATGTGCTCGGACTGCTGTCCACCTCCAAGCAGCTAGGATACGACTTCGGATTTCTCAAGGCGGTTGTCGACATCAACGATGACCAGATCGCCCACTTCATCTCCAAGATCGAGACTCGCCTCGGAGGCTTCGAGGGCAAGGCGATCGGCCTGATGGGGATGGCTTTCAAGCCGAACACCGATGACATCCGCGACGCTCGGAGTGAGCTCGTCATCAAGCACGTCGAAGCCAAAGGCGGGAAGGTTCGAGGTTACGATCCGGCTGCCGCGGAGAACATTCAAGCCGCATACCCGAACGTTGAGATCGTGGATTCGGTCTACGAGCTTGGCGATGGCGTTGATGCGCTCGTGCTGGTCACCGAGTGGAACGAGTTCCGCCAGATCGACCTGAAGCGGCTGACCGAGAAGATGAACCAGAAGGTTCTCTTTGATGGTCGAAACGTGTACCAACGCGCAGTGGTTGAGGAAGCCGGGATCGAGTACTTCGGGATCGGAACCTGAGATCCTGACCGGCTGATTCTCAATTCTCGCCTTGCCTGATAAGCTTTACTGAACCTGATATGTTTTCGCTTGATTTGCCCAATAAGGCGCCGGAGGACATGGTGGACATCATGTTCCTACCGCTGGTGCTGTTTCTCGTCGTTCTCGGTCTCTGGTTCAGTCAAGACGGGCGCCGCAGAAAGACGGGCCAAACCCCTGTCTGGTGGTGGCTGTTCTTCTTGCCGGTGGTCTTCGGCCTTTGGATCGGATTCAGGAATCTCTACGTCTACTACAGTTACGCAGTCTATCGAGCCGATATGCCGAGCAATCGGATGCTGATTGCTCACTGGTTGTCGTTCCTTCTTCCTGGCCTCGCTCTGGGCTTGACCAAGCTCTGGCAGGTATTCACCAAGAACGACCGGTCGTTCTAGACAAGGGATCGGAGGACGGACATCGTCTGTTCTCCGACACGGTCCCATGTAAAGGTCTTGGCGCGCTCCGCCCCCTTGGCAACTAGGAAGGCACGATCGTCCCTTCTCTCAATTCCCGCGACTAGGGCCCGTGCAATGTCCTTGGGATCCAGAGGGTCGAAGTAGAGGGCTAAATCTCCGCCCACTTCTGGCAAGGAGCCCGTGCTGCTACAGACCACCGGTGCGCCATATCGAAGGGCTTCTAGAACGGGAATTCCAAACCCCTCCGAAAGCGCTGGGTGCACGAAGAACTCACAATTGGCCATCAGTCCTGCAAGGTCCTCCGTGGACACGTATCCAGGGAAGCGCACCACGTCCTGAAGGCCCAAGTCTACGATGGTTTGTCCCAGGGTCGATTCCTTCCAGCCTTTGGCTCCGCAGACGACAACCTGGACTCCCTGGAGGCCGCCTTCCTTGCGCGCTTCTGCAATGGCCCGCAGGAGGTTGGACAGGTTCTTTCTTGGTTCGATGGTACTAAGGGCTGCAATGTATGGCGACGAGCCGACTCCGAGGCTATCCAGCAGTTCGTTGGGTCGAGCGAAACTTTGGGGCTCGCCAGAGATCTGGTTCCCCAGACCCAAGTGGACGGTTGTGATCTTCGCTGGATCTACCCCCAGGTTTGACACGATCTCCTGCTTGCAGAAGTCGCTGATGGTGAACAGGGCATCAGCGTGCTTGGCGCAACGGCGCATCGACCAAGCCATAATCCGGCGGCTTCGGTCCTCGTAGAGTTCGGGATGGGTGATCGGAAAGATGTCATGCATCATCGCGACGCGCTTGGCGACCGGGAAGTAGGGGATGGCCGGGAAGAGACCGTAGACCACGTTCAGCCCGTAGAGTTTGGCTACGCGCATCGATTCGAAAATCTCCCGGTGGGCGCGAACACCCCGACGATCTGTGTTCGCCCGGTAGATCGTGACGTGCGGCTGCCTCCAGCGGTCGGGGACCTCGAAGTCGTCGCCCAACATGAGGACGACTCGGTCTTCAGCGCCGGTTCGACGAATCACCTGGTCGGTGATCTCTTGCCCGCAACGGGACACGCCAGCGTTGCGGAAACCCTTCTCGGAGTACATGGAGAGCCCTAAGAGCCCGAGCCGCAGGTTAGCCATTCACACCTCGATCAATACAGGACTCCAGCGCAGAGACCAGTTCGGCTAGCACCGTTGGGAACTGATAGCGCTCACGGATCAGGGCCAGCCCTCGGGCCGCCATCGCCTGGGCGGCCGCCGGATCTGCGAGCAAGTGCGCCATATGCTCAGCCAGTTCTTGGGCGCTGAATCGCTCGTAGAGGAGCGCGCTCCCCTCCCCACGGATAATTTCCTCGTTCGCTCCGGCACGCGTGGCGATCAAAGGTAGCCCGTTCGCTAGGGACTCGATGATCGTGTTGCAGCCGGGCTCGTCCCAGACCGACGATACGATGAAACCAGTTGCCCCCTGCATGCGGCCCATGAGGTCTGCTCGCTGCACAAAGCCGTGGAACTCGAACCGGTCCTCAAGGCCGTGCTCGGCGATCTGAGCCTTGAGCTCGTCTAGATAGCCCTCCTCTCCTTCTACGAGGCCGCCGTAGACCTCGACCCTCCAAGGCCTGGGATCTTTGTCGGCCAGTATCTTGGCGGCCTCTACTACCACGTGGATGCCCTTCGCGGGCGAGATGCGGCCGGCAACGATGTACCGTGCGGGCGTGGCGGGCTGGGTTGGAGAATCTGGGAGCGGGAACTCGATGCCGCGCCGGATCACCTGAGGGTGCCGGGGATGCACGCCTCGGGAGGCGTAAGCGTTCTTCATGAACTCGCTGACGAAGAAGAGGTTGTCGAAGGGAAGCGCACGTTCTCGGCGGTAGTCCGAGCCCGCAAACAGGCGTTGGGTCAGGTACAGGAGTTTGCTTGGAGCGAGCACATCCGCAAGGGCGTAGTTGCTCACGTTCCAGGCCACGGGGATTCCCTTTCGGACAGCGGGTTGTACCGTCAGCGGCCCAATCCCTAGAGACTCGAAAGCTAGCACCACGTCGTAGGCCCGGTCCTTGAGAAACCCCTCCATGATCGGGATATTCCGGCTCCCTGCCTTGGTGGCCCGCACATAGTTCGCCTTGGACTCGTACCGAAGAAGGAACCAGTTCTTGTAGAGGGTTGGCTGGCGCCATGCCTCAAGAATCCGGTGGACCCAGGGCGGGTCCTGAGTCTTGCTCCCCTCGTACCGCTCACGCCATTTGCGGGTGACAACGTCCACTTCGTGTCCTGCGTCCCGGAGGCCGTTCGCAAACTTGGCCGCGTTGACCTCGACGCCCCCGTCGTAGTCCGGCGGAAACATGGTGGACACCAAAAGCACTCGCATGATCTTCGCTCACGGACGAGCCAGCCAAGGTTATACCTTTCAGTAGCAGAAAGGGCCGCGAACCCTGCGGTTCGCGGCCCTTGGGAGACGCCTTCCCTTTACGGAACGACGTTGACGTTTACGTTGGTGGTGAGATCACCGAACCAGGCAACGCCTTCCTGAATCATTCGCCACTGGAACCCGTAGGTTCCCGGTGTGACCGGGGCGAAGACCGTGAAGTTGAACGTGTACGTGTCACCCGGAGCAACGGTCGTCAGCGGGTTGATGTAGACGCGACGGAATCCCCATCGCGGCGTGTCCTGCGGGTTTTGAACGCCCAACTTGAAGTTGGTGTTCTCTGTCCACGGGATGTTGCCGATGTTGCGCATGACGACTTGGACCACATAGTAGCGGCCTCCGGTCATCGTGGTCGGTACGGACTGAGAAACCATCTCGGCGTCTCGACCGTTGGTGACCACCCGGATCTGGGTGTTGGGCGAGTAGTCGCCGAAGCGGCCAACGCCCTCCCGAAGCGTGCGCCAACGGAAGTTGTACACGCCCTTCGTCGACGGCGCAAGCACGTCGAAGGTGAAGGTCTTGTTCGCTCCAGGAGCGATGCTGTCGCCACCGGCCAGGTTGGCTCGGGTGGGCCCCCAGATGTTGTTGTCGACCGGGTTGTCCGATCCCAACTTGTAGTTGGTTGCGGCCGTCCAGGTGGTTGCTCCCGTGTTCTTGAACGTGAGGCTAACCGGATTGGTGGTGCTTCGGGTCATGACGAGCGGAACGCTCTGAGAGACGAAATTCGAGTCGTTGAACACTACCGTGCCCATGCGAACGTCGAGTTTCCAGGAGACCAGGCTGCCCGTGTCGCCCGCGAAGGTGTCTCGAATCTGGAGCGACCAGGTGCCGTTGGGAAGTTCTCCCCAGAAGGCATTGCTGGTGAAGTTCCAGTTGATGTTGCCGGCGCCATCGCTGGCGGAACGGATGAAGAGCCGGCTCTTGGTGCCGCTTGGCGAAGTCAGGAACGCCTCGAGGTCGCCTCGGAACGTGTGGGTCGCGTTGATGTTCACCACGACTTCTTCAAGCCGCGTGTTGTTCGCAGTCGTGAGGTTGTAGGTGCGGGTCAGGCCGGTCAGGTTGTTGTCAGGAATCGCAAGGTTCGTCGTCTGGGTACCGCTCGTGGCGGTCTCCAGGGCCGAGATGCTCTGAGTCTTCAGCACGAACTGCTGAAGCTTGCCTGCGTTGATAAGCCCGAAGCCGTAGTTCTGGTTGAACTTGAACCCGGCGGCGTTGGTCTTCCAACCACCGTCGCTCGAGATCGACATGTCGGTCGGGTCCACAACTTCCGAAGAGCGAACCAGAAGGTGCTTGGCGATACGGTTGTTGAGGGTGGGGCTCACCGTCTTGACCAGCGCCATGATTCCAGCGACCAGCGGAGCGGAGGCGGACGTACCACCGAACTGACTGGTGTAGTCCGTGTTCGGGAAATCATCCGCGGCCGGATTGTAACCGTTGGCGGCGGCTCGGTCGGTGGTCGTGATGGCCGGCTGGCCCTCGAAGCGGCCGTACTCCGGGTTGTAGTAGCCCGCAGACGGAGCCGTCACGAAGACGTTCGCGCCGAAGCTGCTGTAGGGTGCGAACCTGCCATCTGCCGCGATCGCCGCCACCGTGATGGCGTCTGGGCTGGCCTGCAGCATGTTCTTGTTGGAGTCCTGGGTCGAACTTCCCCGTCCGTTGCCGGCCGAGAAGGTGTGAACCGTGCCCGCCGTAGCCGAAGTGTTCAGCGCGGTGGCCTCAGCGGAGGCGTCGACATAGGTCGCGGTGTAGCCGTAGCTGTGATTCTTGACCTTGATGTTGGTGTTCGCGCCGCTGGAGTTGAAGGTGGTCGCGTCCGCGAAGTGAGACGCTGGGCTTGTGCCGAAGTCCACCCTAAGACCAGCAATCAGGGCCTCAGGAGCCGCGCCGGTCACACCGATCGAGTTGCCACCCCGGGCAGCGGCTACGCCGGCGACCGCAGATCCATGGTCGTCGTCCGCGTTAACCGGGTTCGGGTTGGTGTCCGCCTGGCCGAAGTCGTAGCTGTTGGCGGCCGAGTAGTTCGGGTTGAGATCGGGGTGGGCGGTTTCAAGGCCGTCGTCCACGATGCCAAGTACGGTGCCGGTGCCCTTGTTGGTCACCAAATTGCTGTTATCGGAGAGGCGGTTCCATGCGCCATCGACTCGGGCGTCGACCGTGCTTGTGCCGGTCTGGTTCTTCAGGTGCCACTGACCAGGGTAGCCGGTCGGGTTGTTGTTGCTGTAGAACGGGTCGTTCGGCACGAACTGGTGCTTTTCGCGCTTGACTGCGATGTCTAGCTGGGCCGAGCGGACTCGCTTGTCTGCCTTCAGCTGCTCAAGGGCGGCAGCCGCGTTATTGGACGATACGACGTATGCCGTCGGATCCGACAGCAACCGACGCTGGACCGTCAGACCGTAGCTCGACGCGATCGCGCCGATGCTTGCCTGTTTGCCCAGGTACATCACGATATTGCCAGGACCTGGATCCAAAGGCTGAATGTTGCGCCCCTGGCTGTTCCGGTCCTTGACGAAATAATCGCCCATCGAGTCCCGGGCCTCGTCCAAGCTAACCTTGGTCGCCGGCCTTGGTTCCTTAGCCCACCCAAGCTGCTGGCCTGCGATGGCCATGCCTGCGAAGAGCCCGCCGAGAACCACGGCCAATGCCGTAACCCTCGCGCTCCCACTTCTAAAATCTAATCGACTCACACATCACCCCTACTATACGGTCACGAGTAAAGGCCGGGCACCATTGCCAAGCCTTCCTAAGAGCCATTGTAACGGATGTTTTGGCTTCCGGGCAGGGAGCTTATGAAGAAGGTCCCAAAAACATCTCAGAATCGAATCATTCCAAGGTTGCCTTAACAACTTCGCAGACGCTTTGCGGGGTGAAACCAAACTCCTTGAAGAGGGTTCCTGCCGGGGCGGAGGCGCCGAATCGGTCCAGCGAAACGTGTGCTTGGGCATACTTTGCCCAGCCGAAGGAGCTACCAGCTTCGACCGACACGGTGGGGACGCCGGCCGGCAGGACCGAAGCCCGGTACGCCTGGTCCTGGTTCTCAAAAAGCCACCAGCTCGGCATGCTGACCACACGGACTCCAATGCCTTCTTCCTGAAGTGCCTTGCGTGCTTCCAAGGCCAGAGCCACTTCGCTGCCCGTAGCCACCAGGATTGCCTTGAGGCCGCCCTCCGCTTCGGCTAGAACGTAGGCGCCTTGCTCGGCGGGATGCTCGAGGACGGTTGCGGGCGAGACGACCGGGAGGTCTTGCCGAGTGAGGGCGAGTAACGATGGGGTCTTCTCCAACTCGAGCGCGATCTTGTAGCACGCGCTGGTTTCGTTGCCATCGCAGGGGCGCATGACGTTCAGGTTGGGGATGCAGCGTAGGGCAGCGAGATGCTCGACGGGCTGGTGGGTGGGACCGTCTTCGCCGAGGCCGATGGAGTCGTGGGTGAAGACGAAGATGCTGGGGCACTCCATGAGGGCGGCCAGGCGGATCGAGGGGCGGCAGTAGTCGCTGAAGACCAGGAAGGTGCCGCCGAGGGAGCGGACGCCGCCGTGGAGGGTGGCGCCGTTTTGGGCGGCGGCCATGGCGTGCTCGCGGATTCCGTAGTTGACGTTGCGGCCGGCGGGTTCTTCGGCCGATTGCTCGCCCATGCCGTGGAGCACGGTGAAGGTGGACTCGCCGAGGTCGGCCGCGCCGAGGAGGAGGGTGGGCAACTTGGGCGCGATCGCGTTGAGGATGGCCTGCGAGTTCTTACGGGTGGCCATCTTGTCGGTGAAGACGGGAAGGGCTTCCAGCCAGTCCGGGCCAAGCTCGCCGAGCATGGCGTTCTGGAGCTGGGCGGCTTCGTCGGGGAACTCGGCTCGGTAGGCGGCGAAGCGGCGATCCCAGTCGGATTCGGCGTCGGCGCCCTTGTCGACGGCGGTGCGGAAGGCTTGGAGGGCTTCCTCAGGGGCGTAGAAGGCTTCTTGCGGGAGGCCGAGGGCTTCCTTGGTTAGCTCGACCTCGTCGGGGCCGAGGGGGCTGCCGTGGACCTTGGAGGTGCCGGCCTTGTTGGGGCTGCCGAAGCCGATGGTGGTTTTGCAGAGGATGAGGCTGGGGCGGTCGGTGGTGAAGCGGGCTTCGCCGATGGCGCGGTCGACCGCTTCTACGTTCATGCCGTCCACTTTCTGAACGTGCCAGCCGTAGGCGGCGAACCGGGCCTCCACGTTCTCGGTGAAGGCGAGGGCGGTGGTGCCGTCGATGGTGATTCCGTTATCGTCGTACAGGAAGATCAGCTTGCCGAGCTTTAGGTGGCCGGCGAGGGAGGCGGCTTCGCTGGCAACGCCCTCCATGAGGTCGCCGTCGGAGCAGATTCCGTAGGTGTAGTGGTCGATGACATAATGTCCGGGGCGGTTGAACGTTGCGGCGAGGAAGCGCTCGGCGATGGCGAATCCGACGGCGGTGGCGAAGCCCTGGCCGAGAGGGCCGGTGGCCATCTCCACGCCGGGGGTCAAGTGGTTCTCCGGGTGGCCGGGGGTGATGCTTCCCCACTGGCGGAACGCCTTGAGGTCGTCTAGGGTCACGTTGTAGCCGGTGAGGTGCAGCAGCGAGTACAGGAGCATGCTGCCGTGGCCGGCGCTGAGGATGAAGCGGTCTCTATCGAACCAACTGGGGTTGCGCGGGTTGTGCTTGAGGTGGCGTGTCCAGAGCGTGTAGGCCATGGGGGCGGCGCCCATCGGAAGGCCGGGGTGGCCGGAGTTCGCCTTCTGGACTCCGTCGATGCTGAGGCCTCGGATGACGTTGATGCACAGTTGGTCGAGGGAGGTCGCGCTCATTCCCCGAGTGTATTCCCGACGGGACATGTCTCGCCGTGGTTGGGATTGGGGACGGACCTTGTCGCGCCAACTCGGTACATTTGAACCTAGTTGCGTACGTTTTTGGGCCGGATTTTCGCATGACTTTTGGTGAAAACGGGACGTGTTGTTTCGGCATGGCCGATCGGCAAGGCGTTGAATCTGCTGGCAGCGGATCGAGGTACCTCCGCTACCTTGTTCGGGCGCGGAGGGATCGTCAACCGTGGGGAGCGGTCCTAGGGACTGGGTTCTGGCGCGGCTAGAAGGCGGCGCGCGACATGGACGGTCGCCAGATGCAGAGCCAGCGCGCGGTCTGTTTGGTCTTGGGGCTGCGCGAGGTCAGCAGCAGGTTTCGCCGGCCGTCGATGCCGTCCATGGACGTGATCTGGTGGGAATCGGGCAGGGAGACGAAGCTGGCGAGCGCGAAGACCTGGAGTCGCGGGCCGGCGAACAGGAAGAGGGCGGGCGCTTGCTTTGGACCCATGGTCCCCAGGCCGTAGCCAACCTGGGCCAGGTGGAGGAGGCTGGCCGGCGAGTTCTCCTTGGGGAAGGCAAACGGTTTGAAACCGGTCTTGCCGAGGGCGCCAAGCTCGGGCTTGCCCACGAGTCGGTGGAGGAGGAGGCCACCCCAGAGCTTGGCGACCGCCTCCATGGGCTTGCCGGGGGCGACTCGGCGGAGGTTGCGGCCCTGCCAAACCACCGCCTCCTTCTGTCCGTTGGCGCGGGCGATCCAGCCGTAGAGCGCGCCCGCCTGATCCTCGCCCAGGACTCCGGCCTTGACGAAGCCGGCTACGGGTGGCATGGGGGTAGGGCCGCCCACCCAGTTGATGCGCGTGATCCATCCTTTGGCGTCCTGCCCGACGAGCCCGCCTCGGACGGCGGCGGTGGGGCGGAATCCGGCGGGCACGGCGGATCGCTCTTTCAGGACTAGCGAGTCGCCCTCGAGGGTGTAGGCCCGCTTGGCGTTCAGGAAGACCGGCGCCGAGGCACCGATGCGCGGGACGAGAGTCCAGTCTCCTTTTTCGCCCAGGAGCCGGATTGCGGAGTCCGGCTTCCAGGCCACCGGGCGTTTGCCCTGGATTCCCACCACCTGACCGGAGACGATCGACACGGGTCCGGAGACCAGCGGGCAGGCTTGAGGCGTAAAGGTTCCCGGCGCGGGGGCCACGAGGAGGATTCCGGCAAGGACGCTGGCCAACGGCATCCCAAGATTGTAAGCCAAAGTGCGCGCGGAAGCCTGGCGCAGTTAGGTGTTTTACCAGCATGTTGCCAGAACATGGCTTTCGGACTTTGCGCGGCGTAGGAAGCGATATGAAGTACTTAACTTTTGCCCTCCCCCTCCTTGCCCTCGCCCTCGGCTCGGCCGCTTCCGCGCGACCGATCACGGTGACGATCCACCGCATCACCCAGATCGACGATCTGGACAAGTCCACGTTTGGCTTCACCAAGGACCGCGCGGACTTCTACGTGCAGGTCACGATCAACGGCGTGATGAAGCAGTCCAAGGTGAAGTCGGGCGACACAATCCGTCCGAACTGGAGGTTCCGCTCGGACGCCAGCAGCCGGTACGTGAACATCCGGATCAAGGTCATCGACGACGATGGCGGCCTCGAGCGCAAGGACGACTTTGTGGACGTGAACCCGGCGGCGGACAAGAAGGACCTGAACCTGCGGTACGACACCAAGATGGGGCGGTTTACGGGCTCGGTCTCGGGTCGAAAGGGGACGACGTACTCGTCGACGGGCAAGGGCGACAGCGGCCGCGGTCGGCTCTGGTTCAGCGTTCGCTAGAGCTTCGAGGGGCCAGAGGGTGCTGCAAAACCCTCAACCCCGCTCCGGAGAGCGCCCCTTCTCCCTCTCCCGGCACATTCATCCGGGATAGGGAGAAGGGTACGGGAGTACTTGACTAGCTAGGCGTCTCCACGTAGTGGAGAGGGGTCGGAGCTATTCCACCGTAACGGATTTGGCGAGGTTTCGAGGCTGGTCGATCTCGCAGCCTCTTAGGCGGGCGATGTGGTAGCCGAAGAGCTGGAGCGGGATGATGCTCAGCAAGGCAGAAAGGAATTCCCAGCGGGAGCCGGGGACTCGGAGGGTTACGTCCGCCACGCGGTCGACGGTGGCGTCGTCGTCGGTGGTGATGGCGACCACGGTGCCGCCGCGGGCTTGAACCTCTTGGATGTTGGAAACCACCTTGTCCACGCTGGCCGGGTCGGTGGCTCCGAAGAAGGCGACGACTCCTTTCTCCACCAGGGCCAGGGGGCCGTGCTTCATTTCGCCAGACGGCGATTCCTGGGTGGGGACGTAAGCCACTTCCTTGAGCTTGAGGGCGCCTTCCAGAGCGATGTTGGCGTCGGCGCCACGTCCGAGGAAGAAGGCGAGGGGAAGGTCCTTGATCTTCTCGGCGGCTTCCTTAACGCCTTCCTCGCGGGAGAGCGCTTCCTCGGCTTTGGCGGCAAGGTCGCCTAATTGCTGGACCAGATCCTCCACGCGGACGCCGGGCATTTCGCGGACCTGGGCGATGTAGAGGGTGAGGAGGGCGAACACCATGCACTGGGCGGTGTAGGCCTTGGTGCTGGCCACGGAGATCTCGGGGCCGGCTTGGGTGAAGATCGTGCGGTCGCACTCGCGGGAGATGCTGGAGCCGATGACGTTCACGATGCCCAGGGTCCGTAGCCTCCGCTGTTTGCAGAGCCTTAGCGCGGCCAGGGTGTCGGCGGTCTCGCCGCTTTGAGAGACGAAGATGGCGAGCGACTTGTCCGAGAGGACGGGGTCTCCGTAGCGGAACTCGCTTGAGTAGTAGACGTCGGCGGGGAGCCTCAAGAGCTTCTCGAAGAGGTGCTTACCCATGAGGCCAGCGTGATAAGCGGTGCCGCAGGCGATGATGTTGACGCGGTCGATCTCGTGCCAGACGTGTTCGCCGAAGATGCTCTCGAAACGGATGTGGTTCTTCTCGTCTACCCGACCCGCGAGGACTTGCCGCATGACCTGCGGCTGCTCGTGGATCTCCTTGTGCATGAAGTGCTCGTAGCCGCCGCGCTCGGCGCTGGCGATGTCCCACTCGATGTGCTCGGGCCTTGCCGGGAGCTCGCGGCCGTCTGAGTCGGTAAGGGTGATTCCGCTGGGAGTGAGGACGGCGACGGTGTCCTCGTCCATCACCAGCACCTCGCGGGTGTAGGGCAGGAGGGCGGGGATATCGGAAGCGAGCATGTTTTCGCCGTTGCCGAAGCCCAAGACGAGGGGGCTGGCGTTGCGGGTGGCAACGATCTTGTTGGGCTCTCGCTTGCTGATCACGACGAGGGCATATGCGCCACGAAGCCGCTTGACGGCCCGGCGCACCGCTTCTTCGATGGTGCCGCCGCGAGCGTACTCCTGTCCGATGACCTGGGCGGCAACCTCGGTGTCGGTTTGGGAGCGGAAGGTGTGGCCCTCGGCGAGGAGCTGCTCTTTGAGGTCGAGGTAGTTCTCGATGATCCCGTTGTGGATGATCGCGACGCTCTCGTACTCGTCGAAGTGGGGGTGGGCGTTCTCGTCGGTTGGGGCGCCGTGGGTTGCCCAGCGGGAGTGGGCGATGGCCTCGTGAACGTTGGTCGGGTGTCCGTCTAGGAGCTTGCCCAGTTCGTTCAGCTTGCCGGCGCGTTTGAGGACCTGGATGCTTCCGCCCTCGGGGAACGCGATTCCGGCGCTATCGTAGCCTCGGTACTCGAGGCGGCGCAGCTGGTCGAACACTACTTCGATGGCGTCTTTAGGGCCGACGTAGCCCGCGATTCCACACATGGTTTGGTTTGGGGGGAGGGCGCGCGTCCTTGCGCACTCTGCAACAGGGTACCAGGAGGCCCCTTCCCTTCCAGACGCTTGGCTTGGGGCAGCGTCACGGTCCGTCCAGAGATGCCTTTCGCATATCTGCATTCATACATACGTATGCATGATAAAATGAGCCGTGGCACGCGCGCGGACGACCATCGTATTGGACTCGGACCTACTTCGAGAGGCGAAGAAGGCGGCGATCGACCAGGACCGGACGCTTTCTGACTTGGTTGAGGCGGCCCTCAAGGAGGCGCTTGCGGCAAAGCCGGGGGTGAAGCGGAAGCTCCCGAGCTATCCGGGAGGGCTATTGCCAGGAATCGACCTCACCAACAAGGAGCAGATGGATGAACTGGGGCTGCTTTGGCCTTAGTGCTTCCGGACGTTAATGTCCTGGTCTACGCGGCGAAAGACGACACTCCCCACCATGTGGCAGCCCAGTCCCTCCTTAACACGCGAGACGTGGCTTGGCACGATGGAATCGCTTCCAGCTTCATCCGCGTTACCACCAACCCCCGCGCGATGGAGACTCCGCTGACCTTGCACGAAGCCGACGAGTTCCTCGCTAGCCTTCGCTCGGCATCGGTCCGCATCACTGAAGGACCCAAGCACTGGCCGATCTTCATCGACTTGCTGAAGCACTACTCGATTACGGGGCCAAGCGTCTCCGACGCCTACTGGGCGGCCCTCGCCATACAGAACGGCGTGGCTTTCGCCTCGGCGGACCGGGGCTTTGCCCGATTTCGCGAGTTGGATTTCATCTTCGTGGGCTAACCCAAGATTGTCTTGCCAAACAGGCTGGCGAGCCATTCGACTGCCATGACGGCGGTCTCGTTCTTTTGGTCGGGGATGGGGTTGGTTTCCACGATTTCCAGGCCGGCGAGCCGGTAAGGGCAATCTTCTTGGGTCAGGTGCTCGCGAAGCAGCTCGGCGGCGAGTTGGGTCTCGCGGTAGGTGAGACCGCCTCGGACGGCGGTGCCGGTGCCGGGGGCCAAGATCGGGTCCATCACGTCCACGTCGAAGGAGATGTAGAGGTTGCTGGCGCCGGAGGCGCGCAGCCACGCGTCGAGACGGACGATCTCGGCTTCTACGCCACGCCGGTCGACATCGTACAGAGTGCTGACGTAACCGGGATTCTGCTCGCGCAGAATCTGCTGTTCGCCGCGATCGACCTCTCGAAGGCCGAACCAGCCGAGGCGGTCCATGCGTAAAGGAGGCCGCGCCATCTGGCACAGGGCGCGCCACTCCTCGCGAACCCGCCCCTCGGAGGGGTCTGGCTGATGGGTGAGGGCGGCCAACGGCATGCCGTGGAGGTTGCCGGACGGCGAAACCGCCGGGGTGTTGAGATCGGCATGCGCGTCCAGCCAAAGAACGGCGAGGTCGCCGTCGAACGCATCGAGCGCGGCGGAGACCCCGCCGACCGCCAAGGTGTGTTCGCCGCCCAGGATCAGCGGGAGGGCGCCCCGTGAGAGGATCGCGGAGACTTGGTCTTTGAGCTCCTTCAGCGCGGCTTCCAGGGGCGCGTAGTTGCGTAGGCCTACCCCGGGCTCGGCGGCCCATTGGAGACCGATGTCGCCACGATCCTCGACGGGAACCCCCAGACCCTGAAGGACCTCCTGGATCTGGGCGATACGAAGCGCCCCGGGGCCAAGGCTGCTGCCGCGTTGACTGCCACAAAGATCGAACGGAGCGCCAATGATCTCGATCACAAGCCGGAAGTGTACTGCCAGTAAACTGGGCCAGTGGGCAAGACTGGCGTCGTAGCGATCCAAGGGGACTTCGACAAGCACCTCGCTTCGCTTCGGTTAGCGGGGGCGGTGGACCCGGTGGAGGTTAGGACTCCAGAGGACTTGGCGGGCGTAGACCGCGTGATCCTGCCAGGGGGCGAGAGCACGGCGGTGGGCCTGCTCATGGAGCGCTTCGGCCTTGGGGAGGCACTTCAGAAGGCGGCAGCGGAAGGAATGCCGATCTGGGGGACCTGCATGGGGATGATCCTGATGGCTCGCGATGTACGTCCGCGGCCCCAGTACTCGCTGAACCTGCTGGATATCGTCGTGGAGCGAAACGCGTTTGGGGCTCAGGTCCACAGCTTTGAGGATGCGGTGGCGGTGGACGGCCTTGCCGAGCCAATCTTGGGGGTTTTCATTCGGGCACCGATCGTGGCGGAGGTGGGGGCGGGGGTCCAGGAATTGGCTCGCTACGATGGGAAGGTGGTGGCGGTTCGGCAGGGGAACCGGATCGGAACCTCGTTCCATCCGGAGCTAACGGACGACGTTCGGATGCATGCCTGGTTCCTCAGCCTGACCTGACAAAGAGAGGCCCGGCTCTCGAGGGAAGAGAAACCGGGCTCTTGGGGGAGGGAGGGATGTAAACCTTTGCCACTTAGGTAGACCTCAAATCCCGGCGAAAGGTTCCCATATCGCCAGGACCTGAGGTACTAACCTTAACTAATCCTGGATTCCAGGTTTGGCTGGAGCTTCTGAAGGGCCTCAAGAGGCACGTAAACCACGCGGTTGCGCTTCTCGGTGGGCCGGGCCAGCTCGCCCCGGCGTCCGTTGAGGCGATAGGTCGCGCTCGAATCCTCGAGACGGAGCGCACCCTCCTCGCTTTCGAGAAGATAACGAGTGCCGGTGACCTCCACGTCTAGCTTGAGCTGGCGCGCAGTAGATAGGAGCGGGACCATGGCCACGCCATCTCGGAGATAAGGCGCATCCCCAGCACCGAAACGGAGTTCCCGGCTATCCAGGAAGATCGCGACCTCGTTGCGGCCGCCGCGGTCTTGGCGGTCGTAGCGACTGTCCCGAGAATCGCGGTCATCGCGATCGTCGCGACGGGTTTGGTCGTCGCGGCCCGGCCAGCCGGTGGAGCGCCGGTCGTCCGAGTCGTCCCGTGAGTTTCCGCGCGATCGATAGTCGTCGTCCATCTGAAGGTCGGAAAGGAGAACGGCCCCAGCCTTGGCGCCTCGCGAAATGACAAGGTCGCCATCATCCTTCTTCGCGACCTCTGCGGCGAGGATGCCACCCAACGCGCCGATCACCGCGCCCTCGAAGGGCTTCTTGATTAGGGAGCCAAGGACCAATCCGCCGAGAGCGCCGCCGATGACGGTGTTCTCGGTGTTCGTTTTGCCGTTCTTCGCCATCCAGCGAGTTCCCCGCTTCTGCACGTACTGCGAGGTCATCGGGATCGGCATCGCGTCGATCTCGATCTCGTTGCCGGCGGGCAGGCGAAGCCTCATGAACCGGATTTCCACCGAGCCGGGGCGGTTACGGGAGCCCTCAGTGACCCGCACCACTTGGCCGGTTAGGATCGAGCCTTCGGGCAGATCCTCGTTGTCGAGCACGACGGCCCGAACTCGCTTGCCCTCTTGGGCAGAGCGCATCCGCACCTCGTCTTCGAATCGGATCGGGACCACGGTGTCTCGCCGGACGCGGATGTCCGCCGATACGGCGGGCAGAACGCAGAGGCCCAGCGCGGCCACCCATAGAATCCTCGAATGTGTCATCACATGGGATTGACGCCTGGGGAGCCGGGGTGTTTCAGTCCCCTAGGCAGTTGGAGCTACTGCACTGGTGTAGGCTTCGACCATGATGGATCGCTTCCGATTCGACCTCGTGCTCTGCGCTCTGTTGGGCCTCAGCGCGTTGAGCGCGGCCCAGCCCGCTCCCACCCCCAAGAGCTGCCTTGATCGGCTAAGCGCCGGGGTTGAAGCCCTCTTGGCCAAGGACCAGCCCCGTCTGTTCGCGTGGCACTTGCGCTCGCTCCGGTCGCTTGCCCAATCGGAATACGCGAAGCTCGCGCTTGGCCAGGCGCAGTCTGCACGAGTGCCTGTTTCCGTTCGCGAGAAGGAGTTCGTCGATTACGTCAGCGTCTTGGCGAAGTGCTTGGAGACCGATGGTGCGGATCCCGATCTGTATCTGAAACATGGGCGGCGGGGGCTGGTGTTGGCTCGCCCCGCTCAGCTGGATGGCTCGCTCCAGTACATGATGGTGGACCTTCCCAAGGGGTGGGACCCGACGAAGGAGTATCCGCTGTTCGTGGGGCTGCACGGGTCGGGGCCAGACAACCCGCTTGCCTATCCGAGCTTCGGTGCGGGTCCGCTAGGGCCCGAGGGTGCGCCGGGGCTGACCAGCCAGATGATCCGACTTGCGCCGTGGGGTCGAGGCAACCGCTCTTGGCGGAACGACGCGGAGGTCGACCTGTTCGAGGCGATCGCTGTGCTCAAGTCCTTCGCAAAGTTGGACGCCGACCGCTGGTACTTGACGGGGCATTCGTCGGGAGCGGACGGCGCCTGGGCGATTCTGCAACATACGCCGGACCTCTGGGCTGCGGCGGGGCTTCAGTCGGGGAGCATGCTTTGGGGCCGTCCGGAATGGGGACTGATCCCAAATCTGGCCAACGTGCCCACCTACTTCCTGATTGGCGAGAAAGATGATCTGCCCTTCCGGATTCCGGACAACAAGGAGGCGTATCGGGTCCTTTCGGAGATGGGAGCCAAAACCCAGCTCTCCATCCTGCCTGGCGTTGGGCACTATCCGCTCTCGGAGGAAGGACTTCGGAAGCAAACCGAGTGGATGGTGGCGTTCAAGCGCACACGGCCCGATCGGTTCTCGTTCACGATCGATCAGGCCCAACATCCGGGGGTGTGGGGGATCCGGAGCACGATGAACCCTTGGGCGAACCGCCTTCTAGTGGCCCCTTGGCCGAGTTTCGAGTGCAATATCACTGGCCAAGAGGTACGGATCACCACCAAGCGGATGGAGGAAGTCAGCATCGACCTAGGCTCCTCGGGGCTTCGAATGTATGGCGAGGTTCGGGTTTGGCTGAACGGGAAGTCGGTCCATCGCGGTCCGGTGCCGACGATGCCCCTCGTCCTGAAGACTGGCAAGGGCTAGGCTCGGAAGGCGGTCATCCAAAGGTCATCGCCTACCCGGCGAATCCTGTCCACTCTTAGGTTTGGGGCGTCGGCCAACCCGGAAAGGGAGAAACTGGCCCAGGCGGGGCCGGCCCCAAGCACCTTGGGGGCGACGAACAGCTCGAACCGGTCCACGAGGCCGGAGGCGATGAAACGCCCTAAGGTATCTGCGCCGCCTTCGACCAACACGCCTCGGACTCCGGCGTCATAGAGGGCTCGCAAGAGGGTTGCCGGTTCCCCGTTGGGCACTTCAAGGTCCTGCGAGCGAGCTGCCTTGGAGACCAGGCGGTGGGAAGGGGCAGCCTCGTCAAACATTCGGGCGGTGGCGGGCAGGCGCCCCGAAAGGTCCACCGCCACGCGGACCGGCGGGTTGATTGCGCCCGGGATTCGAGCGGTGAGATGGGGGTTGTCCTGCTCTACGGTTCGACGACCAACGAGCACGCATCCGGCTTCGACCCGGAGCCGGTGGCCGGCGGCCCTCGCTCTCAGTCCGGTGATCCACTGGCTTTCTCCGGAGGGCAAGGCGATCCGCCCGTCCAGGGACATCGCCGCTTTGGCGATCACGTAGGGCCAGCCACGACGAACGGCAGTCAGCCAAGCGACGTTCGCGGATTCGGCTTCGTCGGCGAGGCAACCGGCCTCCACGGTTACGCCTGCGGCGCGAAGAAACTCTGCTCCTCCTTGGGCGGCAGGATTGGGGTCGTCCACGGCGTAGACCACTCGCGCTACTCCGGCCTGCAGCAGCGCGTGGGAGCAGGGGCCGGTCCGGCCCTGGTGGTTGCACGGCTCAAGGGTGACGTAAGCGGTGGCTCCCCTCGCTTGCCCGCCCGCTTTCATGAGGGCGACGACCTCGGCGTGGGGGCCACCTGCGTAGGGGTGCCAGCCTTCGCCTACGGCGACTTGGTCTTGAACGAGGACGCAACCAACCCGGGGGTTAGGCGCAGGGTAGCCACGGGCGGCAAGGAACACCGCTCTCTTCATCCAATGCTCGTCGGCGCTGGCGATCAATCCTTGACCTCATCCTCCGCCTTCTTGTGGTCTTCCAAGTTGCCCTCGACCAAGCGCCGCATGTTCTCAAGCAGGAGTTCGCGGTACTCCTCGCGCTGCTGCTTGGCGAGAAACGAGGCGCTGACGGCAGCCAGGAGGAAGGAAAGCAGAGTTCCGGTCGCGTAGATGGCGAACCTAAGGGAGTAGGCTCGCAGAGCGGAAACGCCTTCCGGCCGTGCCCCCACCAGCCATGGCCAGCCCAGCAGCAGGGCAAGGCCACAGAGAACGAAGACCGTGGTGAGGACCTTTAGGCGCATTGCTGGGTGAGCCGGCGGAACCCCTCGCCTGGCGTTTCGAACTTGGTTAGGTAGCTGCCCGCCACAAACAGGTTGGCCCCGGCCGCCTTAGCTTTGGGCAGGGTTTCCTCGTCCATCCCGCCGTCGACCTCGATCTGGAGATTGGGCGCGAGCACGCGGAGACGGCTGACCTTTTCGAACGTGCTTGGGATGAGTTTCTGTCCGCCCCAGCCCGGATTCACGGTCATCACCAGGACGAGGTCCACCACGTCGAGAAGCTCCTCGACGGCGCTGGCGGGCGTGCCCGGATTTAGGGCAACGCCGGCTTGGATGCCCCTCTCATGGAGCGATTGAGCGAGGCGGTGAGGGTGGTCGGTGGCCTCGATGTGGAAGATGATCCGCTTGCAGCCGGCACTGGCAAAGGCCTCGAAATGTCGGTCTGGGGTGAGGGTCATCAGGTGGGCCTCCATGAGCACGCCAGGGAAGCCGGATAGCCCCTTTGCGACACCGTCGCCGATGGTGATCGGCGGGACGAACTGTCCGTCCATGACGTCGAGGTGAAGGACCTCCATGCCCGCCTCGGCCAGGCTTTTGACGGGCGTCAGGAAGTCGGCGTGGCTGAAGCTCAAGATCGAAGGCGCAACGTGACACTTCATGGTTCGGCTTGTCCTCCGTCCTCGACGGGCGTACCGCCGTCGGCAGACTTCGTGATTTGCCGGACGAGTTCGTCGTTGTAGTAGATCTTGAACACCGCTTGCTTCCCTACCCCTTCACTCTCCACGACCACGTCTTCGCCGGGCTGTTTCAGCTCTTCCAGAAGCGTCTTGGTTTCCATGGCGTCCGTCATGGTGATTCGGACGTTGACGGACTCTCTCAGGCCGTCCAGTTTGAGCCTAAGCGTGTAGAGGCGCCGACTTCCTAGCTCCTCGACGTTCTCGGGCGGGGCGCCGGAGCTCATACGAACACGCACCACGGAGTACCGCTCGACCCTCACTTTGGGGGGTGGGGATTGGGAGACGATCTGCCCGGCCTCGAACTCTCGGCTACGGACCTCCTCGATGGAGTCGCCGAGTTCTAGGTTCAATTTGTTGAGAGCGGCTCGGGCGCCATCAACCGTGAGTCCAGTTACGTCTGGCACCTGAACAAGGCGGGTTCCGGCGCTGATGCGGACCGAAACATAGGCGCGCTCCCGCACCTTATCCCCCGCTGCCGGATTGGTCTCCAGGATGGTGTCGGTCGGGTACTGGTCGTTGAATACGCGGCCAGAGACCCGGACGTCTAGGCCAAGGTTGCGCAGAGTACTGCGGGCTTCGTTGAGGGTGGTGCCCTTGATGTTGGGCACGCTTACGAGTTTGGGCCGGTTCAGGTTGAAGACGACCCAGGTGCCGACAACGCCGGTTAAGGCGAGGACAAGGGCAAGGAAGACGCCGAGCATCCATCCCGGGACGTCTCCTCCCTCGCGGCTTCGGGGGGCCGGCTCGTCCTCCTGTTCCCGGAGGGCAGACATTTTGGGGGCGACCGCGCCGACTTCGGTAGCCTTTCGCCCCTGGATCGGCCAGCTCAGGCTTCGCCCAAAGCGCAGAGCCTCTTGGAGAAGGGTCAAGTCCCGGAGAACGTCGTCCGCGTTGGCATAGCGCTGGGAAGGCTCCTTGGCGAGACACTTCCGGACGATCTCGTCTAGGACCACGGGTACGGAGGGGTTATAGGCCCGAAGACTTGGCACCGGCTCGGTGGCGTGCTTGACGCCCATACCCGTGGCGGTGTCGGCGTTGAAAGGTAGGCGGCCCGTGAGGAGCTCGTGAAGGACTACGCCAAGCGCATAGATGTCGGACTTGGGCGAGGGCATCTCCCCCCGACTCACCTCGGGCGAGAGATAAGGCGCCATCCCGGGAAGAACCACGAGTCCGGCGGTCTCGCTATGGGAGTAGGCCTCCCACACGCACGGGAGGCGAAGGCGGGTCTGTCCGTCTGGCAGGACCTGGATGTTCTGGGCGCTGAGGTCCCCATGGGCTACGCCATGCGCGTGGAGGGGTCGGAGCCCCTCGGCGATGCTCCGGGCGGTTGAGACGGCCACCGCGACGGAAAAGGGGGCGAGTCGGCGAATTCGTTCTGGCAACTGGGCGCCGCGCTCGTAACGCGCAATCAAGTAGGGGTGGCGATCCGCGATGCCGTCTAGGCGCTGGGGGCACTCGAGGGCGGGGGATTCGAGACCGGCCACTTTCTCCGCGACCTTCTGGAGGGCCTCCAAGAAGGAAACCTCTCCGGAAAACGGGGCGCGAACCATATAGACGGCGACGTCTGATTCCGTGTGGCGGTCCCGAGCCAAGAAGGCGGTGAAGATGGGGCCTTCGTCAAGGGGCTGGACGACCTCGTAGCGGTTGCCGAGGAGCGTCCCGATCATTGAGGCTCTCCATCTTCCGAGCCGGGGTCCTCGGGATCCTTGACCAAGGAGAGGAAGATGGCGAGGAGGAACAGAGCGGTGGCCGCGAGGGCAACGCTTGGCTGATCCACGCGGGTGTAGTAGTCCAGCGACCATCCGCCGAGATAGGAGGCCAAACTCGCCACCGCCCCCAGCGCAAGCAGGAGGATGGAAACCAGGGTTAGCGCGTCTCGGAGCGTTCTCATGGATGGACGAGGGCACGGCGAACGGCCCCTTCCTCTACGTTCTCCACCAGTTTACAGGCTCCAATCCCTGAGAGCAGGCTAAAGGCGAGGTTTCCGGCAACCGCCTTCTTGTCTCGGCGCATGGCCTCGACGAGTTGGTCCACCTCTGTCTGGGCAGGGTCTTGGACGGGGAGGCCCCAGCGTACGAAGCGTTCGGCGATCTGGTTGGCAGTCCCGGCCGGGGTTAGTCCGAGCGCCTCGCCCAGTCTTGCCTCGACGACCATGCCCACGGCAATGGCTTCTCCGTGGAGGAGGCCATGGAACTTGTAGTGGTGCTCGAGCGCATGGCCGACGGTGTGCCCGAAGTTTAGGATGGCGCGGCGGCCGGTGGTCTCAAACTCGTCTTCGGCCACGACCTGGGCCTTGAGCTGGATGCACTTTGCCACGATTTGGGGCAAGGTTTCCGAGTTGGGGGTGAGCGGTTCCGCGAGTTGATCCCAGAGGGGCTGGTCCATGATGAGCCCGTACTTGAGCACCTCGGCGCATCCGTTCAGGAACTCCCGCTCGGGTAGGGTCTGCAGCGCTTCCAGCGGAATCATCACTCGGCTGGGTGGATAGAAGGCTCCGACCAGGTTCTTCCCTTCCGGGAGGTCGATCCCGACTTTGCCGCCCACCGAGGAGTCCACCTGGGACAGAAGCGTCGTTGGGATCTGGATGAAGGGCACGCCGCGCAGGTAGCTGGCGGCCAGGAAGCCGGCGAGGTCGCCTACGACGCCGCCGCCGAAGGCGACTAGCGTACTCCTGCGGCTTGCCCGCCTCTGAGCAAGTTGGCGGAGAGCTTGGCCGTAGACCTCGAGGCTCTTGCTGGATTCACCGGGTGGAACGACGATCCAGTTGGCTTGATCTGGGAACTGGCCTCGGTAGAGGCGCTGAAGGTTTTGGTCGCTGACCACGAAGCAGTCGTGTGGCATTTCGGCCACGATTGCCTCGAGAGTCAGGAAATCGACCGGGTAAGTTCCGGCACGGTGTTCGATAGTCAAGCGGTGCCTCCGAGCAGTTCCAGAAGCTGGGCGGCGGTGGCGTCGACTCCGTCGTGCCCCAAGGTGAGGGTGAGATCGGCTTGGCGATAGAGCGGGAGCCTGGCCAGCAGGAGTTCATCAAGGCGGTCCTCCCAGTTATCGACCTCCAAGAGGGGTCGCTTCTTCTTGCTTGCTTCAAGGCGAGCGACGAGGGTTTCGACGGAGGCTTCTAGGTAGACCGTGGTGCCAAGACGGCGTAGTTCAGCCCAATTCTCCTCGCGGAGCACCACACCTCCCCCGGTGGAGATCACGGTAGCGCCGGGTTCAAGGGAACGCAGGACGCTGGTCTCGTGCTCTCGGAAGGCCTCCTCACCGTAGACCTGGAAGATTTTGGTGATGGACCGGCCGAAGCGGTTCTGGAGAAGCTGGTCGGTGTCCACGAAGGCTCGTCCGCTGAGTTCGGCCAGCGATCGGCCCACCGAGGACTTGCCGGCGCCCATCATCCCCACAAGAATCCAGCTTCGCTCCATTTAGAAATGAAGCAGGGTGGCGAGGCATCTCTCCTCGCCACCCTGCGCCCCGTTAACGGGATACCCGATTTTACGGGTTGATCATGGCGCTGCCGTCATCCTCGACCACCGAAGGGGTGACGAAGATGAGGAGCTCCGAGTTGTTGACGTCTCGCGTCGTCGATCGGAAGAACTGGCCGATGATGGGCAGGTCTCCAAGGATCGGGAAGCGAGCCTGGGAACCGGTCTCCGTCTTGCGAGTGAAGCCACCGAGAACGATGGTCTCGTTGTTCTTGACTCGGGCGACGACCTGGAGGAACTGGGTGTTCTGGTCCGGGAACTCTTGACCGTCAGGCGATCGTCGGCTCTGGCCGATGTCGGTGATGGTGGGAGTGAGGTACATGGTTACCGTCCCATCGTTGTTGATACGAGGGGAGAGCGCCAGCGTAGTTTGGAAGGTGATCTGCTGCGGCACGTACGTGGTGAAGATCGTTCCTCCCGCGCCCTGTCCCTGCTGGCCAACGAACAGCGTGGTGACGACCGAAGTTCCGAGAACCGCTGGCTGATTGTTCAGCGTGCGGAGGATCGGAGACTGGACGGTCTTACCGTAGCCAGACGTCAACAGCGTTCGCATGCGAACCGTGACGTTGCCCGTGGCATAGTTCAGGAAGATCGGGTCGGAGGATCGAACGAACGATCCCGGTCGGTTGCCGGCGAAGACGGTTCCTCGCTCGAACAGCCAGTCGAAACCGAGCGATCGGGCAAGGCTGGAGCTCACAGTGATGAACTCGACCTTAACCAAGACCTGCTTGGGAGCGACGTCGAAGATGTCGATTCGGCTCTGAAGGATGTCGATATCCTCCGTGTTGCCGCGGACGACGAGGCTGTTGTCGGTTGGGTCGTAGCTGATGAAGTCGATGGACTCCGGCACGAGGCCCTGTCCGCCAACTAGCTGGCCCTGTCCGCCGCCGAGGCCCTGGCCTCCACCGAGACCACCACCACCACCGAGGCCGCCACCGCCGCCAA
>JBGSIJ010000066.1:0-109253 GCA_041742595.1 Fimbriimonadaceae bacterium | reverse complement strand
CTTCGGGGATGTCCTCGAGACGCTGTCCGAGAATTTGGGCGGCAACCGGCCGGCGGCTCTCTATTCCGCGAGGACATCGCCTCAGCCCCGGGGTCCGCCGATGGTTCCGACCGGTTAGCCAATGTCTAAGATACAAGCCCGGCGGTCGAAGACCCCGGGACCCCAAGGCCCGCCGACGTGGGAGTCCCGACGAACGAGTCGGGACGGGGTTGGGTGGGCGAAACGGCGGCGGGCCGAGTCGGCAAGGCGTTGCCGCGCTACCCGATCTCTTTCAGCACCGACTCCAGCCGCTCCCGATCCGCGCCGGTCGCCGTCTCCAAAAGCTTCCGAATCGCCAGCCTCTGGGCCTCCTTGAGGCTATCGGCCGGCGCAACCTTGACGTCCGGAATCACTCCGGTGCCCTCCCAGTTGGTGCCGGTGACGGGGTTCTTCGCCATTCCCACCGGGATGAAGGCGCTGAAGTGGTCGTTCAGCCGCACGACCCCACCAGGATTCGCGCCGCCCCAGGTGCTCTCGCCGACGATCACGCCACGCTTCTGGGTCTGGAGGTTGTAGGCGAACTCCTCGGCGCCCGAGCCGGTGCGGTTGCTTACCAGCACGTAGATCGGCTTGTCGTAGTAGCCCGCGTTCCGAACCGGCTTGGTCTTGAAGGCCTGAGTCGTGGTCTTGTCGCCGTTGCGGAAGATCAGGCTGTTGACGTGGGTCGGCTTCTCAAAGAGGTAGCTGCAAAGGCGGCGCACCGTCTCGGGATCCCCGCCTCCATTCTCCCGGATGTCGAAGATCAGGGCGTCCGTGTTGTGGACGAACTCCATCGCCGCATGGATGGGCCGGTCTGCCGCCGCCGGGTCGAAGAACCCGAAGAACTGGATGTAGCCAATGTTGCCACCCAGCCGCTTGACCTCCTCGAAGCCCGCATTCGCAAGCCGGGTGTAGCGGTTGTTCTCCTCGATCTCCTGCTTGGAGGGCTCCCCTGCCTCCTTGCGCACCGACAGCGGCTTCTCGCTGAAGCGCACGCGCAAATGCGCATCCTTGCACACGGCGTTGATGTCCTTCCCCAACGCGGCCGCAAAGGCAGGCCCATCTGCGAGCTTATCGTAAGCTCCGGCCTTGAGGTTCTTAGCCAGCAGATCGGCTACCTCCAGCCCTTTGGCCTTCGACACGTACCGCTCGACCATCGCCTTCGAGAGAGCATCGATAGTCTGCGCCTTCTCCTCGGGCGAAAGCCCGGCGTGGGCCAAAGTTGCAAGGAGAGCGAGCCCGGCAATTGCCGACATTCGTGAGGCCTTCATGTGGGAGGGTTACGAAAGCAGCCTCTGCGGGGTTCCGGATGCGCAGGGGTCCGCCTAGGAAACCTCAAGCAACGTTCCATAGGACCTGGGCAACTCGCCCTTGACCTCCGCGGCCACGCTTCTAGCGTGGACCTCAAACCCTGGTGGAATCTCAGTTACCCGGTCGATCGCGATCACTGCCCGGCCCCTCGGAGCCTGCTCGCATAGAGCACTCGCAAGGTTTACGGTCGTTCCAAGAACAGTAAAGTGCTGTGAATGAGGACTGCCTACAAGAGCTGGAAAGATGTCTCCGGTAGCGATTCCGATCCGGCTATTCAACTCGCCTACTTCGTATCCACTACGAGTCCACTCGGCCTTCATCGCGAGAAAAGCGCGCTGAATCTCGATTGACGCCAGCACCGCCTGATGCTGATAGTCTCGTACGGGGCGCGGAAGGTTGAACTTAATCAGCGCTCCGTCTCCAAGGTAGGTATCGACGACCCCACCAAAGCGCATGGCAATAGTCGAGGCTTCATCGAGGTAACGGTTGATCAGACTGATTGCAAGGCTGGCACCCTGCCGCTCGAAGAGAACCGAACTCGCCGAGAGATCGCAGAAGAGGGCAGTGCCGCGCACTCCGGAAGCGGGCTCGTTGCCAGGCAGGATCGTGAGATTTGCCGGGTTGCCTACAAACTCTGCCACAAGGGCGGCAAGGTTCGTCCCATTGTGGGCAAGCATCTCTGTATCTCGATCCGTAAAGGGCGCCTCTAGTGATCGGTTCAAGAACTGCACGACCCCAACGACCCGGGAAGCAACGACCAAAGGGTATGACAGCATGTTCTGCGTCTGAACGCCCGAGACCTTGTCCATGGTCTTGGAGTAAGACGACGGGTCAGGCATCCGCAGCTGGATCCGAGGGAGACCGCTCTCGAACGCCCGACCCGCCTCCGTATCATCCTTTGGAATCCGGCTCCACCGCAGGCTGTGCCGGGTCGCGCCGAACGTGCACAGAAAGACGAGGTAGCCAGACGACAAGCCTTGATGCCCACCTGGTGCTTCCACGTAAACCGATGCGAGGGGAACGTTCAATTGGCGAGCCAAGGTGTTCAGTTCGGAGCTGATTCGGTCGCGCAGAACAAGCGCGCTGCCCATTTTCTCCCTGAACGCGTCAAGCTGCTTCTCAAGTTGGCCGTTGAGGTTCTGCTCGTACTCAAGGCGGGTAGTGAAGTCCAACCGTTCCTGGGCCACCCGCTCCTCCAACCGCTTGAGGTCCTCCTCCTTGCGGGCTCGAAGTGCTTCCACCTCAAGCGCGGCGCTCTTGTCCCGGCCAGCCTGCAAAGAGGACATGAGCCAGCACGTTCCTCCTGCCGTGAGACCCACTGCGGTTAGAATGGCGCTAGCCAGTGCAATGAGGTCCTGAGTACCGAGAGCTGCTACGGGAACCACCATGTAGCAAACACTCTGCCACATGAATGCAGCAAGATTCAACTAGGGCGCAAAACACTCGACTTCGCGACCAACATACTCGGGCCCAATCCCAGGAAACAGATGCTAGTCACCGTGGCTAGTCCGAACCATCTCTAGTTTTCGCCTAGTATGATCGGCAAGATGGTCCACGCTTCCGTGCTTGAAGACTACGAACGCGACGGCTTCGCAATCGCCCGCGGCCTATTCTCGGAGGCCGAGTGCGACCGATTCTCGACGTACTTCACCGACATGCTCAACCGAGGCGGCGATGGATGGGCCGAGGGTGGCGTGGACTTCGACAGCGAGGACCCCTGGCGGCGCTGGCCCCGCCTGCTTCAGCCGCACCGAGGGGACGACGTGGCGTTCGGGTTCATGGTGGATCCCCGCATCCGCGAGCACTTGGCCGCGCTGTTGGGAACGGACCCCTACGCGGTGCAGACCATGTTCTACTTCAAGGCTCCCGGAGCCAAGGGCCAGAACCTTCACCAAGACAACATGTACCTCCAGGCCCAGCCGGGAACCTGCATCGCGGCTTGGACGGCGCTGGACGACTGCGACGAAGATAACGGATGCATGGCCCTGGTTCCCAAGAGCCATGAGCTCCCGATGATCTGCCAAGGCGACAACCCGGACTCGAAGGAGAAGTGCTGGGGGACCTGGGAGACGCCGATTCCGCCCGGGATGGGCACGGTGAACGCAGTGATGAAGCGGGGCGACACCCTGTTCTTCAACGGCTCGGTCATTCACGGCTCGTTCAAGAACCACTCCACCACGCGGTTCCGCCGGACGCTCATCGGACACTACATCGCGGCGGAGTCCAAGCAAGTGGCGAACTACTACTTCCCGGTCTATCGCATGGACGGCTCGCGGCTAGACGATGGAGTCGTGGTTCCCAGCGAGGGCGGCGGACCTTGCGGCACGTTCTTGCCGGATGGTCGGCTGGAGATCGAGGGGCGGTTCGAGAACCCGCTGGCGGCGCACTGATGAAAGAGGCATTTGAGCGCGATGGCTTCGTCCTGGCTCGCAGCCTGTTCTCGGCTGCCGAAGCCCAGGTCCTGCGCGAGCACTACATGGCTCTAAATGCCACCGGGACCGACCCCTTCAGCGAGGGCGCGCCCGACCCGGTTGCCGTGGACCCCCTGAAGCGGTTCCCCCGCATGATGCAGCCGCACCGGGGCGAGGAGACCGCCATGGCCTTCGCCACCGACGACCGGATTCGCATACGCCTGACGGAGATCCTAGGAGCGGAGCCGTACCTTGTCCAGACCATGGTCTACTTCAAGCCGGCCGGCGCCCGGGGCCAAGCCCTCCACCAGGACCAGCGCTACCTCTGCGTAGAGCCGGGGACTTGCGTGGCCGCTTGGATGGCCCTGGATCGCTGCGACCCCGAGAACGGCTGCCTGCAGGTGGTACCGGGAAGCCACCGGCTTCCGGTGCTCTGCCCGGTGAAGTCGGACACCTCGGTGAGCTTTACGTCGGAGACGGTGCCCTTGCCCCCCGGCGGCGAGGCGGTCGACGTGCTCATGGAGCCCGGCGACGTCCTGTTCTTCCACGGCAACCTGATCCACGGCTCAGGGCCGAACCTGTCGTCGGACCGCTTTCGCCGGATCATCGTGGGGCACTACATCCTCGCCGACTCGTCCAGCGTCTCGCGCTGGTACTCGCCGATCTACCGGTTCGACCGGTCAGAGGTCGTCGGGATCGGGCTCTCCGAGAAGGGCTCCACCTGCGGGACGTTCGTGGACGGCAAGATCGAGATGAACGACACGGTGGAAGCCGCCCTGGCTCGGCACTAGGGCGCAGTTGTGCCAACCTCTCGATGTGAATGATCGTTACGTCAGGATGTACGGACCGATCCTGGATGCACTGCGCGAGGTCGGGGGGGAGGCACCAGCCAGCGAGATTCGACGCAAGGTCGCAGATGTAGTTCTGGGAGGATCGCCAACCAGAGATGCCGTGCTGAAGTCTGGTGGAAACGCTGCAGAGAATGAGGTTGCATGGGCCAGGAACAACCTTCGCGAAGCTGGCCTTCTCGATGGATCCACGCGAGGGGTCTGGCGGCTTACTCCAAAGGGTTGGGAGACAACCCTCAGCCTGAAGCAAGCGCGGGAGTTGGGGCGCCATGCGAAGATTGTTGCCCGCAAAGCACTGATCTCTGATTCGGACGGATCGACCGATGACCTCCCCCCTGAAGATGCCGAGTCGGGCAGCCTCATCGACATCCTGAGGTCCCTTCCGCCAAAGGGGTTCGAGCGGCTCTGCCAGCGGATTCTCAGGGAAGCTGGCTTCACGGAAGTAGAGGTGACAGGGCGAACGGGCGATGGCGGTATTGATGGGAATGGAGTCCTGCGGGTCAACGAACTGGTTTCGTTCCAGGTCTTGTTTCAGTGCAAGAGGTACCAAGGATCGGTTGGGTCACCCGAGATTCGGAGCTTTCGCGGGGCGATGACTGGACGCACGGATAAGGGCATCTACTTGACGACTGGTTCATTCACGGCCGACGCGCAGAAGGAAGCGATCCGCGATGGGGTAGCCCCTATTGAGCTTGTCGATGCCGAGCGACTGGTCGCCCTAATGGAGAGGTTTCAGCTTGGAGTTAGGCCGAGAACAGTGTTCGATGTGGACTACGCGTTCTTTGAACCGTTCCGGGCCTTGTAGTCGAGGTGGTCACACTGTGCGACCCCTCCGGGGTCGCTTGCCCGCGCGTTCGGCTTACCAGGGGGTCTTCGACCGCCTGGCTATCTTCTGTGATCCCTGCGGGGTCGGAGACCTCGGTTGACGCCCATCCCTGGCTCCGTGTTGGCCGGCACGCAGGATCTGTTACTGGAGGCTGCCTGCGGGGACGGTGGCGTCACCGGATGCGGCCCTACTGGACTAGGGCCTGTAGATAGGCACCGTACTCCGTCTTCGCCAAAGGCTCCGCCAGCCTCAAAACCTGCTCCGCATCGATGAACCCCGACAAGAACGCGACCTCCTCCGGGCACGCCACCATGAGGCCCTGGCGGTGCTCGACCGTCTCCACGTAGTTGGAGGCCTGGAGCAGGGAAGAGTACGTTCCGGTGTCCAGCCAGGCGAAGCCCCGGCCCAGTGTCTCCACGTGCAGTTGGCCGGACTTGAGATAGGCCCGATTCACGTCGGTGATCTCGTACTCGCCGCGCGCGCTGGGGGCGAGGTTGCGGGCGATGTCGACCACGGAGGGGTCATAGAAGTAGAGGCCGGTCACGGCGAAGTTCGACTTCGGGATGGAGGGTTTCTCCTCGATGCTGAGCGCGCGGCCGTCGGGCCCGAACTCCACCACTCCGTAGGCGGTGGGATTCTGCACCCGGTAGGCAAATACCGTGGCCCCCTCCAATCGCGCATTGGCCTGCCGCAGGCTGTCCACCAGCCCATGCCCGTAGAAGATGTTGTCGCCCAGAATCAGGGCCGACGGGCCATCGCCCACGAAAGAAGCCCCGATTGTAAAGGCCTGCGCCAGGCCCTTGGGCTCGGGCTGGACGGCGTACTCGATCGAGACCCCCCAGCCGCGGCCATCCCCCAGCAACCGCTTGAACGCGGGCTGATCTTCGGGCGTGGTGATGATCAGGATCTCCCGAATCCCGGCCAGCATCAGCGTGGTGAGGGGGTAGTAGATCATCGGCTTGTTGTAGATCGGCATGAGCTGCTTGCTCACGCTGATCGTCAACGGATAAAGCCGGGTGCCGGAGCCGCCCGCCAAGATGATGCCGCGCCGGTTCACGGTGCGGGGTCCGAGGGGCCGTCGGCGGGCTCAGGCAGGACGTCGATCGGCTCAGAAAGGTCCACGTTGCCTAGAGACTCAAGGATCTCGCCCTCGATCGTAAATCGGATTCGCTTGATCTTGGGGAACTGGCCGAGCGACGACCGGATGCCGTCCAGCAACGTCTTCTCGTCGGTAGACCCGTAGCTTTGGCGGAACTTCTGGTTGAAGGAAAGCGTGGCCACGCCCTCGGGGTCAACGTCCACGCCAAGCAGCTTGGCTCCGTCGGGAGTCACGTGCGACCGGGTGAGGAACTCGTTGACCGAAAACACCGCGGGGTCCTCGCCCTTCGGAACGTCCAAGTGCTGCTCTTCAAGTACCGGGGTTGCCCCATCCATCTTGGGAGTGAAGACCTTGGCCTTCCCTTCCTCGAGTTTCGCCGTAGCCTGCGCCGAGTTTCTGCCGGGAAGGTCGGAGTTCGGGCTGTTCCCAACATAGTAGGCGAGGCCGCCGAACCCGAGCAGGCCGGCCGCCAGGAAGATCGCAAGGGTGGGTTTCTTAGCGTTCATTGTCACCTAGGAAGCTACGGATGCCGCGCGAGATCGCTTCGGCGATGGCCGCCTGATAGGCCGCGGTGCCCATTTGGACACGGTCCCGCTTATGGTTGATGAATCCTAGCTCAAGGAGCACCGCCGGCATCTTCGCACCCCGCAACACCGCAAAACCGGACTTATAGATTCTGGAGTCGCTCCACACGCCGATCGCCGGAAGGCCGCTCACCTTGGCGATCTCCCGGTGGATGCAGTCCGCGAGAAGTTGACCGATTGGATTCGACTTGTGATAGAAGGCGATCGAACCCGATGTACTGTTCGCTACCCCATTAGAGTTGATGTGGATCGAGACGAAGAAGTCGGCGCGGTTGCGGTTAGCGATCTCGGGCCGCTCCTTCAGCGGGATAAACACGTCGCTCTTGCGGGTCAGGATCACGGTCGCCCCTTGCCTCGCCAAGCTCTCGCTGGCAAGCTTCGCAACCTTGAGGGTCAGGTTCTTCTCAAAAGCCGACTTGTCTTTGGGGCTGGCGCCGCCGTCCTGACCGCCGTGGCCGGCATCCACCACCACGATCTTCCCGGCCAGATGGCCGTCGCCCACCTTTGGCTTGAGAAGCTGGATCGCGATCTGCCCGGCGGTCGAGGAAAGCTCGATGCCCATCGGACGCGCAAGCCGCAACGATACCACGCCCACGCCGCCTTCTTGGCGAACCTCCACGGACTGGATGCTGGCGGAAGTGATCGGCGGGCCAACCTCGATTTCCGTTCCCGGAAGCAAAATCTCGACGACGTTGGGCTCCGGACGTCGGAAGGCCGCCGAGCCTTTGATCTTGCCCTTCACCGGCAGCAGCAAGACGGCCGCCAGATCGCTCTCCAGGTCGAGCAACAGTGGGCCAGCTTTTGCGGTCGGCGCTTGAATCTGCGGAGCGGTCAGTACGGTCGCATCGGTTCCAATCGGCTCGATGGTCGTGCCAACTTCCCCGGCAACCGGCTGGAATTCGAGGCGAAAGACCCCGGCTCGGTCGTCGGCGATGGTTTCGCTCTTGAGCGCCTGGGTGTCGTCGAGCCGAACCCGGATGCCGTCCGGCGTGTTCTCAGCGGTCGCACCTTCTCCCAGATCCAGCTTGCAGGTCGGCGAGAGGCGGGCTCCAATGAGCTCGAAGGAAGTTTGGGCGTCTTCGCCGGCGCGCAGCCGAGCCCTTACGGGAATCGTCACGCGAGCCTCGAAGTCGCCCGGCTTGCTCCGAATCGAGCTTGCCACGCTGAAGACGCGCAGGGTGTCCTTGTCCCACTCGCTCACCGCGCCGAGCGCGTTGGCCGCCACCGATAAGGGAATCATGGTCTCTCCGCGAACCTGGCGGAGGGGAGCGCGGATGAGCTTATCCTCCGCGCGGATGTCGGCAAATCCTTTCTGAACTGTGAACGTCCAGCCGATCTCGCCCATCCGGTCCAAGGGCAAATAACATTCGTCGGCCAATCGCACCCCTTCGATGCGAGCCGAGTCGAGAAATGCGAAAACCGCCGTCGCCTTTTGCTGAGCGCATGCGGAGGTCGCTATTGCCATCCATGGCGCGAGCGTACAAATCCACCTTTTCATCCTGAAGCTTGCCTGTATGATACGCCGTCTTCCATAATCTCGCTACCTTTTCTTGCCGACGTGCAAGATTCCGGGCGGTTAGCTCAGTTGGTAGAGCGCCTCGTTTACACCGAGGATGTCGGGGGTTCGAGCCCCTCACCGCCCACCACTCCCTCTAGGTGCGGCCCGCCGACCTCAAGGCAGCGCGTATCCGAAACGACACGACCTGACGTGACTCACCCAGAACGAGCGCACCAGACTCCTAAGCCAGGAACCTCTTGGTGCGTGAAGGCGGTTGTTTAGTCCAGAATGGGATTGATGCGCACATGGGCTGGTTTTGTTCCGTTTCTCGCGGTCCTCTTGGTGGGCTGCGCTTCCGTTGAGCCGATCGAGGGCGGGAAGGAGCTTGAGAAGCCGGTAACGAAACTCATCAGCCTCAGCCCAAGCACCACTGAGATTGTCACGGTGGCTAGCCTCTACGCGGCGCTCAAGGGTCGCACCTCCGCCTGCAACTACCCAAAGGTCACCCTCGAGCGCATTCCCGTGGTCGCGGGGGTGAAGCCGGACTACGACAAGATCGCGCAGATCAAGCCGGACCTGGCACTCTACGACAGTTCCCTGTACAGCGAAGCCGACATCCAGAAGCTCAAGGACCTCGGCATCGAAACGCTGGAGATGAAGTCCGGCTCGCTTGACGAGTTCTTCGACAGTTGTTCGCGGCTTGGCGCACGCACCGGATCGGAAACGCCGGTCGCCTCCTATCTGGACAAGGTCAACGCGGCAAAGACGGCAGCGGAAGCCGACCCCGTCTCCCCCAAGCCCACCGTCGCCGTCTTGATGGCAGGTAACGGCACCGAACATATGATTTCGGGCACCGAGGGTTTCGTGGCCGATGTCGTCAAGGTTGCCGGCGGCCAGCCGGTGGGCCCGGGTGGAAAGAAGTTTGTCACGCTTAACGTCGAGGAACTGATCCAGCTCAACCCGGACATCTTGCTTACCGCCGGTCCGGCGGACAAGATCGTGACCGATCCTCGCCTGCGAACCTTGAAGGCGATCACAAATCGACGCATCTCGGCCCTGAACCAGGACGTCGTAGTACGGGCAGGATCGCGCGTGGACAAGTTTATCGATTACGCCCACAAGGCGATTGCTTCCAGGAGTTAAAGGGGAATTGGAAAACCAAAAAGCTGAGATCGGAGTCTTCGGAGGCTCGGGCTTCTATTCGTTGCTCGAGGATGTTCAGGAGGTCAAAGTCGACACTCCGTACGGACCACCCAGCGATGCGCTCTTCCTGGCCAACGTGAAAGGACGAAAGGTCGCCTTTTTGCCGCGCCACGGACGCCATCACACGATCCCGCCGCACAAGATCAACTTCCGGGCCAACGTGTGGGCCATGCGCAGTCTTGGGGTCCAGGCGATCATCAGTCCCTGCGCCGCGGGATCCCTCCAGATGGAAGTGGCACCCGGAAGCTTCGTCGTATGCGACCAGTTCGTCGACCGCACCAACGGCCGGCACGACACCTTCTACGACGGTCCGATCGTGACCCATGTGTCCCCCGCCGAAACCTACGACCCTCTCCTGCGCAAGCTTGCGGTCGAGACGATTCGCGAGCACGGGATCGTTGCCCACGACGGCGGAACGGTCGTAGTCATCCAAGGACCCCGCTTCTCGACCAAGTCCGAAAGCAAGTGGTTTCACGATGCTGGCTGGGAGGTCATCAACATGACCCAGTACCCCGAGGCCTACCTTTGCCGCGAACTTGGTATGGCGGTGGTTAACATTTCGCTCATCACGGATTACGATAGCGGAGTGCATGCCGGAACCGAAGCCGTAACCGCCCACGACGTACTCGAGGTCTTTAAAAGCAACGCGGAGAACATCAAGAGAGTCGTGCTCGACCTAATCGCCAAATTCCCTGCCGACCTCTCGAGCCTCGGCGCTCGGGAATCGCTCCAGTACAGCCGCGGAGACGGACATGCGGCAAGCGCGAACGACATTCGCCTGTACGAGATCCTCTAGCCATGCCCTTAGCTTCAGCGATTCTGGCTATGGCGTTGTCCATGGCAGCGCCGGCGCCCCAGGCTTCCCAAGCCCCGCTCGCCTCCCTGACCCTGGCCGGGCGCCTGGTGGAAGTACGGTTGCCCAAGGGCGGCCCGGTACGAGACGCCTCGCTCGCCTACATCCCGCACAAAGGGTGGAACTATCAGGTTGGGCCGAGCGGAGAAATCCTGGGACGATGGAGGAACGCGTCCTACTGGGCGGAGATCGGCGAGCGTTACCAGGAAGTCAAGCCCAAACTCACCGAGTCCACCCCGGCGTGGCGAGTCAAGGTCTTCGTCTTCACCCGCTCCGACATCCTTCACAAGGGCGCAGACGGAGTCGTCGAGCAGCAACGACTTGGACTTGAAACACGCGGACTAAGCGATGCGCTGGAGCAGATCGGGCTGTTCAAGCTCATGGCAGACGGCGAGATGGGCGGCGTTCGCCAGGCTGAGGTGAACGTGGACATCGAGACGGAGCCGATCCGGTTCGACGACAGCAAGGAGTCGCTGGGCCAGTGGCTTCGCGACTATGTGACCCCGCGTGTCAACGGCGGCCGATTCGAGTCCGACGATTCGGTAGACCGTGGCCCGTTCGATAGCATCATCGTCGTCCATCCAACCGTGGACTCCCAGGAGACGATCCTGCTGGACGGTGGGTTCGGCCCACCGGTGCGCCTGTCCGGATACTTCCGGTCGGCCGGCGAAGCCGGCGGACTGGCCCGAGACCTGAAAGCCAAGTGGGATCTTGACCTCGCCCTCGCAGGACAAAGACTCGGGGAGCCCGACGAGAGCAGCCCGACCCTTTTCAGCGAAGACACCTGGAAGGCGATCAGCAACTCCCAACCTTTCGACCGGCCGCGATGGGTCGCCAGGAAGGCGGGGGAGCCGCGCAAGGCTGGTCCTTGGAGTTCGCTCGGGGTCTCGCCGCTGACCCGGCTTCCAGCTCTTCCGCCCACATGGACGGCTCCGGAAGGCCGCCGAGCCATCGAGGTTCCGAGCCAATTCGCCGACTTTGTCGGCAGTTCCCTGCCCGAGGGCGGGATCGCAGAGGGACTTCGAACCGGAGTCGTCTTTAGCGTTCGCTCCTCGGGAGACGTCCTTGCGGACCTCGGCTGGAAGGGCAAAACCATCAACGAGGTCCGGCTCCCCACAAAGGCGGCCCCCCTCCCCGTGGAAGCCGACGGTCCGATCGCCCTGGCCAGTTCTATCAACGTAGAGGCGGAACGGACTTCGACCGGATTCCGCTACACGGAGCGTGGTGCCGCACGCTTTGGGTACGCCAGTTTCGTTGGCAGCACCGAGGCCCCCCGAGCTTTCACAAACGCTCGGATACTTAAGTTCCGAGCGCGTAGCGCTTCGGAGGAGCCTGTGGCGATCCACCTCCGATCGGGCGGCAAGGACCGCGCGTGGACCTTTGGCGCAGACCTGCCCAAGCTAGGAGCGGAGTGGACGGACTACACGATCGACCTCGGCCCGGATGCTGTGGGTGTGCTGGCCCTAGGCCCGCCGGAGGCGATCGCAAATCGAAACCAGATCGATGCCATTGTCGTCGAGGTCGAAGGCGTGCAATTCTCCAACGCTGGGACGCCCTCGCCCGCCGTTGCCGCTATTACGCCCAGCGCCGGCGGAGAGCACCGCTCCAGAGCCCTCTACGCGGCATCACAGGCTGGATCCCCCGTCACGGAGGATCTCGCCAAGCTGCTCAAGGATCCTAACGCAACCGTGCAACTGAACGCCGTTGTTGCAGTATCTCAGGCTCCGCGCGCTGCCGACCTACCCACACTTAAAGCTCTAGGCAGCAACGTCAACGTGTGGGTTGCCGCCAAGGCGATCGAGGGCATGGAAAGGCTGAAGAGTCCGGAAGCCCAGGCCGCCCTTCGCGAGGTTGCGCTCCAATGTCCGTTCGACGCCAACCGTGCCCTCGCGGCCCGAGCGCTTGCTCCGGGGGGCGACATCGCGCCGATCAGCCAACTGTTTGCGGCAAAGAGTTGGTGGGCACGCGCTAGCGCCGCTCAAACCCTCAGCCGATACGGCGGCGGCCAGAACCAAGTGATCCTGATGGCCTTTCTGCTGGATAACGACCCTCTGGTCCGGCTTCAGGTTGTCCGGGGTGCAGATTCCGAGAACGAGCTGGTTCTGCGACGACTACTCTGGGCCAGCGTCAACGATCCGAGCGATGCGGTTCGAGGCGCCTCTCTTGTTCGACTCTTGGCGTCGAAGGATGCAAAGGCTCGCACCGAAGCTCTGCGAGGGGTAAGAGACGAGAGCCGGCAGGTCCGTGCGGTCGTGGTCCAGACCCTTCCCAGCACGGAGGATGCCCGCAACACGCTCCGCATTGCCGTCACGGACGAGGAGCCGGCAATCAAAGCGAGCGCCCTGCTCGGGTTCGCCAAGCTTCCTGGCCCGGTGGATCCCGCCGAGGTCTCGACGGCATTCAACGACCCCATCCCCGTTGTTCAGCGCGCATTGCTCGACCTCGTCAAGGCGAAGAACTTGGCCATCGATCGCGCAACCCAAGCTCGCCTCCGGGCAAGTACCGACCCCGAGACCGCCAAACTGGCCCGGGAGATCTTCCCCGAATGAGGATCGTTCTCGGCTCGGACCACGCCGGTTACGAGTTCAGAACGATGTTGCGCCAGTATCTGCAGGAGGACGGCCTAGAAACGCAAGAAGTCGGAGCCAGCGGCCCCGAAGCCTACGACTACCCGGACGCATCGGATGAAGTCGTCAAGGTCGTCCTAGGGGGACATGCGGATTTAGGAGTTCTCGTTTGCGGCACCGGGATTGGGGTCAGCATCCGAGCCAACCGGTACCACGGCATCCGCGCGGCGCTGTGTTGCTCGCCTGAGATGGCTGCACTAGCCCGCGAACACAACGACGCCAATGTTGTGTGCCTCGGCGCACGAACCACGGAACCCGCGACGGCGGTCCAAATCGTACGTACCTTTGTTCATGGGACTTCCAGTTCCGAGCCTCGCCATCGGCGGCGGATCGAGAAGCTGGACGCCCCCTTGCTGGAGAAGTAATGTCGGAGTCAAGAAAGAGTTGGTTAGCCGCGGCCGGGATCGTCGTGGGTGTTTTCACCGTCTACATGGGCTCCCTTCGCCGTGACCAGGTGGATCTAGGCACCTTGCAGGCCGCCCAGTCGGGTTCTCTTTCCGGGTTGAGGGCGGATCGATCCACCACGGTGGACATTCCAATCGCCGCCTACTTCACGATGCTCTCCGAGAAGCTCAAGGAGGCCTACGTCGAGCCAGTGACCGACGACCAGAAGCTGGCTAGCGGGGCGGTGCGAGGCATGGTCTCCAGCCTGGGCGACCCGCGCTCCCTCTACATGGACGCGGCCGAGTACGCCGTCTACCTGGGACAGCAGAAGGGACACTTCGAGGGCATAGGGGCCTACCTAGACCTGGAGATGGCGGCGCCGCTCAACACCCGCGTCATCGCGGACGTCGCGAAGCCCTCCCCATCCGCTCAAGCTGCCAATAGCATGATCCCGAAGCTCACGGTCAGGGCCGTGGTTCCGGGCGGGCCAGCCGACCGTGCGGGCGTCAAGATTGGCGACGTCGTCGACTCGGTCGACGGGCTGTGGGTCGTCAACTCGGACGAACTGGACCGCTTCAGAAAGCTGACGCGATTGGTCGCCGAGAAGAAGGCTGCCGAAACGGAGCTCATGGCTTTGCGTAAGGTTCTGCAGCCTAAGCTAGAGAAAAGCATCCTCCCGCTCAAGGCGCGCGACAAGATCACGATTGGAACCAGCGGCGCGCTCGGAATCGTTTGGCGGCGCGGATCTTCCCTTCTTCCCACCAGCATCAACCGGGCCAAGTCCGAGATGCCAGGACCCAAGCTTGAGGCGGGCCGTCTGCGAATGCCCCTGAACCCCGCCGGACTGGATGCCCTCAAACCCCTGCTGACCCCGGGCGCCAAACTTACGCTCGACCTTAGGAACAACCCCGACGCCGCCCAGAGCATGCTCCTTCCCGCCCTCGAGTTGTTGGCTCCCAAGGGCACTCTCGCGGAAATCCGCGGCCGCGGTCCGGTCTCGACCAGGCCCGTGAAGGTCACGAACGGAAGCCAAGTCAAGCTCGACCTCACGATTCTCGCCGATTCCTCTACGGGAGGATCGGCGGCTCACCTCGCAACGATCCTAAAGGCGAGGGGGCTCGCCAAAGTGGTGGGCAACATGCCCAGCCACCCGTATGTAGAGGAGCACTACTCGCTCCCGGACGGTAGCGGCTACTCGCTGGTTACCGGCAAACTCAGCCCGTTGCCCATCGCGAAGGGAGGCAAAGCATGAAGCCGATCAAAGGACTCGGACTCGCCGTTCTCATTCTCGCCCTTTACGGGTTCGGCTACACCTGGCGAGATCTCCAGGGAGGAAGCCTGCCCAGCGCCCAAGCGGTTGGGTCGCTCGTCGGGGTCACCGTTCCCTCCGCCCCCACGCAGCCCGACCAGCAGGTCAAGCAGGCGTACCAGCGAATTCTGACCAGCTACTACCGACCTGTGAAGTCGGCCGACCTGAAGTACGCCGGCATGGGCGGACTCATGGCTGCCCTGGGCGATCCTCACACGATGTTCATGGAGCCCAAGCTGGCCGAGGACTTCCAGACCAGCACCTCCGCCAACTTCGTCGGCGTTGGAGCACGGCTGATGAAAGAGGAGGGCCTCGGCGCTAAGGCCGTCGCCGTCTTCGAGGACGGACCGGCGTACCGCGCGGGCCTCCGGATCAACGACGTGATCATCGCCGTCGATGGCAAGCCGGTCGGAGACATCGAGGTGGACAACATCGTGTCCCGGATCAAGGGAATCGAAGGCACCACCGTGCGCCTCAGCGTCCTTCGAGGCGGCGCGGGCAAACCCCTCGCGTTGACCATCCGCCGAGCCCAGATCATCATCCCCACCGTCGAGGGCAAGGTTCTCGAAGCCTCCAAGCTGGGCTACATCGCGATCTCCTCGTTCAGCGAGCCCACCTCCGAGCAGTTCGACACCGTCCTGACCAAGCTGGAGAAGAGCCCGATCCGTGGCCTGATCATCGACCTGCGTGGCAACCCCGGTGGACTGCTGGACAGCGCGGTCGAACTCGTCTCGCGCTTCGTGGGCGACGGCAAGGTCGTGGTTCGAATGAAGGCAAGGGGCGATCGGACGTCCGAGGCGCGCACCTTCGGCGGAGTCGAACGGAACTTCCGCTACCCCATCGTCATGCTGATGGACGAGGACAGCGCAAGCGCCGCCGAGATCTTTGCGGGTGCCATGAGGGACTACCAGATGGCAACCTTGGTCGGCGAGCACTCCTACGGCAAGGCCAGCGTGCAAACGCTCTTCCCGTTACGCGACGACGCGTTCGCGAAGGTGACCATCGCCCGCTACTACCTTCCGTCCACGAAGGACATCAGCCGCAAAGTCGATGAGGACGGCGTGTACATCAGCGGCGGGCTCGCGCCCGACATCAAAGTTGAAGTGCCCGCAGACGAACCAATCGAGCCGGGTAAGCCGGAGAAGGATCGGGTCCTACGCGAGGCGATCGCCTTCTTCACCAAGTAACAAAACCCATCGCCTCCTCCTTTCAAGGGCGGAGGCGATTTAGCGTCGGGGGTCCATCGCAGCGCGCAGACCATCGCCCACGAAGTTCAAGGCGAAGATCGTAAGGCTAAGGATCAAACACGGATAGAGCAGTTGGTCCGGGTGGGACGTCATGTTCAGCCGCGCGATGTTGATCATGCTTCCCCAGCTGGGCGTGGGCGCCTGAACGCCGATGCCGAGGAAGCTCAGCGAGCTCTCCGCGAGAATCGTCCCCGCGAGGTCGATCATCGAGACCGCCATCAGAATGCCCCACAGCTGGGGAAGGACGTGCCGGGTAACCACGTAGAAGGTCGAAGCACCGGTGGCCTTGGCCGCCATCACGTACTCACGATCTTTGAGGCTAGCGACTTGGGTCTTCACCAGGCGCGCCACGATCGGCCAACTCGTGATGCTAAGGGCCACCACCACCGGCGTCACGCCCATCCCCATCACACCGATGATCAGGATTGCCAGCAAGATGTCCGGAAAGGCGAACATGCCGTCGGTGAGGCGCATCAACGGCGTGGCAATCCAGCGCGGCGCGTAGACGCCCAGGATGCCCACCGTGGTCCCCACGACCAGCGAGATCAGTTGAACGGAGAACCCGATGCCCAGCGACACGAACGCTCCGTAGCTCACGCGGGCAAAAACGTCCTTGCCCTGCTCGTCCGTACCGAACCAGAAATTGGGACCAGCCGGCTCGAACGGCTTGCCAACGACCTCCAGGTAGCCGTGCCGCATCCACGGACCAAACAGGGCCATGAGGACGACCAGCACGAGGTAGACGACGCCCGCCCAGAACAGGAAGTCGTACCGATACTTCTTCAAATCTGGGCCTCGCGAATCCGGGGGTCGAGGATCGGCAGCAAGATGTCCACGATCAGGTTGATGGTCACGAACATGAAGCCCGTCACCAGGATGCAGGCCTGGAACACCGGGGCATCGTTACTCCGGATCGCTTGGATCGCCTCGCGTCCGAGGCCGGGCAACGCGAAGAACGTCTCCACCACAAAGGAACCGGTAAGCAAGACTCCAAAGCTGGTGCCAATCGCCGTGACCACCGGCAGGATCGCGTTCCGAAGCGCGTGCTTGAAGATGAGGGAGCCGCGCGGGACGCCCTTGGCGACCGCCGTCTTGATGAACTCCTGCTGAAGCGTGTCGATCATGCTGGCGCGGGTCAGGCGGGTCAGGAGCGCCATCGGCCTTGCCGCCAGGATGCACACCGGCAAGACCAGATAAAGATAGGCCGGCCCCACCAGCGGAGTGGTCCAGGTCTGCGGCAATTGGTCCATCTGAAGGCAGAAGAAGTACACGAGGATGGGCGCCAATACGAAGTTGGGCACCGTCACGCCGAGAGTGCTCACGGTCAGAACCGCCCGATCTCCCAGCCGGTTCTGCTTGAGTGCGGCAAAGGTACCCAGCGAGATACCAATTGCCGAAGCCAGGAGGATCGCGCAGACCGCGATGGTCAGGGTCATCGGGATGTCCCGCTTCAAGATATCGACCACCGGCTCCCGAATGGTCTGATAGCTCCGACCAAAGTCGCCCTTCGCCACGTTGCCGATGTACTCGCCAAACCGGATGGGCCACGGTCGATTGAGGCCAAGGTCCTCGCGCAGGGCCTCGACGCGAGCAAGCGTCGCCTTCTCTCCGGCAAGCACCGTCGCGGCGTCGCCCGGCGACACCTCGTCGGCCAGAAAGCTCACCAAGAGGATGAAGACAAGGCTGACCAGGCCGTACAGGAGCCTAAGTGCAATCGCCCGGATCATCGGACATTGAGTTTGGCACGTTCGGGCCGCGGATATGAGACGGTTACTTGCCCTTGCCGATCATGCGTTGGAAGATGAACCAGATCACCACGCTTGCCAGGAGCAAGGCGATGGTGATGACCACCATCAGAACCTTCAGGTTCTCCGGAGACATATCATGGTTCAGCACGCCAAACCTAGTGTATCGCGTGGTGGATTGGGGGTGCATTCTGGGGCAAAGCCCGCTAAACTACAGGTACCTCACGTCAGGACACACACCGCCATGGGATTGCTTGCGACCTGCCTAGCTTTGGCCTCGACCTTGCCCACGTTCGTGGCGGGCCTTCCCGGTAGTCCACAGCCCCTCACCTCCGGCACCCGGCTTTCCAGACTGAGCATTTCGCCAAACAAGATCCCAGCGGGAGCCATTACCCGAGGTCGGGTGGAGGTAGCCACCGCCGCGCCCAAGGGCGGCGCCAGCGTCCTTCTGGCTTCCAGCCGCCGAGATGTCCGAGTACCCGCGTTCGTGGTTGTCGCCGAGGGCAAGAAGTTCGCCGACTTCGTGATTCGAACGAGCGTGGACAGCCCCGCCGGCCCCGTCCGAGTCGCCGCGCTTCGCGGGCGCGATACGCGGGTGGCCGACCTGCTCATCACGCGTCCCGCTCCGATTGGGAGCTAGCGGAAGGTAGCCTGCCCGCAGGCCCATGACGCTCACCGTCCCATCGACGTTCGCTGCAGAGTTCCAGTCGCTCGACCCCGAGGCGCTCCAAAGCACCTGCGCCCAGATTCGGGACCTCTACTCCGCCGGGAAGTCCCCCCTTGAGATTGCGGAAGGGCTATACCGCGCCGGACGGTCTCGCCCGTTTGCCGAGTGGCTGGCTCCCCGGGTGGCCACCAGCTCCGGGGAGATCGAGTTTGTCCTCCCTACCGGGCCGGTCGCGGTGCAGGAAGTCGAGGCCATCCCCGAGACGCGATCCGACCGCGCCGTGAACCGCTACCGAGAGGGCTACCGAAGGGCGCGCTGGACTCGGCAAGTCGGAGACACCGTCCAAGTTGCCGCCATACGTCTAGCAGCGCTCTGCGCCATCGGCAGCACTCTCATCATCCTCAACCAGCCAATTCTGGAGGTCGGCCCAAAGCTGATCGCGATCGTTTTGAACCTGGTTGCCATCGCGGTGGCGGGCCTATTGCTCTTCGCGATCGGGACTCTGGTCAAGTCTCAGGGCGAGCAACACGAAACCAGCCTGGACCTTGCGCTCTTCGCCTGCCCAGACCTAGAGGAGAAGGATCGCCATCGGGCGATGGAGCCCTAGCTCGGACGGCGGTCGTCGGGCGACGGGCTCTTCCAAGTGACCTCGCCCTCCTGCCACACCACGATCTCCAACCCGATCTTGCGTCGGTGCTCCAAAGCCCGGCGCACCGCTTCCGCTAAGAGCCCGGCCACCACCTCGTCCTTGGCCAGCCTTTCGGCGATCTGCTCCGGCACCTTCAAAGGGCGTACTCCTCCTGAAGGGCGCGCCAGATCTTCTCGTCCGCGATCCGCACGTCGCCGTCCGCCGACTTGCGCGCGATCAGCCGGGGCGGGCCGTCCGTCGAGGTGTCGTAAATCCGCCAAGCGTCCACCAGGTCCCGATAGAACCGATAGAAGAGCTTGAGCCCCGAGACGTACCGGCGCCGGATCGTTTCCTCGGGAACGTCGTGCCCGCCTTCCGCCACCCGACCTCGCACGCGCTGGACCGCAAGTTCTGCGCTGGGCAAATAGAAGAACAGGAGCTGAACCTGGTAGCCCGCCTTGTGCCAGCCCTCCAATCGCTCCCTCAGGGAGCGGGTCGCGAGGGTGGTCTCGATCGCGAAATCCTGCCCGCCTGAGATCAGCCCCTCTACCTTGTGCAGGAGCTTGCGGCCGGCGTTGATGTTGGCGCCGGTGCTGCTCTCGCCCGAATCCTCCTGGGCAATCAGGTCTGCGTTCACGAACGTCAGCCCTTCGGGCAGGAGGGTTGAGGAGGCGGTCGTCTTCCCCGAGCCGTTTGGCCCCGCGAGAATCACGGCGATTGGGTTGCGCGTCACATTAGCCTCGGAACTGGTCGAGGAATCGGAGATCGTTTTCAAGGAAGTGCCGGAGGTCGTCCACTCCGTACGCCATCATCGGGATGCGCTCGACCCCGAGGCCGAACGCGAAGCCGGAGTACTTCTGGGTGTCGATCCCGTAAGCCTCAAGGATGTTGGGATGGATGAGCCCCGCGCCGCCAAGCTCCACGTAGCGCCCGTTGAACAGCTTGGGGGTCGAGATGGCGTAGTCCACGCCCGGCTCCACGAACGGGAAGAAGTCAGGCCGGAACCGCAGGGTTGCTTCAGACCCGATCAGGGCGCGGGCGAAAGCCCCCAGCGTCCCCTTGAGATCCGCCATCGAGACGCCTTCGTCCACCATGAACGCATCCACCTGGTGGAATGTGTGGCTATGGGTGCGGTCCACCGCCTCGTTCCGGTAGTTGCGACCAATGGTGAATACCCGCAGCGGCGGCTTGCGATTCTCGAAGACGCGGCCTTGCAGCGCCGTGGTCTGGGTGCGAAGCAGATGCTGGTCGTCGATGTAGAACGTGTCCTGATCGTCCATCGCCGGGTGGTCTGGCGGGTAGTTCAGGGCGTCGAAGTTGTAGCCGAACTTCTCCAACTCCGGCGACTCCAGGTACTCGAATCCGAGCCCTGCGAAGACCTCTTTGATCCGGTTGAAGACCTGCTGGAGGGGATGCTCTCGTCCAATCCGTAAGGGGCGGGCCGGGAAGGTCACGTCGATCCGCTCCGCTTCGAACTGAGCGGCGCGCTCCGCACCCTTGAGAACCTCGTAGCGTGCGTCGATCTTCTCTTGCAGGCGCGCTTTGGCCTGGTTTACCTTTGCGCCAAAAGTCGGCTTCTCCTCGGGAGGCAGGGTGCCGATGGTCTTGAGGAGCCCGGTGTAGAGCCCACTCTTGCCGAGGTACTTGATCTCGACTTCCTTCAGGGTTGCCGTACCCGCGCTGGCGTCCACTGCCCCAAACGCCTCGGCTTCGAGGGCGTCGATGGTGAGGGGCGCGGAAGTCTCCATGGCTTAACCCTATTATGGCTTGCCGACCCAAGTACCGGAACGGGCTAGAACGCGATGCAGACCGGGGTAGGTGCCGCCACGCGGTGGCCGGTGGGTTCCAGCGCTCCCGTCTTCGGATCGATCCGCAGGCTCGCCAGGTCGTGGCTGTTCTGGCCCGCCACCACCAACCACTTCCCGGAGGGATCCAGGCCCGCCCCCCGAGGCTCTTCGACTCCCGCAGGTTGCACCTCGATCAGCTTCGCCGATCCGTCGGACTCAAGCCGGAAGGCTGCGACGCTGTGGTGGCCCCGGTTGGTGACGTAGAGCCACTTCCCGCTGGGGTGGAGAAGGATCTCGGCGGTGGAGTGGCGTCCAAGGGCAACGCCCTCTGGAAGCGTAGTAACCGTCTCCTTCAGGGCCAGCTTCCCGGACTTCGCGTCCCTCGAGAACACCGACAATGTACAAGTCAGCTCGCTGTTGACATAGACGTATTTTCCGTTCTTGGAAACCGCCAAGTGCCGGGCTCCGCTACCCGGAGGGACCCGCCCCGCCCGGGGATCGGCAAGCTCCAGCGTGCCCTTGCTGGCGTCGAATTTGAATGTCAGGACCTCGTCCGTCCCAAGGTCGCACGCATACACGTTTTGCCCTCTCGGATCGATCGCGACGGCGTGCATGTGCGGCCCCTCTTGGCGGCCCCGGTTAGGGCCGGTGCCCGCGTTCTGGAAGTTGGCGGTGGCTTCGCCAAGCGCGCCCCCCGCCAGGATTGGCAGCGAGGTCAACGTCCCCGCGCCGTAGGCGGCGATCAAGAGGTTTTTGCCCGCCGGGTCCACCGCCAGGTGGCAGGGACCACCGCCGTTGAACTTGACGGTGTTGATCCTCGCCAGGCCCTCCCCCTCGATCCGAAACGCGCTTGCCTCGCCCCCGCTGCTCTCGTTGACGGCAAACAAGACCTTCCCATGGATCGCAAGGAAGCTAGGATTCGGCGCTTCGATCGACAGCTTCGGCTCGGACATCGCCCCGGTCTCCAGGTTCAAGAGACTGCGGTAGATGCCCTTGCTCCCGTTAGCGGACGTGTAGGTGCCGATGTAGAACGGCGCGAAGCTCTCTCCCAGGTCAGGAGTTGCGGCAAGCAGAAGGAAGAGGGCCATCATGGCTTCCCTTCTACCCGACCTTCACCACGGTTCTGCCGAACCGCCTGCCGTCCAGCAGATCGCTGGCGGCGGCGACCACGTCCTCAAGACCGATCTCCGTGACCATCGAAGCCAGCTTGGTCCGGTCCAGTTGCTTGGCTAGCCGCTCCCAGGCGGCCACTCTGGTAGCGTACGGGCATCGCACTGAGTCCACGCCCTGGAGCCGGACTCCGCGCAGGATGAACGGAGCGACGCTGCCCGCAAGGTCCATCCCCTGCGCAAGACCGCAAGCAGCGACCACGCCCCCGTAACGAGTCTGGGCGATGGCGTTGGCCAGCGTGTGGGAGCCAACGGTGTCCACCACGCCCGCCCATCGCTCCCTTTGGAGGGGCTTTCCCGGCTGGGTCAGGGTGGCCCGATCCACTACCTCCGTCGCGCCAAGCCTCTGCAGATACTCAGCATGCTCGGGTCTCCCCGACGACGCCACCACCCGGTATCCAAGCCCGGCCAGAATCGAAACCGCAATGCTGCCCACCCCGCCCGTGGCCCCTGTAACGAGGACCTCGGCCCCTGGTTCTGCCCCGCCGTCCTCCAGCGCCATCGCGCAGAGCATCGCGGTTAGCCCGGCGGTACCGATCGCCATGGCATCCCTCGCGGTCATGGAGTCGGCGAGAGGCACCAGCCAATCCGCCTCCACTCGAACCCGCCCCGCGAGACAGCCGAAGTGAAGTTCGCCAAGTCCCCAGCCCGTAGCAATCGCCCGCTCGCCCACGCGGTAGCGAGGATCCGAGGACTCCGAAACGATTCCCGCGCCGTCGATTCCAGGAACCATCGGCCATGCCCGAACCACCGGACCCCGGTTCGCAATCGCCAGAGCATCCTTGTAGTTGAGCGACGAATAGGCCAGGTCCACGACCACGTTGCCCCGCTCGGCAAGCTCGACTTTCCCAATCGATGCATGGAAGCGTTCCCCTTCCATCTCCAGTAGCAGTGCGTCGTGGGCCATGGCCTATGCTACAACCCCAGGCAATGCCCGAAGTGTGTAACCTGCAGACCATGGGTTTCCCTGAGCTATCCCCCGAACTCCGAGCCGCCAGACTCAGCCTTCCCTCGGGCCGATACCGGGCGGTTCTGGACACGGATACGGCGAACGAGATCGACGACCCGTTCGCGATCGCGCACGCGGTTCTTTCCCCGGATCAGATCGACCTTCTTGCCGTCCTGGTGGCCCCCTTCCGGCGCGGCGGCGTGAGCCCATCCGAGACGATCGATCTCGGCGTCGCCCTCGCGAAGAAGACCCTCGATGCCTGCGGCTCCACGATTCCGGTGATCCCGGGCGCCCGAGAGTTCATGGACGGGCCAGCCAGCCCCGTCGCCAACCCGGCAAGCGCCGCCATTCGCGAACTGGCGCATTCGTCAGACGAGCCCCTCTACGTGCTGGCAATCGGGGCCCTAACCAACGTGGCGAGCGCCCTCCTCGAAGACCCAAACCTCGTTGAGAGAGTCGTCGTGGTTTGGCTCGGCGGACACGCTCCGGACTATCCAAACACCCGCGAGTACAACCTGGAGGGCGACATCCACGCCAGCCGAGTCGTCCTCGCCAGCGGAGTTCCGCTCGTCCTCCTGCCCGCGCTTGGGGTCACCTCCCACCTCCTCGTCTCTCTCGGATCGCTCGAGCGCGACATCGAGGGAACCGGTCCTCTTGGGGACCTCCTCACCCGGCTCCTCCGAGACTACGTTCCAGACCACTTCGGCTACGAGAAGGAGATGTGGGATGTGGGCGTCACTGCCTACATGGTCAATCCTGCCTGGATGCAGTCCGCCCTTGAGCCCACCCCCGGCATCAGCGAGGATCTGAAGTGGGTCCGCCACCCGGCAGCACCCCTCTATCGGCGCGTAACCTACATCTCGCGCAACGCGGTTCTGGGCGATCTCTTTCGGAAGGTGGCGAGTTCTGCCTAGGGCATGCTTCCTGCCTGGGTAGGATCAAGGCTTGCCGAATATCCCGGTCACGAGACCCGCTGGCAAGGCCCTAGGGGAAAGTTTGAAGAAGGAAAGATACGTCTTTATCAACGCGTTGAGGGGGATCGCCGCTCTGCTGGTTGTGGTCTTCCACATGCAGATCCACACCTTCTACACCGAAGACACCATTCCCCAAGGCAGCTTCACGTGGTGGTTCGTCTACGGGTTCTTTGACCTTGGAAAGTACGCGGTCGGCGTGTTTTTCATGGTCAGCGGCTTCCTGATCCCGGCCACCTTGCGCGGCTCCAGCGCCTCTCTCCGCAAGTTTGCGATCCACCGGTTCTTCCGGCTCTACCCGGCCTATTGGTTCTCCATCGCCTTTTTCTTTCTGATCTACAAGATCTCGGGCGAACCAACCTCGGTGGCTCCCAGCGTCCTCGTAGCCAACCTTACGATGCTCCAGAAGTTCGTGGGCCGGCCAGACATCATCGGCGTGTTTTGGACCTTGCAGATCGAACTGATCTTCTACCTCCTGTGCGCTGCCCTCTTTGCCGTCAAAAAGCTCGACAACCAGTGGGGGATCCTGCTGACCTTGACCCCGCTCGGTCTTCTGGCCGCCGCCGCACGCTACGTCACCCACAAGCCCATCCCGGTGGCGATCCTGATCGCATTGATGTTGATGTTCCTTGGGGATACGCTGCGGACCCACTTCGACGGCAAGACCCCTAACGATCAAGTGGTCAAGAGCCTCGCTCTCGTCTTGATCTCGATCATCCCGATCTGCTACCTGGGGTACCGAGAGGAGTTCACTCGGTACCTGGTCACTTACTTTGCCGCTGTGGGGACCTTCTACGTGAGCTTCCTGGGAGCCAGCAAATTCGACGCCAACGAGTTCTTCTGCAGGATCTGGAATTTCCTCGGCGACATTTCCTATGGCGTCTACCTAACCGGAGCGGTCCTCCAAGTTGCGGTGACGAACCTGTTCTACCGCCAGTACGGCATGCCCGCCGTCTCCATGGCCCTGCTCCTGAGTTTGGTAATTGGGCTCTCGTACCTGGTCTACCGCTTCGTCGAGCAACCATTCATCCGGCTCGGCCGGACCCTGAGCACCCCGAAACCCCCGGCGCCTCCGGCCCAAGCCTAGAGGGCGCTGGCGTACAATCCGACCAACCTCATGGTCGAGCTCATCAACCGCCGCATCGTGATCGACGGCAAGCCCACGTTGGTCTTCGCCGGAGAAATCCACTACTTCCGCCTGAAGAAGGCGGACTGGGAAGACCGGGTCAAGAAGCTCAAGGCAATGGGCTGCAACGCGGTTGCCAGCTACATCCCGTGGATCGTCCACGAGGAGCGCGAGGGTCAGATCGACGTCACCGGATCTCAGCGCCCGGAGAACGACGTGGCCGCGTTTATCGACCTCTGCCATCGGCACGGGCTGTGGTTCATCGCCCGCCCCGGCCCCTTCGTGATGGCGGAGATGAAGAACGAGGGGATCCCCTACTGGGTCTATAAGAAGCACCCAGATGCCGTGCCGATCACCTGGGAGGGGGAGAAGGCCCGATCCAAGACGCTGGACTATCTGAACCCCGGCTACCTCAGCGCGGCCAAGCGCTGGTATGCGGGCATCATGCCCGTCCTCGCTTCGCGCCTTCAGAGCCACGGCGGGCCGGTGATCGCGGTGCAGCTGGACAACGAGATCGGGATGCTCTCGTGGGTCAACAACCAGCCCGACCTGACAGAGCAGAACCTCTGTGACCTGTCGGCCTGGCTCGGCATGAAGTACACCCCGGAGGAGCTCAAGTCCCGGTACCCGTTCGACCTCAACGATCCCGCTCCTCGGACCAAAGCGATTCGGAACCCTGACGACTCCTTCGCCGGCAACCTCCACCAGGACTACGGGCACTTCGAGCGGCACCGCACCGCCCGATACGTAGCGACTCTCCGCGAGTACTCCGAGGCCTTCGGAGTCAAGGCAATCCCGTTCCTCGTCAACATCCACGGCAGCGGCGGCGGTCGCGGCATCCCGTTCCCGATTGGAATACACCAGCTGTTCGAGTCCTACACCCAAGCTCCCGGCTACCTCGCCGGTTCCGACCACTATCTTGGCGAATTGACGAGAGAGAACGCCCCAGACCTGTACGTAATCAACGCCTTCATGGCGGCGGTTAATCGGCCCGAACAACCCACTTCCTCCTTGGAGTTCGAGGTGGGCACCGGGGACTACGGAGACAGCGCCCTTCGCCAATCGGGTCGCTCGGGCGAGTTGAAGGTCCGGATGAGCCTGGCTCAAGGCAACCGACTGCTCAACTACTACCTCTTGACCGGAGGCATCAACCCACCCCTGCTTGGCCCCGTCGGCGACGGCAACGACCGGATTGCCTTCACCGGAGAGCGCCACGGCTTCGCCGCGCCCATCTCTCCCGAAGGCGTTCTGGACCCCACGTACTTCGCGCTCAAGCGAACGACGGAGGCAATGCTGGCGATCGCGCCAAAGCTGGCGGACATGGACGAGGAGCACGACGGGCTGGCCCTTGGTTTCATTCCCGACTACTACATCACCGACTTCTTCCGGCCCGGCCTGATGAGGCAGATCGTGGAGGGACTGGAATGGACGCGGGGTCCTCTTGACCTCCTCTCTCGGGCGCTCGTCCTGAACGGATTCCGCTTCCCCGCAGTCGACGTTCAGAACCGGATTCTCGACCCCCAGAAGACCCCGGTGCTGGCCCTATCGCTGGCTCGGTACACCCAGGCATCGGTTCAGAAGAAACTCGCCGACTACGTTTTGGCGGGGGGCCATCTGTTCGGGTTCGGCGACTTCCCCACCCACACCGGCGAGGGCAAGCCGTGCACGATCCTCGCCGATGCCCTTGGTTTGGACCTCGGCCCGGTTCACGAGTCCAATGGCAACTTCCATGTCTCGACCGTTCCGCAAGGATGGGCCAAGGGTCAGCCAGAGGTGAGGGTGCATCGGGCCCAGACCTTTGGCCCGCGTGCGGGCGTCCCGTTCTTTCGGATCAAGGGCACCCAAGACCCGGCTGGTATCGAGGTGTCGGCGGGTCGGGGCAAGGCAACTCTTCTAGCTGCCAACTTTCCCACCCACCTTGCGTTCTTCCGCGAAGCGCTGGGCCGGCTCGGAGCCAAGCCGGGACTCGAACACGATTCGTCCTTTGGAGGCATCCAGATGACAACGGTCCGCAACGCCGAGGGCGAGCGGTTCCTGAGCGTCATGAACCTTGACCTGGAGCCCAAGCTCCTGGGATTGCGCCTGAACGGAGCCGCCGTGTTAGGCGGAAACAAGGTGCCGCTTGGCCCCAAGGAAGCCCGGTTCCTCCCCATGGACGTGGACTTCGGCGGCATGCACGTGATCTACTCAACCACCGAACTCGCGGGTTACGATAAGCGCGAGGTGCGGTTCCTCCGAACCGGAACGCCGGAAACAGTCCTGGTTCGAGGAACCGGCTTCGCCGTTAGGAACGGCAAGTCGTCCGAGGTCGGCGAGAACACCCGGGTGGTCCTCCAGCCAGGCACTGGCGCCTGTTCCATACGCAAGGTCTAGACCGCGTCGAGCTGCCGAACGAAGCGCCAGACGGTGGTCTCAACCTCCGGTCCCGGGTCACTGGGCGGGCCAAGGTTTTCCATCCGCACGACGTCCCCCGCGCGCAGGAATCCTGCCTTCTCCAGCACCCGCTGGCTAGCGATTCCCTCGGGCAGCGTACAGGCGACGACCGTCACCGCTCCGTAGCCCTTCGCGAGGCAGCAGAGTTCGACGGCGATCCCAGTCGCCACTCCCTTACCCTCCACCTCCGGGGCAACCCCGTAGCCAATCTCGACCTCGCCATCTACCGGCGCCGAGGTGAACCCGCCCGAACCGGCGATCTGGCCGTCCAGAATTGCGATCGTCCCGAGATACGGCGCCCGACCCTTGGCGGCGGCAAAGAACCCTGCCACGAACTCCGGAGGGAGAAGGCTTCCCGCGAGGGCGGGGGCGCCCAGCAAGTCCTCGACTTCCGCCAAAGAACGCGACCAGGCGGTCAGCAACTCAAGATCGACCTCGGCAAAGCGGAGCATTCACACAAGCTACCGTCTGGGTCCAATGCCCCGTTTCGAAATTCCGCCTTGGCAATCCCAGCGACCTGCGCTAGAATGAAAGTGCAATGGAGGTTGGAATGCCACCGGACAGTTCAGCGAGGGCAAGCGCGCACGGCGCAAATGCTCCGCGTGCGAGTGCCCTCCTTCTTGGTCTAGTCCTTCTTATTCGGCTCGAGTAGCCGGGAGAGGTTTGTTTCGACTAGACGAATGGCCCTTCCGGAATCCGGAAGGGCCTTTTTGTTGTGAACAGGGTGTAATTGTTAGCGGACGCCAGCAACGGAGCCGGCAGACGCGGACCCCCATGGATGGGGGAACGGAATCTGGAGGCATTTTGAGCGAACGATCAGGCGCAAGCATCGTCATGGAGTCCCTCGTCAAACACGGCGTGGACACGATCTTTGGTTATCCCGGAGGCGTGGTCCTACCCCTTTACGACGAGATGCTGAATTGGCCGCAGGTGCGCCACGTCTTGGTGCGGCACGAGCAGTGCGCCGCCCACATGGCGGACGGGTACGCCCGCGCAACCGGAAGGGTGGGCGTGTGCCTTGCCACCAGCGGGCCGGGCGCCACCAACCTCGTCACCGGCATTGCCAACGCGATCATGGACAGCGTGCCAATGGTGGCGATCACCGGAAACGTCAACTCGTGGGCGATCGGCAAGGATGCTTTCCAGGAAACGGACATCCAGGGCATCACGATCCCGATCACCAAGCACAACTACCTCGTCACCAACGTAGACGACCTCCCCTACGTGCTGGCCGAGGCCTTCTATCTAGCGAACACCGGCCGTAAAGGCCCCGTCCTGGTAGACATCCCCAAGGACGTCTTCATCGCCAAGACCAGCGCCCAGTTCCCCGACAAGATCGAGCGCGCCGGCTATCACCTCGTTGGCGCACCGCCGGCCGAGCAAGTTGAGGTTGCCGCACGCATGATCGCCGAGGCCACCCGCCCGGTCATCATTGCGGGCGCGGGCGTCCTGCACTCGTCAGCGATGGACGAACTGCGCGAACTTGCCGAGCGAACCGACATCCCGGTCATCAACTCGCTCCTCGGCCTCGGTTGCTTCCCCCGCGACCATGAGCTTTCGCTGGGCATGATGGGCATGCACGGCGAAGCCGCCGCAACCCTTGCCGTCCAAGAGGCCGACCTCGTGATGGGCGTCGGAATCCGATTCGACGATCGGCTCACCGGCGCAACCAAAGGCTTCGCGCCCAAAGCCAAGATCCTCCACTTCGACCTCGACCCCAGCGAGGTTGGCAAGACCGTCTCGCCGGTGGCCTTCGTCCTCGGGGACCTCAAAGAATCGCTACAGACCCTGTTACCTCAGGTTGCGCCTAAGCAGCACGGAGCATGGAAAGCCCAGATCTCAGGATGGCAAGCGGAGTTTCCGCTCGCCGTGCCGCCGGGACGCTTCCTGAGCCGAACCGTGCTTCAGGCCCTGAATCGCCACACCGAGGGCGAGGCCATCGTTGCCAGCGACGTGGGACAGCACCAGATGTGGACGGCCCAGTTCATCAAGTTCAAAAAGCCGATGACTTGGCTGGCCTCCGGTGGACTCGGAACGATGGGCTACGGTTTCCCCGCCGCGATGGGCGCGAAGTTCGCCCACCCCGATGCGGAGGTCTGGGCGGTCGTCGGAGACGGCGGCTTCCAGATGACCCTTCAGGAGCTGCAAACCGCCGTCGAGTACGGGTGCAACGTCAAGATCGCCCTCCTCAACAACGGCTATCTGGGCATGGTCCGCCAATGGCAGGAACTGTTTTACGACAACCGCTACAGCCACGTGGCGATGGGATCTCCCGACTTCGGCAAGCTGGCCGACGCCTACGGTCTTCAGTTCTTCCGCTGCTCGACCCTCGACGAGTTGGACGCCACGATCGAGGGGGCGCGCGCCCACAACGGCCCCGTCCTCTGCGAGTTCGTGGTCGAGATGGAGGAGAACGTGTTCCCGATGGTGCCCGCCGGCGGCAACAACAGCGAGGTGATCATGGACCCCGCGCTCACCCACGTGGAAGTTCATCCTGACGGCGCTTTCGAGACCAGCCACGCGGCGGTGGCGCGATGAAGCGACACGCCATCACTGCCCTCGTGCAGAACGAGAGCGGCACCATCAACCGGGTCGTCTCCCTGTTCCGGCGCCGCGGGTTCTCACTCGCAAGCTTCAACGCAGGCGACTGCGAGCAGCCCGGCTTCAGCCGCATGACGTTCCTCGTAGACGGCGACGATGCCGCTCTCTACCAGGTCTTGAAGCAGTTGGAGAAGCTGATCGACGTGGTGGAGTGCCGAGACCTAGAGCCGGACGACCGCATCATGCGCGAGGTTGCCCTCGTGTCGTTCCGCACGTCAGACTTGGATCGCCCCTCGCTGGAGAAGCTCATCGTCGAGTACGCGGCCAAAGTGGAGTACGACGAGCCCCACTGCCTTGTCGTCTCCTACTCGGCCCCGGTTCGGCTGATCGAGGAGTTCCTATCTCAGGTGGAGCGCCGCAAGTACCCGGTGCGGGAAATCACGCGCTCCGGTCCGGTCGCCCTCCGGGTCGCGCCAGACCCTGCAGCCTAAGAGAGACCTGGCAAAATGCCTAACCGAAGGGCCAAGATGCATGCATGCTCTTGGCCCTTCTTGGTCTTGTGACGACTCCGGCGCCCGCGTTCCTGCGCATGCCCGATATCCACGGCGACAAGGTCGCTTTCGTCTGCGAAGGCGATGTTTGGCTGGGCAGCCGAGCCTCTGGCACCGCCGTCCGCCTAACCCGCGACGCAGGCGAGGAGACCTACCCGAAGTTCAGTCCCGACGGGGCCCAGATCGCCTTCTCCGCCAGCTACGATGGCCTCGAAGAGGTGTACGTGATCCCCACCGAAGGCGGTGCCCCTCGCCGCATCACCTACCGGTTCGATTACGCGATGACCCTTGGTTGGACTCCGGACGGCAAGGGAATCCTCTATCGGGGTCGGGCGCTGCCCCGGAGCTTCGGCCTTTGGGTCGCCCCAGTCGAGGGTGGTCCCGCCCGCCGGCTACCCACCGAGTTCGCCTCCCACGCCGACTACACCGCCGACGGCAGTTTCGTTTGGACCCGGTTCAACCGGGCCAACGACGCCTGGTTCCGCTATATCGGCGGCATGCAGAACCAGATTTGGACCGGCAACGAGAAGACCAAGACCTTCCGGCAGCTCACCAAGCTCGATGGCACCAACGAGTTCCCGGTCTCCCTCGGAAGCCGCGTCTACTTTGCCCAGGAGCTGGATGGCAAGTTCCGCGTTCGATCGGTGGCGCTCACTGGCGGCAGCTCGAAGGTGGAAGTCGGCCCCTACGACATCGAAGTTCGCGAGCTAAGCGCCGGCGAAGGAGGGGTGGTCTACGAGAAGGGACGTGGCATCGAGCTCCTGGACCCGGCCGGAAAGGTTCAGCCTCTTGACTTCAAGCTGACCTCCGACCTGATGCACACCCGGCCCTACCTGGCCAAGCCCGAGGCCCACGTTTCGAGCCTTACTTTGACTCCGGGCGCCAAGCGCGTGCTTGTCGAGTCGCGCGGCCAGATCGTTTCCGCCGCCGTCGGCGAGGGTGAGACCCGCGTCTGGAAGGCCGTTCCCGGCGCACGGCTGCGCCACCCAAAGATGTCGCCCGACGCGAAGTCGATCGCCTACCTCAGCGACGAGACGGGCGAAATGCAGCTGGTCGTTGCAAAGGCAGACGGAACCGAGCCCAAGGTCGTCACCAAAGACGCCAAGCGGCAGCTCCTCAACCTGAGCTGGAGCCCGGACAGCAAGTGGATCGCCCTTAACGACAGCGAGATGAGGCTTCGGCTGGTGAATCCGAGCACGGGCGAGGACCGCTTGGTCCACACCACGATCCTCTCTTGGGGAGGCACGCCGCACTCCTTCAGCCCCGACTCCAAGTGGCTGGCCTACACCCAGATCGACCCGATCACCAACTTCACGAACATGGTGCTGTATAGCATCGAGAAGAGCGAGAAGACGGTCGTTGCGGGTCTCCTCTCCAACGACAGCGCCCCCACCTTCAGCCCGGACGGGAAGTACCTGGGCTTCCTAAGCGCCCGAAATCTCAGCACCTCGTCTGATCCCGTGCAGGACCAACTGAACTTCGCGCCCACGATTGTTCCCTGCCTGATGGTCCTCAAGAGCCAGGACCCCAGTCCCCTCGCCCTCAAGGACCCGAACGAGGACCCCGAGGCCAAGCCCGCCGACGACAAGAAGAAGGACGACCCGTTCCGAATCGACTTCGACGGACTTTACGACCGCGTGGTCCAGTTGCCAGTAGCGCCCGGGCGTTACTCCCAGATCGACTTCGCGCCCAGCGGCCGGGTCCTCCTCGCCGGAGACGGCGAGATCAAGTTCTTTGACCTAGAGCCCAAGAAGAGCGGAACCCTTACGCCGGGCGGCGGATTCAGCCTTTCCAAGGACCGAACCAAGGCTCTGGTCGGGATGCGCGTGGTGAGCACGGCCGGCGCAGACATCCCGCCCACCGTCGGGGCCATCAACATGGGCGGCCTTCAGCTTTCGGTCGAGCCGACCGCGGAGTGGAAGCAAATCTTCTGGGACGCCTGGCGGCTGCTACGCGACTACTTCTACGTAGCCAACATGCATGGCCACGACTGGAAAGCGATCGGCGACAAGTACGCCGCGCTGCTCCCCTCGATCCGGTCGCGCGATGAGCTTGACATCCTGATCCGCTGGATGCAGGCGGAACTTGGCAGCTCCCACCAGTACCTGTCGCCCGGCGACGGCCGGGACATCTCGCCCAAGCAGGCGGGAGCGTTCCTGGGAATCGACGTGGCCCCGGAAGCGGGTGGCCTCAAGATCACCAAGATCCTCCGTGGAGACGGGTTCAGCACCGACGAGCGCTCCCCGCTCCTTGAGCCCGGCCTCAACGTGAAGGAGGGCCTGTTCATCGTCGAACTCGCCGGCCAGCCGGTGAGCGCGAAGACTGACTACCTATCCCTTCTGGTCGGACGCTCCGGAAGGACGATCTCGATGAAGATCAACGACCGTCCGGCCCTCGAAGGATCTCGCACGATCCTCGTCAAGCCCATCCCCAACGAGACCCGCCTGCGGCGGCTCGAGTGGGTGGCCGAGAACCGACGCATGGTGGATAAGCTCTCCGGCGGCAAGGTCGGCTACCTGTACTTGGGCGCCATGACCGACCAGGACATGCAGGACTTCGCCCGGCAGTACTTCCCGCAGCGGAACAAGGACGCGATGATCGTGGACTCCCGCTTCAACAACGGGGGCTACACCCAGAACTACATCAACCGCATCCTGGACGAGCGCCTCACCGGCTTCTTCAACATGCGCAGCAGCGCGGGCGGATTCACCCGCCAGGGCATGTACTATGCGGGCCCGATCGCCATCCTGCAGAACGAGTTCAACGTGAGTTGCGGCGAGGAGTTCCCTCACCGCTTCCGCGAACTCAAGCGCGGCGTGGTTATCGGGCGGCGCACCTACGGCGGCGAGGTTGGCTCCAGCCCGGGTTGGCCCCTTGTCGACGGTGGCGTGGTCAGCGTGCCGAACTACGGGATGTGGACGCCCAAGGATGGCTGGGTCATCGAAGGCGCGGGCGTTGATCCGGACATCGACGTCCCCTCTGATCCGAACCTCTACGCGGCGGGCCGAGACCCTCAGCTGGAGAAAGCGGTTGCTTGGAACCTGGATGAGCTTCGCAAGAAGCCTCCCGTCAAGTTCAAGGCTCCGGCGGATCGCATTCGCATCAAGCCTTGAGTCGCGGCCGAGGAGGCTGCCCCAAGGTGGTTGGGAACACCAGGGCACCCTCCTCGCGTAAATCGCGACATGGTTGCCCTTGCCGTACTTCTCGCGAGCGCTTCTCGGTCGGACGCGGTGGGCGTTGCCGAGGGCTTGGCTGCCAAGCTCTCGGCCCTGAAGTCCGTAAGCTTCCAGTACACGCGCGAGATCTCCTACGCCTCCGATGGCTTCCGGCACACGCTCCCGGCGAGCATGTACGTGGAATTCGACAGCAAGTGTCGGCCAACCGGGGCTAGGTTCCGCGGATCCAGCTCCCACTTTGTCTCCGCCTTTGATGGCGCCCGCTACTGGCTCCGACCCGATTCGGGGCCCCTGGTGGAAGAGACGCCCCCGAAGAGCTTGTCCTCCGTCAGCATCCTCAAGAACTCGGTGGTGAACCTAGCAGCGTTCTTGCGCTTTGTGATCCGCGACCATCCTTCGGCGATCAGTCTTGATGGCAAAACCCTCTTGATTGCCGTGCCAAAGGTCGAGTTTGATGCGGCCAAGGTCCACGTAGCGGTCGGTTACGACCCGGTGTACCGAATCAGCATCGATCCCGCCCACGGTCTGCCCACCCAGATCGTGCAGTCGCTGGCGAACAAGGGTGACACCATTACCACCAAGTTTACGGCATGGAACTTAGCTCCATCGACGCCTTCCTCGGCGGACTGGCTGCCCGGCTAGCGATTCCTGAATTGGCAGACAGGTATCCTCGCGTCCTTGAGGTGGTTCCATCTGCTCCTCATATCGCTTCTGACGCTGGCGCAGGTTCACCTGTGCGATGCGTCGTACGTTCTGCCGAGCGGGCAGACCTGCCTGGAGTGCCCTCAGCTCTTCCATGAGATCGCCCCGCACGAAGACGCGTCACCCGAGCTGGACGCGAGCCATGGAGACTGCCACGACTGTTGCTCCATCCGGTCCTGCGACGATCACGAGCGGGCCGCTAAGCCTTCGAACTCGGTCAACCCGGTCCAGTTCCTGGCGGTCCTGCCGAACGAGCTAGTCGTCTTCATTCCAGATTCGCCGGAGGTCCGCTGCATCGCGGTTGCCATCGAGTCTGCCCCGCCTACCGGGCCGCCAAGCGCTTCGTCGCCAAGAGCCCCGCCCGCTCCCACGAACTCCCTGACGTCCGCTGGACGTGGGCTCGTGGCCTCCTAACTCTTCGATCCCTGCTCCAGCCCTAACCCAGCTTTGGAGCTCAATTGAAGACACTAACCAGCCTTTCTGCCTTGGCCCTCACGGCTTTTTGCGCGTCGCAGACCGCCCTCACCGCCCAAGACGCCCTTGCCTTAGCCGCCAAGAACCGCCCCGCGCTTGCCGCCGCAAAGCTGAGCGTCGTCCAAGCCCGCACCACGGCACGGGCTCTTGGAGCCCACGAACCCACAACCCTTGGCATCGGAGCATCGAACCCAAAGGACATCGGCGCTACCGACGGCGACCTCTACCTGAGCCAGCCGATCGATCTCTTTGGTCGGACTTCCGCCAACCGCAAAGCCGGCGAGGCCGGTATCCAGCTGGCTCTATCTGAGTACCGGGCCACCGCGCAGGAGCTGCAGAACGAAGTGCTGACTGCCTTCACGGAGGCCGTGGCCGCCAGCCACAAGAAGGAGGTCTCGGTCGAACTCCTGAAGATCTCGGAGGAGCTCTTCGTAGCGACGAAGCGCCGGTTCGAGGAAGGCAAAGTTGCGGAGGTCCAGGTGGCCCGCGCCTCGATCGAGACGGCAAGGGCCAAGCAGTCCGCCGACCTCGTCGAGTCCGACCTACAAGCCTCTCTCAAAAGGCTGGCCGCCCTACTGGGGCAACGCGCCGTCGAGGTCGCGGTGGAGGCAGACGCCACCATTGCCCCGGTTCTTTCGCCCGACCTCGATTCACGGTCCGACCTCTTGGCACTGCGGGTCCAAGTCCAGACTGCGGAGGCCGACGCCGCAATCGCCCGAGCCTCGAACCGGCCCGAACTAGCCCTTCAGCTCGTGCGCACACCATGGGGCACCTCAGACGCCTTTGGCGGAAGGGCCCAACTCACCTGGCCCATCCTCGACCACGGCAAGGCTAGGCACGAAGGACGAGCGGCGCGCCAGCGTGCCGAGGCTGCCCGAAGGCGCCTCCAGGATGCGAGTGAGATCGCAACGTCAGAGCTAGAGGCAACCCAAATCGAGATCGCGGCCCGCCAGAACCGGGTCCGAAGCTACGAAGCGATCCTTGCCTCCGCGCGAGACTTGGTCGCCAAGTCTCAGAAGGGCTACGCCGAGGGATTCGGCACCCAGATCGACGTGCTCGAAGCCACCCGCGCCCTCCGCGAGGTGGAGAACGACCTCGTTGAAGCCCGTCAGCAACTCTCCCTCAGTGTGATCGCCCAGTACCGGGCATCCGGATTCCTTTCCGAGGTGCTCCAATGAAGAGACTCAGCCTGCTTGGCCTTGCCCTTGCCCTATTGGGGGGCTGCGGAAACCCCGCCCCCGCTTCTGCCCCCCATGCCGGCGAGAAAGACAACGCCGTCGCCGACGCCGGACAAGATGATCACGCGGACGGCGGCCATTCCGAGGGCAAGGAGACTCACGCTGAGGGCCAAGTCAAGCTCAGCCCCGAAGCCCTGAAGGCGGCGGGCGTGGAGCTTGCCGCCGTCGAGTTTGCCCAGGTGCAAGCCTCCCTCCAGGTGCCCGGCACCGTGGCTAGCACCGCGAACGGGCGAGCGGTGGTCACCCCGCCGGTCGCCGGAAGGATCCTCTCCATCTCCGTCCAGCTAGGCGACCGGGTGAACAAGGGTCAAGTCCTGGCCACGCTCGACTCTCCTGAGCTCGCCCAGGCTTGGTCCAGCATCGCCGAGGCCACCCAAATGCGGGACGCCGCCGCCGCAGACCTTCAGCGGACCACGTCCGAAGTAGAGCTTGCCCGGGCCAAGCTGCGCGCCGCCCAGATCAGCCGGGCGAGACAAAGCGACCTGGCCAAAGCCGGAGCCTTTAGCCAGGCGCCTATCCAACTCGCCCAGAGCGAGCTGAACGAGGCGCAGAGCGAACTGCTGAGCGTGCAGAAAGAGCAAGCCAGCCACGCCGAGCAACTTCGAAGACTTGAGAATCTCTTCCGAGAGGGCATCGTCTCCAAGCTCGATCTAGAAGCCGCCCGGCTGGAACTCCAGCAAGACCAGATTCGCATGGACCGTGCCGCCGCCCGAATCGAGAACGCCCGGGCCACCTACAACCGGGAGAAGAACATTGGCACCAGAGGCCTCCTGAACGCCAAGGAGCTACAGACCGCCGAGGCCGACGTTCGGTCCAGTCAGCTAGAACTGGAACGCTCCAAGATCCTTGTTCGCTCTGCCGCCTCGGCCTTGTCCAGCGCCAACCGCGCCATCTCGAACGCCCAGTCCATCTACCGTTCCATCAGCGGCAGCGGACTTAGCTCGGGTGGACGAGTTGCCCTGGTTGCCCCCATCGCCGGCACCGTCACCCACCTCGATGTAACCCAGGGCCAAGCGGTGGACCGCACCCAAGCCCTTCTGGAGGTCGAGAACCTGCAAACCGTGTGGGTCTCCGCCAACGTGCCCGAGCAAGACTCGGCAAAGGTCCGCAAAGATGCGCCCGTTCGGGTCTCCCTGGCTTCCCTTCCCGGCCAGGAATTCATGGGCGTGGTCCAGGTCGTTGGGTCTAGAGTCGATCCCAAGACTCGCTCGATCCCGGCGCTCTGCCTCATCGAAGGCGCCTCGGGCAAGCTCAAACCAGGCATGTTCGCCACCGTCTACCTGGGGGTTGGCGCATCCTCGAGGGAGCTCGCAGTGCCGAAGTCCGCGATCTTGACCGAGGGAGCCAAGACCTTCGTGTTTGTGGCGGAGGGCGAAGCGCTTGAGAAGCGCGAGGTTACGCTCGGTGCCTCGCAGGACATCAAGGTAACGGTCAAGACTGGCCTCAAGCTCGGAGACCGAGTGGCCGCCAAGGGCGCGTTCGTTCTCTCCAGCGAACAGAAGAAGGACGAGTTGAAGGGGCACGAGCACTGATGCTGGAGCGCATCCTCCACTTCAGCCTCACCCAGAGGTTCCTTGTCGTTCTTGCCACCCTGCTCCTCGTGGCAGTGGGGATGGTCTCGTGGCAACAACTCACGCTGGATGCCGTTCCGGACATCACCACCAACCAGGTCGCGATCAACACCGAGACCGGCGGCATGAGCCCGGAGGAAGTCGAGAAGCTTGTCACCTTCCCAATCGAGACTGCTATGGGTGGCATCCCGGGCGTGGAGCAGGTTCGCAGCCTAAGCCAGTACGGGCTCTCCCAAGTCACCGTTACGTTCCGCGACGACGTGGATACGTACTTCGCCCGGAACCTAGTCAATGAGCGCCTGGGGAACGTGAAAGAGTCTCTTCCAAGCGGAATCGACGCTCCCCAAATGGGCCCGGTCTCCACCGGCCTCGGCGACATTTACATGTACGCCCTGGAAAGCGAGACCCGAAGCCCAATGGATCTGCGCACCCTCCAGGACTGGACGATCGCTCCCCAACTGCGAACCGTCCCAGGCGTTGCGGAGGTGAATGCCGCCGACGGGTCGGTCAAGCAGTACCAAGTCGTCGTCGAGCCCAGAGCGCTTCTCGCCCGCGGAATCGCGGTCGACGAAGTCGTCGAAGCCCTCCAGCGCAACAACCAGAACGCCGGCGGCGGCGTGCTGGAGCGCAACGGCGAGCGGGTCCTCATCCGGAGCGTTGGCCTGGCCAGAACCGCCAGCGACCTTGAGCGCATCGTGGTGAAGACGGAATCGGGCGTTCCGGTCCTTGTCCGCGACGTGGCACGGGTCCAATTGGGCATCCCGGTCCTCACCGGAATCAGCACCAAAGACGGGCAGGAAGCCATGACGGTCACCGTGATGATGCTCAAGGGAGCAAACGGGCGAACGGTCGCCAACGCGGTAGACGCCCGGGTCGAGGAGATCCGATCCCAACTTCCCAAGGACGTGACCCTCACGACGGTCTACAACCGGTCTCACCTCGTCGGGGAGTCGGTTCACACCGTCGAGAAGAGCCTGTTGGAGGGCGGAGCGCTGGTCATCGCGATCCTCCTACTCCTTCTCGGCAACTGGCGCGGGGCGATCATCGTGGCGCTGGCCATCCCTCTCTCGATGCTCTTCGCCATCACCGGGATGAACCGCTTCGGGATCTCCGGCAACCTCATGAGCCTGGGGGCGATCGACTTCGGGCTCATCGTGGACGGAGCGGTCGTGATGATCGAGAACGCCGTCCGGCGTCTCGCGGAGGCCCGGGAGCACAAAGGGTCCACCTTGGACCGCAACGAGGTTCGGCGGAGCGTGTACGAGTCGTGCCGCGAGATCGCCAAGCCCACGGTCTTTGCCGTGGCCATTATCACCGTCGTCTACCTGCCAATCCTCGCGCTTGAGGGAACGGAAGGCAAGATGTTCAAGCCGATGGCGTACACCGTGGTCTTTGCCCTGATCGGGGCCCTGATCCTCACGATGACGTTGATCCCCGCGCTTGCGAGCATGTTCCTTTCCGGAGATACAAAGGAAGGTCGGAACCCCGTGATGGAGTTCTTCAGCCGTGCCTACAATCCGTCCCTCGACTTCGCGCTGCGGCATCGAGCCCTGGTGGTAGGCGGAGCAATCGGGCTGCTAGCCGGAGCCGGGTTCCTCTTCACGAAGTTGGGTTCCGAGTTCATCCCACAGCTCGACGAGGGCTCGCTGGTGATCCAGCCGGTCCGCGTGCGAACGGTGGATTCCGAGCAAACCATCCGGCTGGTGACCGCCTTTGAGAAGAAGGTCCTTGAGGTCCCCGAGGTCTCTACCGTGTTCTCTCGAAGCGGTACCCCCGAGGTCGCCAGCGACCCGATGCCCCTCAGCCTCACCGATTCCTTCGTAATGCTCAAGCCCCAGCACGAGTGGCGGCCCGGGATGAACAAGGAGAAGCTGGTGGAGGAGCTCAACCAGAAGATCAGCCAGGTGCCCGGCCAGGGCTACAACTTCTCGCAGCCCATTCAGATGCGCTTTGCGGAGCTGGTCTCCGGCGTCAAGGCGGACGTTGGGATCAAGGTCTTCGGCGAGGACCTCAAGGAGCTGAAGGCCAGGGCGGACGAGATTGCCGCCGTCGTCCGCGAAATCCCGGGCGCCGAGGACGTTGAGGTCGAGCAAGTCGATGAGGTGCCCATCCTCCAGATCGACATCGATCGCGACGCGATCTCCCGCCTCGGGGTGAGCGTGGACGACATCCAGGAGATGGTCAAGATCGCTCTGGGAGGCGAGCCGGTGGGCCAGATCCTCGAGGGCGACAAGCGGTTCGCCCTTACCGTGAAGCTCCCTGACCGCATCCGGAACGACGTCGAGGAGATCAAGTCGATCCTCATCGAAACTCCGGACGGAGGTGGGGTGCCGCTCTCGTCGGTGGCGCACATCGACAACGTCCCCGCTCCGGCCCAGATCTCACGAGAGATGGGCAAGCGGAGGGTCGTGGTTCAGATGAACGTACGAGGCCGCGACCTTGGCACCTTCGTCGTGGCAGCTCAGAAGGCGATCAAGGAGAAGGTCCATCTCAACGAGGGCTACTACGTCACCTGGGGCGGGCAGTTCGAGAACCTTCAGAAGGCCTCGGCAAGGCTGACCCTGGTGGTGCCGATCGCGCTCAGCCTCATCTTCGTCCTGCTGTTCTCCACCTTCGGATCTCTGCGCCAAGCGGTGTTGATTTTCACCGGGGTTCCGCTTGCCATCACCGGCGGAGTCATCGGGCTCTATCTCCGTGGAATGCCATTCAGCATTACCGCTGGGGTGGGGTTCATCGCCCTGTCGGGTGTCGCAGTGCTAAACGGGGTCGTGATGGTCTCCGCGATCAACAACCTGCGCGAGGACGGAAGGCTAAAGGTTATCGACGCAGTAAGAGAAGGGGCCACCCAGCGGCTTCGCCCGGTTCTGATGACCGCGCTGGTGGCGGCGCTGGGCTTCATCCCCATGGCTCTGAACACCGGAATCGGCGCGGAAGTCCAGCGGCCCCTGGCCACCGTCGTGATTGGTGGCATTGCCTCCGCAACCTTGCTCACCCTACTGGTTCTGCCGGTGCTGTATTGCTGGTTCGAGCGAGATAGCCCCCGACTGGAGGACGACCTGGCGTAAAGGCGCGATCGATTGGTGCTTGGGCGGAGGGTCCCCTCCGCCCAGACACCGGGCAAAGGGGCTCCGCCTCCTTGTCCGCTATAATTGTAGTGCGTAAGGCAAGAGAGCTAATGTACATCGACCCGATCCTCCAGAGGCAGCTTGACCAGCTTACGGCTGAGCAAGTCGCAGAGGTCATCGAACTTCTCAACAATAGGCTTTCGAGCAGTGGAGCTCTACGCGACAGGCGATTGGCTGGACTGGGTTCTATGAAGGGACGGATTCGGGTATCCGAGGACTTTGACGCTCCGGTTCCGGGGATGGAACCGTATCAGTGAGGTATCTGCTCGACACGCACGTCGTGATCTGGTACCTAGAAGATAGTGGTCGCCTCTCCGAAAGCGCAAGGGCCACCATCACCTCCAGCGCCCAGTGCGACGTTAGCATTGTCTCGCTTTGGGAAATCGCTATAAAGGCAAGCTTGGGCAGACTAGATATCGGGCCCATTTCAGAGATTGAGGAGCTTCTGGCAAACTCTGGAATTGGCATACTAAGCCTTGACTCGAGGTCCCTCGACGTCTTGAGGGAGCTACCTCCCTTACATCGAGATCCCTTTGATCGTGCTCTCGCCGCCCAGGCGATTTCAGGATCCATGACTCTGATCACCGCCGATGCAGAGTTCGCGACGTTCCCAGTACGAACCGCCTGGTAGGTATCAGGCGCAACCAAAGACCCATGGCAACCATCTACTACACCCAAGACGTCAACCCGGACCTGATCAAGAGCAAGAAGGTCGGCATCATCGGCTACGGCTCCCAGGGCCACGCCCACGCCCTCAACCTTAAGGACAGCGGCGTCGAGGTTCGCGTCGGGCTCCACCCGGAGAGCAAGAGCAAGGCCAAGGCCGAGGAAGCTGGGCTCCAGGTCCACACCGTGGACGAACTCGCCCAGTGGGCCGACGTCCTGATGTTCTGCACGCCGGACGTCCCCATGCGCAAGATCTATGCCGAGCACGTTGCTCCTCACCTTCGCGCCGGCCAGACCCTGCTTTTCGCCCATGGCCTGAACGTCCACTTCAAACTGATCGAGCCCCCGACCGACGTGAACGTGGCGATGGTCGCTCCCAAAGGCCCCGGCCACCGGCTCCGCGCCGAGTACGTGGGAGGAGCCGGAATGCCCGCCCTCGTGGCAGTCCACCAGGACGCCACCGGCAACGCCAAGGACATCGCCCTCAGCTACGCCTGGGGCATCGGCAGCGCTAAGGCCGGCATCCTCGAAACCACCTTCAAGGAAGAAACGGAGACTGACCTCTTCGGCGAGCAAGCCGTTCTCTGCGGAGGCCTCAGCGAGCTGATCAAAGCGGGCTTCGAGACCCTTGTGGACGCGGGCTACCAGCCGGAAGCCGCCTACTTCGAGTGCCTCCACGAGACCAAGCTGATCGTGGACCTCCTCTACGAAGGCGGCCTGAGCTACATGCGCTATTCGATCTCCGACACCGCCGAGTGGGGCGACTACACCGCCGGCCCAAAGGTCATCAACGCCGAGTCTCGTCTCGCCATGAAGGGGCTCCTCGCCGACATCCAGAGCGGCAAGTTCGTCGAAGACTGGATCAAGGAGAACGAGGAAGGCCTCCCGAAGATGACCAAGTTCCGCGAAGAAACCGCCAAGCATCCGCTGGAGGTCGTCGGCAAGAAGCTCCGAGGCATGATGCCGTTCATCAAAGCCAAGTAGTCAACGAAGGGATTCCGTAACGAGGCACCGCGTTCGTGCGTTACCATTGAGACAGATGACGCACGCTCTCTTGGCTCTCGTCTTGCTCGCGCAGGACCCGGGGTCTGCCCTCTCAAAGAAGGTGGATTTCACCTGCGCGGCAACGCGAGCGAGCGTGGCCCTCGCCCAGTTGGGCGTGGCCAACGGAATCAAGCTAGAGACCGCGCCCCAAACTGCCTCGGAGGTCCTCGTCATCGACGTCCGCCAAGTACCTCTCAAGGAGGTCCTCGACCGGGTCGCCTCCGTTTGCAGTGCCGCTTGGCGAGACGAGGGAGGCACCCTCCGCCTGGTCGCCGAACCCGGTATCCGCCAGAAGGAGGACCGCGAATGGACCGCCATTCGTGCCAAGAGCCTGGCAACCTCGCTCCAGCGCTTCTCCGCCAGCCTCGCCGAAACCCCAATCACCGACGCAGCCACCGCCGCAGCCGCGCTAGCGGGCGGCGGACCAGGGGTACCGGAGGCGAACGTGCCCGCGACGGCTACGGGTGAGGAGGTCTCCGCTCCCCAGTCGCTGGACTCTGCCCCCGCCAGCCCTACCGCCAGTCCGGTAACCCGTGCCATGTATCGCGCGGTCCTAAATCTCGGACCTACCAACCTGGCCGCCGTAAGGCCGGGCGAGCGAATCGTCTTCACCACCCGCCCCACCCGCATGCAAAAACAGCTTCCCAACGGGAGCGCGATCCTTGGCCTCGCCATCCGGGAGCAAGCGCTACTCGCAGAAGCGTCCGCGAAATCCCAGCCGACCGAGGGCCAGGAGGATCAGCCGTCCAGCGCGACCTTCGAGGTCTTTCCCGCGGCTCCGGCCAAGGCCCTGCTAAGCATTTCGCGAAGCGAGGTTGAGAACAGCCTCTCCGTCACCTTCGTCCTCTACTCCGCAGAGGGAACCGTGGTCGCCGAGTCCGCCGAAGGCATCGTCCTAGGCCCGGACAAGTCGGGCGGTAAACGGGAGGCTCCCCTAGGAAAGGACAAGGAGGTCGCCCTTTCGCCGGAGTCGGCGGAGATGGTCCGCCTCTTCGGGAACTTCTCCTTCGGGGCGTCCAACCCAAGCGGGGGGCAACGCACAACCGAGTTGCTCACCCAAACCCTGGAGCAGCCAACCCGCTTCGATCCTCTCCGGTTCGTCGTCTCGGACGCCGTCACCGCCATCGCGAAAGACGCCGGCAAGAACCTCGTGGCCAACCTGCCGGACTATGCGATCGGCATCCTGAGCGAGCTAAGCGACGGGAAGATCGGAATCCTGGAAGGCAAGCGGGCATTGGAGCGCGAAGGCCACACCACCATTACCGAAGCCGATGGCTGGATCATCGCTCGCCCGAGCTTCCCCGTCGAATCCCGCACCAACCGCGCGGACCGCGGCAAGCTGGAGAAGCTCATGGCCTCCGTCAAGGAGCAGCTCTTCCCCACCCTCGACGATCTCGCCCAGTACGCCTTGTCCTCCCCGGCTCCTTCGGAAGGCGACGCCTCGATCCTCTACTTCATGCTCCGGGTTCCCGGGATCATGAACCTGTTTGGCCCTGGCGGATCGGATAACTGGACGTTGCTGCGGCTCTACGGCACGCTCTCCCCATCTCAGCGACGCGTGCTCAGCAGCGGAGGCCGTCTCCCGATGAGCTCCTTTTCTCCCCAGCAAACCGCCTACCTAAGCGCTCTCGTGTATGGACCGGAGCCAAGCCTCCAGGTGGATGATCCCAACGTTCCGCCCGAAGCGGTACCGGCGGACGGAGCCATGGAAGGGCTCTGGGAAATGTTCGGCTCCGAGCGAAGCGTGGTCGGCCAAGGCGACTACCGAAGCGAGCCCACCGAGGCCCTCCCGAACGGTCTGCCCGCCGATGCCTACCTCGAGGTTGGCGTAACCGAGTCGATCGCCGTTAGGCCAGACGGAACCAACATCTTCACCCTCATGATGGGAAGCCTGACCCCCGGCCAACTCGCCATGATGACCAACCTGATGGAAGGCACCGCAACCGCCGAGATGTTGGGCGAAGCCCCCGACATGAACCACCTGAGGATGGGCCGCAAAGCGGCCTATCGATTCCGGCTCAACCTCGCCGAGGGAATCCGATTGAGCGCTGCTCTCCAAGAGCACGTGTTCAGCCGCGCCGGGAAGATCTACAAGCTGGGAGAATTGCCAGAGGACTTCCGCAAGGCGATGGAAGAGGCCCGAGCGAAGTTCCGCGAGCAAACGCAAGGGAATCAGGAAAGCGGCGGGGAGGGCCCGCCTCCACCGAGGGCCTAAGGGGTATCCTTCCTGCCTGACTTGGACCGCTACCTCGTACTGAACGATGGCACGCGCTTTCGGGGGAAACCCTTGGGAGCGACGGGCGTAACCACCGGAGAGGTTGTGTTCAACACCGGCATGACCGGCTATCAGGAGATTCTCAGCGATCCCAGTTACGCCGGGCAGATCGTGCTTCTCACCTACCCGCTGATCGGAAACTACGGGGTCAACGACGACGACTTCGAGTCCGACCGAATCCAGCCCACCGGCCTGATCGTGAAGGAGGCCTGCGAGGTCCCCAGCAACTGGCGGGCCACCAAGAGCCTCGACCAGCTCCTCAAGGAGCGCGGCACCGTCGCCATCCAGGGCCTGGACACCCGGGCCATCACCAAGCGGATCCGCAGCGCCGGCGTGACCATGGGCGCGATCTGCGACGACCCCGACGAGGGCCTCGCCGCCATGGGCCGTGCTAGCCGCTACGACGAGACCGACTTCGTCTACTCTGTAACCACGCGAGCCCCCTACAAGTGGTCTCGCGAAGGCCGCGTGCCCATCGAAACCAACGAGGCTGACGACGGACGAGTGCGCCTTGCCGTCCTGGATTGCGGCCTCAAGGCCAACATCCTCCGCCGATTCTGGCGAGCCGGATGCCGCCCTTACGTTCTTCCCGCAACCGCCTCGGCAGACGAGGTCCTGAGCTATCGGCCCGATGGCATCCTGCTCAGCCCGGGCCCGGGCGATCCTGCCCGCCTGGGAGACGTGGTGGAGACCGTCAAAGGGCTCCTCGGAGTCAAGCCCATCTTCGGCATCTGCCTGGGCAACCAGCTCTTGTGCCACGCCGTCGGAGGAAAGACCTTCAAGCTGAAGTTCGGCCACCGCGGATCGAACCACCCGGTCAAGGATCTCCGCACCGGAAAGGTGACGATCACCTCCCAGAACCACGGGTACGCCGTCGATCCGGACAGCCTGGCCGGAACGGGCGCAACCGTGACCCAACTGAATCTGAACGACGGAACCGTCGAGGGAATCGAGATTGTTGGCGCCAGAGCCCAGAGCATCCAGTACCACCCGGAGGCGGCGCCAGGACCTTGGGATTCCCGACCTTACTTCCCGGAATTCGTAGAGCTGATCCGGAAGGCCTAAGGAAAGTGGCAGGGGCGACAGGATTCGAACCCGCGACCTATGGTTTTGGAGACCATTGCTCTACCAGCTGAGCTACACCCCTGCGAGCAAAAGAGAGGATACCTTGCGGCTCCCTGGTTTGCCCATAGGTCCTGCAACGCCCTAAGGACCTTCGTCCGTTCCCCGTCGCTCGAAGATTCGCGGGCGTCTTACTCGAACCCCCGAGGCACGGACCTCGCCCACGGTTTCGCTGAGCACATCGACGTGGCTGGACTTGGATTCCCCGATCCGCTGCGACGAGTAAATCCCCCGGTGCCCGCCGAGAAGGTACGAGACCGTGCAGACCACGGCCAGGGGCACCGCCAGCCCGCCGCCAAACAGCTCGATCCCCATGATCGCGCACGCTAGCGGCGTGTTTGCCGCCCCGGCGAATACCGCCACAAAGCCTAGCGCGGCGAACATCCCGAGGGGCAGGTGGGCGACCTGCGCGAAAGAGTTGCCAAGCGTCGCCCCCACGCAGAACAACGGCGTGACCTCGCCGCCCTTGAATCCGGTACCGAGCGTAACGGCAGTGATCGCGATCTTCACGAGGAACGCCCCCAGAAGGACCTTCTGACCAAAGCTGGCCTCGATGAGTGGGAGGCTAAGTCCGTTGTAGTCTCGGCTTCCAAGGGCAAGCGTCATCCCAACCACCACCCCTCCCCCTAAGAGAGCCCTTGCCCAACCTGCCCCGACCCAGCGCTTGGACAGGGTCTGCACCGCGTGGGTGGATTCAGAGAACAGGGCGCCCGCCCCCGCGAACACCGCCCCCGCCAGAACGCACCACAGCAGCATCCTGGCATCGATCGGGGGGAGAGGCCCCACGGCGGGCTCGTAGAGATGATGTCGAAGTCCCAGGCCCCGGCAGACGAGGTCGCCGACGATGCTGGCGGTCAGGCAAGGCACGAGGGCGTCGTACTTCATTCGCCCCGTGGCCAGAACCTCCAGTCCAAAGACGGCGCCCGCCATCGGAGTTCCGAAAACGGACCCAAAGCCCGCCGAAACCCCCGCCATCAACATCATCCTGCGGTCCTGCTTACCCAGCCGGAACGGTCCGGCCGCAAGATCGGCAAGGGTGCCGCCCATCTGAAGCGCCGTACCCTCCCGGCCGGCCGACCCTCCAAAAAGGTGAGTCGCCACCGTACTCAACAAGATCATGGGCGCCATCCTGAACGGAACGGTTGCAGACGGGTTGTGGATCTGCTCGAGTAAGAGGTCGTTTCCCATTGCGACACCCCTTCCGAACCGGTCGTAGGCGAACGCGATCAGGGCGCCGGCAAGCGGGAGCGCGAAGAGCAGGTTTGGCTGCTCAGCCTGACGGGAGGTGGCCCACTCGAGCGATCGGAGGAACACGAATGACGCCGCTCCAGCGAGAATGCCCACCCAAGTTCCAAGGAGCATCCACTTGGCCAAGGTCCATGCCAGGGCGAGGTGCTCTTTTCGGTCGAATCGGAATGGCATGTGTCCCCCGAAGGCCAACTTTGGGAAAGGCCCCTTTGCCGAACCGCATCGTACCTAACCCACCGCCGCCCCCCCGGACAAGCCACGCCAGGAAAGACGTAGAATAGGAACCATGAATGTTACAAAGTGCGGGTTGCTCCTCCTACTCACCCTTCTGATCGCCTCATTCGGTTCGGCCCAGCCAATGGCTTCCGGAGAGGACTTGAAGAAGGAGCAAGCCACCCTTGCCAAGCTGCAGAAGGCCCAGGTTGCCGCCAAGGCCGCCTTCGCAAAGAAGCCGAAAGACGCCAAGACCAAGGAAGCCTACGTAGCCGCCACCGTCAAGCTAGGTACCGCCACCATGGTGTCCGCCGCCCTGCCCCCCAAGGATAAGTACCGAGGCGCGCTCAAGTGGTACAAGGAAGCGCTCAAGGTAGACCCGAAGAACAAGGAAGCCAAGAACAACACGGACATGATCGTCTCCATCTACAAGAGCATGGGACGCCCGGTGCCTAAGGTCTAGTCCATTGGCGAGCAAAGTCGGTCGCCGGGAAGGATTCCAATTCGTACATCTGATGGCCCTGATTGTCGGGGTCATCGTTGCGGTGCCAACCCTCTATGGGATCCTCCTGGCCCCTCCCGGATCGGCGGCGCTCGGATTTCCCGTCAATACCGACGACCACATGGTCTATGCCGCTTGGATGCGACAGGCCATGGATGGGCACCTGCTCATGGACAACCGCTTCGCGGTCGATGAGCAGCCGGGCCTAACCATTCACCTCTATTTCTTCGTCCTTGGCCTAGTCGCCAAGCTGGTCGGGATTCCGTGGGCCGCCCACCTGGCCCGGATCTTGCTTTCCGTTGCCTTCGTTTTCCTGCTTGACGGTCTCGTTCAGCGACTCACCGACAACAAGTACACCGCCAAGCTGATCCTGGCCCTGAGCGTCTTCGCAGGTGGGCTGGGCTTCCTGGTATGGCACTACTTCGGGATCGCTATTGTTCGGCCGGCGGCCCAGCCTCTTGCCCCGTTCTTTGGTGGCCTCCCGGTCGACGTTTGGCAGCCCGAGGCGTTCGTTTTCCCCTCGATGCTGACCAGCGGTCTCTTCATGGCCAGCCTCTGCCTGATCCTGCTGGTCTTTCGTGCCATCCTCGACGCCCGCGAATCCTGGAGTCCGGTCGCCCTCGGAGCCGTCTCGCTCGGGCTTCTGATGAACATCCATAGCTATGATGTTCTGCTGGTCGTTCTCGTCCTCGCTGGCTTCCTTGCTATGCGGGTGCGGTCTGGAGACTTCACCTGGGCTTGGCTAGGCCGAGCCGCCGCCATTGGCGCCGGCGCCATCTTGCCCGCCCTTTGGTTCGTGTTCGTCTTGCGCCAAGACGCCGTGTTCCAAGCTCGCGCAGCCACCGAAACCTTCTCGCCAAACTTCCGCCAACTCTTCATGGGATTCGTGCTCCTGATGGTCCCAGCGCTCCTCGGCCTCGCCTTGGGCGCCGCAAAGAAAGCGGCCGCTTTCGCCGGCGTCGGAATCTACGCCCTGATCATTCTTGCTCTCTATGGAATGGCCGCCGGCGCTTCCCAGGGATACTTCCTCCAAGCCGGCGGCTTCGCCCTCGTCCTGGTGGGCTCGATCCTCTGCGCAACTCTGCTGAGTTCCCAAAACGCAACGCGCGACCTCTTCGTTAGCTGGGCACTTGTAGGTTTGGTGGCTCCCTACTTTCCGGCCCTGTTCCAGCGGAAGCTCTCGATGGGGCTAAGCCTTCCCTGGGCCGTCTTGGCCGCCCTCGGCCTGAGCGCGGCGATGGTCCACCGGGACCGCTCAACCCGCAATCTTGTCACCGTCCTCGTGGCCCTCGTCTTCGGCGCCTCGTCGATCCTCTGGGGCATTCGCATCAAGCGGCTGACCGACGGGAACGTGTCGTCCACAACCGTCCATCCGGTCTACCTGTCTAGAGATCTCGAGGGGATTATCCGCGTCCTGAACACTGACCCTGAGCGCAAGATCGTCCTGGCAATGCCCGGCGTCTCCAACCCTGACAAGGACGCCGAAGGAAACGCCCTGCCCGACCAGTTCTCCACCCCGATCATCCCAGATTGGAACCCGTTCTTGGCGGGCTTGGCCGGCGCCTACGCCTACGCCGGACACTGGAGTGAAACTCCAAACTACATTTCCCGCCGAAACGAAGCAACCAAGTTCTTTCTGGCGCAGACCACCGACGAAGAGCGCCGGGAAATCCTACGCAAGGTGAGACCCAACTACCTGGTGGCCCCTAACCGGGAGACGTTTGGATCGGAGACCTTTGCCGACGTTTCCCAGTTCGGCACAGTGGTCATCGAAGGCTCTCAGTTCGAACTGGTTCGCGTCGATCCGTCCAGGTTCTGATCCACAGCGCCCGAGGGCTTTGCAGGCGAGGGCCCGTTCGAACCTGCCGACTGCTTGGTCCCGACCGCTACGACCCGTAGCTCCCCGCGGTACCGGCTCGTCCCAAGCGGCTGCCGCTCGAGCAGCTTTCCGTTGCGATAGACCAGGCGATAGGTCTGGATCGAACGCCCAACGCTTCCCTTCTCCCGGATGCGGGTAACTCCGGCCGGCAAGTTCGCATCCTTCACCGTCTGAACCACTGCCCCAAACGAACTTGCGTTCGTAGACTCGATCTTCACCGCTAGGGACGGGTCCTTCTTCCCAAGAATCCGGAAGGTCAAGCGGCCCGGCGTCATCTCAGAAACGATTGCGATCGGGCTTGGATAGTTGTTCTCCAGCACGAGATCGACCGAACCCCAGTAAACCGTGGCATCTCTGCCGAGAGACACGTAAGGCACCGGAATGCTGTGGTTGCGGCGCTGCACGATCTTGAGATTGGCAAAGAGCGCCGCGTTGTACAAGGTACTGCTGACCTGGCAGATGCCACCCCCAACCCCCGGCGTCTGGCGGCCCTCCTCAAAGACGATCGCCTCTCGGAAACCATTTTCGATGGACCGCGGGCCTACCGTTTGGTTGAAACTAAACCGTTCGCCCGGAAGCAACACCACTCCGTTGATTTTTGAGCTGGCGGTCTTTAGGTTCACCGACCGGTCTCGTTTTGCCGCCGAATACGGAGTGGTGTAGGTTGCTACCACGTCCTCTATGCTGGCAAGCGCCTCGTCGGTGATCTTCTTGGGCGCGGCCGTAAGCGGAACTACAACCGGCACGTTCTCTCTCACCGCCGTCGCAACCGCGTCCGGCAATTCGTCGACCTTGAGGTCCAGCCCTACTCCCTCTGGAGTTCGGATGATCTGCCCTTTGGAATAGCGGACCGTCGCGGGTTTCACCTTTGAAGCCGACCGAACCCGAGCAAGGAGCGCCAGCGGCTTAAGGCCGTTCGGTTTGAGGAGAAGCGGGTAGTCCGCCCGGTCGCCCGACTTGATGCCGATCGATTCGCCCGAATCCGACCAGAAATCCTGCAAAGGAATCTTCTCGACACTCGCCGCGTCGTCCAGCGTGAACCCAAGCTCGCCGGGCTTCATCGGCGGGATCGAGCCAAGCGCCGGGGCTTCGAGGGGCAAGGGCTGCGTCTTCTGCGTCTCCCACCAAAGCCGGAGTCGCTTGGACGCCTCCTCGCGGGTCAACCCGCCGACCCCGATCGGCCCCACGAACGTGTTGGCCGCAATGGTTGGAACGTGCTGGAAGGCCAAGATCGACAGGAGGCCCACTCCCCCCGCCATAAACCCGACTCCTCCGTATACTGCCTTTCTCATTGTTGCCAAAACGAACCAGTTTTTCTGCTGTAATTATGACGGATCGAAATCGCCAGACCAGGGTTCCCGATGCCATTGACCGGCTAGCTTCGGCTTTGGTTCCAAGCCGGGCAGTACAATAGGCCCATGCCCAAGCTTGTTTGGCTGAACGGTACGATCTCGCCTCTCGAATCCGCGACCACCAGCGTCGCCGACCACGCCCACCTCTACGGAGATGGCATCTTCGAGGGCATTCGCATCTACGGCAGCAAAGTCTTCAAGCTGGATCCCCATCTGGACCGGCTCTACCACGGCGCCCGCTACCTGGGCTACGAGATGTCGATCCCGCAACCCGAGCTTAGGGCCACCATCCTGGACGTCTGCCGGCAGGCGGAGATCGAGAACGGCTACATCCGTCTCAACCTCACGCGCGGCACCGGCCTGGGCCTGGACCCCAAGAACATCGACCGCACGCCGAACGTGATGGTGATGGTGTCCACCCTCGCCCTATACCCACCCAGCGCGTATGAAGAGGGTTTGCACGTGGTCACCTCTTCGTACCGGGTCATTTCCTCAGACGCCCTCGACCCCCGGCTGAAGTGCATCGGACGCTATGCCGCCAACATCATGGCGAAGCTGGAAGCCAACCGCGCCGGAGCCGGCGAAGGCCTGATGCTGAACCACGCGGGCCAGATCGCCGAGTGCACCGGCGACAACGTCTTCTTGATCCAAGGTCGGAAGATTCTCACGCCCCACCAGTCCTGCGGAATCCTGAAGGGCATCACCCGCGACACGGTCATGGAGCTTGCCCAGGCCGCCGGCTATGAGGTGGAGGAGACCTTCCTCTCGCTCTTCGACGTTTTCACCGCGGACGAAGCGTTCCTCACCGGAACCGCCGCCGAGGTCATTCCCATGGTCAGCCTCGACCAGCGGCCGATCGGCGACGGAAAGCCTGGCCCGATCACAAGAGACTTGATGGCGAAGTTCCGAGCCCACACCGCGGAGGGCGTACCTTTCGCGTAAGTGGATCGGGACCTGCGCGAATGGGGATTGGACGGCTTGGCGAACGCGCTGGCCAGCCGGGCCCGTCGCAACGATGTCTGCCCGCATTGCCAGACGACGCGGGTAGAACTAAGAAAGAACGGCACGTTGGGATGTCCGCTCTGTTACGTGGTGTTTCAGGACGACGTGGAACGTCTTATCAACGCCGCGAAGATGGCGGGTCAGAAGGAAGCATGAGAAGCATAGGGAAAGGATTCTTGGCAATCGTCGGGTGCGCAACCGCACTCCTCTCGACCGGCTGCGGCGGAGGAGGCGGAGGCGGAAATGGAACGGCGGTCTTCGATCCAGAGGTCCTCTTTATCAACGCATCTCCTGACTCCGCGTCGGCGAAGTTCGTCCTCGACGGAGCAACCAAGGCGGACAAGATCCCGTTCCTGGGCGGCACCGCCGCCTTTGCCAGGGTTCCCCTCGGCGAAGTCGACGTCGACGTTTTTCTCGATGGCGCCGTGGAGTCCAACGATTCCCGCGTGATCACCTTCGCCGACAACGAGTCGGTCGTTCTGGGCGCCCTCGGCCTCAAGACCTTCGGCGCGGAATACGAGAAGCGCCTCCGAATCAACCGGTTCCTCATCAGCCGGAACCGCCCCAACGGTGACCGAGCCCGGGTCTACGTGCTTCACGCGCTGATGTTCCCCGCTGGCGACTACATCCCCCAGCTGACCGTCAAGACCCCCGGCAAGAACCCGCAGTTCCAGCTCCCGGACATCTCGTTCAGCAACGCTCCAATCTTGGACATCGACTCCGGCCCCCAGACCCTGATCGTTCGAAGGAACGGCACCGAGAACGATTACTTCTCGACGAATGTGACCCTGGCCTCGGGCGGAATCTACATGGCCATTATCAGCGGCGTGGTTGGGCAAGTGGGCGCCAAGGCTCCCAAGATGAAGCTCATCCAGCTCGACGGTAGGTAGGTCGAACTTTCTGGGGTTTCCGGCGTCAAGCATTCACGTATGGAACTGGCGCGCGCTCGAACGATAATCTGGGCTCTCCTCATGGGAGCCTGCACGCTCGGGTTCGCGCAAGGCCCGGAAGGTCCCCCCTTCCCCGGCGAATCTAGGCAGGGGCCCCGAAGGGAGCATCGCTCCGACCCGTTCCACCGGTTCGGCCAGGGTGTCCTCGCGAAGCTGGATCTATCCGCTGAGCAGAAGAAGCGCATCGACGTAGCGTCCAAGCCCCACCTCCAGGCGATTCGAAATCTGAGCGATCGTCCGATGCCGCCCATGAGACGCCGCGAGGAAATCCAGCGCCATGTTCGTGAAATGCAGGCGGACATCCAGGCGATCCTTACCCCAGAGCAACGTACCGAAATGAAGCGCCTTCTCGACGAAGCTCGCCAGAAGATGCGGGATCGGATGCGCCGTGGCGGTCCCTTCCCTCCTCCCGCCGGCTAGTCCCTGGAACCAACGTCACTACGTGCCGTCCGGACCGGCTAGACTCGCACCATGCTGGCCATGTTGCTCGGCGTACTGGCAATGGCAGGACAAGACGTTCTCGCCCCCGCCCAAACCCTCTGGGCTCGACAACCGGGCGCCGCGCGTTTCCTGGACTCTAGCGAAAGCTATGAAGGGAAACCAGTTCGCACGATCGAGCACACCGGAAAGGAAGACTGGTCGCTGGAGCTCGGCACCGCGATGCCGGTGCGACCTGGAGAAATCCTTCGTCTTGAAGCCCCCGTCCGGATTCGGGGTGGTGGAAGCTGCGGCGTCAGCTTTGTTCTGCTCGCTGGAGGCGAGACCCTCCAGTGGATGGCCGGGTCCGTAGCGCTCACCCAAGCCGAGGCCTGGCAGACGTCGCGAGCCGCGATCATCGTCCCAAAGGGGGCGACTGCTGTTCAAGCCCGCCTCACCGGCAACGGCCCCGCCGTGTTCAGTCTTGGTGCCGCTAGCCTAACCCGCAGGTTCGTGCCCTCCGCGCCCAGCTTGTCCCCCGTGGTGCTCGAGGACAAACTACTGCGGGTCGAGATTGCCCCCGAGACCCTCGCCACCACCATCCTGGATCGCCGAACCGGCAAGCGCTGGGCCCAATCCGGCGTAGCGACCAAGGTCTTCCCCACCAACTTTCGGCGCCAAGGCGTCCAAGCGGTCTGGAAAGGCTTTGCCGTGGATGGCGTCACCCCGATCGAGGTCCGCGCCAGCCTCATCGCAGGCAAGGCCGAGGTCCGTTGGGAAGTCTATGGAGATGGCCAGATGCCGGACCTCCAAATCCCCGGAGGAGTCCAGGCCACCAAGGAAAGCGAGCACATCGTGCCGGTTAACATGGGCATGCGGATCGCGGCCAACGACTCCAAGATCGCGCCCCTGTGGCTCCACGGCTACGGAGGCCACGGCCTCTCCATGGCCTTCTACGGACTCCTCGACCAGGGCACTGGGGTGGCCACCCTCCTAGAATCCAGCGACGACTTCCGCCTAACCCTGGACCGCGAAGCCGGTCTGCTTCAGGCAACCCCGTTTTGGATTGGCCAGAAGGGCCGATTCGGCTACCCGCGCGTCCTGACGAACGCCTTCTTCGCCAAAGCGGACCTGAACACGATCGCCCTCCGCTATCGCACCGAAGCCAAGCGTAAGGGCCTCTGGGTTCCCCTAACCACCAAGGCCAAGAAAAACCCAAATGCGGCTCGCTTGGCCCGCGCCGCCAACCTCTGGACGTGGGGCGGAGAGCCGCTCTCCCTCGCCAAACAAGCCTATGCCGCGGGCTTCCGCAACGTCCTCTGGAGTGGAGGCGGAAGCCCCGAAACCCTCAAACAAGTCCGCAAGCTGGGCTTCATCGCGAGCCGTTACGACATCTACCAGGACGTGATGGACCCGACCCGCATCAAGGACCTCCCCTGGGCCCACCCCGACTGGACGACGGCCGCTTGGCCGGACCACCTGGTCCGAGACGCCTCCGGTGACTGGGTCAAGGGCTGGGTTGTGCAGGACAAAGCCGGTAAAGACGTACCCTGCGCGGTGTGTTGCGACCTAGAGGCCCTGCCCTTCGCCCAGAAGCGAATCGCCGGGGAGTTGAAGACCCATCCCTTCCAGGCGCGCTTCATCGACACGACCACCGCCTCCGAGTACCGCGAGTGCTACGACCCCCGCCACCCGATGACCCGGACCCAGAGCAAGCTGGCTCGAATGAAACTGCTCCAGATGGTCACCGACTTCGGGCTCGTGGCCGGGTCCGAGACCGGACACGAAGCGTCCGTGCCCAACCTCGTGTTCTTCGAGGGCATGATGAGCCTCGGACCCTACCGAGTCCCCGATGCGGGGACGGACCCGCCAAAGGTGTACGCCGAGCTCCCCAAGGATGTGATGACCTACCAGCTGGGACCCAAGTACCGTATTCCGCTTTGGCAGCTGGTCTTCGGAGACTGCACCGTCAGCACGTGGTACTGGGGCGACTTCAGCAACAAGCATCTCGGCACCTGGACTCTGCGTGACCAGTGGAACATGCTCTACGGCACCCCTCCGATGTACTTCACCGATGCCGCCCAGTTCGCCGCTCAGAGGAGTCGTTTCGCGAAGAGCTACGAGGAAACGCAACGGGTTCTGCGCCACGCAGCCATGAAGCAAATGGTTAGGTTTGAGGACCTAAACAAGGATCGAACCGTGCAACAGACCCAATGGGCAAACGGCCTCACCGTAACCGCAAACTTCGGGGCGACCTCGTTCCATGGGATCCCGCCGGGCGGCGTCAAGGTCACCGAGCCGAGGAAGCCCTAGTAGTCGACCGGACGAAGATAGTACTCGCCGATCGCGGTGGAGCTCAGCATTGCCACCGTCGGAAGGCGCCGCTTGAAGTGGGTGCCGTCCACCCGCTTCCACACCAGTTCCACGTCTGCTGAATCGAACCCCAAGTCGACGAGCTTCTCCCGGGAATAGCCCTGGGTCAAGAAGTTCAGGATGCGGTCCGCCTTGTGGTAGGTGATGCCAAAGTCGCCCTCGTCGGTCTGCCCCTTGATCAAGTCGGCGGTGGCTGGCTTGTCGATGATCGCGTCGGGGACGCCCAACTCCCGGGCGAGGTCCCAAACCTGGCTCTTGAAGAGGTCGCCAAGCGGGTTGATCGGAGGCGAGTCGTCCGCGTGCCACGTGTAGTAGCCGAACAAACGCTCGCTCTTGTTTCCCGTCCCGATCGGCAGCGCGCCCAGTTTGGCGCTCTGGTCGAAGAGCACGATCATCCGGCTCCGCGCGCACACGTTGCCAAGGCGAGAAGACGAAATGTCCGGCTCCCCGGCGTTCAGGTAGCCGTCCACCATCCCCGTGATCTCGATCGTCCGGCTCTGGATTCCGATGTCGTCCAACACCAATTGGGCGTGGTCAAGGCTCTCCTGAGACGAGATCTTGTAGGGCATTCGGAAGGCGTGAACGTTCTCCGGGCCAAAGGCCCTCGCGCAAAGGTAGGCCACGACCGCCGAATCCACGCCACCGGAAAGCCCCAGCACCGCTTTCTGGACACCACGGCGTCGAACGCACTCGTCCTTCAGGAACCGAACCAGCCAGTCCGCCACCAACGAGGCGTTGATCGCCAGCGGATCCGATTCTTGGGTTGGGGCGGGTGCGTAGATGGGCAAGGCCATGGAGTCCTTAACGTACCATCCCCGGGCAGAATTTCCCACGCGTCGCAACCTTCTGAACCAGAGTCTTGTAACCTCAAGCAGTCATGTCGGAATCCAGCAAGAACATCATTCAGTTCCTCGTTGTCGCGGTGGTCGGCCTCGTCTTGGCAGGTTGGGTCATTCGCCTCGCGCTGGGACTGCTAAGCATGCTCGTGCCCGTGCTCGTCGTTGGCGGCATTGCGTACGTGGCCTACCGCGCATTCGGCCCGAAATCCATCGGAGGCGGCGGCCGCCGCACCCTCCCCTAGACGGCCCGGTGTTATGCTAGGCGAATGCTCTCGCTTGCCTTCGCCCTGGTCCTCCAAGGTCCCTCGCTAACGCGCGACCCCTACGGAGTCCCGATCATCCAGGCGGCCACCGAGGCCCAAGCCTACGAGCTTCAGGGTTACGCGGCCGCCCAAGATCGCCTCTGGCAGATGGAGAACTCCCGCCGTCTTGCGCGTGGCCGCATGGCCGAAGCGTTTGGAGCCCGGTACCTGGCTGCGGACCGCGAGATCGTCCGCATGGGCTACTCGGACGACGAGATCGCCACCCAACTCGATTCGCTGAGCGATCCGGCAAAGGCGGCGGTCGCCGCTTATGCGAAAGGCGTCAACCGGTACATCGGCGAGGCGCGCGACTCCGGAGGCCTCCCCAAGGGCTACGCCGAAAACGGGCTGACTCCTGCCCCCTGGACCCCGATTGATACCGCTGCGATCTTCATCCAGCTCGCCCGCCGCTTCGGGCAAGGCGGCGCCGGCGAACTTCGCAATCTGGCCCTCGTCAAGTACCTCCAGACCCAGCCGGGCGCAAAGGCCCAAGCCATGGACGTCCTCGACGACCTCGCCTGGCAGAACGATCCTCGATCGCCCACCACCATCTCTCCTTCCGATGACCCGGTCCGCACGCGGCCCGTGTTCCCTTCGCCAAGCCGGGACATCACCGAATCCCACCTGAAGCGGCTCCCAAACGTCGGCCTGTTGGAGCTGATGCCTGCGATCAAGTTGGCGGAGCGCGAGTCCAGCACCCTCCTGGCGGAGAGCGTTGCCGCCCCCTTCAAGGTTGGATCTTACGCCGTGGTCGTGAGCGGTAAGCGCTCGTCCACCGGATGGCCTATGTTGCTCTCGGCTCCTCAGATGGGGCACACCACGCCCAGCGTCGTCCACGAGGTCTCCATCCATTCTCCCGACTTGACCGTCGCCGGTATGGACGTGCCGGGAGTGCCGGGCGTGATCATCGGCGCCACCCCCAACTTTGCGTGCGCGATGACCAGCGGAGTCGCCGACACGGACGACATCCTCTTCTACGAAACGAAAAAGCCTGGGACTTACCGCTTCGGCAACAAGGACCTCCCCGTCCTGGTCAAGCCGATCTCGGTGGCGGTGAAAGGGGCAGCGGCTGAGTTGGTCCAGCGAGAGCGAACGGCCGAAGGTCCGATCATCCTCAAGTCTGCGGCCGGCGCAATCTTCGCGTCTCGAATGGCCTACTGGGGTCGCGAGCTGGCGGCCATGGACGTCCTAATCGAATTCCCGAAGCAAAAGACCCCGGACCAGATCGAGGCCGCCATGGCGAAGAATCCGATGTCGTTCAACGTCTTCTATGCCACCAAATCGGACATTGGCTACTTCTACACGGGAGACGTTCCCCTCCGCCCGCTCAACTTCGACCCTCGATTCCCCGTTCCGGCTTCCCCGGAGGTCGTGAGCCTGGGCTACGTTCCGCGCACCCAGATGCCCCGCGTCCGAAATCCCAAGAGCGGGCTCCTTGCCAATTGGAACAACAAGCCCGTTGCCTGGTGGCCCAACCTGGATACCCCGGTGTGGGGCCGCATCTTCCGAAACCAGGTTCTTCTGGATGCCCTCGCCAAGCCCAAGCTTGGATTGGCCGATGTGGAGCTGGCGGCTTGGACGATCGCCCGGCGCAACGAAACCTTCAGCGCCTTTCGGCGCTACTTGCCGGGAATCGAAGGACTGGAGGGCGGCCCCCGCGAACTGCAGCCTCTTCTCGGAGCCTACGACGGCTGGGACCTCGCTGGGCACGTTGGCCCAGCCTTGTACGCGGCCTGGCTCAACGGTCTCCGCCACGAGCTGTTCGCCTCCACCACCGGAACCTTCCTCACCGAGGCCAACTTCCGCACCATCATCCAGCCGTCCGTGATCCTCAACGCCCTTGAGGGCAAGACTGCCGCCAACTACTTGGGCAAGCGCTCTACCGAGGAGGTTTCTCGGGCCGCTCTAGCCCGAGCGATCGCGACCCTGTCCAAGACCTCGGCCAACCCCGAAGACTGGAGCTTCATGCCAGGAACCATCACCGTCCCCGGACAGGCTCCGATTCCCTACGGAAACCGGGGCACCTACATCCAGCTGATCGAGCTGGGTCCCCAGCCTCGCGGACGCAGCGTGGCATCGCCAGGGATCGCCGAATCCGGGGCTCACGCGCTCGACCAGAGTTCCTTGGCCCGCGCCTGGGTCTTTAAGAAAATGACCCTCGGGCTAAAGTAGCCCGAGGGTCGTCTGCTAAGGCGGGGTGCTTTAGGACTTGGTGAACGTGACGGTGGCGGCCTGGGGACCGGCGCCCATGGTGACCGTCATCTTCTTGCCGTCCGCCGAAAGGGTCATCTTCTGGCCCTGCTTGGACTTGGGCGAGGTGAAGATCACCGCGCTGCCCTTCTGGGCCCAGGTGCCGCTCTCCGGCTTCGGCTGCTGAGGGCCGCCCGTGACGGTGACCACGTACGTCTTGTTGGACTTGACGTCCATGTTGATCACCATGGCCTTGACCATCGCCATCGCCTGCTCGACCTGCTTCTTCTGGGCATCCGTTGCGTTGGCCGGCATCGGCGGAGCAGACACGGACACCTTGCCCTTCCACTTTCCGACCGGACTGGCCGCGAGGGCCGACGACATCAAAACGACCACTGCGGCGGCCGACATCCAAACGCGCTTCTGCATAACTCGGGGAGTGTATCCGTAAGGGGCTGCTAATCGCGAGGATTCGTAGGAATTCCGTTCAAGCGCACCTCTTGCCGACTCCAAACCTGAAGGCGGAATCGCTTGAAGCTGCGGATGGAGCCGGCGAAGATTTCGACCATGAACTTCCCCGCCACCAGATGCTGCCCAAGCGGCTCGACCGCCTCCCTCCCACCCATCCATGCCCGCGCCTCGATCCGGTCGGTAGGCCGAGAGGGAATCGGGCGGTGCCTGACCGCCGTCCGTACCGTGGTTCCGGACTCGCTCGTAGGCAGTGGACCGTTCGGGCCGAAATCGTCGCCGGGCCGCAAGTGCATCACTCCCGGATAGAGCTCCTTACCCACCTTGACCACCGGCTTGAAGTCCTTGACATCGAACTCCAGGAGGGTCTTTGGCGCCCCCGCCGGAACCATCGCGGAGAGGTCGAGGCGTTTCGTCCCTGGTCGTAGCTTCACCGCAACCGACCCCGGCCAACCGGGAACCATCGGGAGCGCACTGCCCGTGGCGCCGGGCTCGCGGCTACGCCACTCGGCCCGATCCACTCCGATGCTCGTCGGCTCGAAGCGGACGACCACGACCCGGCCACTCTTTCCAACCAACCGCAGCGCCGCCGCCTTCCCGCCTGGCGGAACCGCAAGCCGAACCGCCCGGCCCGCCCCGTCCCAGGCGCGCCCGGTCGAGGGGTCGAACACCGCAAGCAGGATCGGCTTGGGCGGGGGAGATGGGGGAAGGAGGATCATCAGAGCGTCTAGTATCGGGGCGCGATCGGCTCCAGAACGACCGCGGTGCCGTAGGCCGGGACCTCGGTGACGCCCGGCGCCATCTCGTTGGCATCGTAGCGCATCGCAAGAATCGCGGTCGCGCCCATCTCGCGCGCATGCTGGATCATCAGTTCGTACGCCTCTCCCCGCGCCGTCTCTGCGAGTTGCGTGTAGAGGGTGATATTTCCTCCCACCAGCGTTTGAAGGCTTGCCCCGATGCTGCCGATCACCGAGCGGCTACGAACCGTAATCCCTCTCACCACCCCAAGTCCCCGCGCCACTCGGTACCCGTCAAAACCGTCCGCCGTCGTCACCCAAGCGTGAATGTCGCCCATGCGCCGATCATACATTCCTGCCCTGGCCGAGCACAAACCCCCGATGCGAAGAGACGCATCTAGCCCAAACACCGCGTAGGATAGGGAGAGATGGAGAGGCAACCCTGGGATCGTATTTTCGGAGTCGAAACGGAGTTCGGTTGCCTCGTATCGGACGAGACCCTCGGTAGCCCAGAAGGCGTAGTCGAGGTGATCAAGGACTACCTTTTCGAGGAACTCCGCCTAGGCGCGATCGACCTCCATGCCCGGGACGACGTCTTCGAGCCTGCCGGTTCCGGAGGCTTCCTCATGAACGGGGCCCGGCTCTACATCGACGCCGTCGGCTCCCACCTCGAGTACGCCACTGCCGAATGCCGAGACCTGAAAGACCTCGTAGCCAACGACCGCGCCGGACAGCGCCAGATCGTCCGGGCTATCCACGACCTAGACCTTCAAGACGTGGTCAGCGTCTACAACAACTCGGTCGACCACTTTGGCGGGCACACCTTCGGCTGCCACGAGAACTACCTGGTGAAAGCAGACGAAGAGCTGCTGAACACCGGCGTGGCCATGTTCTATCCGTTCCTGGTCACCCGCCAGATCTTTGCCGGCGTGGGCCGGGTAGGCGGGCACATCCTTACCAGCACCGCCGGGCGGCCCAGCTACCAGGAGATCGTGGACAACCCGGTGGACTACATCTGGGTTTCCCAGGTGTACGGCGTGATCCCGGACCCCGACGTGGAATTCCAGCTCAGCCAACGCTCGGACCACATCCTGAAGACCATCGCCTCTCGGGTCCGCTTCAACCGAGCGCTCATCAACCCCAAGTGGGAGCATTTCTACACTCACGGCGGCTTCACCCGCCTCCACCTTCTCTTTGGAGAAAGCAACCAGAACGAGTACGCCTACGCCCTGAAAGTAGGCACCACCACCCTCGTGATCCGGCTTCTCGAGGAGGGTCTCGTCCCCCACCGATGGGTCCTTGCCCAACCTCTGATCGCCCTCCGCGACGTCAGCCGAGACCCTGAGTACCGCTGGATCGTGGCCATGGAAGACGGCTCCACCATCTCCGCCGTCGATCTGCAGCGCAAGTACCTACGCCTCGCCCAAACCCACTTTGCCGGGGAGTGCCCTCAAACCGACTGGGTCCTGGCCGAATGGGAGTCCATCCTAGACGGGCTGGAGAAAGACCCTCTAGCCCTTGGAGACCGGATCGATTGGGTCGCCAAACGCGCGATCGTGGACGACTACCGTCGCGAGGAAGGCCTAACCTGGTCGGACGATGCCCTCCACTCCGTGGACCTCGAGTACCACAACATCGACCCCAGCCTGTCCCTCTTCCACGCCTACCAAGACATGGGCAAGACGCAACGGGTGGTTCGAGACCTCGACATCGTGGAGGCCATGACCGACCCGCCCCAGAACACCCGCGCCAAAGGACGCGCCAAGATGGTCGAACAGATCCTCGCCAAGCGCAACCACAAGTTCTACATGTTCGACTGGAGCGGGGTCGCCATGGACCGCCAGCGCTACTATGAGATGCCGGACCCGTTCCACACCTACGAGGAACCCCTGGACCAGTGGGCGATCAAGCTCCAGGACTAGGCGATCGCCTTCGCTTCGCCCACCAGGATCGAGATGAGGTCATTGAACGTCGCCAACCCCAGCACCCTGCCGTGATCTCCTACTACCACCGCCGCGCGAACCGACTCCGACTTGAACAGCCCGAGCAGATCGAGGGCCGAGGCGCCAGGGGGAACCGCAACCACCGGCCGAATCAGCTCGCGGATCGGGCGATCCGGGTGGGCAAGCACTTCGCGCGCCCGGATCAGCCCAACATAGTTGTCGAGATCCGTCTCCCCGACCACCAGTTGCGAGCGCTCCGACCGACGCATGGCCTCCCGTACCGCCCCGTCTCCCGAGTTGAGAAAGACCGCCTCGATGTCCCGTCGAGGCGTCATGAACTCCGCGACCTTTCGGTCGCTCAGAGCAAAGGTCTTTCGGATGACGTCCATCTCGTGCGGGTCGATCGTGCCAACCAAATGCCCTTGCCGAAGCAGCTCCTGAATGTCCCGCTCGGCCACCGGAGGAGCCTTGGGAAGCCTCACCCGGAAGAGTCGCAAGAGTCCGTCGGAAATCAAGCTCAGCCCGCTTGTCAACGCACTCGTAAGCCTCAGCCAACGGTAAGCGTGCTCGGCCCAAAGCAAGGCTAGGGGATCCGCGTAGGCGTACGCCACCCGCTTTGGGACGAGATTCGTGAGAACCAGGACCACCAGCGTGGACAAGCCAACGATCACCCACGACGACGCACCCCCCGCAGATTCCTCCGAGACCCCAAGGCGGACAAGCCACCCGGTTACCGGAACCGAGTACTGACTCTGCAAGAACACCCCAAGGCCCAGGCTGAGAAAAGTCGCCGCAATCTGCAGGGACGAGATGATCCGGGTGGGGCCCCGAAGGAAGACCATCACGATCGTGCCCCGCCGGTCCCCATCGCGGGAGGCGTTCCGCATGTGTTCTGGGCGGGTGCTGAAAACGGCCATCTCGTAGGCGGTAACCAGGGCCAGGCCGACCACCATCAAGACCAGAAGCGCGATCCCCACCGCTACTCCGGAAACTTCAGGGTGACCGGTCCCTTAGCCTCGATTTGGGCCCAATCACCCACTTGCTTAACCACCGTTGCGCCAACGACCTTGCCCTTGCCTACCGGAATCCAGAAAGGCCCCGCCAACGGCTTGATCGTCCACTGCGGCTTCTCCGAAACCGCCTGAACGAGCGAACCCGGGAAATCCGCCGGTCGGGTCGCGCCGTTCAGCTTCATCGCCCGACCCAACAGGTTCGAGCCGAACAAGTCTTCGGCGTACAGCGCAAGGCCCATGTACATGTCCATCGCCGTCTGGCCCTTGCTCCGCAGCACTTTGCCATCCGGACCGCTTAGCGAAACGGCCTTGACCAGTGGGTCCACGTTGGTCTTCACCCATGCCGACAAGGCTTCGCCCGAAGCCCCCATCGAGTCCAGCGGATGGAGGGCCTTGCTAGAAACGTCCTTGGCCAGCCAGCGCAGGAAAATCCGCTCGCCCAGGTAGCCGTTCGCCCAGTCTTCCGGGGTCTCGAACCCGCCAACTGCCGGCAGAATGGCGTGCCCATACTCGTGAGCCACCTCGCGAGCCATCTCGACCGGCTCCGAGAAGGTCGCCAAGTCGTAGATGTAGATCGTGTTGACTTGGTACCGGCGCCCAAGCCCGTCCAAGTCCTCGCCGCGAAGCTGTTCGCCGCCCGGCGTGCCGCCCCAGCAGAGATAGAAGTCGACCAAGCCAAGCTCGTTGACGAGAGGCTGGTCGATCTTCAAACGGTTCAGCGAGTAATCCCAAAGGCGTACCGCCATCCGGGCCACCAAAGTAGCCAAATCGTACGGATCCGGCCCGCCGCGCTCCTGACTGTAGACCCGAGTCCGGAGCCGCATGTCCGTCTCGCCGTTCTGACGCCCAAAGGCCGAGGTGATCCACGGGAACTGGAACTTGGTCTTCCTCCCGCTCGGGAGCGTGAACTCCTTCGGCGAGGTCTTGATGGGGTCCAGCGGGATCAGCGCTTTGCGCAGGGTCATCCGTGCCACTCCCGCCGAGTCCTTCATCGGCAACATCATCGCCGCTGGCTGGTCGGACGCCGGGTCTTGCCCCATCCCCGCAATCATCAGGCCCGCCAGGAGCGAAAGCATCAGTGGCCCTCAGACTCCAGGAAGCGCTCCGCGTCGATCGCCGCCATGCATCCGGTTCCTGCCGCGCTGACCGCTTGACGATACACCGGGTCCGCGACGTCGCCGGCGGCGAATACGCCCGGCACGTTGGTCTTGGTGGACCCCGCCTGCACCTTCAGGTAGCCGACTTCGTCCATCTCCAGGACACCGTTGAACAGCTCCGAGTTGGGCTTGTGGCCGATCGCTACGAAGACCCCGTCGATCGGCATCTCGCTGATCTCGCCGGTGACCACGTTCTTGATCATCGCGGACTGCACCTTGCGGAAAGGCTCCGTCTGGCCCCGGATCTCCGTGAGCACCGAGTTGTAGACCACCTCAACCTTCGGGTTCGAAAGAACCCGGTCCTGCATGATCTGGCTCGCCCGGAACTCGTCTCGACGGTGGACCAGAATCACCTTCTCGCAGTGGCGGGTCAGGTAGTTCGCCTCTTCCATCGCGGTGTCCCCACCACCAACCACGATCACCTTCTTCCCTCGGAAGAAAAACCCGTCGCAGGTGGCGCAAGCGCTCACTCCGAATCCACCAAACTCGACCTCGCCGGGAATCCCGATCCACTTGGCGGTTGCGCCCGTGCTCACGATCACCGTGTTCGCAAGGATCTCCTCGTCGCCCGACCACAGCTTGAACGGCCGCTCCGAAAAGTCCACCCGGTCGATCGTGGCGTAGTGGACCTTTGCGCCGAACCGCTCCGCCTGCTTGCGGAACAGTTCCATCATCTCCGGTCCCATCACGCCGTCCGGGAAGCCCGGATAGTTCTCCACATCGGTGGTGATGGTGAGCTGCCCTCCCGGCTGAAGCCCGGCGTACAAAACAGGAGAAAGACTAGCCCGGCCCGCGTAGAGGGCAGCGGTGTAGCCCGCAGGTCCGGAACCGATGATAACGACGTCTTGGATCATAAGGCGGAAGAGGAAGGGTACCCGTCCAAGGATTCTCTACGGCTGAGTGGGAAGCCCTGTCTCCACCATTGTCTGGCCCCCGTATGTTAACATCCAAACATGTCTGAAGCCTCGCCCAGCCAACCTGCCGAGCCTATTCTGGTCGCGAGCGTGCTGGCCATGATGGTTGAACAGCTCGCGATGATCTCGTGGGCCAAACTTGGCCTGCAGCCAGACCCGATCACCGGCAAGATCGAAACCGACCTGACCCAGGCTAAGCTGGCGATCGACACCTGTGCCGACGTCATCCATCGCCTCCAGCCCGAGCTCGACGCCGAAGACAAGCGCCACATGGAGAACCTCCTGCGCGACCTCCGCATCAACTACGTCAACCGGAGCGGCGCTTGAGGACCTTCGCCAGACTCGAGGAATCCCACCTTCCCGATGTCCTCAACCTCTGGGAGCGCTTCTTCCCCGAGCGCTACCACATCGATCTGGAGATCTTGAAGCTCAACACGATCCAGAGTCCACTGTTCGACTGGGGCATTTCCGGCATCGCCTTCTCCGACGGCAAGCCGATCGCGATGACCCTGTTCAAGCGTTCCGCCGCCCCGCGGCTCTACGCGGGAGACCAGGACCAGGCGCACCTCTCCGCCATCGCATTCTCGGAAGTCGACGCCGCCGTCGACCTAATGGCCGAAGCAAAGCACATGCTCCTGGACCGTGGGCAGCGCACCCTCGTGTTTGGGGCCGACTCGCGGCACTTCCTGCCGGGCTGCCCGGAAGACATGCCCCTGCTAAGGTCCTTTCTCACCGTCGAGGGCTTCGACTTTGGCGACGATTTCCATGACCTCGAACGGGACCTCGCCACCTACCAGAACCCCTACCCCGCTCCGGATGGCCTTGATATCCGCATCCTAGCCCCTGGCGAGGAACGGGCGCTCAAAGACTTCCTTAACGTCGAATTCCCCGGGCGATGGGCCTGGGACGTTGGGAGCAAGGTGATGGCGGAGGGAGTTGAGAACTGCGCCGTCGCGGCTTTCCTCGCGGGCCGCATGGTCGGCTTCGCCCTGATCCAGGACCAGAGCTGCACCACGCCGGTGGCCGGCGCCGTCTGGCGGAAGAGCCTCGGCCCCAACTGGGGAGCCCTCGGGCCGATCGGGGTCGCTGCCGCGATGCGCGGCCGAGGCCTCGGCAACGCGGTCCTCGGGGGCGCCCTCGAAATCCTCCGTGACCGCGGAGCGCGGCGAACGATCATCGACTGGACGAACCTGGCCGCCTTCTACGGAGGCCACGGGTTCGAGGTCACGAGGACCTACCGCTCCGCCAGTCTGGTCCTCGGCTAGCCAGGCCAGCGACAAGTTAGCCACCGGTCGCGTACTCTTGCATCGATGGATGCCCCGCAGCCCCGCCATGCGGCGCTCTACGTCAACTCTCGCTCCCGGCGGGGACGGGACTGGTTTGAACGTTGCCAGGCAAGCCTCGAAGCCCAGGGTTTCCGGCTCTCCGAAGCAAAGCGTTTCAAGAGCGCGCGGAATCTCCTGCTCGCCGTAAAGAGAGCCGCCCGGGACGAGAAGGTTCCGCTGGTCTTCGTGGGCGGCGGAGATGGCACCATCAGCTCGGTGGCGCGATGCTTCGTAGGATCGGAGTCCGCTCTGGGAGTCCTTCCCCTCGGCACCGGAAACGCGCTGGCCCGAGACTTAGGGATCCCGAGCCAGCCCGAGGCTGCGTGCCAGGCCCTCGCGAACGCTAGGATTCGCGAAATCGACTTGGGCCATGCGGGGGACGACTACTTCGTAAATGTGGCGACCATCGGACTATCCGCCCAAATCGCCGCCGAACTCACCGATGACCGTAAGCGCAGGTTTGGCAGGGCGGTCTACTTGCTCGCCCTGGTTAAGGCCCTGGCAAACGTCCGGCCGATCCGTGCTTCCCTTGAGCTGGAAGGCGAGTCCCATGAGTTCGAGACCCTTCAGGTCGTCATTGGCAACGGTCGCTACCACGCCGGTCCCTTCAAGATAGACAAGGACGCCAGCCTCTACGAGGGCCTCCTCCACATCTACGCGCTTGAAGGCGTCCGCAAGTCCGCCTTGCTGCAGCTTGCGATCCACCTCGCCGCCGGAGACCAGGTCCGGCCGGAGAACGTGTTGACCTGGAGTGCCCAGAAGGGCAAGCTGGTCACCACGCCTTCCACGCCCGTCGTGGTGGACGGAGAGCAAGGACGGTGGACCCCGATCGACTTCCACGTGGTCCCGAGAGCGATTCGGGTTCTTTCTCCCGCCGCTCCCGAGAGTTCGCCACCCCCCAAGACGTAACATACGAGGATGCGCTTCCTCCTCCCGATCTTCGCCGTCGTTCTTGCCGGTTGCCAAGCGGGCGCCCAAGAACTCAAGACCCCCGGATCGTACGCCGAGAAGACCACCGTGGACGGTGTGGAGCGCGACTACCGCCTCACCATCCCGCCCCAGCACGACGGCACGAAGAAGCTCCCGCTCGTAATCGGACTTCATGGCTGGACCGGAAACAGCCAGTTGTTCGAACTGCAGACCGGCTTCGCCGAGCTAGCGAAGAAAGAAGGCTTCATCTACGTCTCCGGGAATGGTCTCGGCAAGCCCCAAGGCTGGAATGTGGGCTGGATCGACCTCTGCGGCAAGAAGCAGGACGACGGCAAATACGTAGAGATGGTGCTGGACCAGGTGGAGAAATCTGCCAGGGTAGACCCGGATCGGGTCTACGTCTGTGGACACAGCAACGGCGGGTTCATGACCTATGCGGCCGCAAGTCGGCTATCCAACCGGCTCGCCGCCGTGGGCGTTGTTGCCGGGGCGATCGGGATATCGCCCAAGGGCGGCGTGCGCAAAACCATCGACGACCCGAAGGGCCCCTTTCCTTCCGCGATCCTGATCCATGGGGACTCCGATCCCGTGGTCGCCTTCCTCTCGGGCGCCAAGGCAACGCTTAGCGGAGTCGTCTCTCAGCCGGAAGCCGCCGCGTGGTACGCGCAGCGCGCCGGAATTGCCGCGGAGCCCACTGAAACGACTGACAAAGTCGCCGTGACCAAGACCTGGTCAGGCAACGGACGGGAGGTTCGGTTTGTCGCGGTCAAGAATGGGAACCATGACTGGTTCGGCGGACTCACCCAGCAAGGTCCGGAGAAGGCGAGCGGCTTCAACTGCACGGTCGCCCTCTGGGAGTTCTTCAAGGCTCACCCTCGGCCACGGTCCTAGAGCAGTGGAACCCACAACCAACTCCCTTCCGTCTCCTTCTCAAGCATGAAAGAAAAGCTCAGCATCGCGATGTTCTCGGACAGCGCGCTGCCCATCCTGAACGGCGTAAGCGTCAGCATCGACGGACTTGTCCGCGAGCTGCGCGCCCAGGGCCATTCGGTCTTTCTTTTCACTTCCGCCCATCCCAAGTACAAGGACCCTGAGCCGAACACGTACCGGTTCCGAGCGGTGGAGACCCCCTGGACCAAGGGCTACCCCCTGGCGATTCCGCCGTTCTACCGCACCCTTCGGCGCTTCCGAAGGCACGAGTTCGACATCGTGCACACCCACACTCCGTTCACCGTTGGGTTCGTCGGGCTACGATGGGCAGAATCCCACGGTCTGCCGGTGGTCTCGACGTACCACACCCTGTACGACCGCTACGCGCATTACATCCCGTTCGCGCCTCGGCGCTACGTGCGGTTCAAGATCGCCAAGCACACGAACTGGTACTACAACCGCGTCGGCCACGTGATCGTCCCCAGCGAGGCCGCCTACAAGTGGCTCCGGCGGCATAGCGTCCACACCCCCGCCTCGATCATCCCCACCGGAGCCCCTTCCCGTAGCTTCCACGACCGGAGCGAAACCCGCCAAAAGCTGGGCATCCGCCCGGACCAGAAGGTACTTCTCTATGTCGGACGCCTAGCCAAGGAGAAGAACCTGGACGTACTCTTCCACATGGCGGAGCAGGTCTTCCGCCAAGATCCGACGACCACCCTCTGGCTCGTCGGCGACGGTCCTTACCGTTCCGAGTGCCTTGCCCTCGTCCGCAAGCTGGGTATCGGAGACCGCGTCCGCTTTGCCGGTTTTGTCCCGCGCGACGAGGTGGACCAGTACTATGCCGCCGCCGACCTCTTCGTCTTCGCTTCCGTCAGCGAAACCCAGGGTCTCGTGGTCCAAGAGGCCGGAGCCCATGGCTTGCCTGCCGTGGTCGTTGCTTCGGGAGGTGCGGGCGAGGCCGTCCAGGATGGCGTAAACGGCATCGCCGTTCGCAACGATCCAATGGAACTGGCGAACGCCGTGATGCTCGCCCTGCACGACGAAGCCCTCTACCTTCGCATGAGCAACGAGGCAACGAGGGCCGTACGCGGTTACGGCGCCCAGGAAATGGCGGCGCAAGTACTCCAGGTCTATCAACGCACCCTCGAATCCGGGCATGATCTAAGGCGTGACGACGCCGTCCGAATCGCCTGAGCTCTCTCCCGCGCCCAAAGCCCCCGGGCACATAGCGCGCTTTCTCGGCGCGCTTGCCACGCTGATTCTTCTGAGGCTGGCCATCGGTCAGATCGCTCTCCCCCTTGGCGTGCTGACCGGGGCCAATATCGCGTTCACCGCCATCTTCCTGGCCATCCCGGTCTACGCGGTGTTCCAAGCCTCGAAGCACGCCTGGAACGCGACCCTGGCCACCGCGTGCATCGTGGGTGGCGTGGTTCTTCAGGTAGGCGGAACGATCTTGGCCCAACAGGTCCTTCGAGGCCAAGGCATGGGAGCGGCGATCCTCATCAGCTTTTCTCAAGCGGGACTGATCCTCTGGTGCCTTGGCCTTGGCGCGGCCATCACCCTGCTCATCAAGGACAAAAACCTTCTCATCCCGATCTCGATCTTTTTGGTGGGCCTGGACATCTTCCTCGTCTTCGCACCCGTGGGCCCCACCAAGGTCCTCATGGCTGCGGCGCCCCAGATTCTTCCCAACGTCGCGCTCCAAATCCCAAGCGCGCAATCCGCTCCTACCAGCGGCCCGGTTCGCCCCTTCGCCTTCGTCGGCCCGGCGGACATCCTCTTCATGGCGATGTTCTTCGTCGCCCTCCACCGCTTCCAGATGAAGGCCAAGGAGACCGCCCGCTGGCTCGTCCCGACGATCCTCGTCTACCTGGTGCTGGCGATCTTCTTCTCCGCCCTGCCGCTTCTGGTGCCCATCGGCATCTGCGTCCTGGCGGTCAATCTACGGGAGTTCAAGCTCACCCGCGAGGAGTGGGGCTCGACCGGCATCATCACTCTGATTTCGGTTGCTCTGGCGGTCGCCGCCTTCAAGATGCCAGCGCCGCCTGCTGAGCCCGAGAGCTCGGGGCTCTCCCCAGAGCAGCGAGAATTGGCCGAGACGCCCGCGCAAGCGCCCCCAAGTCCACGCCAGTAGCCATGCCCGAGCGCTCCAAGAAGTAGACCAAGTCCTCGGTCGCCAGATTTCCACCGGCTCCGGGCGCATAGGGACAACCACCCAGCCCCGCCGCGCTGCTGTCGAAGGCCCGATAGCCCAGCTCCAGCGCCTCCGCCACGTTCGCGACCGCCGTGCCCCGCGTGTCATGGAAGTGCCAGGCAAAGAGGTCCTTCGGCCAACCCGACAACGCTTCCGCCAAGCGCCGAACCTCAGCGGGCACCGCAACCCCGATTGTGTCGCCCAAGCTCACCTCGTCAACCCCAATCGCAACCAACCGAGACACCACCGAAGCCACCTGCTCCGGCGAGATTCGCCCCGCGTAAGGGCACTCCACCACCGTGCTCACGTAGCCCCGAACCCATCCCTGCGGTGACGCCGCCCGAAACCGGGAAACCACCTCGCCGAACTCTTCCAGCGATTGCTCCAGGCTGCGATTCAGATTCTTCTGAACGAAGGCGTCGCTCGCCGCCGTGAAGATCGCGATCCGATCCACCCCTAAGCTGATCGCGGTTTCAAGCCCTCGCAGGTTCGGAACCAGCGCGCTGTACTTGGGCCCAACCTCCAGCCGGGGCCAAAGCTCGGCCGCGTCTGCCAACTGGGGGACCCACTTGGGCGAAACAAAGGAGGTGGCCTCGATCTCCCCCAACCCGGCCGCAACCAGGCCGGAAATGAACGCCAATTTGGCCTCCGTGGAGATCGGAGTCTTCTCGTTTTGAAGACCATCACGTGGCCCAACCTCTACAATTCGAACGTTCATGCCGCGACAACCTGCAGCAGAGCCTGGCCCTCAGAAACCTGGTCGCCCTTCTTCACGGCGACCCCCGCCACCACGCCGTCGAACGGCGCAAACAACGGTTGGTGCGTTTTCATCGCCTCCACCACCGCCAGCTTCTGCCCCTCCGTCACCGTCTCGCCATCGGACACGAGCACGTCCACCACTTGTCCCGGCATCGGCGCAACCAGGCTTCCGCTGCCCTGCGCCGCGCCACCCAGCGCATGAGCCGCCGCCTTTTCCACCACGTAGGTCTGACCGTTGTAGGAAACAAGAACCTTGCCGCCGGACCGGACCGCCACCGCCGAACGGAGCCCTTCCGGAGTCCGAACCAGAAGCCGGTCTCCCAACCGGATGATCTCCGCGTCGTCGCTCAGTTCCACCTCGACTCCGTTCACCCAGCGGTTCATGGCGTCCTTTCCGCGAACTGCCTCGCCGCATCCACAAAGCTCTTGAACAGGCGTTGCGTCGGCCCGTCGTCCGGAGACCGCTCGGGATGCCACTGCACGCCGATCATCCAGGGCCGGTCCTTGGCTTCAACCGCCTCCACCGTGCCGTCCTCGTGCCGGGCAACGACCTCCAAGTTCTGGCCTACCTTGCCAACCCCCTGGTGGTGGTAGCTCTTCCCCACCATCTCCGGAACCCCCGCAACCTGCGAGAGTTGGGAGCCCGCATCGAGGGCGTAGCGTTGCTCCACCCCGCCGGTGTGGGTGGTCTCCACCGCGTCTGGCAGGTGCTGGATCAGGGTCCCGCCCCGCGCCACGTTCAGGAACTGGCACCCGTAGCAGATCCCGAGTACCGGGAGATCCTGGGGGATGGCCTCGTAAAGCCTGCGCTCGCCCAGAAATCTTTCCTCCGCGATCACGTCCGCCTTCTCGTGGAGCTCCTCGCCAAAGAACCTGGCGTCGATGTCCATGCCGCCCGGGATCAGCCAGCCGTGGATGAGCTTGCTCAGCACGTCCATGTCCGCCATCGGCGGAATCAGCACCGGCACCCCGCCCGCGTTCGCGATCGCCTCGGCGTAGTTCCAGTTCAGCAAGAGCTTCCCTCCGGATCGGAGGTCGCTCGGGTCGGGTTCGGCGTCCACGGTGATGCCGATCAGCGGCTTCACGGCGTGATCAAACTCCCAACCGCCTCCACGTTCTGCTTCACCTGGTTCAGGAAGTTGGCTCCGCCAACCCCGTTGAGCACTCGGTGGTCGAACGTAAGCGCCAAGTTGCAGGTCCGCACAATTCGAACCTCGTCCACCGTGTCCTGGGCCAGCGCGTTGTAAACCTCGCCGATGAACAAAGTAGCGATTCCAGGAGGAACCACCACCGGGATGGCGTCTCGAAGTCCAAAGCTCTGCATGTTCGTCAGCGAGATCGTAACCGACTCGTTGGCCTGGTCGACCCCGGTCCGGGCCAGCTCGATCCGCTCGCGGCAACGGGCCGCGAAATCGTGCCAGCTAAGCGTATCCGCCGCTTCGACCACCGCAAGAACCAACTCGTCGCCCGGCAGTCCTACCGCGATGCCCAGGTTCACGTGGTGGTAGGTGCGCAGCACCGTATCGCCGATCAGCGAAGAACGGAAAACCGGATGGTCCTTCAGCGCCTGCACCACCGCGTAGGCGACCATCGTAAAGCTCGAAGGCTGGAACTCGGAACCCGACGCCTTGACCCGCGCCCGAAGGTTGTCCACGCCCGTCCAGTTCGCCGCCACCGTCATCGTGCCCGGAACCACCAACTGGTTGCCCCGAACCAGCCGCGAGGCCAGCAAACGCTGCTTGTTGGAAACCGGGGCTTCGTCGTACGGAGCCTTGGGGCCACCCTCCAAGTAGGCGTCGATGTCGGAGGGCATGAGCTTGCTTCCCGCCGACGAGATCCCGGCAAGGATATCCTCCGAGATCCCCTTCTCTTTTGCATAGGCCCGCGTTCGCGGCGGGATCCCAGCAAGGTTCTTCACTGCGGGAGCTTCCACGGCGGCCGATGCCGGGGTGGCTGGCGCCTCGGCCGCCCCATGGACGACCATTTCCTGGGTTCCGTCCGCCACTTCCATCCGGGCCACTTCCGCGCCGATCGGCATGATCGTGTCCACCGCAACCAGCCACTCCGTCAGAACGCCGTCGTAGGGCGATTCCACGTCCATGACCGCCTTGTCGGTCTCCATTTGGTAGATCGGCTCGTCGCGCCGGATGGTGTCTCCCGGCTGCTTGAGAACGGCGACGAGGCGGGCTTCTTGAAGCCCCTCCCCGATCATGGGAATGCGAACGGCGATGGTCGGCATGGCGTCCCAAGAGTTTGACACGAACCGTAGTGCGGCCTTCCAGGCCGCAAGTAGCGCGAGCTTCCAGCTCGCTCCGGAACGAACCCCGGAGCGGCCTGGAAGGCCGCGCTACGGCTACACTTCCCCTCATGTCCTTCGCGCCCGTCGTCGCGTTGCTGGCTTGTGGATTCCCCATGGCACAGACCACCTCCCCAACCGATCTCTCCGCCCTCTGCCTCGAGTTCGCCGCCGACGAGGGCAGCCTGTTCCGACTCCACGAGCTAGACCTTTCCACCGCGCGCCGCGACCGCCTCAAGGCTTTCTACCAAACCTGGAAGACCCGCGTCGCAAAGACCAAGGCCGAATCGCAAGACGCGAAGGTCGACGCCTTCTTGCTGGACAACCTCCTCAACAAGAAGATCCGCCAGCTAGACCTGGATGCGATCAAGCAAGACCAGCCCAAGGACCTCGTCCCCTTCCTCCAAACCATCCTCGACCTTGAGGAAGCCCGGCGCAAACTCGACCGCCCCGATCCCCAGAAGTCCGCCGAAACCCTAGCCAACCTCACCAAAATGGTCAACGAGCTCAAGCCCCAGCTAGGCGAGAAACTCAAGGCCAGCAAGACCGTCGCCAACCAGGCTGCCCGGCAGGTCCGGGAGCTTCAGCAGTATCTCAGGGATTGGTTCCGGTTCTACAACGGCTACGATCCGCTCTTTACATGGTGGACCAAGGAGCCGTACCAAGCCCTCGACAAGTCCCTCGGCGAGTACGCCGACGCAATCAAGGAGAAGCTGGCGGGTGTTAAGCCAGGAGATGATCAGGCGATCGTCGGCAACCCCATCGGACGCGACGCCCTTATGGCCGAGCTCCAGTTCGAGCTGATTCCCTACACCCCTGAGGAACTCATCCAGATCGCCGAGCGCGAGTACGCCTGGTGCGAGAAGGAAGCCAAGCGTGCCGCCAAGGACCTCGGGTTCAAGGACGACTGGCGCAAGGCGCTAGAGCACGTGAAAAACCTCTACGTAGCTCCCGGCGACCAGCCGAAGATCATCCAGGACATGGCCATCGAGGCCATCAAGTTCGTTGAGGACCGCGACCTGGTAACGGTTCCCCCGCTCGCCAAAGAAACCTGGCGCATGGGCATGATGTCGCCGGAGCGGCAGAAGGTCAGCCCGTTCTTCCTGGGCGGCGAGCAGATCCTCGTCAGCTACCCCACCGACGGCATGCCCCACGACCTCAAGCTCATGAGCATGCGCGGCAACAACCCGCACTTCTCCCGCGCCACCGTGCAGCACGAGCTCATCCCCGGCCACCACCTCCAAGGCTTCATGCTCAGCCGATACCGCCCGTACCGCGAGATCTTCGGAACCCCCTTCTGGATCGAAGGCTGGGCGCTCTACTGGGAGATGCTCCTCTGGGACCAGAACTTCCCGCGCGGCGCCGAGGATCGCGTGGGCATGCTGTTCTGGCGCATGCACCGCTGCGCTCGCATCATCTTCTCCCTGAAGTTCCATCTAGGCGAGATGACGCCGGAAGAATGCATCGACTTCCTCGTGGAGAAGGTTGGACACGAAAGGGCGAACGCGGAAGGCGAAGTCCGTCGCAGCTTCAGCGGCGACTATCCGCCCCTCTACCAACTCGCCTACATGATCGGCGGCCTGCAGATTCGGGCGTTGGAGACGGAACTGGTGAAGTCCAAGAAGATGACGTACAAGCAATTCCACGACGCCATCCTCCACCAGAACCAGATGCCCATCGAAATTCTCCGCTTGGTCCTCCAGGGCAAATCCCCCGACCTAGGCTACAGGTCCATCTGGCGCTTCGCGGGCTGATAGAATCAGCCCGCCTAATCATGAAAGCTGGCACCACGGCCACCGTCAACATCCAGGCCGGCTAACGGTCCCAAGGCCCGCGCCCTAGTTGGTGTAACAAACCCAGAACCGGCCCGCCGCCGCCTGGGAGTAGTCCCCCTCGTCGGGCAGCCGCCCGTCGAGGGAGACTGCGGGGAGGGCGGGGGAGGCGGCGGCGGGCCGGACGACCTCAAACTCTCGGTTGACTTCCTCCCTCGCGGAAACCGAACGGTTGGAGACCGCACGCCCAACCCAACTGCGACCTCGGAATTAGTTCACATCACGACGAAAACCTTGCACGGAGGCGTGATGATGAATTGTCTGGCAACCCCATCCGAACCGTCCGAACCGCCCGAACCCCAATAACGTCCCGTCCCGACGAAAACCTTGTGCGGACGGCGGGACGGGACATTCGTTGACTCCAATTCCGAAGTGAACCAACGTGACAAGCGACACGGCAAATCGCCCCTATCGGGAGTGCCACCGGTCACTTGTCACGTGCCAGAACTACCGGCCCCGCGCCCACTGCCAACTGCAAACCGCTATCCTAGAGGAGCCATGCTTCTCACCGGACTCGACATCGTGGCCGCAACAAACTTCGAGGACTTCCGAGGACAGGCCATCGCCATCCTCTGCAACCAGTCCTCCGTAGATTCCAACTACCGCCACATCCTCGACCTCGTCAAACCAACCGCCGTCTTCGGCCCCGAGCATGGCCTCTTCGGCCACACCCAAGACAACATGATCGAATGGGAGGGCGAGCCAGACCCACGCCTCGGCGCGGTCGTCCACTCCCTCTACGGCCAGCACCGCGAGCCCACCGACCCGATGCTCAAAGGCATCGAGCGCCTCATCGTCGACATCCCCGACGTCGGCGCGCGGTACTACACCTTTATCTGGACCATGGCGCTTTGCATGAAAGCCTGCGAGCGCCTCCACATCCCCGTCACCGTCCTAGACCGCCCCAACCCTATCAACGGCGTCGACCAAGAAGGCACCCTCCTCCGGTCCGGCTTCGAGAGCTTCGTAGGCCTCTACCCCCTCCCCACCCGCCACGGCCTCACCCCCGCCGAGGTCGCCACCTACCTCCACCAAACCCAATTCCCCAACCTGCAACTCGACGTCGTCAAGATGCAAGGCTGGGACCGTCAGGCTTACGCCGACGACCTGGGCTACGCCTGGACCATGCCCTCGCCTAACATGCCCACCGTGGACACCGCCGTCGTCTACCCGGGAGGCTGCCTCTGGGAGGCGACCACGCTCAGCGAGGGCCGCGGCACCACCCGTCCCTTCGAGATCATCGGCGCGCCGTACATCGCCTCTTGGCAGTGGACCGACGCCCTGAACGCCCTCAACCTGCCAGGCGTCATCTTCCGAGCTCTGCCCTTCGAGCCCACGTTCAACAAGCACGCCCGCGCCCTCTGCGGCGGCACCTTCATCCACGTGGTTGATCGCCGAGCCTTCAACTCCACCCTCACCACGGTGGCCATGATGCAAGAAGTCGTCCGCCTCTACGACGACCAGTTCCAGTGGAAACCCGGCCCTTACGAGTACGAGGAGGTCCTGCGCCCGATCGACATCCTCGCCGGCAACGACTGGCTAGCTCCGGCGATTGAAGAGCTGACTCCGCTTGACGAGATCGAAGAGAGGTTCCGCGCCGAGCTCGTGGAGTTCGAGGAATCCAGAACAAGCGCGCTGCTCTACTCGTCCGGGAGACGCCCTAGTTCGTAACATTCGCAATGAACTGCTCCGCAGCCGCAAAGATCCGATCCCGTCGGCATGGATCCAGCCGGTCTAGGCCGCCGACCATGACGCTCAGGCGAGGATTCTTCGCAAAGAACTCGCGATGCCGGGCCACGAAGCGCCAGTACAGGCCATCCCAGACCTCGCACCAAGGGCCAGGCGGGTAGTCGCCCATCTTGCGAAGGTACGCGCTTCCACTGAGATACGGTTTGGTTGCGAGCAACCCGCCGTCGGCGAACTGACTCATGCCCAGCACGTTCGGCCCCATCACCCAATCGGCCGAGTCCACGAACATCTCCATAAACCACCGGTACGCCTCCTGCGGATCGACCTCGCACATGAGCATGGCCGAGCCCAGGACCATCAGGCGCTCGATGTGGTGGCAGTAGCCGTGCTCCAGGGCCCTCCGGATGGACAGGTCCAGCGGCGGAAGGCCGGTGGTCCCATCCCACCAGCAGCCCGCGAGTCCCCGCTGGTGGCCAAAGAAGTTGGGCTCGTGGATGCCTCGACGTCCGTACTCGCGGTCCATACCGAACATGAACTCCCGCCACCCGACCACCTGCCGAAGGAACCCCTCCAGCGAGTTGAGCGGGACGGCGCGGCGGACGTGCCGATCAAGGGTCCGGGCGACCACCTGCCCCGGGGTCAGGAGCCCGCAGTTCAGCATCGGCGTGAGAACCGAGTGGTACACCGTGCGGTGCGCCGTGGGCAGAGCGTCTTCATAGTCTCCAAACTGGTCGAGGCGGGTCTCTAGGAACTCATCCAGCCACCGATCCGCGCCGGCATGGTCCACCGGATAGGCAAAGCCCTTGGTCGATCCTGGATGGTCAGCGAGTCGGGCCTCTACCATCGCCATGACCTCGCGGGTGATCCCATCCGGAGCTTCGCCCCAGATCGCAGGCGGATCCTGGCCCATTGGCAGCGGCTTGCGGTTCGCTTCATCGAAGCTCCAGCGGCCCCCTTCGGGTCTTCCATCTGAGTCCAACAGAAGCCCGAGCCGGCGGCGCTGGGCCAAGTAGAAGTCGCCCATGACTAGGCGCTGTCCGGGTTTGGCGAACCGGTCCCACTCCACCTCGGGGGTCAGGAACATGGGGCTGGGATGCTCCTGAAGCTCAAGCCCAGCCAGGCTAACCTCCATCCGAAGTTCTTCCGCAAAGAACCGATCATGCGGTGCAAAGGTCACAACCCGATCGATCCCAAGTTCGGCGCACTTTGCCGCCAGGGCTTCCAGCAGGGGAACGGCGGTCTCTATCTCGAAGTACAGGACTTCCCTGCATTCGGCACGTCGGGCTTCGCGGTAGTGCCGCATCGCCGAGAAGAAGAGGGTCAGCTTCATCTTGCAGTGCCGGACCCGCGTCGCCAGCCCTAGGTCCTCCACCATCAGGATCGGGGCGTCCATAGGGAGGCCGTGGCTGGATGAGGTTTCAGGGGGAAACAGCTGGTCCCCAAGCACTAGCACGAGTTCAGCCACGTAGCTGTCTACGTTCCGAGGGGCTCAACCTCCCGCCGACCGCTCCAGCCACCTTCCTACCTCATGACAAAAGCGAACGCTTCCTTAGCCGTAAGCCGATAGTAAGCACCCAGATCGTGCCCAACCCCCGGCAGAACCCGATAGATATGCTTCACCCCAGACTTACCCAGCAGATCCCGGAAACCGTCCGCCTGCGCAAAGCCGTCCTCCGACCCAACCCCCGCAAAGAACCGAAAGCTACTTCGCCCCCACTCGCGAACGCCGGCTTCTGCAGCAGCAAGACCGGCCTTGGGCATACTGCCGCCCCAGGTGATCCCACCGGCGAACAGGTTTGGATACTTAAGCCCCAGCGCAACCGTTCCGACCCCGCCCATGCTGAATCCGCTTAGGAACCGAAGCTCCTTCCTCCCGCCAAGCCGGTACCGACGCTCGATGTAGGGCAGCAGTTCCTTCATGAGGAAGGATTCCACGAACTCTCCTCGATCCGGATGGTCGGCATACCGGCTCATCCTGCCGTTCACAAAGAGAACCCCGCAGGGAGGAGCATTGTCCAACACGGTGCGGAAGTACCCGCCCGGGCCGGCATCCGAGGTCTCGCTGCCGCCTGCGCCGTGAAGGAAGATCAGGAGCGGCAGCCGCCCTTCCTTGCCTTCATAGCTTGGAGGCAAGCCCAGACAGTAGCCAATGTCGGCCTTGTTCGCCTTGCTGTAGAGGGTGTGGTGGGTCACTCCGACCTCATAGTCGTTCCTGGGATTGGACCAGGGGATCGGCTTGTCCTGAGCAACTACGGTCATGAGGATCAGTCCTGCAAACATGACCTAGTATGCCCCTCGTACTTGTGGGCGCCCCGCACGGGGGCGCCTAAGCTAGAAGGGTCAGCCGTAGGTTGTGCCCGAAGGAATCTCGGACAGGTCAACCTTCGCCAGGGGAGCCGCCGCTACCTTGGCCATCGCCACGTTAAGAGGCTTCAGAGAATCTTGTCCCCATCCCAAGTAGATCGCCGCCACCTTGCCGTCAGCGCCGATCTGGAAGGAGGTCTGGGAGCTGGACACCCCATAGGCTCCGATCACTTTCTTCTCAGGGTCCAGGAGTACCGGGAACGGAGCCGAGTACCCCGTCTTCCAGCGCTTGGCGTTCTCGGCGTCTTCGTCGATCACGGCATAGAACTGGGCTTTGCCCGCGTAGGCTTTGGCCAACTGGCTGAAAGCGGGTACCGCCGAAGGATTGGAGGAGCAGGTCCCCTTCACAAAGTACAGGAAGACTGGACCCTTCTTGACCAGATCCTTGAGGGATGCCTGCTTCCCGGAGGTCTCGAGGAGATCAAACCCAGGAGCGGCATCCCCAACCGCGAGTGGGCTGCCCGCCACCCCAACCTGGGAGGAACAGCCGAGGCCCATGAGAACCAGCAGCCCGCCGAAAATGTGCTTTACCGCCATTGGACTAAGGGTATCTCAGATCTGCCCGAAGCGGAAGAGCAACAAACACAAGAAGGGGCCGAGTGCGAGCGCACTCGGCCCCTGACCTAGCCTATCGGGCGGGCCTTACTTGTTTCGGCGTCGGCGAGCCACGGCAGCGAGGCCGAGACCGAGAGCAGCCATCGTGGCCGGCTCAGGCACGGCGCTCGTGTAGTCAACGCCGTCGATGCCGATTCGGCCGGAGTTGTTGCCAACAGGACCGCCATCGGTGACGAAGTAGCGGAAGCCGAAGCGACCGCTGGTCGGGCCGCTGAGGCCGCTGATCGTAGTCGTGTACTGAGTCCACGTGAGGGGGTAGTCGGTCGTCGTCAGGGTGGGGTTGATGTCCTGCAGGACGGTCGTGAAGTCGCCAACCGAAGCCGAGGTGGCGCCGACATTGGTGCTCGCACCGCTGAGGCTCAGACGAAGCTGAAGGCGGTCCGGGTAAACGGTCGATCCGCCGAACGAGTTGGTTCGCGTGTAGAAGGAGAACGTGTCGCCGTTGTTCAGAACTCGCTCAGGGGTGATGAGCCAGTTGCTGAGAGTTACGCCAGAACCGGCATTGGTCACCGCAAAGATGGTGCCGATGTAGGAGTCGGTGGCGCCGTTGAAAGCCGGGAAGTCGGAAGACGTGTTCACGCCGCCGGTCACGCCTGCATGCTGGTTGCCTTGGAACCAGGCTCCAAAGGGGCCTTCGTTGACAGCGGAATCGCTGAGGTTGTTCTGGGCCCAACCATCTCCCGTAAGGGTGGTGACGTCGTCGAAATTCTGGACGAACGACTGGGCTGAGGATAGGGCCGCGACGGCGACCATGGACAATGTTGCGATGTACTTCATAGCTTCTCCGATACAAACATGGGGTCGGCTACTCGCCAACATCCCTCACACCCAGCAGGTTGCTTGACTTCATAGTATCACAGCACCCGCAATTTTAGGCATTTTTGCCCGGGAACTTCAGCCAATCTCTCAGAATAGTCCCGGAAAGGAGTTACATCCGGTAGCCAGTGTGGGCTGTCCACCTCTCTTTCGAAGCTTCCGGGTAAACCCAAGCTATGGCACACGCATCATCGCCGAAGATGAATTCCGCAGAGAACCGGCTTCACGGGAGCCTGCCCAAAATAGGGATTCGCCCAACGATCGACGGCCGATACGGCGGGGTTCGAGAGTCGTTGGAGGACTTCACGATGGCGATGGCCAAGGCCACCGCGGAGTTGGTTCGGGTCGAAGTTAGGCACGCCTGTGGCCTGCCTGTAGAGGTCGTGATCGCCGACACCTGCATTGGCGGCTTCGCAGAGGCCGCCGATTGTGCCGAGAAGTTCCAGCGCGAAGGGGTAGGCGTTTCGCTTACGGTGACTCCGTGCTGGTGCTACGGTTCGGAGACCTTCGATATGGACCCGCATGTTCCTAAGGCGATTTGGGGTTTCAACGGAACCGACCGGCCGGGCGCCGTCTATTTGGCGGCGGCGCTCGCTGGCCTCAACCAGAAGGGGCTTCCTACCTTTGGCATCTACGGACACGACGTCCAGGACCTAGGCGACACCCATATTCCTGAAGACGTGAAGGAAAAGATCCTTCGATTCGTTCGCACAGGCCTCGTCGTGGCATCCATGAAGGGCAAGGCCTACCTAGCGATGGGCGGCACCAGCATGGGCATCGCCGGGTCCATCGTCGATCAGGAATTTTTCCAGGACTACCTGGGCATGCGGGTGGAATCGGTGGACATGTCCGAGTTCAACGGCCGCATGGAGAAGGGGCTCTTCGACTATGAGGAGTTCGACGAGGCCCTCGTCTGGGTTCGGGAGCATCTGACCGAGGGTCCGGACCTCAACAAACCGGAGAAGAAGCGGGCTCGCGAGCGGCTGGATGAGGAGTGGGAGATCTGCGTCAAGATGGCTTTGATCGCGCGGGACCTGATGGCCGGAAATCCTAAGCTAGCGGGCAAGTTCCCAGAACAGGCGAGGGGGCACAACGCCATCGCAGCGGGCTTCCAGGGCCAGCGCCAGTGGACCGATTACTTCCCAAATGGGGACTTCTTGGAGGCGATGCTCAACTCCAGCTTCGACTGGAGCGGTATCCGCCAGCCGTACATCGTGGCCACTGAGAACGACGCCCTCAATGGAGCATCCATGCTTTTCGGCCACCTTCTCACGGGCACGGCGCAGCTGTTTAGCGACGTTCGCACCTACTGGTCTCCGCTGGCCGTGAAGCGGGTTACCGGATTCGATTGCACGGGAATCCTCTCCGGCGGATTCCTCCACCTGATCAACTCCGGCCCTTCGGCCCTAGACTGGACCGGAGAGGCCATGCCGGCCAACCCGAGAGCACTCTATGGGGAGGCAGAGGGCGATCCGTTCAAGGCGGTTAAGCCGTGGTGGGAGATGACGCCGACCGACGTCCAGGCCTGCCTCGATTCGACTCGGTGGTGTCCGAGCGATACCGAGTATTTTCCCGGAGGAGGCTGGTCGACGGACTTCACGACCTCGGGTGGTCTTCCGGTCACGATGTTCCGGCTGAATATCGTGAAGGGACTTGGCCCGGTGCTCCAGATCGCAGAAGGTCGCACCGTCGAGTTGCCGAAGGACGTCCACGACAAACTGGACCTGCGCACAAGCCCAACTTGGCCCACGACCTGGTTCGTGCCGCACCTCACCGGGCACGGCGCTTTCCACGACGTGTACTCGGTGATGGCCCACTGGGGCGCCAATCACGGAGCGATCGCCTACGGCCACATCGGAGCGGACCTCATCACCCTGGCTTCGATGCTGCGGATCCCGGTGGACATGCACAACGTGGCGCCGGAAGAGCTATTCCGCCCCACCGCGTGGATGCGGTTCGGGTCCGGCATGGACGCGGTGGGCGCCGATTTCCGGGCTTGCCAGACCTATGGCCCGCTGTACGGCTAAGGCGGGGATGGCGGGCGCTGCAAAAAGAAAGCGGCGCCCTTCCGCCGTTGGAAGAGCGACCCGCTTAGGATCCCCCGTTGACCAGGGAATTCGTTAGTTAGGTTCGGCGCCTTTGGCGGTGCCGCCAGCTGGTGGTTCGACCGCACCCTTGGGCTTCATTTCGCCCTTGTAGTAGCCGTTCGCCTCGGTGGGCTCTTCGGCGGCTTGGCCGCTGCAACCCACGACGAGGAGTGCGGCGATCGAAAGGAGCGCGGTCGCTCCAAGTGTTCTAACAAGCTTCATTCGGAACCTCCTTGTGAAACTGGCTCCGCCTTCTTGGCGTCGTCAGCCGGTTTCTTATCCTTATCAGGCGCGGGCGCTTTGCCGTCTGCCGGCTTGTCCGGGTTTGGAACCTTGGTTCCATCCGGAAGGGAGTACCAGTCTCCCGCCTTCGACTTCATGGGGCCAACGTAGTAAATCGTACCGTTGCCCAAAGGCTCGGGTTGGGGTTCAGACGACCGTCCAAACGCAAACCAAAGGCCACCCAAGACGACTAGCCCGAGCGCCCCATATCCGACGATTCTCTTCTGTTCTGAGCCCATTTGGCACCAAAGGAGCCCGCTCCGCCTCAAGAGGCGAAGCGGGCCCAGGTCGAGTTCTTAGCGATCCATCGTGTAGAACTTCTTGTAGTACTCGCCGTTGGAGTCCTGAGCGAGGTATCGCTCGGAGTTGCCCTTGACGAACTTGGCGTGGCTGTCTATGTAGGCGAGGTTGCCGCCACCCTTGTACATGAACTGGCTCTCGCAGCCCATGGTGGTGCCGAAACCGCCGTTGTTGATGACGCCGGTGAAGCCATCGGTGGCGAACGCCGTCTCAGCCGGTCGCTGGATGGCCGTTTCGTTCATCGAGTGGTATAGGTCGCTCGACGTGATTCGAGGAGCGAAGTAGCTGCCCGCGAAGAAGTACCAAGGATTTGCCTGGGTACCGGCGGTGTTGTCTCGGCCGCCGAACGCGGTGGAACCGGCACCGGTATTGGTGGCGCCGAAGCTGATGCCGTAGTGGGCATGGATCCAGCGAACCGGGAGCCAGCCAGCGCCGGCAAGCGCGCCAACGCCATCGCAGTCGGCCGTATCGGCGCCCTTGACCCAGCTGGCTTCAGACCAGACCGGGCTGTTCATCATTCCCGTCGGAGGAACGCCGATCGGGTTGACGCCCTGAGCCGCCGTCATCAGGGGCTTGCCGCTCTTCATGTAAGGCTGAAGCTGCATGACCCAGGAGACCACGTCGTCGCGGAAGAAGCCGTTGTTGGGCAGCTCGGTTCGCGTGATGTAGGACATGAGCGTGTCGTCGTTGTCCGCGATGTACATCTTCTGGGCAACGCCGATCTGGCGCATGTTGGAAAGGGTCGTGGTCGCCTTGGCCGCTTCCTTCGCCTGGGCGAAGACCGGGAACAGGATGGCAGCAAGAATCGCGATGATCGCGATGACGACTAGAAGCTCAATAAGGGTAAAGGCCTTTCGGACCATAGTAGGAAAACCTCTCTATCTGAATTGGGATGAGTTGCCGGTCATCAGCGACCGATGGGGCATATTGTAGAGGGTCTTTAGTCCTAATGCAAGGGCAAATTTAACATTCGGATGCTAGTTTTTGGTCCCCCGAAAGGGTGACCGGGTAGGTTTGCTCATCCTGTCGCAACATTGGTCTGGCCTCGCACCTTTGAGCTACTCGCTTCTCAGCGCTTGAACCGGGTCCTTGGCCGCGGCGCGAACCGCCGGGATTAGGCCGAACACTCCACCAACCCCAAGACTGACCCCAAAACTGAGGGCGATCACGGGGCCGTCCAAAAGCGGCTTGATGGGGGTCCACTGGTTCAAGGCGGCGCAGACCGCCGCGCTAAAGAGAAGACCTACCGCGCCACCGGCGAGCGAAAGGATCACTGCCTCCGCTAAGAACTGTCGAAAGATGTCGGACCTCCGCGCTCCGGTGGTTTTTCGGATGCCGATCTCCTGGGCGCGCTCGCCTACCGACATGAGCATGACCGTCATGATGCCTACGCCTCCCACAAATAGAGCGATCGAGGTCAAGCCGGTCAAGAGCCACGTCAGGATGCTCATGAGTTTGTAGACCAGCCCCAGGAGGTCCTCCTGGGTGGCCACCGTGTATTGCTGGCGGTCCAGCTTGGTTCCCAGCAGGGCGTCCAGCGCCTTAGTCAGCGCCTTCGGCTCGGCATCCGGCGCAGTCTGCACCATGATCCGGTCGATCTGGCTGACACCTTGAGCTCGCTTGAGCGCCCGGTACGGCAGGTAAACAACGTTCTCGAAGCTACCCATCGAGAACAGGCTCTGCTCGCTCTTCTTGTCCTCGGTAACCCCCACGATCCGGTAGGACCGCCGGTTGACCACCAGACTCTTCCCGATCGGGTCGTCCGTGCCAAACAGCATTTCCGCGGCGATCGACCCGACGACGCAAACGTCCTGGGATTCGTCCGCTGAGTCGAAGACCTTCCCCGACCGCAGTTTCACCGGATGCATCAAGAACCAGTCGGCGGTCGTAGCGATCGTGATCGGAAACGCCTCCTTCTTGCCGTGACGGGCGCCTCCTCCAGCGAAGGAGAGCGGACATGCGCGCAACACCCCGGGGACAGTTGTCAGCATTCGAGCGTGCTCCTCGCTTAGGAAGCTTTGCCCGCCAAGGTTTGGATTGAAGCTCAGGCTGGAGAGGTCCACCCGCGCGGGCAGAACCACCACAACGTTGACGCCCAGACTCCGTACTTGGTCTCCAACGTCCTTCTGCACTCCCTTCGCGATGCTTACCAGCAGGATGATCGCCACGCTGGCAACCATCACCCCGAGCGCGCTGAGCACCGAGCGCCGCCATTGTTCGCGGAGGCTTTGGAAGGCGGCAAGAAGATTGAGGGCAAGCATGGGGATCGCTTGCTTCAACGAGAGCGCGGCCCGGAACGTTGCTTGGCCCTACGGGAGGGAGGGGCCTCGCGCCCCTCCAACCTTTCGTCTAGTCCGCGGGCGAGATGCGCACAATCTTGTCCGGCCCGTTGAGAAGTACATAGACCGAGCCGTCTGGAGCGGTAGCCACGTCGCGCACGCGCCCCATTCCGTGGATGAGTTCCTCTTGCTCCAGTACTTGATCACCCTTCATGCGAAGCCGCTGGACGACCGAGCCCGCGAGCCCGCCAGCCAGTAAGTCGCCCTTCCATTTGGGGAAGGCCGCTCCGCGCGCCACATCCAGCCCGCTTGCGGCGATCGATGGTAGCCATCGCAGGGCCGGCAGCGTGATCTTCTGCTCCGGCTTTGGCCAAGGCGTGCTCATCGGAGCATCGTTGTAGTTGATCGAGAACGCTACCAGCGGCCATCCGTAGTTGGCCCCTCGCTGAATCCGGTTTAGTTCGTCGCCACCCCGGGGACCATGCTCGGTGTCCCAAAGGTTGCCGTCCAGGTCGAAGGACAGCCCCTGGGGGTTGCGGTGGCCAAAGGACCAGATTGCGGCAAGGTTGCCCTTATCGCTGGCAAACGGATTGTCTGCCGGGATCGAGCCGTCGTCCCGAATTCGGTAGATCTTGCCGTTGGGCCGCGAGAGGTCTTGGGCTAGTTCCCCGCTTCCCCGCTCGCCAATCGAGAAGAACAGGAATCCCTTTCCGTCGAATGCGATCTTGCCGCCGAAGTGCACCCCGCTCCCGTTGTAGAACCGCGGGTCGACTTGGAAAATCGTCTGTTCATCCGTCCACGTTGCCTGGTCGCCGGAGAAGCGCAGCTTTCCACGAACGATCTTCGTCATGCCTGCTCTGGGGTCCGTCTTGGACGGGTCCGTCAGGGATAGGTAAACCCAGCCGTTCTTTCCGGCATTCGGGTGAACCGCGACTTCCATCAGGCCGCCCTGGCCGATCTCGCGGCTCGCGGGGAGGCCCTGGACCTCCGAGACGATTCGGCCCTGGTCCAAGACCGAAAGGGTTCCGGACCGATTTGTGACCAGCGCCCGCCCGTCCGGCAACCAGTCGATGGACCAGGGCGTCTTCAGCCCCTGATCCGCGACCGTCGTCACTCGATAGCGATGATGCCGGGACTGATAGATACCGTTGACCGGCTTTGGCCCGCCAAACTCTGCGCGAAGGGCGCGGGCCTGCAACTCACGGATGTGCACGACCAGGCCCCAAACCGTGGCATCGGACATGGTTTGTCCGTACCCGTCCATCCCCATATCGGGAACCCCGTTCTTAATGGCGTCGAAGAAGCGGCGGTCATGCTTCTGGTCAAAGAGCTCCCTCGTGTTCAGGGTCTTTGTTCCAGCGCCTCCGCCCTCCCCCCCCTGTCCGTGGCACTTGGCACAGGTCTCGTTGAAGAGTTGGGTCATGCTGACGTTGCCCTGCAGAAGTCGACCAGCCGTATTCCCGGGCGCCAGGGCAGGAGCCGGAGACTTCGACGCCGTTCCCGGCTCCTTGGGCTCCGGCGATCGCATGAGGAGGGAGCAGGATGCCGCGGTGGCACAGGCAGCGGCAAAGAGGGTTGCGTACTTCAACACCTCTCAAATTTACCCACGGGTTCTGGCAATCAGGCGTCGCAACTGTCAGGAATCGCACGGCGTGTTGCGTCGATGCGCCTTCTTGCGCCGTAGAAGTGTGTGGGCCATTCCGGGTCACTTCGTCGACCGGAGCGGCGGACCCTAGTGGGGGCGAAAATAAAGCACAATAGTACGCGCGCGAAAATCATCGCGTGGCGGGCATGTGCCTTGAGGGCCCGCGGGATCCCTAGCTGGCGAACCCCTTAGGACTCACAATATCGATGCTTTATCCCAAGATTATTCAAGGTGGAATGGGGGCAGCCGTGTCCGCGTGGCCACTCGCAAACGCGGTTTCTCGGCGGGGCCAGATGGGAGTGGTTTCCGGCACAGCGCTTGACCTAGTCCTAGTTCGAAGGCTCCAACTTGGAGATATCGGCGGGCACATGCGCCACGCTCTCGACAATTTTCCGATTCGGGACATCGCCGAGCGCATCTGGGACCGGTACTTCGTCCCGGGAGGTAAGGCTCCGGATGCCTCGTATAAGTCGAAGCCGGTCTTGGCCATGGTCCCCCCTCGGGCGCTAACCGAACTTATGGTCGTCGGCAACTTTGCCGAGGTCTTTCTTGCCAAGCATGGCCACAACGGAGTAGTCGGGATCAACTTCCTCGAGAAGATCCAACTGCCGACCCTTCCCTCCCTGTTTGGGGCGATGCTAGCCGGGGTCGACTACGTCTTGATGGGCGCCGGGATTCCGCGCTCGATCCCGGGCGCCCTCGACAAGCTTGCCGCGATGCAGACCGCCGAACTGAAGATCGACGTGGTAGGCGCCGACGGTGCGATCCATACTAACGTGTTCGACCCCAGAGAGATTGCGCCGGATATCGAGAGCTTGAAGAGGCCAGACTTTTTGGCCATCGTGTCCTCTGCGCCCCTTGCGCAGACCCTTGCCCGAAAGAGCAATGGCAAGGTCAATGGGTTCATCATCGAAGGCCCGACCGCGGGAGGGCACAACGCGCCGCCGCGCGGCCCGATGACCCTGGACGAAAATGGCGAACCGATCTATGGCCCGCGCGACGTGCCGGAACTTGCCGCCTTCCGGGAACTCGGCCTCCCTTTCTGGATGGCCGGATCCTACGGAACCCACGAGCGGCTCCAGGAAGCGCTTGACGAGGGCGCCCAGGGAGTTCAGATTGGCACGGCTTTCGCCTACTGCAATGAGTCCGGCATCACGCCAGAGCTCAAGCGGAAAGTGATCCAGCAGAGCCTAGCGGGAACAATCAAGGTTCATACCGATCCCCTTGCCTCACCAACCGGTTTCCCATTCAAAGTCGTCCTTCTGGACGACACGATGTCGGATGACGAAACCTACTCGAAGCGCACTCGGATCTGCGACCTGGGTTATCTCCGACACCAGTACGTTAAAGAAGATGGCACGGTCGGCTATCGTTGCCCATCAGAGCCGATCGAGGACTACCTGAAGAAGGGCGGAAAGCTCGAAGACACCGTGGGGCGCAAGTGCGTCTGCAATGGGTTGATGACCACGGTTGGTCTGGGACAGGTCAGAAAGGGCTACTACGAGCCTCCAATCGTAACCTCCGGAGACGACGTTGCCAAAATCGCGAGGTTTCTCAAGCCCGGTGAAACCTCGTACTCCGCAGAAGACGTGATCGACCAGATTCTCGGCGCGGTTCCGGCCTAGTCGGGTTGCCGTTTCAGGGACGTTTTTGTCCCTGAAACATCCCAATGGCGTGTAACATAGACGTACCTATGCGCTACAGCCTTTTCTTCGCGGCAAGTCTAGTTTGCCTCACGAGCCTTGCGGGCGCCCAAAGCCAGCAGATCAAGCCTTTCGCCCAAGTTAAGGTGACGAAAGCCGTAGTTACGAACACGTACGACGTGTTTCCCCAAATCCAGCCTAGTCGTGGCCCTTCGCGCGTCCAGGATACGAACGAGCGGGAGGTTCCCCGGGTACCGAACGGCACCGTCAACTCCCTGAAAGCAGGCCGAACCACCAGCGAGGCTCGGGTTGAGCTTGGGGCGAAGCCCAAGTGGCCGGGCATTGCCGCCACGGGTTGGGTTCCGCCAGACCCCACGGCCGCGGTTGGGCCGAACCATGTGGTCGTGACCGTGAACTCGGACATCGCATTCTTCAGCAAGACGGGCACGAAGCTGTTTCAGCAGGGAATGGGTCCCGACGGATTCTTCTCTGGCGTCTCGACCACCGACTTCGTGTTCGACCCGAAGACTTTCTACGATCCGGGCGCGAAGCGATTCTTCGTAATCTGTCCCGAGTTGGACGATGCCGGAAAGACCAGCGGAATGCTTGTGGCGGTCTCCGCAACCTCCGATCCGCGAGGCGCCTGGAACAAGTTCCGAATCGACACCAAGATCACGGACAATAGCGCAGACTTCTGGCTTGACTACCCGGGATTCGGGTTCAACAAGGACCGGATTGTTTTCTGCGGCAACATGTTTGGGTTCGAGTCTGGGACCGCCGGTACGTTGATCGTTTCGCTCAACAAGGCGAATCTGATCGCAGGCAACACTGCGGACGGTCAGCAGTATCGAGTGCCAAACTTCTCGCTGCAGTGGGCGAAAGGTTACGACGCCAACTTGGACGTTCTTTACGGAGCTGCGGTCGCTAGCACAAGCTCGATCAAGCTCTTCGCGCTGAACGGCACCGGAAGCGGAACCGCCACCCTCACCTCCACCGACGTGACCGTTCCGACTTTCAAGTACCCGAACGGCGGCCGCAGCACCAACGGACGGACCCTGGATGCCCTTGACGCGCGGCTCCTCGCCGTTGGATCTCGCAACGGACGAATCGTGGCAAGCCACGGAATCGTTCCCCTGAACGCCTCTAACGTATCCGCTCGCTGGTACGAATTCCTGACCCAGGGCTGGCCGAAGAGCGGCTCGCCCAAGCTCAACCAGGCTGGCGACATCCTCGGTACGTCGGACACCGATCACTTCATGCCGGCGATCAACATCAATAAGAACAACGCGATCGGCGTGGTCTACACGCGCAGCAGCGCCAACATCACCGCCGACGTGATGGTTGCTGGACGACGTTCCACGGATCCCCTTGGCACCATGGGCAAGCCGACGCTCCTTGCGAGCAGCAAGGGCACCTACGGCGGACAGGGATACAACCGCTGGGGCGACTACTTCTCGGTCGAGATCGATCCTAGCGACAGCCTCACCTTCTGGGGAATCGGCATGGTCAGCGATGGCGGGCCCTGGCTGACCCAGGTCGTCAACTGGAAGGTTTCCGCAGATGTGACCTCCGGCAACCTGTACAAGGCCACTTCGGTGAAGCCTTACCAGGCGCTTGGCAAGATCGAGGCGGGCGGCCTCTCCTCGCTCTGGGCAGCCGACGGCGCGCTCCTGCAGCAAGCGAGCGCGTCTGCGGGAGCGCTCGGCCAAGCTGCAGCCCTGGAGATCACGTACACCAATGGTCTTAAGCTCAGCACGGACACGTTCGCGCTCCGCCTGAAGAGCAAGGGCCCCCTTAAGGGAACTCTGAACATCTGGGTTTACAACCAGAAGACCAAGGTCTACGACTTCCTGGAAGCAAAGCCAACCTCCGGTGCATTCCTCACGACGACTTTCAGCGTCGACGGAGCCAAGGTCGCCAACTACATTGCTACCACCGGCGCGATGAAGTTCGTGGTCCGGGTTGCGGTTCCGGCCCGCCAGGGCGGAACGGCTGGTTTCGCTCACATCGTGGACGAAGCTTCCCTGCTGGCCACCTCCAAGTAAGGCCACCCAAGAGCCCCGCCCTCCTCCAGGAGGTCGGGGCTTTCTTGTGCATGGCGCGTCGGCAGTTTTGGGGACAGATCGGACTCAATGAACGTCGGTAGCCTGCGGAGCATGACGCCGAAGCAGTCTGCTGTGGCCGCCTTGGAGGGTCGGGTTCCGGATGGGCTCGTTCCCACGTTCGAGCTCGAATTCCAGCTTGCCCAGGAGTTGCTTGGGCGCGACTTTGAGGACCTAGGGCGTCTTCAAGGCAACGAGCAGAGCCGAGCCGCGGGCAGAAACGCAGAGCTCCACGTGGAGATCGCCGAGCGGCTGGACTATGCGATCATCCGCACCAGCAATCTGATGGAGTTGGCCAGCCTGAGAGCCATGGGAGCCGGGGACCGTTTTCTCCTCTGCGGAGAGGCGGACGGTACCCTCCCCATCCCGGACGGCGACACGATGGAAGAACTCGCTGTTGCCCTGATGGAGGAGCCGGGCAAGGTCCACGCCGACCTCCTAATCCGAGCCAGCCAGGCGATCGAATGGGGCGCCCGTCAGCTGGAAGCCGGCGCCGAAGCCCTCACCATGTGTGCGGACTACTGCTTCAATACGGCGCCGTTCCTTTCACCCGCCATGTTTCGGCAGTTCGTCACGCCCTACTTAGCCCAGATTATCGAGGCGCACCGCCAGAACGGGGCCTACGTGATCAAGCATACGGATGGGAACATCATGCCGATCCTCGATCAGTTGGTCGAGGCAGGGCCGCACGCCATCCACTCCCTCGATCCGCAGGGCGGCGTGGACATCGCAGAGGTCAAGCGGCTGGTTGGAGGCCAGGTCTGCCTCTGCGGAAACGTGAATTGCGCCCTCCTTCAGACCGGAACCGACGACGAGGTCCGCGCTTCGGCGGAATACGCACTGAAGTCCGGGATGCCCGGAGGGGGCTACATCTACTGCACCAGCAATGTCGCCTTCAAGGGGATGCCATTGGAGCGATATCTCTTCATCCTGGATATTCGGAACGAGCGTGGTCGTTACTACTGCCCGATCGGCCAGCCTTGACTGAGTTCGCATGCTCCCTTGAGAGCTCTGCCACCCCAGCACGGAAGGTCTTGCCGATAGGTTCAGCCGAAGCTTGATCCGGCCTTAGCCCTGGATGGCTCCGGTACACTGAAGGTTCTACCGCTGAAACCTCATGGCATCCCAATCCCGTAATCCCGGGCGCGGTCGCAGACCCGCCAAGCGCCCCATCGACTCGAATCCTGCCCGCGGGCAGGTTGAGATCATTGTCAACGTCTCCAACCGAGAGACCCGCATCGCCCTCCTCGAGAAGGGCCAGCTCATGGAGTACCGCGTTGAGCGTGAAGAGCGAGTCGTCGGTTCGATTTTCAAAGGCATCGTTCAGAACGTTCTTCCCGGCATGGACGCCGCGTTCATCGACATCGGCCTAGAGCGAAACGCGTTCCTTTACGTCGCCGACGTGATCGGCCCAGACGAGGACAACTCGCCCGCCAGCCTAAAGAAGAGCGAACTGCGCCGCCGCAAGATCAAGGATCTCCTGAAGCCCGGCCAGCAACTCATGGTCCAAGTGACCAAGGGGCCGCGAGGCACCAAGGGCGCCCGCGTGTCTAGCCGCATCGCGTTGCCCGGTCGCTACGTTGTGCTGATGCCGGAGTCCAACAGCGTCGGCGTCTCCCGAAAGATCGAAGACCGGAGCGAGCGCGAGCGCCTGCGCAAGGTTGGCGAGCGCATCATTCCCGAGGGATTTGGCCTGATTCTCCGCACCGAGTGCGAGGGCCGTACGGAAGCCGAGCTCAAAGCCGACGTTAGCTTCCTCCAGCAGCTCTGGAAGGATGTGATGGCGAACAGCAAGAAGATGAAGGCTCCTGCCTGCGTCCACAAGGACCAGACCTTGCTCTTCCGAACCGTTCGCGACATGTTCGGCGAAGAGATCGACCGCATGGTCATCGACGACCCGGACGAGTACGAGAAGGTCCACCTCGTCGCCCAGATCGTGGCCCCCAGTCTTCGCGACAAGATCGATCTCTACGATCGTGAAGAGCCGATCTTCGACCACTACGGGATTGAGAAGGAGCTCGAGCGATTGCTCCAGCACAAGGTTCCCCTCAAGTCCGGCGGCTCCTTAGTCGTCGACGAGATGGAGGCCCTTACCGCGATCGACGTCAACACCGGCAAGCAGGTGGGCTCCACCTCGCTCAACGACACGATCCTCAAGGCGAACCTCGAAGCCTCGGACGAGGTCCTGCGCCAGCTTCGCTTGCGGGACATGGGCGGCATTATCGTCTGCGATTTCATCGACATGGAATCTGAGGACGACCAGAAGAAGCTGCTCAATCACTTCAAGGACGGCCTGCTGAGAGACCGGGCTCGCACCCGTGTGGGTCGTGTCTCCTCGCTGGGACTGATCGAGTTAACGCGTAAGCGAACCGGCGAGTCCGTAACCCAGGAGATCACTGAGATCTGCCCGCTTTGTGCAGGCGTGGGCCGGATCTCCAGCAAGGAGACGGTCTCCCTGTGGGTGGAGCGCGACATGTGGCGCAGCCTCAATGAGCCGGGCAACGCCTTCTTCGTAGAGTGCCATCCCAGCGTCGTCGAAGCCCTCATCGGGCTCGACGGAGAGAACGTGGAGGAACTGGAGCACGAGATGCGCCGGGGAATCTACATCCGCGCCAACTTCGACATGGACTACGAGGAGTACGAGATCAAGTCTGGCTTGATCGAGGAATTCGACCGCCAGCTGATGGGCTACCGACGGGCCCAGGTGCTCGAGGTCAATGTCCGCCGCAGCGCTTTCGAGAACGTCCAGAAGATCGTGGGTTGGACCGATGCCGGCTACTACATCGAGCTCATCGATGGCAACAACTTCGTTGGCCAGCGTGTCAAGGTCGTCCTTCAGGACATCCGGCGTAGCTTTGCGGTCGGCGAAGTCATCATGCCCGGAGTCGCCGCGACCGCTGGCGCCGCCCGGGCCTAGTCGCCTTTCGTCTGCGAGACCAACGCCTCTTCGGCGATCTCGCAGACGAAGTGCCCGATCATCAGGTGCATCTCCTGCGCCCGCGCCGTGACCGGCGTCGGCACGGCAAAGCTAAGGTCGGCCAGTTGCGCCAGTTGTCCGCCACCTTCAGCGGTGAACGTGACGACTCTCAGACCCTTCTCCTTCGCCATTCTTGCCGCTGCCAACACGTTCGGGCTGTTTCCACTGGTGCTGTACGCCCAGAGCAGATCGCCCGGCGCGCCGAAAGCTTGCACTTGACGGGCAAAAACGTGTTCGAATCCATAGTCGTTCGATACGGCGGTCAGGGTGGCGTCGTTCGTGGAGAGCGCGATTGCCGGCCACGCGGATCGATCAAGGAGGAACCTCCCAACGAACTCGGCGGCAAGATGGAGGCAGTCTGCCGCGGAGCCACCGTTCCCACACATCAGGATCTTCCCGCCTCCGCCCAGGGTCTCGACCGTCCAGCCGGCCAGAGTCTCAACCAGCGGGGAAAGGGCCCGAGTGGCCTCAAACGTGGCGGCGTGCTGCTCGAAGAGAGCGTCTAGATTCATGCTTTCTCCCCAAAATGCTTGGCCATTGCGCTTTCCACGGCCTCCTTGTACTGCTGGCGGAAGATCTCGACGTCGAACCGGGCCGCGTTGGCCTTGAGAACCGCGGAGTCAAACGTGCGGGAGTCTAGCTTCCGCATGGCTTCGGCAAGGCATTCCGGAGTCTGCTCGTCGAAAAGAACTCCGCAGTCGGGCGTCACCGTCTCGCCCGCTCCGCCCACACCATACGCGACAACGGGCAGCCCCGCAGCCATCCCCTCGACCGGCACGATCCCGAAGTCCTCGTAGCAGGGGAAGAGAACGCCCTTGCAGTGGGACATGAGGCTCTTGAGGTCGGCGTCGCTAAGCCGACCGTGGAAGGTGACGTTGGGCATCCCCTCCGCGAGCTTGCGAAGCTCCGGTTCGAACGGACCGCTTCCTACGATTTGAAGTTTGTGTCCGGTGATCTTGCAGGCTTCGATGGCAAGGTCGTACTTCTTGTAGGCGATCAGGCGACCCCACATCAGGAAGCCTTGGTCTGAGTCCACCGGCTGAACGTCGGACCACTTCTGAGTCTCCACTGGCGGGTAGATCACGTGGTCGACCTTGCGCCCGTAGGCCATCTCGACCCGTTCGCCGATCGTATGGGAGATTGCCATGAGGACGTCTGGCCCCTTTGAGGCTTCCAGGTCTAGGGCTTTGAGCTTCTTGGCAAGGACCTTCCTCAGCGCTCCGAAGCGGCCACCCAGGGCTCGGTTATCGATCTCGGGCGCCCAGAGGGAACGGGCCGGCGTGTAGTAGTAGCAGACATGGAGGGCACCCGGGCGCTTCCGCACCTGGTGGGCAAACGAGTGGCTGTCCGTGAGGATTACGTCGTACGGGCGAAGATTGAAGGCCCGGTACACCCAGGGCATGATGGGGGCATAGATGTAGTGGCGCGTAAGGGCCATCGGCATCTTCTGTACCCAACTGGTGACCACCTCTCGGCCCTTGAGCCATGGGAACTTATCGGGGTTGTACTGCGCGGTGAACAGCGGACCCTCGAAGAGTCCACAGATCTCCTTGAGCGTTCCCTCGGCCCCGCCGAAAACGGCCATGTAGTCGTGAACCAGCGCGAACTTCCGTTTGCCCATCCCGATCATTATGATCGGGCGGCTAGCCGTCAGCGGGAGCGGCCTTGACCCAGAGCTCTGAATAGGCCTCCGGTTCGTCGCTCAACTCCTCTTCCACCGGGGCGCCGAGGATCGCGAGCCATCGTTCTTCTATCTCCGCCTCGTCGCGGAGGATCCGGTCGTAGCTCTCGTGGTAGAAGGGCGGAAAGCGCTCCCCAGTCTGCTTCACGATCCATCGGCCCGCCTTCTGCTTCGCCTTCTCTACCACCGTACTCAGCTCGATCGGCTGGCCGTCCTTCCCTTCCCGGACCTGGAAGATAAGCTCGGTTCGCTCTGGCAGCACCGCGAGGATCTCCAGATCCCACTGCCTACCTTCTGGGCGAAGAAGGAGTTGGAAAAGCCTGGCTCTCTCCTTAGGCTCAAGGGCCCGGGAATGCCGAAAGGTCACGTAGTACGTGACCTCCTCGGCGCGCCAATGGGGCAAGCGCCCCCGCCAAACGTGGAACCCAGACCAGCGCAACTACCGCTCCCGAACCCGGCACATCCCCACTCCGTCGCCCACGGTGAGGAGGGAGAAGTCGATGCGATCGTCGTCCCGCAGCTTGAGAGTTAGGTCGCGGAACATAACGGTCTCGTGGTCTTGATGCTCCGGGTCCGCCACTTTGCCGCCCCACAGCATGTTGTCGATCAGGAGCAGGCCACCTGGTCGCAGTAGCGTAAGGCACTGCTCGTAGTAGCGGGGGTAGCTAGGCTTGTCCGCATCGATAAAGGCGAGGTCGTAGCTCTTCCCCTCCGCAATCAGACGATCCAAAGTGTCGATGCCCGGACCGAGCAACAGTTCGACTTTATCGGCGACACCTGCGTCGGCCCAGGTCTTCTGGGCGCGCCGGGTGAACTCTTCGCTGAGATCGCAGGCAGTAACCTTGCCGTCCTCGGGTAGAGCCAGCGCCACCACCGTGGACGAATAGCCCGTGAAGACCCCCACTTCCAACACCTTCTTGGCCCCGATGGCTTTTGCCAGCAGCGCCATGAACTGGCCTTGGTCGGCGGCGATCTGCATTCCACCGCTCTCGTGGCTGGCCATTTCTTGTCGAAGGTCGCGCAGCACCGGTATCTCGCGCAATGAGGCATTCAACACGTAATTTGCGGATCGATCGTCAAGACCAAGGTATTTGGGCTGCATGCGCCTAGTTTGGCGCGAAAGTGTTCGTATAATGCCTGGGGCGTCTCCCGAGCCAGCCATGAAGAAAGCCTTTACCTTGATCGAACTTCTCGTAGTGATCGCGATCATCGCGATCCTTGCCGCAATCCTCTTCCCCGTTTTCGCTCAGGCTAAGGAAGCCGCCAAGAAGACTCGCGGATTGGCGCAGATGAAGCAGTTGGCCGTCGCCGTCTTCCTGTATGCAGGCGACTACGACGATTATTTCGTGCCGGCTTCTAACCGAAATGTAGCCCCCGGGCAGGACCCCACAATCTGGCCCCCCCTGGTGAACGCCTACGCCAAGAGCCAAGACATCTTCGTTGTCCCAAGCTCCAACGCAGCCTTCGCTCCTAACTGGGCGGGTCGTCGCAACCAGAACATCGGCTACAGCGACGCAACTGGCGTGGACCCCAACTCCACCGCCGTGCCCGGCGCGGCGCCCGCAGGAACCGAGGGCTTCACGGGAGCGGTCAACTTCTCACAGGCGGAGCAGCCTGCGGATATCGGCATCTTCGTGACGACGCCGAACTCTACAGGCGGCAAGGAGCGCGGCTACGTATTCAACCCATACAACGGACCGGACTCACCGGACGGCGACTACAGCAAGGGCTTGCCGCTCATTTCCGATACGAACCTGTGCACCGAGAAGAGCTACACGGGCGACGACTACACCGCCCGGGCAGCCGGCGCTCTGAAGCCGGTCTATGCGTTGTATGGTCGCACCGGCAAAGGCGACGGCACGACGCCCGTGATCTTTGCGGACTCTCACGCCCGGAGCCTTTCTGCGAAGGCACTAAACTCTTTCGGTAAGGTTGTCTGGCGCTTCCGCTAGGCAACTCCGGATCGTGGTTCAATAGAGTCCGCGCGGCAAATCCTGCCCGCGGACTTTCCTATGGATGCCTTTGACGACCTCTCCGCCGAATCGATCCTGGCCCACTTTGCGGAGGAGGAAAAGCCTCACGGCGCGGTCGTCCCACCCATCTTCCAGAACTCACTCTTCCTGTTCGACGATGTCGGGGAGTTGATGGACCGGCTCTCGGGAAAGCCCGGCGAAGCTCATATATACAGTAGAGTTTCAAACCCTACCCTGGATGTAGTGGAGCGCAAGATCGCCCGGCTGGAGGGCGCCGACGCATGCAAGGTCACCGGGTCTGGCATGGCCGCAATCAGCTGTGCGGCGCTCAGCGCTTTGGAGACCGGCTCTCATTGCGTGGTCGTCGACACGGCTTACGGGCCGCTTCGCCAATTCCTGAGTTCTTACATGACTCGGTTCGGCGTTACCGTGGACTATGTGGAGGGGTCGAGCCCCGCCGAGGTTCTGGATGCGATTCGCCCGGAAACCAGCCTTATCTATCTAGAATCACCCGGAAGCTTCGCCTTCCGGCTACAGGACTTCGCAGTCATCTGTGATGAGGCGCGACGCCGGGGGATCACCACGATCGCCGATAACACGTACTCCACGCCGCTCTATCAGCAGCCCGCCCGGTTTGGCGTCGATATCGTGGTCCATAGCGCCACCAAGTACCTTGGCGGGCACAGCGACCTCGTTGCGGGCGCCATTTGCGCCAACCAAGCCAGGATCGACCGGATCACCCATCAGGAGATCTCCCTCCTCGGCTCGATCTTGGCTCCCTTGCCGGCTTGGCTGCTGAACCGTGGCATGCGGACCCTGGGCCTGCGACTGAAGCACCACGAGTCGTGCGCCAACGCGGTCGCGGGTTGGCTGGAACAGCATGACCGCGTGGATCGAGTCATCCACGTTGGCCTAGCCAGCCACCCCCAGCGAGACCTGATCGACCGGCAGATGTCCGGTAGCGGCGGGCTGTTCGCCTTTCATCCAAAGTCGCATGATCGGGACAAGATCGTTGCCTTCTGCAATGCCCTGGAGCTCTTCGGCCGTGGCGTGAGTTGGGGTGGGCACGAGAGTCTCGTGATCCCTACGCTGGCTCACCCGCTTGCCTACGGCGAGCCGACCTGGTTCATCCGACTGTACTGCGGTCTCGAATCGCCCAGGGATCTTATCCGAGACGTCCAGAACGCCTTCCAGGTCTCCGGCCTCTAGCGGTTAGGGCATTGCGCCGCCGCCGGTAAACTCGGGAGACCCCATGAAAGCCCTCGTCGCGGACAAGTTTGAGCAGAGCGGACTCGAAGGTCTGGAAGCCATCGGCTACCAGGTCTTCTTTGAGCCGACCCTCCAGGGCGATGCGCTAGGAGAGCGGATCCGCGAGACCGGCGCCGACGTGCTCATCGTTCGCTCCACCAAGGTGGAGGCGTCCATGATGGAGGGCGCAAGGCTTGGGGTGATCATCCGAGCCGGAGCAGGCACCAACACCATCGACGTGGCCGCCGCCAGCGAGCGCGGCATCCGAGTGGCCAACTGCCCGGGCAAGAACTCGATCGCGGTAGCAGAGCTTGCCTTCGGCCTGATCCTGGCCGTAGACCGCCACATCCCAGACAACGTGTCGGAACTCCGAGCGGGACACTGGAAGAAGGGAGAGTTCAGCAAGGCACGAGGCCTTTACGGGCGAACCCTTGGCCTCATTGGCATGGGGGCAATCAGCCAAGAAATGATCGGAAGGGCCCGGGCGTTCGGCATGTATGTGGTTGGGATCTCGCGCTGGATGACCCCCGAAGCCGCGGCCGCTCTTGGCATCGGGCGAGCCGCGACCCTTGAGGAGTTGGCCTACATGTCGGACATCGTCAGCGTCCACGTGAGCCTGAACAGCGACACCAAGGGGCTACTTAAAAAGCAGTTCTTCGAGAAGCTCCGCCCTGGGTCCACCCTCATCAACACCTCCCGCGCGGAAGTGGTGGACCAGGATGCCCTGCTTTGGGCGCTCGAGGAGCGAGAGGTCTGGGCAGGACTCGATGTGTTCGAAGGAGAGCCCGAGGGGGCAACCGGCACCTATGAGGGCCCCCTAAAGAACCACCCTCGGGTCTACTGCACCCACCACATCGGAGCCAGCACCGACCAGGCGCAAGAGGCTATCGCGGCCGAAGTCGTTCGAATCTGCCGCGACTACAAGCTCAGCGGAACCGTGCACAACGCGGTTAACGTGAAGCCTCGGGCGGCCAAGGCGACGCACGTAATCGTAGTCCGGCATCTTGACAGGGTGGGCGTGCTTGCCCACGTCTTGGGCGTTCTTAAGGACGAAGGCGTGAACGTTCAGGAGATGGAGAACATCATCTTGGGTGGCGCCCGCTCCGCCATCGCGCAGATCTCGGTGGACAAGGACCCGTCACCGGGAGCCCTCCTGGCCATCAAAATGAACCCGAACGTCTTCGATGCAAGCGTGATCGAACTCGGCGCCTAGTGCCGCTTTTTGTCTCGATTGTCTAGAGTCGGCAAGGAGCCCAGTCCTCGGTTTGCGTACGAGCGGAGCTTGTCCGAATGGTCTGCCTTTAGCCAGCGCCAAGCTTCGTCGAGCGCATCTTCCGGGAAGCATTCCACGACAGTGCCGCTGAACAGCTCCACCGCCCACGCCACCATCTGCTCGGTGCGCTTCTCTCCCACCAGGGCCAGCACCTCGATTTTCTCCTTGTGGGCCAACCCGATCCTAAGGCCCTCCCAGGTCGCGCGCAGCGCCCAGAGGGAGACCCCATCTAGCTGCAGGAGGAGACGGACCATCTTGTACTTCTCCAGGCGGCGGTCTAAGATCTCGCCTAGACCACGGTAGTCTTCGGGACTCGCTGCGCCGGATAGCCGGATCGCCAAGAACTGATCTTTGCTTTGAGGAAGTAGTTCGACCATGGCTCAGCGTAGCACCACGTAGAGTTCGCCAACGGACCTAGCGCAATGGCAACGTTCCCTTCCAAACGTTCTCATTCGCCGCAACGTCCAATACAATAGACGGATCGCGGAAGAACCCCGTACTTCCGTCAAGAACCGATGAGCAGCAGTCCGCCAGGCACGCTAGGCAAATACCAGATCATCCGGGAGATCGCTCGTTCGAACGACATCGTCTACGAGGCCTATGATCCCCTGATGCATCGGCGCGTCGCTCTCAAGGAGCTCGCGATGCCCACCGGGGCCACCGTCCAGCAAAAAGAGGAGCGGGTTCGCAGATTCCAGCGTGAGGGACAAGCCGCCGGGTCGCTCAACCACCCGAACATCATGACGGTCTACGAGTTGGGCCAAGAAGGCGATCGGTTCTTCATGGCCCTTGAGTACCTAGACGGCCACACTCTGCGCAACGAAATCGATTCCAAGGGATTTCTGCCGGTCGACCAAGCGGTGCGGCTCGTGAAAGAGGTCCTTAAGGGCCTCCAGTTCGCCCACGACAAGGGCGTTATCCACCGCGACATCAAGCCGGACAACGTGCAGTTGCTCAGCGACGGCACGGTCAAGATCACCGACTTTGGGATCGCCCGACTCACCTTCCAGCCGAACCTCACGGTGGATGGCCAGGTGTTTGGGACCCCTAGCTACATGTCGCCTGAGCAGGTGGTGGGCAAAGATATCGATCCCCGTAGCGACCTTTTCAGCGTGGGCGTGCTTCTCTACGAGATGCTCAGCGGTCGCAAACCGTTCCAGGGGACGAGCGTGATGGAGACGACCGCTCAGATCATGAACAAGGCGCCAGAACGACTTGCTCAGCTGGATTACTCGTTGTGGCGTGTGGTCGAGCAAGCCCTCGATAAAGTTCCGGGTAGCCGTTTCCCCAGCGCCTCTCGAATGATCGATGCGCTGGACCAAGCCGTTGCGGCCCCCGCGCCGGAGCCGCCCGCGAATCCGTTCGCACTTGGCGGTACCTATCCTCCGAACGGACAGCCGAGCTACCCGAATGCCAGCTACCCGGCGATTAACCCGTACGGGCCGCCCCCAGCGTTCAACCCCTATGGCTCGCCTCCACCTGGCGGTCAGATGGGCGGTCCGCCGGTACAGTTTCCCTACAACCCCTATCTCAATCCGGGCGCCGGTGCGGTCGCGCCCCACACGCCTGGGTCGGCTCCGCCGATGCCCGGCCAACTGCCCGTCTACTACCCACCGCCCCCACGGCCCCCGCTCCTGAAGCCGGAGCACCGGCTGGTCCTGGGCAAGATTGGGTTGGCCGTGATGATCCTTGGCACGATCTTCTTCCTCGTGATTGTTGCCGCGCAGGCCTTAACCGATGCCGTCAACAACCAGAACGCCTCGAGCCGAGACAGAATGGTCCCCCGCCCTTCGGCCTCAGGCTCCGTTCAGGATCGTCTGAACCAAGAGTCCCAATATCGCGATCGCCTAACGTCGAACGACGCCAAGGTCCTGGCCGATGCCCGGCTCGCTGCACTCCTCATCCAGCAGGCGCGGGATCTGTTCCAGACCCAGCCACCCGAAGCCGAGAGCAAGCTGAAGCAGGCGATGACCCTGGACCCGGGCAACCCCAACGCACCCTATGCCCTCGGAGACCTCTACGTCCAAGAGGTCCGGCGAAGCGACGACTCAAGAGCCCGGGCCGAACTGTGGCAGGAAGCGGGGCACGCTTACGGAGCTTCAAGCGGCCTGATGGCCGAAGGTCGCGAGAGGGACCGCGCTCGCGCCATGGGGGCGGAAGCTCTGATGAACGCCGCTCGCCAGACCCAAGTGCTCGGCGACGAGCCCTCCGCCCGGGCCCTCCTCTATGAGGCCCGCTCCGTGGCTCCACCCAACACCGAGATCGCCCTCGCGATCCAAGGCCTCATCGCCGAGTTGAGCGCAAACTAGATGGCGAAGGTACGAGAACCTTTCAATGCGATCTCGCACCTCGCGGGCGCGGTGATCGTGGGGGTCAGCGCGGTGGCCCTGATCGTCCCCCGGCTGAGCCCTCCCACCACGTTCGCCGCGTTCCTGGTCTTTGGGCTATCGAATGTCCTGCTCTATGCCGCAAGTGCGGCGTACCACTGGACCCATGAGACTCGGCCCTGGCTGCAGAAGCTGGACCACGCGGCGATCTACGTTATGATCGCTGGAACCTACACCCCTATCGCCCTCCTTGTGATCACGGGAGCGGTCGGATGGCTGATCCTGGGGCTTCAGTGGGGCCTCGCGGCAGTTGGGTTGCTGGCGAGCATCTTGTTAGCCAAGACTCCAACGTGGCTGCGCCTTAGCCTCTACCTTGGGATGGGCTGGATGGCGGCAGTCGTCGCCCCGCAGATGACCTCCCGCGCCGGCGCGACCTTCATGACCTGGATGCTCGCGGGCGGCCTCTGCTACACGGTGGGCGCAATCGTCTATGCAAGCAAACGACCCAACCCGTGGCCAGGCAAGTTCGGATTCCATGAGCTCTGGCACGTGTTTGTGCTCTCCGGCACCCTCTGCCATCTTGTGATGATGAGCTACCTCTAGCTTTGGCAGACATTGGGTAGCGTTCAGCCAAGTCCGAGCAATCGCCCGAAGCGGAGAACGCGAGAGTTCCTAGCCCACTCGGCCTGACCGTGACGGCTTCGGACCGCCCGGGACTTCTGCGGGACCTCGCAGGCCTTTTGGCCGAGCGGGGGGCGAACATCGCATCTGTCCACCTTTCTCCGGGCAATCCTCTCCACATCTATCTCGAAATTGATGGCATCGAGGTCGACCTCGGACTCCTCGGCTCTCTCGGCGAGGTGCCCGGAGTCGAAGATGCCGCCCCTCACGACTCTTCCGGAGCCATCTTTGGGAAGCGGGTGATCGTTCTAGGCGGTGGCGCCCAGATCGCCCAGGTCGTATTGGGGGCCGTCACCGAGGCCGACCGGCACAACCTGCGCGGCGAACGTATCAGCGTGGACACCATCCCGCTCGTTGGGGAGGCCAAGTTAGCCGAAGCAGTCCGGGCGGTCGGCCGGCTACCGCGCGCAAAGATTCTCGTCCTTGCCGGGTCGCTGATGGGCGGCGACATCGCCCATGCGGTTCGCGAACTCAGGGCGAGCGGAATCCCGGTCATCTCCCTGAACATGGCAGGAAGCGTTGCCGAGGCGGCGGACTTGGTGGTCTCCGATCCGGTACAGGCGGGAACCATGGCGGTCATGGCGATCGCCGACACGGCGTCGTTCAGCCTTGCGCGCCTGGGCAAGCACTCCTTCTAGTCGCCGAATTGGGGAACCACGACTTCCTCGCACTCGAAAAAGTCCTTGGGCCGACGGTTGCCCGAGAGTAAGGACGATGGAAAGCTGTGCAGAAGGGTGTTGAAGTCCCTCACGTTGGCGTTGTAGAAGCGCCTTGCCGCCGCGATGCGGTCTTCCGTATTGGCCAGTTCCTTCTGAAGCTCCAGGAAGTTCGCGCTCGCCTTGAGCTCAGGGTATGCCTCTGCCCGGGCGATCAGGCCGTTGAGCGCGGAGACCAGCACCTGGTTTGAACGAGCCTGCGCCGCTACTTCCACCGCCTTAGCGGCCTCGTTGCGGGCTTCAGTAACTCGCTCGAACACTTCTCGCTCATGGGCGGCATAGCCTTGGACCACTCGAACCAAGTTGGGAACGAGATCGTACCGGCGCTTCAGCTGAACGTCGATGCCAGACCAGGACTCCCTCACCAGATTCTCAAGCCAGGCGTACCGGTTCTTCGTAGACACGAACCAGATCAGCGCGGCCAAGGCGAGTACGGCGAGAGCAACAAGGACGGGTTCCATGTTCAGTTGGCGCGGATTCCGCGATCCTCCCAAAGATACTCCGGGATGCGTTCCACAAACCCCTTGGCCTGGGTCCGCATCCGCTCGAGATCGAGGACATCGAGCTTGCCGGCTTCCAGAACCATCATTGCGGGGCCGCAGAACTGCATGCGCACGGGATGGATGCTGAGCAGGTACTCGAGCATCTCTGGATGGAGCAGGCCGTACGCCGTCTCCCGGTCGCCGCCCGTAACGAAGAACCGTCGGTTGAACTCCTCGAACTCGAACTCGATCTCGCGAAGCCCGAACTTCTCGGCAATCCGATGTCCAAGGTTCTCAGGTTCCACGCACAATTGCGGAAGCACGATCGGCAGCCGACTCACGTGAACCCGGAATGGGTAGGTCGTGGTCTGGGTGGACTTGCCGTTGCTGGTCGTGATCTTGTACTCGTAGTCGAAGATCATCTCGTAGCCTCGAACGCCTTCCGGCAGGACGATGGCGTTGCTGATCTTTCGCGAGTGGCCCTGGCCGAACGGCTTGGTTGAGCCAAAGATCGTGACCGTATCTAGCAGGCGGGTGTCGCCGGATGGCCGAGACCAAAATCCGGTGTCCAGGTTGGCTCCTAGGGGCATAAAGTCCGCGCCCTGCGAGGTTGCGTAGGCAAGAAGCCGGGCAATGCGCTCCTGCTCCTTCTTGTAGGCGTAGTACGCAAGGGCGGCTATCGCCACGATAGCGCCGACGACAAGTAGAAAGCCCAAGTTGTCCATCGACCTAAGTTCGACCTCGCATCGCCATGGAAAGCACGGTACCCGCCAATCGCGGGTTGCGCGGGTTAGACTAGGCGAATGCCAGAAGTCGCGTTCAACCGCTACTACCCCTACGCGGAGCTCTCCGATCTGCTCCACGCCTTCGCCCTGGAGAATCCCTCCCTAGTCTCGCTGGAAAGCATCGGGAAGTCTTTCGAGGGACGGGATATCTGGCTCGCCACGGTCACAGATAAGACGACGGGCGAGGCCAAGGACAAACCGGCATTCTGGTGCGACGGGAATATTCATGCATCGGAACTCAGCGCTTCCACGGCCGTCCTGATGGTGCTCAATAAACTGGTTGGAGGCGAGGCCCACCCGCTACTTAAAACCCACGCCTTCTACCTGGTCCCCCGCCTGAACCCGGACGGAGCCGAGTGGTCCATGGAGACGCCCCCTCGGGTCGTGAGGAGTTCCACCCGTCCCTACCCCTACCTTGACGAGGACCCCTACGGGATCGAACGACAGGACCTGGACCAGGACGGCAGAATCCTGAGCATGCGCGTTCCGGACGCGAACGGCCCCTGGAAAGCTTGCGACGATGAGCCCCGACTGCTGGTCCGGCGCAAGCCCGGCGAAGTCGGCGGCCAGTACTACCGCCTCATGCCTGAGGGCATCGTTCACAACTACGACGGCATGACGCTCCGGAACCGCCGGATGCCGCAGGGCCTCGACATGAACCGCAACTTTCCTGGCGGCTGGCGTCCCGAGAGCGAACAACATGGCGCGGGTCCCTATCCCACCAGCGAACCCGAAATCCGAGCGGCAGTAGACGCGATCACTAAGCGACCCAACATCTGTGGAGCCGTGACGTTCCATACCTTTAGCGGGGTTCATCTGCGTCCGCCAAGCCGGTACGCGGACGCAGATCTGCCCGCCGAGGATCTATGGACGTTCCAGGAGATCGGCCGCGTGGGCACCGAGATGACCGGGTACCCCGCGATCAGCGTCTACCACGACTTTCGCTATCACCCCAAAGAGGTGATCACCGGCGTATTCGACGACTGGATGTATGAACATCGTGGCGTCTACGCATGGACGACCGAGATCTGGTCGCCGCAGCGCCAAGCCGGCATTACCGACTACAAGCCGATCGAGTGGTTCCGCGAGCATCCCGTAGAGCACGATATCGCGCTCCTCAAGTGGAGCGACGAGAAACTCGGCGGCAAGGGTCATGTCGACTGGAAACCCTACGACCATCCCCAGTTGGGCAAGGTTGAGATTGGCGGTTGGGACTCCCACTACGCGTTCCGGAACCCCCCGTCTGAGTTCCTGGAAGCCGAGGTTGCCCCGCTCGCCGATTGGGCGATCTGGCAGGCAGGTTGCGCGCCTAGGCTCGGATTGCGCGAGGTTAGAGTCGAGGCCGCCGGCGAGGGCACCGCCCGCGTCCGACTAGCCATCCAGAACGAGGGTTGGCTCCCCACCCAGGTCACCAAGCGTGCCCTCGAGAAGAGCATGGTCCGGGGAGTGCAAGGCTCGATCTCCGCCCAGGCGGAGGGAGATTGGCTGATTTCCGGCCTGATCGTTCAGGACGGTGGTCAGTTGACGGGTTGGAGCCACGTTCCCGCAAGCGGCTTCGGGTGGCATACCGACCCCACCACCGATGTCGCCGTTTTCGAGTGGATTGTACGCGGTGGAGCGACCTACCAGGTGACGGCACGCCACGAACGGGCCGGAACGATATGCATCGATGTTGTCGTCCCCTAGCGTGCGAGGTCGTCTGTCCTAGGAAATCTGGACAAGCCGCTTCGCAGAAGTGCGCGAGACTAGAGGAAAAGGGAGCGGCGCAAGGGTGCCGAGTTTCTCATGATGTCTAGAACCAGTACTCCGACCACGATCAAGGACATTGCCCGGCACCTAAAACTCTCCATGAGTACGGTCAGCTATGCCTTGAACGGAGGACCACGTAATGTGAGCGACGACGTGAAGCAGCGGGTACTGGCGGCGGCCCTGGAACTCCATTACCGGCCGAACCGAATCGCGAAGTCGATGGTCACGCGCAAAACGCATACCATCGGAGTGGTGCCCGAGTCGGTGCGCCATGACGCACTTCTATCCCCCTATCATCATCTCTGCTTGAACGCACTTACCTGTGCGTCAGAGGAGATGGGCTACGACCTCCTGGTCTTCACCCGTCTGGACGCCATGCGGCCCGAGGCGATCGTGCACGCTCTCCTAGACGGTCGGGTCGACGGCGCCGTGTTTCTCAGCCCAACGTTCGACACTGGGCTTGTGAAGACGATTGCGGATGCAGGGCTTCCGTGTGCGGTCATCAGCAGGAAGCTCGATTTTAGGGTGCCGCAGTTCAGGGCCGACAACTGTGCCGGGACCGTGATGGCATTGCACCATCTCTGGGACCTTGGCCACCGCAGAATTGGACACATCGCAGGACCAGCTTCGCAATTCGATGCTGAAGAACGCCGAACAACGTACGAAGAGTTCATGCGCCGTCGCGGAGTTTCACCACTTGTGGAGGTCGGAAACTTCGATACCCAGATGTCCATGGAAGCAGCCCTGCATCTGCTGCGAAACCACGATCTCACCGCCATCTACGCCGGAAACGACGAGTCGGCGATCGGGGTTCTCTTGGCCGCCAACCACCTGGGGCTGGACGTTCCCGGCGAACTCAGCGTGGTCGGCTTTGACGATGTACCGGTATCTCGACTGCAACGCCCAGCCCTCACGAGCGTTCGGCAGCCCGTGGACCGCATGGCGCGCGATGCCGTCCGAATGGTCGCGTCCATGCTCCGCCATGACCCCCTGCCTCAACCGCCTATCTATCCCACCGAGCTGGTCATCCGGGCAAGCTCCGGGCCGGTCCGCGGTACCCAGGAGCCGCAACTCGGCTCGTGAGCTAACAAGCCGTTAGCATGAGTGCTGGATTTTGGCCGCATACGATCCAAATGCACCCGAAAACGTTGCAGAACCACGCGAACATTCCCTATACTGAAAGCGTCGAAACGCTTCGAAGGTTATCTTCTGAGCCTCGACATCCGTCCAAAGGAGGACAAGAAATCATATGAAACGAGCATTTACGCTCATCGAACTCTTAGTCGTGATCGCGATTATCGCGATCCTCGCCGCCATCCTGTTCCCGGTCTTCGCCCAGGCGAAGGCAGCCGCGAAGAAGACGGCCGCTCTCTCCAACGTCAAGCAGCTGGTTCTGGGAGTCAAGATGTACCAGGCCGACTACGACGACATCTTCCCGATGGGTTCGGGCAACGACTGGTGGCAGCCCCGTGACGGCGGTTGGACCTTCGGGATCCTTCCCTACCTGAAGAGCTGGGACATCCTGCGCAACGGCGGCGACTCGCTTAGCAAGGCGACCTGGCCGGGCTGGATGGTTGGCCAGGCTGGCGCGGTCAA
>JBGSIJ010000065.1:0-18323 GCA_041742595.1 Fimbriimonadaceae bacterium | reverse complement strand
TACGCATCAATAGCGATAGGCGTCCGGCTTGAACGGGCCTTCCTGGGTTACGCCAATGTACTCGGCCTGCTGCTTGGTCAGTTGCGTGACCACGCCGCCAAAGCCCTTGACCATCTCCAGCGCCACTTCTTCGTCGAGCTTCTTCGGCAGCACTTCGACGGTCAGACGCTCGGCTTTCTGCGCGGCAGGCAGCTCGGCGTACTTCTGGCCGAACAGGAAGATCTGCGCCAGCACCTGGTTGGCGAAGGAGCCGTCCATGATCCGGCTTGGGTGGCCGGTGGCGTTGCCCAGGTTAACCAGGCGGCCTTCGGACAACAGGATCAGGTAGTCGTCGTTCTGTGCATCGAAGTCGCCGCTGCCGGTGCGGTGAACCTTGTGCACCTGCGGCTTCACTTCTTCCCACGCCCAGTTCTTGCGCATGAAAGCGGTGTCGATTTCGTTGTCAAAGTGACCGATGTTGCACACCACGGCGCGCTTCTTCAGGGCCTTGAGCATGTTCGAGTCGCACACATTGAAGTTGCCGGTGGTGGTCACCAGCAGGTCGATCTTGCCCAGCAACGCGGCGTTGATGCTGGCGGCGGTGCCATCGTTGATGCCGTTGTTGAAGGCCGATACCAGTTCGAAACCGTCCATGCAGGCTTGCATGGCGCAGATTGGGTCGACTTCGGTGACCCGTACGATCATGCCTTCCTGGCGCAGCGACTGCGCCGAGCCCTTACCCACGTCGCCATAACCGATCACCAGCGCCTGCTTGCCAGACAGCAGGTGGTCGGTGCCGCGCTTGATGGCATCGTTGAGGCTGTGACGGCAGCCGTACTTGTTGTCGTTCTTGCTCTTGGTCACCGAGTCGTTGACGTTGATGGCCGGCACTTTCAGCGTGCCTTTTTCGAGCATGTCGAGCAGGCGGTGTACGCCGGTGGTGGTCTCTTCGGTGATGCCGTGGATGTGCTCCAGCATGGCCGGGTATTGCTCGTGAATGATCTGCGTCAGGTCACCGCCGTCATCGAGAATCATGTTGGGCACCCAGCCGTCCGGTCCCCGCACCGTCTGCTCCACACACCACCAGTACTCTTCCTCCGTCTCGCCCTTCCAGGCGAACACCGGCACGCCGGCAGCGGCGATGGCCGAGGCGGCATGATCCTGGGTGGAGAAGATGTTGCAGGAGGACCAGCGGACGCTGGCGCCCAGCTTGACCAGCGTTTCGATCAGCACGGCGGTCTGAATGGTCATGTGCAGACAACCCGCGATCCGGGCGCCCTTCAGAGGCTTCGACTTGCCGAACTCCTCGCAGAGCGCCATGAGCCCCGGCATCTCGGTTTCCGCAATGGCGATTTCTTTTCTGCCCCAGGCGGCGAGGCTCATGTCGGCAACGCGGAAGTCTTCCTTGGTGGCCAAAGCGGGTTTGGTGCTCATTGGTGAGTCCTCAGGTTTGGTGCTGTTTTATGCAGGTCAGGTGAGGGGCAAATCGGCAGCTAGCGCTTCACGCGAGCGTCCCGCTGCAGGGCCTCCGCCTTGTCAGTTCGCTCCCAGGTGAAATTCGGTTCTTCCCGGCCAAAGTGGCCGTAGGCCGCCGTGGCCCGGTAGATGGGCCTGTGCAGATCCAGCATTTCCCGGATGCCGTAGGGCGTCAGGTCGAAGTGCTTGCGGACCAGCTGGTCGAGGCGTTCTTCCCCGAGCTTGCTGGTGCCAAAGGTATCGACACTGACTGAGGTCGGCTGGGCGACGCCGATGGCGTAGGAAACCTGCACCTCGCAGCGGTCGGCAATGCCGGCGGCGACGATGTTCTTGGCAACATAACGGGCGGCATAGGCCGCCGAACGGTCCACCTTGGTCGGGTCCTTGCCGGAGAACGCTCCGCCCCCGTGGCGGGCCATGCCGCCGTAGGTGTCGACGATGATCTTGCGGCCGGTGAGGCCACAGTCGCCCATGGGCCCGCCGATCTCGAAGGCGCCGGTCGGGTTGATATGGATCTTCTCCTTCTTCAGGGAAGCAAACCACTTCTTCGCGATCACGGGCTTCAGGATCTCCTCGATTACTGCTTCCCGGAGGTCCTTCTGTTTGATGTCGGGCGCGTGCTGCGTGGACAGCACCACGGCGTCCAGACCCACTGGCTTGTTGTCCTCGTAGACCACGGTGACCTGGCTCTTGGCATCAGGCCTGAGCCAGTTGAGCTTGCCCTTGCGGCGCACGTCTGCCTGGCGCTTCACCAGCCTGTGGGCCAGGGTGATGGGTAAGGGCATGAGCACGTCGGTTTCCCGGGCGGCATAGCCAAACATCATGCCCTGATCGCCGGCGCCGATCTTCTTGCTCGCCTTGTGGGATGCGTCGCGATCCACGCCCTGAGCGATGTCCGCGGACTGCTCCTGGATCGCAACCAAGACGCCACAGGTGTTGCCATCGAAGCCGAAAGCGGTGTTGGTGTAGCCCGCGCTCTTGATCGTTTCGCGAACCACTTTGGCCACGTCCACGTAACCCTCGGTGCGAACCTCGCCGGCGACGACGGCGACGCCGCGCGTCAGAAGCGTCTCGACCGCAACCCGGGTGTGCCCGTGGTAGTCGGGGGGCTCATTCTCGAAGAAGGCGTCGAGCAAGGCATCGGAAATCTGGTCTGCCAGCTTGTCGGGGTGACCCACGCTGACGCTCTCGGAAGTGTAAATCCTCATTTCGTGCGAGAAGGAAGGGTACCCCCTCGGGGAAACGCCACCGGCTTAGGAGGCGGCGAGGAACCTGCGCATGGCCTCTAGGGTGTCCTCGCTGACGTGGTGCTCAAGGCCCTCGGCGTCCACCTCCGCAACCTCCGCGCCCACGCCGAGGCGAATCAGGAATCCGAGCACCAGTTCGTGCCGCTCTTTCGCCTTCTGGGCGATGGCTTGCCCCTCGGGAGTTAGGAACACGCTCCGGTACGGGCGGCTTTCCACCAGGCCCTCGCGAATGAGGCGCTGAATGGTCTTGCTGACCGTGACGTTGGTGACGCCCAGCCGCACCGCCAGGTCCACCGCCCGAGCCTCGCCGGTCTCGCGAATGAGGGCGTCCACCAGCTCGCAGTAATCCTCCGCCAACTCGCGGCTATGGTCCTCCCGCGTCCGGGCGTAACGATTCGTGGACATCCCAGGGAGGATTGTGCCCTACCCAACCCCCAGAATGCGGGCCGTCCGGAGCCTCTGAGCCATACTTTCGTTATGTCCGCAGTACGGGGAAAGGCAGACGGCGCCGGCAAGCGCGTCGCGATCGTGGTCAGCCGCTGGAACGAACTGATCACCAAGGAGCTGCTTGAAGGCGCGCTCGACGAGCTGAGCCTGCACGGCGCTCCCTTGGTCCAGGTGATCCACGTGCCGGGCACTTGGGAGATTCCCCCGGTCGTGGCGAAGCTGCTTGATTCGGCGAACCGGCCAGATGCCGTTATCGCGCTGGGCTGCATCCTCCAAGGCCAGACGCCCCACGCCAAGCTTCTTGGGTCGGACGTCGGCGGCGCCTTGATGGGCCTTCAGGTCGAGCACCAAGTGCCGGTCTCCTGGGGAGTGCTGACTCCCGACACGCAGGAGCAGGCGCTCGACCGCGCTGGGCTGAAGTACGGAAACAAAGGGCGTGAGGCCGCCCTGGCCGCGCTCGAGCTGCTCAGCGTTCTGGGGCAACTGTAATCGACGCGCTCCACTACGCGGGGCTATTTCTCATCGGCGCGGTCGCCAGCGGCATCAACACGGTTGCCGGTGGCGGGTCGCTCATCTCCTTCCCGGCCCTCACCATGGGCTACGGGATTCCCAGCGTGATCGCCAACGCCACCAACTCGGTGTCGTTGTGGCCCGGCTCGTTGGCGGGGGCGTTCGGATTCCGAAACCTGCTGGACAAGACCCGGCACCACCTCAAGACGCTCGTGCTCCCCACGATCGTTGGAGCCGCCGCGGGAGCTTGGCTCCTGCTCATTACCGCCCAACGAGTCTTTGATGCCCTCGTCCCGGTCCTGATCCTCGGCGCGGCCGTCCTCCTCATCTTCCAGCCAAAGGTCAAGGCCATGGTCCAGAACCACGTGCCCCACGTTCCTGCCTGGGCGGGGATGCTCCTCCAGTTCCTGGTCTCGCTCTATGGCGGCTACTTTGGCGCCGGCATGGGGATCATGATGCTGGCCTGCTTTGCCTTCTACATGGACGGCACGATCCACGAACTCAACGCGGTGAAGAACTGGCTCGGCGTGATCATCAACTTCGTCGCCACCCTGCTCTTCGTCGCCAGGGGCATCGTCGTCGCGGACGTGGCGGTGGCGCTCACCCTCGGCTCGGTGGTCGGCGGCTTCTCGGTGGCCCGAATCTCGCAGAAGGTCGATGGCGACCTCCTGCGGAAGATCATCGCGGTCTACGGCGTGGGCATGAGCGCCTACTATCTCTACCGAGTCGTCGCACGCTGAGAGCTACAATGCTCTGGGAGTGGATGGGGGCTGGTGTCCTTCTTGGTCTTCAAAACCAATGTGACTCTGCAAAGGGTCGGGTGGGTTCGATTCCTACACATTCCCGCCAAGCCGTACGGCGGCTACTCGCTCCGCGAAGCCTCATAGCCCTCTTCTTCGATCGCGGCAATCAACTCGGCCTCGTCTGGGTGGCCCTGGATTCGAGCGATCCCCGACTCCAAATCGACCTCCACGCTGTCCACGCCGGCAACGGCGGACACCGCCTTCTTGACGTGGGCAACGCAGTTCTGGCAAGACATTCCCGAAACGCGAAGAGTTGTTTGCATAGCCCTAGCGTAGCCGAGCGCCGTGCCCGGCGCGAATCTCCGGCAACACAACCCCATCCAGAATGGGCGCCCCAACTGCCGGATCTGGGTTCAGGTTGAGGTGGGAATCGAGGTCGATGTGGTCGAACAGAGCCCCCATCGCCGCTCCTGCCGCGATGGCAATGGAACTCTCGCTCATGCACCCGATCATCGTCTGAAGGCCGTGCGCGCGGGCGGAAGCCACAATGCGCAGAGCTTCGGTGATGCCTCCGCACTTCATCAGCTTGAGGTTGATCCCGTCCACCCGGTCCGCCAGCTTCGGGACGTCCGTGGCGAAGCAGCAGGACTCGTCGGCAAAGATCGGGAGGGGCCGTCCCGCAAAGATCCGAGGCAGATCGGCTTCCGCGCCTTCCACCAAGGGCTGCTCCACGTACTCCACTCCGCGCTCGGCAAGCCAGGCCATCATGGAGATCGCCTCGTCCGGCGTCCATCCGCCATTGGCATCCACGCGTAGCTTGGCACCGAAAGGCCTTGCTGCTTCCGCCGCGGCGGCAAAGTGCGCCTTGTCGAATTCCCGGCCCTCCGGCGACCCCAGCTTGATCTTGAGGCACTTGGCTCCGGTTCCCGCCAGAATCGCCGGCACCCGCTCGCGCGTGACCTCGGGTGGATTTAGCCCGATCGTCACGCTCGTGGGCACCGCCCGGCGAGGCAGGCCCAGCAGCTCGAAGAGGGGTAGCCCAGCGCGCTTCGCCAGCAGGTCCCAGAGCGCCATGTCCAGAGCCGCCATTGCCGGAGGGTCGACCGCCGCCTCCCGCATCCGATTCCAGACGTCGTGAGGGTTCGCGTCGTCTTCCAGCGGAATGGCGGAGATCTGGGCCTCCCCACGGTCGGCCGTCCAAGCGCTGCCGGTTGCCGGAGAAAGCTCGCCGATCCCTTCGTGGCGGCCGTCGCTCACCGTGACGAACAGGTTCTCTGAGCTCGCCATCGAGCCCCGACTGATCGCGAGAGGATAGAGCTTGGTCAACTCTAGGCGCCGAAACGATACGCGCAACATAGCCTAGTTTATGCCGATAGACGCTCGCCTACGCGTCGCGCGGGCGTTCCCAACGCCAGATCGGACGCTCGTAGAAGTCCCGAAAGCCAGCCTGGTGCAGATTCTCGTAAGAGGTCGCGAGGAACGGGTACGTCTCGCAGACGATCAGATCCGCGCCCTCGCTCTTCGCAATCCTCACCCGTTCCGCCAAGAGCGAACGCTGAACGCCCCGGCCCTTGAGAGCCGGAAGCACCCGTACGTTGCCCACGTAGGCGGCCCGATCGTGCACGTAGACTGCGCCCATCCCGGCAACTTGGCCGTCGATCTCCATTGCGAGAAGGTGCACGCCGGGTTCCCCATACAGGCCAAGGGTCTCCTCCCCAGCATCCGGCGACCCCTCGTTCATGGCGGACAGCTCCGCCTTGGTGATCGGGCGTATTCGGCCAGGACAGGGCCCTGGATCGACCTCTGCTTCGTGTCGTAGCGCCACCAGGAAGACCTTGGGCCGCGCGCCCTGGGCCTCTGCCCAATCGATGAGGTCGCGAGCTCGGGGAGACGGGTTGACGTAAACGTTGAAGAACGGAACGCGCAGGCGGCGAACCTGCCCCATGAGGTCGTTTAGAGCCGCCTGATCGAGCTCCCCTTCCGTGCCCGCGTACTTCAGGGCATTCCGGTTCTGGCTTGGATATGGGGAGCGAGACTCCGGGTCCAACCGCGCCAGCCCATCTCCAACCGGGAAGGGCGCCGGCCCGTAACCGCCCCTCTCCACTACGCGAGAGGCCATCCAGCGCCTCAGTGCGGCGATTCGTCGCGAGGCCTCCCAGATCTCAGGGCTCACCGGGTCAGGCTCGCGATCTCCGTGGCGTAGCGCTCGGTGATCACCCTGCGCTTCACCTTGAGCGAAGGGGTGAGCTCGCCGGATTCCACCGAGAACACCGTCTCCAGAAGCGCGTGCTTCTTGACCATCTCAAAGTTGGCAAGGGTCTTGTTGATCCGGTCGATCTCCTTCTTGATTAGGGCTTTAGCCTCCGGCGAGTCCTTGACCGAGATTCCTTCCCCAAGGCCAAGCTCGGTTCGAACCGCCTCCGCGTTGGGCACGATCAGAGCCACGCAGTGGTCCATGCCATCCCCCAGCACCACCGCCTCCGCGATGAACCGAGACTGCTTGAGCCGGTTCTCAATCGGCTGGGGGGCGACGTTCTTGCCGTTGCCCAGCACGATCAGGTCCTTCTTGCGGTCGGTGATCTTGAGGTGCTTGCCCTCGAACTCGCCGATGTCGCCGGTGTGGAACCAGCCGTCCGCATCGATCGCGGCCGCCGTTTCCTCCGGACGCTTGTAGTAGCCGTCCATCACCGCATGACCGCGAAGCAGGATCTCGCCATCCTCCGCGATGCGGCACTCCATCCCGGGAAGGACCTCGCCCACCGTATGGTGCTTGTTCCGATCCGGGGTGTTGATCGAGATGCCGGCCGAAGTCTCGGTTAGGCCATAGCCCTGAAGAACCCGGATGCCAAATGCTTCAAAGAAGAGCGAGACGTCCTTATCGAGCGCCGCGCCGCCCGAGGCCACCAGCCGCAAGCGACCCCCGAACCGGGCCCGGATCTTCTGGCCAACCAAGCGGTCCGTGAGGAAGAAGAGCGGCGCCGGCTTCCCCTTGGCCTTCTGCAGGCCCTGGCTAAGGCCCAGCCGAAACAGGGCCTGGTTGATCGAAGACTGCTTGGCCACCCCGTCCTGGATCCGGTCGCGAATATTCTCCAGGAAGCGGGGAACGACGAGCAGTACGGTGGGCTTGGCCTTGAGGATATCGCCCGCCAGCGAGGCCAGATTCTTGGAGTAGGCGACCGTGGCCCCAAGGGATATTGGCAAGATTTGGCCGTCTATCCTCTCAAAACAGTGGGACATGGGCAGGAACGAAACGAACAGATCGTCCTTGCTGACCGGCAGGTAAGCGAGGATCGCCTTACCCACCCAGGTCATGGCCCGGTGGCTGAGCATCACGCCTTTGGGCTGACCGGACGTGCCGCTCGTGTAGATGAGGGTCGCAAGGTCGGCTGGGTCGGCAAGGTCGATCTCCCGATCCAGGTCCGCCTCCGAGAGCGGGGTTTGGCTGCCTGCGATCTCCTCTAGCTCGTGCAGGGTCAGAATCTTGAGGCCAGGGTGTCCGCTCAGCCGAGAGCGGTGATCCTCCGTGCCAACAACCGCTACCTTTGCCTCCGAGTCCGCCACGATCTCGATCGCTTGGTCGGCCGGCAGGGTGGGGAAGATGGTAGCGGGGACGATGCCCAGGCACTGGCTAGCCCAGTCGGTAAGCGACCAGTCCACGCTGTTCTCCGCCATGATCGCGATCCGGTCTCCCCGCTGGAGACCCAAAGACCGAAGAGCGGCCGCATGGCGGGCCACCCGGGCATAGAACTCGAGGTAGGTGAGAGACCGAAAGCCTTCCTTCCCCGGAATCATCACCGCGACTTTCTCGCCGTGGTTCCGCACGGTGTCCCGAAGCAAAGCCCCGAGCGAAGGGGCAGTATCCTGAGTCCATTGATCCAGCGTCGTTGCCGTCATGAGAGGTAGGCATTGTATCGCGAGGCCCGACCCTTCGATGAAGTTTTCCCCCATGAATTCGCCTAGCAAATACCTTGGGTTCTTCTCCGCACGCTGGTTCGCTGGGCGTGCTTCCTGCAAGGATAGGGATCAAGGAGGCCGTCACCCTATGGGGGGAAACCGTTGGGGACAGATCGGGAAACCGGACCTGACCCAAAGTACGGGGATAACCTTCGGCCCAGACTTATACCGATCGTGGTTTTCCCACACAGTTTTCCACGTTGTGGGATCGCCCATTCTTAACCATTCTAGGTTCAAAACACTCGCCGAAACCTACACTTTAGTCGCCTTCGGGAGTGGTTATCCACACTTTGAGAGCCCCTTAACCATAACCACCTTTAGATTCTAAATGAACTCTTTCTTAGGGAATCCGGAGGGCGTGCGCTTGGGTGCGACGAGGCTGAGGCTCCAGGACTTTCGGAATTACACCCATGCGGAGCTGGTGCTGGACGATGGGCTCAACGTGCTTCACGGGCTGAACGCCCAAGGGAAGACCAACTTGCTGGAAGCTTGCTTCGTTTTGGCGACCAGCCGGCTCCTTCGAGGCCAGCGAGACCATGAGGCCATCCGAGAGGGAAGCGACCGCATGCTCGTGGAAGCAGATCTCCTGAACGGGGCTACCACGCTGGCGGTGAGCCTAGAGCGAGGCGGCCGCAAGAAGGCACTCTTGAACGGGATCTCGCTTCCTCGAGCGGCTGACCTCCTCGGCCGAATGCCGTGCGTCTGCGTCTCGGTTCTCGACCTTGAGACGGTGCGTGGCGAACCCGCCGAGCGTCGAATGTTCCTGGATCTGGAGCTCAGCGGGCTCTACCCGTCGTACCTCCGGCATCTTGCGGGCTACCGGCGGTGCCTGGAGCAGCGAAACGCCCTGCTGCGAACTGCGCGCGAGCAAAGCGTCGCGGAGTCCGCGTTCGAGGTCTGGGAGGTTCCGATCGGCGAACACGGAGCGGCTCTGCGCTCCGCCCGGCGACAGTATCTGGCCCAATTAGCCCAGCCGCTTCAGGAGCTTCAAGCGATTTTGGGCCAGGGAGAGCGTTTCGAGGCCCTTGACTCCCCATGTGACGAGAGCGAGGGCGCAGAGGCTCTCACGGCCCTTCTCGCGTCAACCAGGGCCCATGACGTGGCAAGAGGGTCTACCTCCGTGGGACCGCATCGAGACGACGTGAACCTTTTGGTGGACGGCAAATCGGTCCGGCTCTTCGGATCGCAGGGCCAGCAGCGCACCGCCGCGATCAGCCTGAAACTAGCTTCCCTGCGGGTTGCTCGAGAGGTCCTAGGCGGCCAACCCATGCTCCTGCTCGACGACATTTTCTCGGACTTGGACGCCTTTCGAAGGGAGACGCTTGTACAAATCGTCCTGGAGCATGGTGGCCAAACCATCCTAACTTGCACAGAACCCTCCCTGGCCGGGGAAGACATTCTTCGCAGGGCGAAGCTCTTTCGGGTGGAGCGGGGTACGGTTCGGGAAGCGTGAGATCGCTCCAACACATGCTTCCGGATGTGGTGAATCGAAGCGAAATGCTTCGCGCCGCGCGAGCCCAGGCCATCCTCCGTCGCTGGGAGGAGTTCGTGGGGCCCGCCCTCGCGGCGAAGTCTCTGCCAGACAAGTTCGAGCGCGGCACCATCTGGGTCGCGGTTGACGGCTCGGCGTGGGCTCAGGAGCTCCGCATGATGAGCGAGACGATCCTCCAGCGCCTCAACAAGGAAGCCGGAGAGAAGCTCTTCGAGGGCGTCCGTTTCGGAGTTCGCGCCCGCCGGGGCCTTCACGGCGAGGAGCCTCAGGCTCCCACGCCGGTCTGCGACCTGGAGTACGAAGGCATGTCGATCAGGGAGATCGCGGAGCGACGCCTCCGCTTGCTGGAAGATGCGTCGAGAGCTCAGCAATAGGCCGCTTCTACTGGCTGCCGCCGCGCTTGCGATCGGCCTCGCGTCCGTCGACGATCCCCGCCGCGCTCTTCTCCTTCTTCTCCTGATCCCCTTCTCGGGCCTGCGTGCTTGGTGGCTGGGCGCGGCATTCTTAACTGGCTTGGCGAGGGCGCCAACGCCCCCTCCCCCGCTCCTAACCCAGCCAATGGCGATCGATGGCGTGGCCCGGGTCGAGTCGGTCCCGGAGCCCCTCGGCCAGCAGATCCGCTTTCTGGCCTCGGTTGGCGGTCAGAGGGTGGTCGTCTACACCGCCCGTTCCGCAAGCCCGGTGTGGCTAGACCATGTCCGCCTCAAGGGCCTTGCCCGGCCGCCCCGCGAAGGGTTGGACGATTGGCTGCGCGCCGAACGCGCCGTGGGCACGCTTCGCGTGGATCCCCGCGAGATGGCGCTGGTCACGCCCGCGCCCCGAATCGTGGAGTGGGCGTCCTCCGTAAGGAAGCGGTTTCTCGGCTTCAGCGAATCCGCCCTGGGTCCCGGCCTCGGAGCTCTCCTCAATGGCATCTGCGTCAACTCGGTGCGAGAGATCGATAAAGACGTGACCGAGGGGTTGCGCCGGACCGGAACGATCCATATCGTGAGCGCTTCCGGATTCCACGTCTTCATCCTCGGCGCTTCGGTGATTTTTCTCCTCAGGCGCCTGCGGCTTTCGCGGACGGCCGAGGCGTTCGCCCTCCTCGGGTGCTTAACGTTCTTTGCCCTGGTTGCCGGCCTGGAGTCCCCGATCGTGCGGGCTTCTGCCATGGCGCTGATCCTGCGCCTTGCCTTTGTGGTCCGACGGGAGTTCGACGGCCTGACCGCCTTGGCGGCTTCCGTAATAGGGTACTTAATAGTATTCCCAGAGGAGATCTTCCAGATCGGTTTCCAGCTATCCGTGGTGGCGGTCGCCGGACTGGCGATGGCCTACCGGCGGGTCGAAGTCGAAGGCATCCCTGCGTTCGGAGTTCTGCGCATCCGCGCGGCCGAGGCTGCCCGGATGAGCTTGGCCGTCAGCGTGGGCACCGCGCCGTTGCTGGCCTACCACTTCGGACGCATCTCTCTCGTCTCCCCGGTGGCTAATCCACTTGTGGGCTTTGCCGTGTCGCTGGCAATGACTGCGGGGCTCGGCCTCTTTGCCGTCAGTGGCCTCCTGCCGTCTCTTGCAGGCTGGCTCATGGGCATCAGCGTGCGTCCCGCCCTCGGATGGCTGTTACTCGTCGTGGACCGGGTTGGCGCTCTGAACTTTGCCCAACTTGAGGTCCCCGCCTTCGATGCCTGGATTCTTGTCCCGATCTATGCGGCGCTCGCCATGCTGTGGAGGTGGAGACCTGTCCCGGCGTGAGCTGTTGGTGGCGGCGGTGCTGGCCATCCTCACCTGGCTCGTCTGGCGGGGGCTACGCCCTACCCAAGCAGAGCTGCGGTTCCTAAGCGTGGGGCAGGGGGACTGCGCCCTCTACCAGGACTCGTCTCTTAGCCTCCTTATCGATGCGGGTCCCAGCGACGAAGCCGCACAGCGCCTGATCCTTCCGCGCCTCCGGCGCCTCGGGGTTCGCCACCTATCCATCATCGTGATTACCCACCCAGACTCCGACCACATCGGAGGCCTGCCCACCCTTTGGCGAAGGTTCCCAGAGGCTCGAGTGGTAGCCAACGGGGCCTTCCGGGACCATCCGGTCATGGTAGCGAAGGCGGCGGAGGCCGGCCGCTCGCTCTCCGATATCGTTTGGATTCGGAGCCGCTCGATTGTGGAATCTGAGGAGGCTCAGATCGAGGTCTGGACCCCTCCGGACGATGGCTTAGGGAGCGACAACTCAGGCTCCTTGTTCACCCGAATCCAGCGGGGCAAGAGCCTCGCCGTCCTGACCGGCGACGCGCCCCAGTCCACCGAAGAAGCCATGGCCCCGCGCGGCGACTTCGCCGCCCAAGTGGCGAACTCGGGCCATCACGGCAGCGCCGGATCGCTGGGCCTGACCTGGCTCGCGGAGGTTCGTCCCAAGTGGGTGGTCGCCAGCTGCGGCAGAGTCAATCCGTTTGGCCACCCCACCCCCGAGGCAACCGAACGGGCCCTCCGGGCGGGCGCAGAGTTTCTTCGCACGGACCGCGATGGCGAAGTGGTTTTCGTGGCGTCCCCGAACGGGTTCGTTCGGGGACGCTGAGGCTTAGCCGCCGAAGAGCGCGCGCCGCTCCACGATCTTGCCGAGCTTGCCCTCGACCTCCTCGCGGTTGGCCTGCAACTTCTCGATCAGCTCCGGCTTGGCTCGCTCCATGAAGAGCGGGTTGTCCAGCTGCCCCTGGATCTTCAGTAGCTCGGCGGACAGCTTCTCCGACTCCTTGTCCAGCCGGGCCAGCTCCTTCTGGGGGTCCAGCAAGTCGCCGATCGGCAGGTGGAGGTCGACGCCTTCCAGGGTGGTAGACACGCACCGTTCTCCTTCCGGAGGCGCCCCGAGAACGATCTGTTCGAACCAAGCCTGGGTTCGCAAGGTCTCCTCGTTCCCCTGTAGGTCGCCCGATACGTAGACGATCGGCGCCGACTTCATCGCCGCCAGGTCCACGCTTGCCCGCAACGCTCGGAGCGCTCGAACGATCTCGAAGGTTCGCTCAACCCGAGCCTCCGTGGCCGGGTCGCTGTACTCGGCCGGAAGGTTGGGCCAAGCCGCCGACATCAGGTAAGCCGCCTTGTCTTCGATCGGCAAGTAGGCGTACAGCTCCTCCGTGATATGGGGCATCACAGGGTGAAGCATCTTGAGGAGCGCCTCCAGGCTGGTGAGGAGCACCCACTGAGGCACCGCCCGGGTTGCCGGGTCGGCCAGGCGAGACTTGGAGACTTCGATGTACCAGTCGCACATCTCCGACCAGAAGAATCGGTAGAGCGCGGTGCAGGCATCCTGCAGGTGGTAACGGTCGTAGGCGTTGCGCACCGCCGCTTCCGTCTGGTAAAGACGGCTCAAGAGCCAGCGGTCCGTATCCTCCAGGACGTCTGGCTTAGCCACCGACCCCTCAACGTTCAACAGGACGAATCGGGTGGCGTTCCAGAGCTTGTTGCACAGGTTCCGCGCCTCGTCCGTCTTGCGGTCGCTGTAGCGAAGGTCCTGGTTCTCGCCGGCCTGCGAGAGCAGGGTGTACCGCATGGCGTCCGCGCCCTTGGTCTCGATGATTCCCATAGGGTCCACGCCGGTTCCCAGGCTCTTGCTCATCCGCTGGCCCTTCTCGTTGAGAACAGTAGCGTAGATGCACACATCATGGAAAGGCTCTTTGCCCATGAAGTGCAGCCCCATCATCATCATCCGGGCTACCCAGAGGTTGATGATGTTCCGATCCGTGATGAGGGTGCTGGTGGGATAGAACTCGCGCAGATCGGCGGTGACCTCGGGCCACCCGAGGGTAGCGAAGGGCCACAGGCCGGAGCTGAACCACGTGTCCAGCACGTCGTCGTCTTGGCGCACGATCTTCTGGTCGCCCGCCTTGCTCTGGGCGTCCTCCCAACTGAGCGCGGCATGCGCCGCGCCCGACTCGTCGTAGTAGACCGGAATCCGGTGGCCCCACCACAGCTGCCGGCTCAGGCACCACTCGCGGATGTTGCGCATCCACTCCAGGAAGATCTCCTGGTACCGGGCGGGATAGAACTGGACCCGGCCCGCTTCCACAGCTTCGATCACGGCAGGAGCTAGCTTGGCCTGGTCCGCAAACCACTGCTCGCTGAGAAGGGGCTCGATGACCTCGCCGCTACGCTCGCTCACCACCACCGCGATCTCGTGGTCCTCCACCTTTTCCAGGAAGCCCTGCTCCTCGAGGTCGGCCACGATGCGCTTCCGCGCTTCGTAGCGGTCGAGGCCGTCGTACGGAGAGCCCGGCAGGCTCACGCGAGCCCGCTCGTCTAGGATCACCGGCATCTCTAGGCTGTGGCGTTGCCCCACCATGTAGTCGTTGGGGTCGTGGGCTGGGGTGATCTTCACCGCGCCGCTGCCAAACTCGGGGTCCGGATAGATGTCGGCGATCAGCGGGATGGTGCGGTCACTCAAGGGAAGCTGAATCTGCTTGCCGATCAACCCCTGGTAGCGGGCATCCGACGGGCTCACCGCCACCGCCACGTCCGCCAGCATCGTCTCGGGCCGCGTGGTCGCGATGGTCAGCGACCCGCTGCCGTCCGCGTAGGGGTACCGAATGTAGTAAAGATGCCCCTTGATCAGCTTGCGCTCAGTCTCGATATCGCTGACGCTGGTGCGCAGCACGGGGTCCCAGTTCACCACCCGCTTCCCGCGGAAGATCAGTCCCTTATCGAACCAGTCGATGAACACCTGGAGCACGGCTTTCGCGTAGCCCTCGTCCAAAGTGAACCTAGAACGGGACCAATCAAAGCCGCAGCCAAGCGCTCTCAGCTGCTTTAGGATCGTGTCGCCGCTCTCGTTTCGCCACTGCCAGGTCCGCTCTAGGAAGGCCTCCCGACCGATTTGGGCGCCGCTGGTACCTTCCTTACGAAGCAGCTTCTCAACCACGCTCTGCGTGGCGATGCCGGCATGGTCCTGTCCGGGCAGAATCAGGACGCTCTTGCCCCTCAGTCGCTGGTAGCGGCCGGCCCAGTCCTGCAGCGGGTAGCAGAGGGCGTGGCCCATGTGCAGGCTGCCGGTGATGTTGGGGGGCGGAATCGTGATCGTGTAACGAGGCTTGGCAGGATCGGGGTCCGGCTTGAATAGCCCGGCCTCCTCCCAGCTCTCGTACCACTTCGACTCGACGGTGGACGCGTCGTAGCGCGTCGGCATCTCGGTTGACATTTCAGTTCTCCTCGCGTTCCCTGTCGTGGACGCTAAGAAGCAAGTTTACCGGCTGGGAAGTTCGATGCCATAGCGCTCGCACATGTCCTGAACCCGGAGCGCGGCATAGTCGTCCAGCTCCCGGATTGCGGGCCAGAGCTGCGCTAAGAGCTCGCCTAGTGCTGCCCCGCGCACCATCCACTGGTACCAAGTCCGGCTTCCGCTGGAATACGGGCCGTACAGCCTAGACTCTGGCACCGCTTCGCAAAGCCATCGGAACAGCCGTTCGTGCCTGACGTGCATCTTCAAGGTGAGCTGAGGTTGACGACCGTCACCTCCAAAGCTCCCCTCTCCAACCAGCACGCCGGTCAGAACGCCCCGCTCGAACTCTGAGAGTTGTTTCACGGAGAAGTTTCGCGCGGAACATTGGACTCGCGCGTGAACATATCCCGAATCACGTCCTCGATGGAGGGTTCCTCGGTGCTGAGGTCTTCGATCGGCAGTTGCCGGAGCAGGGAAGCCAGCGCTTCGGCGGTCTCCTGCCGAGGGATCTCCAGGGTGGCCTCCAGGCCTTCGTTGGACTTGACTCTTCCGAACCGCTCCAAAGCTTCACCGGACACCGGCTGGCGGAGAACAAGGCGCACCAAGCGAGAGTCGGTGAACCGCTCCGCGAGTTCTCTCAGAGTGCCCTCGTAAACCACCGTTCCGTGGTCGATCAGGATTACGCGGTCGCAAAGCTCCTGAACGTCCTGCATGTAATGGCTAGTGAGCAGCAGGGTGCAGTTGTCCGCGGCGTGCATCTCCAGCAAGAACTCGCGAATGCGTTTCTGGCTGACCACGTCCAGGCCCAACGTAGGCTCGTCCAAGAACACGACCTTCGGTCCGTGCAGCAGCGCGGCCACCAATTCGCACTTCATGCGCTCTCCCAGGCTGAGCTTCCGGACCTGGGAGTGGACCTTGTCCTTCAGGTCTAGGGCCTCGATCAGGAATTCGGTCCGAGACTTGAAGACCTTCTCCTCAACCTCGTAGAGCTCCTTGAGAACCACAAAGCTGTCCCAAGCGGGCAGATCCCACCAGAGCTGGTTCTTGTTGCCCATCACCAGCGAGATCTGGCGCAACATCTCCGGATCGCGACGGGCTGGAACGTGGCCCAGAACCTCGGCCTTGCCACCCGTTGGGTGCAGGATTCCGCTCAGCATCTTCAGGGTGGTGGTCTTGCCGGCGCCGTTCGGACCCAGGAACCCCACTCGCTCGCCATGCTCGATCCGCAGATCGATGCCGGAAACCGCGTGCACCTCGGTGGTTTCGCGGGTGAAGAGGCCCTTCACGGCTCCCATGAGGCCAGGCTCCTTCTTGTGCGAGACGTAAGTCTTGCTGAGGTTCTCGGCAAGGACCGCAGGCATGGCAGGGAGGTTACCGCGCAAGAAGAAGGATCAGGCCTACGATCGCCGCATTGCCCAGGATGGAGTCGATGCGGTCCAACATGCCCCCATGTCCGGGAAGCAGGCTCCCGGTGTCCTTGACTCCGGCCACGCGCTTGAGGGTGCTCTCAAAGAGGTCGCCCGCCTGCCCCATCAGCCCGCAAGAGAGCCCGGCAAAGAAGCTCGCCCAGAAGGGAATCCGCATCGCGGCCCCCAACCAGATGGCAAAGGCAAGCGCGCCCAGGAGGTTGCCGATAGAGCCCTCCCAGGTCTTCTTTGGGCTCAGTTCGGGCCAAAGCGGGTGCTTGCCGAAGGTTCGGCCGATCAGGATGCCCATCGTATCGCCAACCCACACCGGCAGGGTGGCAATGAGGACCCAATTGTCCATGCGCCATAGACGGGGATCCGAGGCCTCGCCCATGCGCTGGATTGCGGTGAGGGACAGCAGAGGGGCGGCAATCCAAAGCTCGCCGAGGGCAAGATTCAGGGGTTTGGCTCCGTGCCTCATCAGGCGGGTGCAACCGTAGACGCCCAGCGCCGAGCCGACCAGTCCGGCCGCCACGACGGCGGGGAAGCGGCCCTCCCAGTGGCGCAGCGTCAAGGCGTGCAGGCCAAGCCCAAGCAGAGGGCCCGCCAACCACGGCACCATCGAGGCGTTGCCCCGGAAAGCCGCCGCCAACTCGCGGCGGGAGATCCAGTAGACCAGAATGGCCAGAATCCCACTAGGCCAGAGCAGGTTGCAGAAGAGAACGAGCAGGACCGGGGGCAGGATGGCTAGGATGGTGAGGATGCGATCTCTCACGCCGGCGACTCCGCTCGCCCGCTGTACAAGAGGGCGACCTGGATGCGGTTGTCACAATTAAGCTTCTTCAGTAATGAACTTACCAAGTTGCGAACGCTTTGGGCTTGCAGGCCAAGGCGCGCGCAGATCTCTTCGTTGGAGAATCCCTGGGCGATCAGCCCCGCGACCTGGGCTTCCCTCATCGTGAGCGACGAGGGCCGCTCACGGACCAAACCAGGACCGACCGGCTGATGCGAAAGCGCAGTCCTTAGGGCAGCGAGGTCGTCCTGCCCCCCAAATTGCTCGCTTGAGAGGGAGAGTTCGATCCCGGCAAATCCCTCCGGGACCGGGGCCCCAAGGGACACAACAAAATCCCCCGTTTCCGGGGGATTCGTTTCGGCCTGGACGGCGAGGCGCACCTGAAGCAATGCAACCATCGCGTCCCGCAACAGTGGGGTCGCCCCCTGAACTACAACGCGCACAGTAGATGAACTAGCCTACGGGTTGACCTTGACTTTGAGGGTCGTCGAGTAAGGCTGCTTGAGCCCAAACTCGTCCGTCACGGTCAGGGTGACCACGAAAGTGCCGGGCTTCCGGAAGCGGCGCTTCACGGTCGAGCCGGTGGCATCTTCCTGGAGGCCGTCTTCCTTGTCGAAGTCCCACGTGTACTTCAGCACGCTGGCTCCGCCCTCGCCGGCCGCGCCGAAGTTGACTTCGTCGCCAAGGCCGAGGTTGAGCTCACCCGACTCCGTCCATGCGCCGGCCTGGGTTTCCACCAGCAAGCGTCCACGAACCGGGGTCGAGTCGTTCACCACGCGGATATCGCCCACGTAGAAGGTGGTGGTCGCGTCTCCCGAGACGCTGATCGCCTTGATCTCCTTGTTGGTCGCTTCGAAGCCTCGAATAGCCTTGAGCGGAATCGCCACCGAGCGCCATCCGCGAGCATCCGGGCTACTCGTTCCAATCGGAACGTAGGCCTCACTCCGCTTGCCGTCGCTCGTGGTGATCACGTACCGAATGGTCTTCAGCTGCGTGGGAGCAGGAACGCTGCCACCGCCGCCGCCCAGTCCGCCGGGAGGGCCACCCGGGAATCCACCGGGACCGCCCAAGCCGCCCGGAGGGCCCAGTCCGCCGCC
>JBGSIJ010000064.1:0-23477 GCA_041742595.1 Fimbriimonadaceae bacterium | reverse complement strand
GGCCGCCAAAACCAGAAGGACCGCCAGGTCCGCCGAATCCGGAAGGAGGACCACCCGGACCACCGAACGCGCCTCGACCAAACGGGCTGCCCGCGCCTGCGCCGGCCGTACCGCCGCCGAGGCTATTGGTCATGACGACGTCACCCGTAGGTAGGGCGGGAGCGGTCAGATTCGCCTGAGTCGGTGCGCTCGGCGCTACCGGCTCGCGCTTGGTGCCAAAGAGGGTGCCGGCGATGATCAACGCCAGAACCAAGGCCACCGCGGAAATGATCCAATCGTTCTGCTTCATGGGTTTTGCTCATTATGACGCCCGCCTCAAGGCAGGACGTTACAAGGGTTAATGTCGGAAGTGTCGGATCCCGGTGAGGCACATGGCAATGCCGAGTTCGTTTGCCTTGGCAATCACGTCGCCATCCTTCTTGCTCCCACCCGGCTGAACGATCGCCGCGATCCCCGCCGCCGCCGCCGTCTCGATGCTGTCCGGGAACGGGAAGAATGCGTCGCTGGCCAAGACCGCACCCTTCGCGCCTTCGCCCGCCTGCTCGAGGGCGAGCCGAACGCTCTGAACTCGGTTCATCTGGCCGGCACCAACCCCGAGGAGTCGATTTGAGGTTCCCACCACGATGGCATTAGACTTCACGTGAGGAATGACGCGCCATTGGAACCGTAGGGCAGCCATCTGCTCCTCCGTGGGAGCCTTTTCCGTGGCAACCGTCCACTCCAGGTCCGGATCTTCGTCCGTCTGCTGGATAATCGCGCCCCCACGGATCGACTTGATACTGAGCGAGGCCGCCTTGGGCGGCAGCGGAGCCTCAAGCAAGCGGACGTCCTGACCCCAGCCAGACCGGTTCTGGAATAGCTGGACCGCTTCCGGGCTGAACGAAGTGCCGATCACGACCTCCAGGAAGTTGCCCTTTGCCGTCATCGCCTCCGCCGCTTCAAGGCTGATCGCGCCATTGAACGCGGCAATGCCGCCAAAGGCAGAGATCGGATCGCTCTCGCGAGCGAGTCGGTAGCTCTCTCCAAGCGTCGCCCCGAAGGCCGCGCCGCAGGGATTCCCGTGCTTGATGATCGCGCAGGCGCCCTCCGGTAGGTCCGCAACCAACTCCCACGCACCGTCCGAGTCGTTCAGGTTGTTGTAGCTGAGCTCTTTGCCCCAGAGCTGCTTGGCCTGGGCGATTCCCGGGGCCGCCAGCGGGTCTTGGTAGAGCGCTCCCGTCTGATGGGGGTTCTCGCCGTAGCGGAAGCCGATGGTGCGACGAAAGCCCAAAGTCAGGGTTTCGGAAAGCTCGTCCCCGCCCGAGCGCTTCGTGAGATAGCGGGAGATCAGCGAGTCGTAATAGGCGGTGTGGCGGTACGCCTTGGCCGCCAGCGCCATCCGGAATTCGACGCCCTTGCCGCTGGAAATCGAAGCAAGAATGCCCTCGTAGTCGGCCGGATCGACCGCCACGTAGACGTTGGCGAAGTTCTTGCTTGCCGCGCGGATCATCGCGGGACCGCCGATGTCGATGGACTCCACCGCTTGCTCGAGCGAATGCTCGCCCCGCACCGTCTCCTCGAAGCGGTAAAGGTTCACGCACAGCACGTCGATCGCCTGAATCCCCATCGAGGACATTGCCGACCGGTGCCCGGGGAGGCGTACATCGCCCAACAAGCCGCCATGAACCAGGGGATGCAGCGTCTTCAGCCGCCCGTCCATCATCTCCGGGAAACCGGTGACCTCCGCGACGTCTTTGACCGCCAATCCTGCTTCCCGCAGGGCCTTGGCGGTTCCGCCGGTGCTGATCAGTTCAAAGCCCAGGGCTGCAAGGCCCTGGGCGAAGTCGACGAGTCCGGTTTTGTCGGTTACGGAGAGAAGCGCTCGTTTCATGGTTTGGGAGGGGGAACCGTGCTGGGGAACGGCTCGGGATCGCCGCTGATGCCGTCCTTTAGCGGAGGAGTGAGCTCGGGATCGGGAAGGGCGACCTTCACCTGGATCGTTCGGGCGGCGCTTAGGCCGTTGGCGTCGTAGGCAGTGATCGTGAATCGCGTATCGCGGGAGATGATGTACGTCTCCTCGCCCTGGTCCGCTTGGGTACCGGTGTAGACCTTGCGCTCCTGATCCGAAGCCTGCACGATCACGCGGCGAGCGTTGCTGGTCTGCCACCGCACGATGACCGAGCCCTCCTGCGAGATGAGCCGGGGCGGGCTGGCGCTGAAGTCCAGGATCACCGCTTCGGTCTTCTGGAAGACGTTCACGCTCACCGAGTCGCGAACCGTCTTGCCGTCCGCATTCTGGGCCACCAGCGTGTACTCGAGCCGGCCCACCGCCGTCGGAGTGACCTGCAACTCGTTGAGCTCGATCGGCAACGGGTCGGGAAGCGGCTGAAGGTACGCCTTCACGACCGCCTTGTTGAACTTGTACTTGACGATGAAAGTGGAGCCCAACGGGATTTCGCGCTGATTGACGGAGAACGTTTCGATCTTCGGATCGGGCGCGGGTTCGGGCACCTTTACGTCCACCGTCACCGTTTGGCTGGCGACCTCTCGTCCATCCTTGATCGCCGCGCCTTCGACAACCATGGTGCCGCCCAGGGCGTCGCTTGGAATCTCCTGGGAACCCGTCGATCGCAGCAGGGTCACCGTCTGGCCGTTGTATCGGAGCGAGACGCCGGAGGCGTGCTCCACGTTCCAGCTGATCCGAATGACTTCGCCGCGTTGGACGACCGTCTTTTCCGCCCACAGGCTGAGGCGGGCCGGCTTGGGCATCAGGGCCCACCAGCCGCCAAGGATCGCCAACATGAACGCCGAGAACAGAATCGTCGCGATGCTAAGAAGCGGCCGCTGCTCCAGCTGGGCTTGGGCCGTGGTGTTCACGCTCGCCAGAGACTTGCTGCGAGCGGAGATGGAGAATCCGAAGAGCCGCGGCGCGGCGATTAGGTTGTTCTTGGTAGCGTCGACCGCCACCTCGACCGTCTTCTGCTGGCCGGGGCCCAACGCGACCTCCTCGCTCTCAAACTCAAATGCCAGTCCGCCGTCCGGGTCGTTCCCGAACAGTTGGAAAGTGTGCTCGGCGTTGCCCAGGTTAACGAGCGTGGCCGCGAAAACGTTGTTGGACCGTGCCGGCGACGTAAAACCCCGCCGAGGCGAGATGTCCATGCTCACGTTGTGATACGGTTTGATCTGAAGGACGGCCTGCACCGAGCGCGACTCTCCCGTTTCCAGGGACCGCACCTTCACCGCGAACGGATAGTTGCCCGCCATGCTCTCCGGCACGCGGGCGGGCTTGAAGAAGACTTTCTCGGTCAGAGTTGCGTCCGCTTCGACGGCCATGACCGGCTCGGGAACGGCCGTCCACTCCGGATCGAGGCCCTCGATCTGAATCTCAAACCGGTCGGAAGCGCCCTTGTTTTCGACCTCAACAGTAAAAGGAACCGTCGCGCCAGCTTCTACGCTGACGACGTCGGACCCAAGTCGAACCCCAAATGCCACGGGCTAAAGTGTAGCATTCCAACCTATGGCGATCCCCGCCCGCATTTCTGGCACGTTCCTTGACGAGATCACTCACGACATCCCAAGCCAGAACTGGGGCCGCGAAGACTGGCGCAAGGAGTTCGAACTCTACCGAGAGATCGGGATCGACACCGTCATCATCATCCGCGCCGGGTACCGCAACAAGTGCATCTTCCCCGCCGCCACGATTCCTGGATTGATGCCCGTCTACGAGGACCTTGGCGAAACCTTCTTCAGCTTGGCCGACCACTACGGCATCGACCTTTACTTCGGAACCTACGACTCCGGCCACTGGTGGATGCGCGGGGCCTGGTGGAAAGAAGTCGAGATCAACCGCGAGTTTTTGAAGGAGGCGGTCGACCGTTACGGGCACCACCCCTCGTTCAAAGGCTGGTACCTGTGCCACGAAACCAGCCGCAACGACGCCAACATCATCGAGATCTTCAACGGAATCGGTCGCTACTGTCGCGAGCTGAAAGACGTCCCGGTACTGATCTCGCCGTTCCCGCAGGGCGCCAAGCAGTTCAGCGGAGGCAACGTGATGGGCCTCGACGAGAGCTTCGAGCACTGGGACCGGATCTTCGCCGAAACCCAAGGAGCGTTCGACTATTGTGCGTTCCAAGACGGGCAGATCCACTACCAGGAGCTTCCGCGTTTCCACCAGGGCATCAAAGCCCTGGGAGACCGCTACGGAGTGAAGATCTGGAGCAACGTGGAGAGCTTCGACCGCGACATGCCGATCAAGTTCCCTCCGGCGGACTGGCGCTACCTAAGGTTCAAACTCGAGGCGGCCGCCGAGGTCGCGGAGAAGATCATCACCTTCGAGTTCCCCCACTTCATGTCGCCCCACTCCTGCTACCCCGCCGCCCATAACCTGTTCAGCCGGTACATGGAGAGCCTCTAGCGGTCGGTAACATCCCAGCGTGAACGTCGTTCTCGGTGTCTCCGGAAGCATTGCCGCCTATCGGGCCGCCGACCTAGCGCGCGAGTTGATGAGGTCGGGCTTCACCGTCACGGTGTGCCTCACCGACGCGGCTCAGAAGTTCGTGACTCCGGCTCTCTTTGAGGGGCTCACGGGGCAGCCCTGCCTGATCGACGCCTTCGAAGAGCCAGAGCGTGGACGCATGGCCCACATCGACCTCGCGAGAAAAGCCGACCTCCTCATCGTTGCGCCCGCGACCGCCAACACCCTCAACCGGATCGCCCACGGCATTGGCGACGACATGTTGACCACCTTGGCCCTGGCGTACGAGGGGCGCAAGCTGTTCGCGCCCGCGATGAACCCGAGCATGTATGCCAACCCGCTCACCCAGGAGAGCATCAGGAGGCTTGAGGAGACGGGCGCGGTGTTTGTGCAACCCATCGAGGGCGACGTCGCTTGCGGAGAGAACGGACAGGGCAAGCTTGCCAGCGTCGAGCAGATTGCCGCCGCCGCTCGGGCGTTAGCGGGAATCGGCCGTCAGTGGGCAGGCAAGCGGTTCCTCATCACCAGCGGCCCCACGCAGGAGCCGATCGACAACGTACGGTTCCTGACCAACCGAAGCAGCGGAAAGATGGGAGCCGCCCTGGCCCAGGCCGCCCTCTGGATGGGTGCCGACGTCACCCTAATCAGCGGGCCGAGTAACTCTTCCCTCCCAAGAAACGCCAAGGTCGTACGGGTGCGCACTGCGCAGGAAATGCTGCAGGCCGCCCTGGCCGAGGCGGGAGGGGCCGACGTGATCATCGGCGCCGCCGCCGTGGCAGACTACCGACCCTCCAATCCCTTCCACGGAAAGCTCCGACGAACCGCGGAGATGATGGCGCTCGAGTTGGTCCCTAATCCCGACGTCCTGGCCGAGATCGTGGCCCACTCCAAGCCCGGGGCTCTCAAAGTCGGGTTTGCTGCCGAACCGAACGACGGCCTAGACTACGCACGTCAGAAACTGGCGCGGAAGGGACTGGATGCCATCGCGCTCAACGACATCAGCCGGGCGGACATCGGCTTCGACGCCTCTCAAAACGAGATCACGCTCCTGCTAAAGAGTGGCTCGACTCGCACTTCCGGCATGCTCGGCAAGCTGGAATGCGCCCTCTGGCTCCTCGCCGAACTCTCGAACCTCTAAAGTGTGCCTAGGCATCGCAGGTTCGATGCGTATACTATGAGGGCACCGGTGGATTCCGAGGGGTTTGGCCTTGGACAAGTTTTCGGGAGCCCAGACCGCCTACGATGGCGGTTGCGGCTTGGGATGGAGACAACTTGCACTCACCGGCCATGGAGGGCAGCGAACAATGCTGGTGCTCACGCGCAAAGTACATCAGAGCATCGTTATCGGAGACAACATCGAAATTGTGGTGCTCGAGGTGCGCGGCGAACAGGTTCGTCTGGGCATCAAGGCGCCCAAGGACGTCACCGTGCATCGTAAGGAAATCTACGAGCAGATCCACGAGGACGAGTCGCCGCCGCCCGCCGAGCCATCCTAACCGGCCAACTGCCCAACCGTGCCCAAGGACTCCCAAGAGTTTCATAACCGCGTCTACGTCGCAAGCACCGCCGCCGGGCTGTTCCTCATCGCGGACGGAGCTTTCGCCTACGCGGCGCTTGGGTTCGCGGGCATCCGCATGGGAATCCCGTACGTGGTTGCACTGGTGGTCCCGGCGGGAGCCGCGCTGGCCATGATCCTGCTGGCCGCCCTGATCCCCGCTCTGATCCCCGAGGGAAGGTTCAAGGCTCCTCTTCAGTGGACCCTGCCGATCGTCTTCGCCGCCCTGACGTTCTTGGCGGCGGTCTTGGTCCTCCAACTCGGGTCGACCTCCAGCCTCTCTGCCCCGAGCCGTACCCTTGCGCCCGCCCGCGTTTGGCTCACCGGCATCATGCTGGGAGGAAGTGCGCTCATCCATGTTTCCGCGCTATCGGTAGCCCTCTGGCTTCGGAGGCCCCGAACGTGACTCCCCGCGTTGCGACGATGCAGGTCCACCTCGGGGTCGACCTCCTCCAGCCCGAGTGGAAGGAGGCGGTTGTCTGCATCGGCACTTTTGACGGCGTCCACCTCGGACACCAAGAGGTCATTCGCCGCGCGGTGGTGTTCGCCTCTCAGAGGGAGCAGCCCTGCGTCCTCGCCACGTTCGACCGACACCCGGCCACCACGCTGGACCCTGCCCGTAAGCCCCCGGCAATCCGATCTCTCGCCGCCAACCTTGCCCGCATCGAAGCCCTTGGCGTCGCCGCTTGCGTAGCTCTCCCGTTCACTCCGGAGTTCAGCCAGACCAGCGCGGATCGCTTCTTGCGTCAACTTCTTCTCGGCAAGCTCCATGCCTCGACCGTCGTGGTCGGGCACGACTTCGGGTTCGGGCGCAACCGCGAAGGCACCGTTGCGTGGCTCGCCAAGCGGCTGGACACTCTCCCGATCGAGCCGGTCCTTCAGAACGGCATCCGGGTGAGCAGCACCGCCATTCGCGAAGCCGTGGTTGCGGGGCGGATGGACGATGCTGCCCGGATGCTCGGCGAGCCGTTTGCCATCGAGGGGGTTGTTGTGGGCGGGCAGAAGCTTGGCAGAACCCTCGGCTACCCCACGATCAACCTTGCCCGAAGCTTCCCCCAGGTCCTCCCCCAGGACGGCATATACGCCGGCACCGCAAGGACGCGCGAGGGCTCCTTCCCCGCCGCCATCAGCATCGGCATGAGGCCCACCGTAGAGGGCACCCACCGCACGATCGAAGCCTATCTACTGGACTACCCGGGCACCACCCTCTACGGCTCGCCGGTCGCCCTCGAGATCGCCCAGCGGCTACGAGGCGAGGAGAAGTTCGCCAGCCTCGACCAGCTGACCGCCCAGATGGCGAAGGACGTTGCGCTCGTCGCCGACGTCATTCAACGGTAATGGACCGCCGCTTCTGGATCGTCCCCGTTCTCGGCCTCCTCGTCGTGGGCGCCATCGTTGGTTGGTTCAACGTTAGCCAGCCGAACGACCAGGTGTTGATCCGACGGGCGCTCGACCAGGCGATCGCCGCAAGCCGTGACGGCCAGCCCGGCGGCGTGCTGGAAAAACTCAGTTTCAGCTTCAAGATCAACCGGCAGTCGCCGGGATCGATGTTCGACGTCGCGAAGTTCGTGCAGCAGCAACGACCCGACGTCGAGGTGCCCGAGTTCCCGGATTCGGACATCCGCGTTTCGGGCGATGTCGCGAGCCTCACAACGCCGGTGAAGGTCTCCATGCTCACCCTCTCCTTCGATCTGCCGACGGTGGATATCACCTTCCGCAAAGAGGAGTCGCTGGCCTTCTTCTTCATCCCGACAAGGGCCTGGAAGGTTGCCGAGGTCTCCGCGCCGGAAGGGTCACTCCCCGATTTCAGCGGATTCGGAGGCTAAGTCCCGGGCGGGAACCGCCCGGGACTTAACGGTCAGCTACTTTCGGACCGAGACGGCTACGCGCTTGGTCCAGCGCTTGATGTAGTCGACCACGAACATCACGTAGTCGTCCTGATGGTCGTGTCCGTGGACGTCTCCGCCCTGGCCGACATGCTCCCACCAGTACTGCAGGTAGGCCGCCGGGTCCTCGTAGACTCGATCCGCACCCACCGCCAAGGCGTTATCCAGCCGCATCGCCGTCGTTCTCGGCGCTGGCTTCGGGCCTCGGGGCAGAAGCGTGTCGGCGCAGGCTAGGTTGAACGCGACAACCGCATGGTTCGTCGAGCTCTGGACCAGGTACTCCGGGACCGCGAACTCGTAGCGATCGTATTGGGTGTGCCAGACCTTGCCGTAATCCGCCTTGCCCTTCTCCATGGTGAAGAAGCCGGGAACGCCTTCCCAGTTGAACGGCGCGTGGTCGCTGGATCCGCCCGCAGGCATCGTGGGCGAAGACGCAAACTCCATGGGCAGCTCTGGGAATGCCGCTGCCGTCGGAGCGAACGCCGCCTCCATCATCGCCTTCATGGTTTCGATCCCTTGGTAGCCGCCCTGGTAGTTGCTGCCTCCGTCATCGTTCAGGACGGCACTGATCTTGTCGAGCTCGTCTTTGTGGGTCTGAACGTATCCGCGGCTACCGAGCAGCCCTTGCTCTTCCCCGCTCCACAGCACAAAGCGAATCGTGCGCTTCGGCTTCACGCCCGTCGCCGTAAGGATGCGCGCTGCCTCGACCGCCACGCTGGAGCCGGTTCCATTGTCGCAAGCGCCTTGGCTTCCAGGCGAGTTCCAGCTGTCGAGGTGGCCGCAGACGATCACCATCTCGTCGGGCTTCTCCGTGCCAGGAAGGTCCGCCACCACGTTGTACTGGGGGATCGGGCCCGCAATCCACCGATTGTCGATGTTGAACTCAAGGGTGGTCTTGCGGCCGAAGTCCACGTTTCGCGCGATGCGGTCGTAGCTCTCCTTGTTGACGATGATGTTCAGACCCTCGGGTCGCTTGTCGAAGGACTTCTCCCGCCAAGTTCCGCTGGAGTGCACGCGGTCGTCCCGGGTCCCGTAGATTCGGCCCGCGATTCCAAGCTTGTCGATCGCCGCCTTGAGTTCGGCCGCGCTGCTGTCCACCGCTCCGCGCATGGATGCCGAACCGGTCATCACCAGCCACTTGCCCCGATACTTGTCGGGCGCCGCCTCTACTTCCGCGACGGTCTTGGGCGCGGTGACCGCGTCAGCCCTCACGAGTCCGTTCGTGCCGGCGGTCCAGTTCATCGTGGTGAAGGTGATCTCGCGATCGTATGGTTCGACCATCCGGCCAATCTGGTTTCGGCCGCGCTCGAATCCTACGGGGACCTCGCCCCACTTCTCCAGTCGCACGTTCTTGAGTCCGTAGGAGTTGAACTTGCGCATGGCCCACTCCTGGGCTCGGCTCAGGCCGGGCGACCCCGTAAGACGGGGGCCGTTGTTCGTGAGCTCGCGGAGCTGCTTCATCACCTGATTGCGGTTCTTGCCCTCGTCCACGATCTTCGCGATCGAGGCATCGTCGCCCATCTTCAGGGTCGAGCCAGAGGCAAACGCGGCGGTGGCCGCAAGGAGCGGAAAGAGAGCGAGGATGGGGCGTGCTGTCATAAGTGTTCGCCCATTATCCATCAGGTCCCTAAAATCTGGGCCTGGTAATCAAGCCTTTAGGGGAACGAGGCCACCGGACAACTGGCGCGAGACAGCGTCGAACTCGTACACCCCGGCAAATCGGGCATGCGAACCGCCCTGGCAGATCCAGACCCCGGAGGAGCGTTCCGGCGCACTCAGAACGGTGTGAGAATGCCCGCCAAGAATGATGTCCAGGTGGGGGCAGGCGGCGGCGAGCAGGCGGTCCTGAGCGAATCCGATGTGGGTGAGGGCGATGAGCACGTCCACGACCGGACGCAGTTCCAGGGCCGCGGTCACCACGGCCGCGATGGGTGGCTTCCATAGGTACTGGCTGAGGCCCTGCGTGGCCATCCCTGCCGTGACCATCGCCACCATCCCTCCAATAACGCCGACCTTGAGTCCGGCCGCCTCGATGACAACCGACGGGGGCAGAACGAGATGACCCTGGCGGTCCTCCAGGTTTGCGCAGACCAGAGGGTGGGCATGCCCGGCGATCTTCTTCTTGAATGCGGGAGCAAGCGGATGGCTTTCCCGATTCCCGGGCACGCTAGCCGAGCAGGCGAGCGCCGCCAGACGGGCCCAAACTGGCTCCTCGTGCATCGGCACCGCAAGGTTTCCCGACTTCACGCAGTCGCCGCTGTCGAAGTAGGCGTCCGCATCGGCGCGCAGCGGTTCAAGGCGGGCCTGGATACTTGAATCGAGGAGTCCGTGGAAGTCGTTTGTGTGCAGGATCCGCAGCGCCACGATGGCATCTTGGAACATTCGGCACGCCACATGCGTTGCCTTGAGCGATACAATCGAGTTTGAGAACCCTATGAAGAAGATTTTGCTCGTCTCCCTTACCGCCGTCGTCGCCGCCAGCGCCTTCTGCCAGGCCACCGTCGGCCCCGCCAAGAAGATGGCTAAAGCGCCTCGCACGGAGATCACCTGTGCGATCATGAAGGACCACACCGCAAACATCAAGGAAGCCACCAGCAAGAAGCTGTTCAGCGACTACAAGGGCAACCGCTACTTCTTCTGCTGCGCCGGCTGCAAGCCCGCCTTCGACAAGAACCCCGCGAAGTACGCCAAGGCTCCGAGCATCCCCGTGAAGGACCTCGGCAAGATCCCGGCCGCCAAGGGCTAAGCCGACGAACTAGAAACAAGACGGGCTCTGCACCTACGTGCAGAGCCCGTCTCTCTTTTCGGGTTGGCTCTTACTTCTCGAGCAGGTTGCCCAAGCGATCAACGACCAGCATGAGCGCCATGAAACTGATTCCGAGGATGAGCGTGACCTTGCTGATCGCATCCTCGAAACTGGCCTTGCCCTTGAAGCTGGTGCGGACCCCGCTGCCTCCGCCGGACATTGCGTCGCCCTTGCCCGTGAGAAACACGAGAAGGATGAACACGATGGCAATCAGCAGACCGATCACCAGCAGAATGTTGTAGGCCACTTGCACGACTAAGAATGATACCTCCCAGGTTCGCATCCGCCGCCCGGTTCAACCATTTGGGCCAAACCGAGCTGAGCAGACACGGAGGGTTAGCGACCGCCCAGACCGCTAAGCGTGACGCCCTCGATAAAGTAGCGCTGCGCGAAGAAGAACAACGCGAGGACGGGAAGGATGCTCATCGTCGTGAATGCCATCAGGAGGCCGGGCTCGCCAAGGCGATCCCCTTGGAACAGTTGCAGGGCGTAGCTGATCGGCATGTTCTCTGGGGAGTTCACGTAGATCAGCGGGCCCATGAAGTTGTTCCAGGCGCCCATCAGCGTCCAGATCGCGATCACCGCCAACGCGGGCTTGATCTGCGGCATCATGATCGCCCAGAAGGTCTTCAGGTAGCCGCAGCCATCGATCTTGGCGGCGTCCTCCAGTTCCATCGGGATGTTCATGAAGAACTGACGAAGGAGGAAGATGTTGAACGCGGAACCGAAGAACGCCGGGACCCAGAGCGGCAGCAAAGTATCGATCCACCCCAGGCCGCGGAAGATCAGGAACTGCGGCAACAGGGTCACCGCTGCGGGCAACATCATCGTGCTCAGGAGTACGGCGAACAACGCATCCCGACCCGGGAAGCGCATGCGAGAGAACGCGTAGGCCACCAAGGCCGAGCTCAGCAACGTCCCGATCACGGACAGGGCCACGATGATCAGCGTGTTCTTGAGATAGACCAGGCCGTTGTTGGTCTCGGGAGGCAGGAAGCTGATCGCTTCCGTGTAGTTCTGCCAGCGGAGCCCCACGTTGCGGATCGGCTCGACTTGCGTCGGGGTGAGCAAGACCTCTTTGTCCACCAGCGTGCTTGGAGACTGGATTCGAACCCGTTGACGCCCGTCGTCGAGGTTCTCGACCACGATTCCCTTAACCTGAGTGGTCTGACCGGACGCGCCGGTGAGCTTGGAGACCTCGGCGGCCTCCAGCTTGGCCGTAACCATCGGTACCTCGCGCGGAATCTCCTTGAGGGCGCTTGCCTTGGCGTCGAACGTCACGCCGCGAATCGCGAGCGGGGTGGTGATGTCCACGCGTACCGAACCGTCCGCTTTGCGTTCCAAAATGGTTCCCTGCACTCTTTGGCCCTGGTACTCCGCCTCGTAGAGCGGATTCTTGGGGTCCATGTAGGGCTGGGTCTGCTGCACCTTTGGTACCCATACGATGCCGTTGGGGGAAGACATATCGCGGTCTTCCTTGAAGCTGGTGATCAGCAGGTACGCGAATGGGATTCCGAAGACCACGCATCCCGCGACCAAGGCGGTTTGGGTGACCACCGTCTTGGCGGCGGTTCTAGACGCCGTGTTGCGGGCAGCAACCACCATCGCCGCGACTGCGGCTACCGCGAACAGGATGATCGCGGCCGCCGTGGTCGGATCCAAGTTGATTCCGCCCCTAAGGGTCACGACTTCGGCCTTGGGATTGCTCTTGAACAGCCAGAAGCTCACGGCCCCAAACGCCCCCCAAACCGCAACCGCCCTCAGCTTGCCGTTCCGCTCCTCGGCGGTAAGGGCTTGTTGCGCCTGCACCAACCGAACCAGGATCGCGATGAGCGCTCCAAACGCGAACCAGGCGGTCCACGCCATGGCCACCCATGCCACCGGAATCCGGATTCCCGGCTCCGTCAAGGGGTTCGCTTGGCCCGTGCCCCGGGTGAGGACCGCCCCCAGCCCAAGGCCCACTCCGGCGCACAACGCGTTCGCAAGCTGTTTGGCCCACGGGGAACGCTCCACCAGCAAAGCCACCGCGCGGAGGGCAAGCGCCCAGCCGATCCAAGCGGCAATCGTCCCAATGACAAAGAGAAGAGCTGGGTTCACTTTTCCACCTCGTAGTGCACCCAGCGGGGCGCGAGTTTGAACTGCGTAAACGTGAGGAGCAGGATGATCCCGAAGATCAGCCAGGCCAGAGACGACGCATAGCCCATCTTGAAGAAGGCGAAGCCGTTCTTGAAGAGGTGGTAGACGGGGGTCAACATCGAGTCGTCTGGCCCCACCATGCCTTCTCCGGACGGTTTCATGATGTACATGCGGTCGAACTCCTGCATGGCGCCGATGAAGCCCATCACCGTGTTGAAGAAGATGATCGGGCTAAGTTGCGGGAAGGTGACCGACCAGAACTGTTGCTTGGGCGTGGCTCCGTCTAGGCTGCTGGCCTCGTAGAGCGTGGTAGAAACTCCCTTGAGTCCGGCGAGCCACAGGATCATTCCGCTACCGGCCCCCCAAACGCCCATCAGGATGAGGGCGTCCTTAGCCCAATCTGCGCTTTGAAGCCACGCAGGCGGGGGAGCGTTCAGCCACTTGGTAATCGTGGCCTGCCAGAAGGAGTTGATCAGGCCCTTGTTGGGATCGGGAGTCAAGACCCACGTCCACAGCACCGCACTGGCCACGCCGGGAACAATTGCCGGCAAATAGAACACCGTGCGATAGAACCTTAGGCCTCGGGAGGCCGTGTTGAGCAGCAGAGCGACCGAGAGGCCGGTGGCCAGGCCCAGCGGCACCCCAAAGAGAGCGAGGTAGCCCGCGTTGCCGAGCGCCTTCAGCACGTTGGCCCGGTCCGATCCAAACATCTCCGAGTAGTTCTTGAGACCCACCCAGCGCGCCTCGTTGAGCACGTCGTACTGGGTGAAGCTAAAGAAGAACGAGGCGATCATGGGGCCGATCGTCAGGAGCAGGAACCCGATCACCCACGGCGCAATGAACAGGTAGGCCCATCTGGCTTCCGTTCGTTCCAGCCGTCCGAGCTTGAGCCGGCTGAACCAGAACGCGAATCCCGCGACCAGCGCGATGACCGCGCCGAGCCCGATCTTGGCCGGCAGGCCAAGGTCTAGAATCGGATACTTTTCTTTGTCGAAATAGGCATCCAGATCGCGCTGCACGGTTGTTTGGGCGATCGCGAGCGCCTCATCCGGAGTCGCCTTCCCGTAGCAGGCGACCTCCAACGCGCGAACGTGCTCGCTCCACAGGGTCTGCCCCACGAACGTCGCCGGTCGAATTCTTCCGAACGGGGCCATGTTCATGTGCATCTCGATCGCCGCGGCGAACTTCTTGTCCGCAGGCTTGAATCGTCGGAACGCTTCCTCGTTCGCCTCGCGGCTCGCCAACTGGCGCGGGATGAACGTCCGGCCCCGCCGCCGCTCCCAGTCGCGCTGGGCGGCGTACTCGATGAGCCGGCCTTCCGTGCTGGTGGCGAACTTGATGTAGGTCCAGCCGTCCTCCACGTTGCGGGCGCCCTTGGGGATGGCGAGCGAGAAGCCGCCTACCCAGGTGACGTACTGGTCCTTCTCGTTGGCGAACCGCCCACGCTTGGCATAGCGGTCGTCCGGCACCGGGGGAGGGGCGACACCGAGCTCGATCTGGGGCGCGTACCGCGAGAGGTCGTTGAGGATCCAGTCCCCGTCGATCTTCATCGCGACCTTGCCGATCACGAAGGCGTCGTTCTCTTTGCCTAGGAAGCCCGATTCGAACGCCTTTGCCCGCTCGAAGCCGCCCACGATCTGGTAGCCGTCTACCATGAACTGCAGGGCCTCCCGCGTCTCGGGGGTGTTGATCGTGCAGGTGCGGCCGTCTTTGGACATGAAGTCCGCGTTGTTCTGGAACGCGTACATGTACAGCCAGGAGTTGCCGAAGTTCGGCATGAATCCCGCTTTCTTCAGCGAGCCATCCGGGTTCTTTTCGGTCAGGACCTTGTTGTAGGCGAGGATCTCGCTCCAGGTTCGCGGAGCGCGGTCCGGGTCGAGGCCGGCGGCGCGAAGCTCGGTCGCCTTCGCCCGGAAGCTCGCCTTGTTCCAGTAGAGGATCCGGTTGTCCGCGCCGGTCGGGATCGCGTAGATCCTTCCCTCGTACGAGGCCTCCTGCCAGGTGGCCGGATAGTACTGGTCCTTCTTGGGAGCGAGCGGGTCCGCTTTGTCCCGCTCGATCAGATCGTCCATCGACCGGAACGCGCCCCGGCTCGCCCAGTCGGCGATCGTAAACCGGTCTTGGTTGATGACGTCCGGAGCCACGTTGCCCACGATGCTGGTCATCAGCTTCTGCGGGTCCATGCGTCCGGCGCCCATGCTGAGGATGCGGACCTTGATGTCTGGATGCCGGCGCATGAACTCGCGGATGACTGCATCCTGGCCCTTGGTCTCGGGCCCAACGCTTACACCCCACACCACCAGATCCCGCGGCTTGGCGCCCGCCGGGCCAGGGCTTGCCTCGACGGACTGCGAGTACGCAGCTCCCGCAAGCAGCGTAGCGAGGGCGGCAAAGATCAAGTTTCTCATCATCGAGGGCTCGTCGGCGAACTGTTAACGATTCTAACTCAGAATACGTATGCTTGCTAGGGATTCGGTGGAGCGGTTGGGTACGGTTCTGGGTTCATGAAGCAATCCGGTTCCGCGTCCGTCTCGGCTCCCGCGGGCCGGTTCAAGATGCCGCCCATCGTGGGCATCTTCCTCACCGTCTTCCTGGACCTGCTGGCGTTCGGCATTTTCATCCCCGACCTCCAGCTGCGCGGCAGAGAGCTCGCGGTCAACGCGCTAGGTTCCTCGACCGACTCAAGAATCGGCATCTTGGTGGGTGTTTCACTCGCGTGCTTCAGTTTGGCCCAGTTGCTGACCTCTCCGTTGCTCGGGAGGCTCAGCGACCAGAAAGGGCGCCGTCTGGTCCTGCTGATCACCTGCTTCATCTCCGGCATCTCGTATCTCGTGTACGGCCACGCGGAGAGCCTTGCCGTGATGATGCTGGCGCGCGTGCTCTCCGGCGTCGCCGCCGCCAATTTGGGCGTGGCGTTTGCGTACATTGCGGACATCACCACACCCCAGGACCGAGCCAAGTCGCTTGGGCTCATCGGGGCGGCTTTTGGCCTCGGCTTCATCATCGGCCCCGCCCTAGGCGGCGTGCTGCTCGAGGTCAACCACAACAGTCCGTTGGTCCTCAGTTACGTTGGCTCCGGCCTCAGCTTCCTGAACCTGGCATACGTCTGGTTCCTACTGCCCGAGAGCCTGAAAGAGCCACGCCGGGGGACCAGCAACTTCCGCCAAGACCTCAGGATCGCCTTCAAAACGCCCGGGCTTGGCCTGCTCCTGGTGATGTTCTTCGCCCTCAACCTGGGATTCACCAACCTAGAGTCGACCTTCTTTCAGCTTCTGGCCGATCCGATGTGGATCTACAAGCTGGGAGACAAAGCTCGTTCCCAGGGCGCCTACCTGCTCGCCTTTGTCGGCGTCATCGGCGTGATCATGCAAGGCTTCGTAGTTCGGCGGGTCACCCCGATTTTTGGCGAGGTAAAGCTGCTCCGCTTTGCTTACCTCCTGTATGTCCCGGTGTTTGCCGCCGTACCCTTCACCCCGCTCTGGATCCCCATGCTGATCGGCATCCTCCTGATGGGCATCGCCAGCGGCCTTGCCAACCCCTGCATCAGCAGCCTTATCTCGCGGAGCGCCCCGCGAACCATGCAGGGCGGCATCTTCGGGATCACCCAGGCGCTGGGGGCACTTGCCCGCTTCGTCGGCCCCCTCGTCAGCAATCCGCTCTTTGAGGTCAAGCCGTACCTGCCCTACGCTCTGGGGGCAGGAATCATCATGATTCCCGCCATCGCCATTTGGCGCATCAAAATGCCGGACCTGGAGGATGGTTCAGAGGTCGTGCCCGTCCACTAAGGCGGGATTTCGCGCTAGGACTGGCGTGGAACGGTATCCTGCCTCAATGGTCGAAGCCCGCGTTGTCGCCCTCTTCAGCAAGCCGGTAACGGGCGGCCTCGTGCCGGTCCAAAGTTTGGAGGCGGTGGCGGGCGAGGGGTTCCGGGGAGACCGAACGAGAGGCTCGAAAAAGCGCCAAGTTCTGCTCGTCAGCAAGCCCGTTCTCGACGAGCTCGGATATGAACCGGGCGTCCTTCGGGAACAGGTGACGGTGGACGACCCCAACCTGCAATCTCTAGACCCTGGAGCAAAGGTCCAGGTGGGCGAGGTGCTCATCGAGATCACCCAAGACTGCGAGCCCTGCGGCAAGATGGCGCGCAACCTGGGGGAGAATCCCAAGGAATTCATGGCGAAGACGGAACTGCGGCGCGGGATGCTGGGTCGTATCCTGACGGACGGCGTGATCAAGATTGGGGACGGTTTCAGGAGGGTTGATGCCTCGTAGTCGCCAGGGCAGCGCGCTCGGCGGCCTCCTCGGGCTCCTCGTCTTTGCGGGCGGGGTTATCCTGCTTCTCGCCACCTTCCAGATGGCGATGACGATGTTCAACACCCCGCCGGAGAAGGCTCTGGGCCTCGTTCCTGGCAAAGGGCTCGATCCCAACACGACCGGCGCGAACGCGATCGGCATCCTCTACAGGATCCTGCTCCTCGTGGTCATGGCCATCATTGGCTCGCTGATCGCGAACCGGGGCATCCAGATGTTTGCGGACACCCGTCCGCGCAAAGCCAAGCCCCAGGACCCGGCCTAGGGCTACCTAAACAACGAAAAAGGCCGACTCATTACGAGTCGGCCTTTTGAATCTTGGGTGCGGGGGCAAGATTTGAACTTGCGACCTCCGGGTTATGAGCCCGACGAGCTACCAGGCTGCTCCACCCCGCGTCACGATCTATGATTATACACCCGACTTGTTCAGAAGTCAACCGCCCCTAGCGATCGGCCCAAGAACCGCGAGGGAGCCATGAAATCTTCGGCTCGCCCGCCGTCGTCGCCTTGCGGTCCGGAAGGGGCACCTGGCTCGGGAATCCCTTGCCCAGCGAGGCCACCTTCTTCTCGATGTTCTGCACTCGCCGCTTGTCTGAAGGGTGGGTGTTCAGGAATTCCGGGGGCTTGTTCCCTTTCTGCGCTCCGAACATGCGGAAAACGTCTGCCATCGCGCTCGGATTGTAACCGGCCCTGTCGAGGAGTTCGATGCCGCCGTTGTCCGCGTCCGTCTCGTTCCGTCGCGAGAACGGCAACGAGAGGAGCAGTTCGTTGGCAATTCCGGTGACATCCGCGACCGTGCGTCCTGCGTTGAAAATCATGAGGAGGGCCGTAAGGCCCAATCCGCGCTTCTGCTGGTCCGCATAGGCCCTAGCCCAGTGTTCCTTCCGAACATGCACCAACTCGTGTCCGATCACCGCGGCGATCTGGTCCTCGGTGGAGAGCTTATCGATCAGCCCAGTGTAGAAAAAGGTAGGACCACCGGGGAGCGCAAAGGCATTGAGCTCTTTGCTGTCGATCACATCGAAGCTGTATTCCCAGGGCTCGTTCTTCCCCGTTCCGATCGCCCCGAGGATCCGGGTGCCGATACGCCGAACGAGGCGGCTTCGCCAATCGTTGTCGGGCAGGACCTTCTCCTTCTTTCGGATCTCTTTGGCCGCCCGCTGCCCGAGGGCGATCTGATCCTTCACCCCCGGCTTGAAAGGATCGGCGACCGCCCCGGTTGCTAGGGCCAGGCTAAGGGCAACAATGCTTGCAGATACGGCTCTCATGGGTTGTTCGACGACGCTCTTAGCCGGTTGGGTCCCCTAAACGCGAGTATAGAGCTCGACCTCGTAAGACTGCGAACGCGGCAGCGAAGCTTGGAATGCGAGCGCATCGGCCCAGAGCACGCCTCCCACCACCTCGTCCGAAAGAGATTCCCGGCGACCATAGAACGCGCCCAGGAAGCCATCCGTAAGCGAGATCGAGTCGAACACCGATTTCAGATCCTCCTGAAGTTCAGCCCCCTTCCCAGGTGCCGCAATCCGAAAACTGAGCGAGAGGCAGGACCCCGCCGGCACTTCGCTGGACGTCATCTTCAGCGAGCCGTTGATGCGGACCCGAACGAACTCCATTGGGTCCAGGGAGAGCTCCACCGCCTCCTCTCCCAGATCCGTCTCGGAGTACTGGCGCAAACCTTCCTCAGCGGCCTCGATATCCCGAAACTCGTAGACCCCGAGCACGGCCTGCGGATCCTCGGCAAGGTTCCAGAACGAGAGCCCAAGGAATCCGTCGACCTGCTCCATCACCCCTCTCACCCGAGCCTCGCGCTGACCCATGCCTTGCACCGCCGACTCCGGTACCCGAATGCGCAACAAGACGACCATCTTCATCCCCACGATGGTACGTGATCCGTGCAGTCTCGGGATAGGCCTGGCCCGGTCAGGCCCCAGGTTTTCTTAGGACTTTTGGACTATCTTTTAGAAAATCAAAAGCTTGACTCAGATTTTCTGTATAATGTTCCCGAGGAAAGGGAAAGAAATGGAAAACGGAGTCATCTTGAGTTGGGAATCGCACTTGATCCGCCGAGCGGCGGGGGGCGAGCGGGTTGCATTCGAACTCATCTCGGACATGTACCGGCCTTCGCTCAATAGTCTGGCGCTGCGCATGCTGAGGAACCCCGACGACGCGAAGGACGTGGTCCAGGAAACCCTGGTCAAGGCGTACCGAGCGATCAAGGATTTCGATCCGGAGCGGCCGATCCGCCCGTGGCTCTGCCGAATCTGCGCCAACTGCTGCGTAGACGCAGTGCGCCACCGAAAGCGTGAAGGCGAGCCGATCGACAACTACGAGTACATGCTGGTGGATCCCGCTGAAGATCCGGAGGACCAAGCCGCCGAGACCATGGACGGCGAGACCGTGAAGGCCGCCGTAGACCGGTTGCCGGAAAAGTATCGCAAGATCATCGTCATGCGCCACTTCCAGCACATGGACGTCATGGAGATCGCCGAGCGGCTGGACAAGCCGGAAGGCACGATCAAGAGTTGGCTCTTCCGAGCCCGGGCCCTTCTGAAGAAGGACCTGACCCCGGCCCTGGGACTCTAGAGGGCGCCAAACTCACCCGCGCCGGGCCAGCGATCTGCTGGCCCGGCGTTTGCTCGGTTGGCTTTCGGGCATTACCGGAACAGCCGCGGAGCCAGGTTTCGCAACGCGAGCCGCCAAGTCTGCCACTCGTGGTAGCCCGGGCACTCAAAGTACTCCACCTTGGCTCCCGCTTTCGCGAGGTGGTCCCGTAGAGTGAGCGCCCGCTCCCGAGTTGAATCCTCCGCGCCCTGGGACAGGTAGATCAGCCGGAACTTCCGAAGGTGGGCGGCGGGATAGCCTCGCTCCACCTCGCCCAAGCTACCGCCCGACATCGCCCCCACGTACCCAAACACATCTGGACGCGGAAGGCCAGTGGCCAAAGCCTGCCATCCGCCCATCGAAAGTCCCGCGATCGCCCGGTTCCCTGCGCCTTTCAGGGTCCGAAACTCTCCCTCTACAAACGGAATCGCCTCCCCGGTTAGGAATCCCGGGAAACGATCCATCGCTTCGTCGACATCGTCGGAGAGGGCCTGCCCGTGGCACATCACCACGATCATCGGCTTCACCTTTCCGGCGGCCAGAAGGTTGTCGAGGATGAGGTTCGCCCGGCCTTGTTGGGTCCAGCCCGACTCGTTTTCGCCCCGTCCGTGCTGAAGGTACAGCACCGGGTATCGTCCGCCCTTTTCGTAGCCAGGAGGCGTGTAGACCCGGGCCGGCCAGAATCGCTTGCCATCCCTAGCTGGAATCGAGACCAAGCGAACTTGCCCATGCGGAACCGCCTGCTCGTGATACCAGTCCGAATCTGGCCCTGGCACCTCCACGCCGCTCGTCCAGCGCCCCCAGCCGAAGTAGGGCTTGGCCTCCGGGTCTGGCACCTCTGCGCCATCGACGTTGAAGAAGTAGTAATGGAATCCGGGTTGGGCGCCCTCTACCGTTACGGTCCACACGCCGTCCGCAGACTTGGCCATCGGGAAGGGTCGGTTCCCAAGCCCGTTGGTACCGCCATACTGCACGCCGGCCGGTACCAGCTCCACCTTCTGGGCGTTCGGGGCTTTGATCCGAAACACCAGCCCAGTTGATCCGGCAAGCGTCAGCAGCGCAAGAGAAGCGGCAACGGTTCCCATGCGCTCAGTTTGGCCCGGAGCTGTACTCTACTTCACCTTGCCAGACCACTTTCCCGTCAGGCTTGCCGACTTCAGAGTTCCGCTGACAACCCGAGCCGATCCCGTACCGGAGAACTTGCCGGCAAGCTTTATGAGATCGAGGAACGGGAAACTGGCTTCGACGTAGTCGTTCGTCACGATCTGGCCGACCCACTGGTTGTCGCTTCCCCCCAGCAGGATCGTTCCCCAGAACGACCCGGCCGAGTCTACGTACCCAAGCCAACTCTTGGCGATGTACTCGCCGGTCGCGCCAACCGTTCCGGTGATAGGTCCATCGTAAAACCCGGAGAACTTGTGGAAGGTCTTCGGCCTGAGGCCAGACCAAGTCCCCACTCCGGAGGCTTGATCCCAAGTTCCGCTGCCCGTCCCCTTGCCCGCGCTATCCACTTTGAAGAGGCCCGAGAGCTTAAGGGCTACATTCCCATCTTCCAAAACCCGGAGATAGACCTTTCCGGCCGTATCGACCCTGCCGTCTACGGTCCAGGATCCGTACCGGTCGACCGCCCGTCCGGTGACGTTCCCAAACCGATCGATCGTGCCACGGAACCGACCCGTAATCAAATAGCCACCTAGCTTCGTCGTCCCGGAGAACTTGCCCTCCCAAACGCCCCGGTACAAGCTGTTTATGAACGGCACATCTTTATAGCTCACCCGGGGAAGCTTCTCCCAAGCTAGGCCGAGCATGGCCGCGGAGCAGAGGTCATGGAGACCGACGATCCCCGAAATCGCCTTTGTGTGGGCGGACCAACGTGCAGCCGCGGGAGCCCCAATGGCCGCCGCGACCTTTGCCTTCACGATCGGCTTCGCCAGAACTCCGGGCAGATCCTGCAGGTAGTTCAGCGTGAGCGCCTGGAGGGCTTTCTCGCCGTTCACTCGGCTGCGCGCCGCCATGGCACTCCGGAGGGCGGTCAGCTCTGCAGTCGAGAGTGGGTAGAGCCCGTTGAACACCTCACCACCTGCCTCGAAGTGCGCCTGAGTGGAACCTGGAAACCAGGCCGTTCCTTCTGCGTTGAGCATCCCCAGGGCCGAAGCAAGGAAGCACTGCCCCCAGGCTCCGTAGTACATCCCATTGTCGAACAGCTTGGTCGAGACCGTGGCGGGAAGCCCACCCGGGGGAAGGACGTCGGCCCCAAATCCAAGCGCATGGAACCACACCCGCACCGCCTTGGAACTCGTTGGCATCGCCACCTTTGCACTGGAAGTCGCGAGCACCGGTGGGTTGAACCAAAGGTGGGGCGATCGCAATAGGTCGAGTCCCGATCCATAGCCCAGGGTTACGGGCACGAGTGGTACCCCCGCCGAGTTGATCACTTGGTACGCCGTTGACCGGAATGTCGGGTCGGTCGCTTGCCAGTTCACCCAGAAGCCCGCATCCTCACTGAGCCAGGCATCCTTCACCTCGACTCGGCCGTATCCGCCAACTCTTGCGGCGTAGTCCGTGAAGCACTTGCGCCAAGCCGTTTGGAACGCGACCGAAGATCGAAGGTCGCTCAAGGTCTTCACTTTGAGGTTTGTTTGAAGAACGCTCTTGAATCCGGCGAAGCCGGGAAGCAGTTTCAGGCGGGAAACCTGCGCCTTGGCGTGTGCGATGTTGTTAGTCCCGATTCCGGGGGCGAGCATCAGGAGCCCCAGCGCAGTGCTTTCCGCGTTGATTGGAACGGCACCCCCGAGCCCCGCCACCGCAAGGCCCCGCAACTTGGTCCCCGTGGTGAGCAAAACCACCTCGGCCCGGTTCTTGGTGATCGCACTGGAGTAGTCGCCATTCGCAGCCGCCACCACGCTGAGCTTCTGGGAGGACAGGATTGTGACGCTGCCGCTGAAGAGGCTGCGGTCCACGCGGCCGGAGATGGCGGTACTACCAATCTGGGACATGCCGTAACAGGCCAACACCGATCCAATCCCAACTGCAATGAAGCGTCCAACCATGACTGACGAATGGTAACACACCCGCTCGTTAGGATTCTCGGCGGGCGGACGAGACGCCCCAGGTTTTCGAGTTATCCCAGCAAATCGGTGAATAAGCACTTGTTTAGGGTCCCACCACCTCATCCGGTCCCCAGGGGCCAACAACGAATTCGGGTACGGGCCGCTAGCGGGGTCCCGCCACGGGCAGTCCCGTCGCCCAGACACAAAGAGAGGCGGCTTCCCTTGCCTGGGGAAGCCGCCTCTTCACGCAGAGACTTGCCCTACTGCGGGTCTTCGAACTTGAACGGGGCGCCGCCCATCGCCTTCAGCGCGGCCGCCTGCTTCTCCGTAAGCACCTTGCCGATCTCGTCGTTCAGGACCTTGGTGTTCTTGGCCTGAGCTTCCCGAGAAGCGGCGCGGTCCAACTCCTGGTTCCGGACCTTCTCCATGATCGCCTGGTTGGCTTCGCGCTGCTTGGCCTGAAGGTCGGTGATCTTCGCCACCTGATCTGTGCTGAGCCCGAGCTCCTTCTGGATGTCCTCGCGCATGACCGCCGAGTTGCCGGCGCGCTGCACGAAGAGCTCCTTGAGCCGCTTGGCCTGGCCCGCGTCGAGAACGGCCATCACGCCCTTCTCTCGCTCGGCCTGAGCCTTGCGCATCGCCTCCGGATCGAACCCGGCTCCGCCGCCACCGCCGCCGG
>JBGSIJ010000063.1:0-48227 GCA_041742595.1 Fimbriimonadaceae bacterium | reverse complement strand
CCAAGCCCGGCAAGGCCGGCGCAAGGCCCGTCGCGGCCAGGGAAGATGCCCACGCCCCCGTACGCGGAATGTCCCCCGAGCCGGAGGCTCCGGCCGCCGGGCCGCCCCAGAAGACCAAGAAGTCGCCCATCTTCAAAGACTCCGCCCCAACCCCAAGCCTGGCCACCGAGTCCTCGACCCCCAAGCAGGGCTACCAACTCCCGGCTCTCTCCCTCTTGGCCGAGCCGGTCCAGAAACCGAAGCGCAGCCAGCAGGAGATGCAGCGGAACATCGAGACGCTCGAGTCGACCCTCGAAGAGTTCGGCATCGACGCCAACGTCGTCGAAGTCGCCGCCGGTCCTACCGTCACGCGCTACGAGATCCAGCTCGGGCCGGGCATCCGAGTGGCCCGCATCACCGCTCTGGCGGACAACATCGCGATGAACCTTGCCGCCAGCCACGTGCGCGTGGAAGCTCCCATCCCCGGCAAGGCGGCGATCGGTGTTGAAGTCCCGAACGCCAGCCCCAGCATGGTGAGCCTCCGAGAGGTCTGCGACACCCGCGAGTTCATGGAGAACCCCAGCCGCCTGATGGTGTGCTTGGGCCAGGACGTCAGCGGCGTGAACAAGTACGCCGACCTCACCAAGATGCCCCACCTACTGATCGGAGGCGCCACGAACTCGGGCAAATCCATCGGCCTCTCCGCGATCATCACGTCGCTCCTGGTGCGGAACACCCCCAAGGATCTGAGGATGGTCATGATCGACCCCAAGCGGGTCGAGCTAACGCTGTTCGACGGCATTCCGCACCTCCTGTGCCCGGTCATCAAAGACGTGAAGGAAGCGCCCGGCGTGCTGCGCGCGGTCTGGCGGGAAATGGACCGACGATACGATCTGCTCTCCAACGAGGGCGTCCGAAACATCGATGGCTGGAACGCCAAGGCCAGCTACCAAGACAAGCTCCCGTACATCGTCGTGATCATCGATGAGCTTGCCGACCTCATGATTCAGGCCGCGGCGGAAGTCGAAACCAGCATCGTTCGGCTAGCCCAGCTTGCCCGCGCGGTGGGCATTCACCTGGTCATCGCCACCCAGCGGCCAAGCGTAGACGTCATCACCGGCACCATCAAGGCCAACATCCCGTCGCGGATCGCCTTCGCGGTGTCTTCGCAGATCGACTCCCGTACCATCCTAGACGGCAAGGGAGCGGAGGACCTGATCGGCAAGGGCGACATGCTCTACATGCCGATCGACGCCAGCAAGCCCCTGCGCGTACAGGGCTGCTACGTGGGTGAGAAAGAGATCGACGCGATCTGCAGCTTCTGGCGCTTCCAGGAGTCTCCGCAGTACGTGCTGGACCCGGCTGCCGAAACCGCCGCCGACCCCGCCAAGGAGCGCGGAGACTTTGGCGACAAGGAAGCCGACCCGCTCTGGGAAGAGGCCGTGCGTTGGGTCTCGGATCGCGGTGAAGCCTCGACCTCGATGATGCAACGTCGGTTCTCCATCGGCTTCCAACGCGCGTCCCGGCTGCTGGACGTCATGGAGGAACGCGGCATCGTGGCGGCAAAGGACGGTCCGCGCCCGCGCGAGGTGCTCCTCAGCCCGATGGACGTGGATGCGCTGTTCGGCAAGACCCCGGTCTACGAGACCGGCTGGATCGGCGACTCCGATCAGGGCACCAACGATTCCGACGAAGCGTAGGCCCGGGTCTGCGGACCCATTCCGCAGCCCGGCGCGTCTAACTGCACGATGATTCCTTTCGTGGTGATCGCCCTCGCTTTGGCTCAGGGGAGCGCGCTGTCCTCCCTGCCCGAGAAGTACCGGCCCAAATGGGACCCCACCGAGGTCATCCTGAAGGTGGACGGCGTCTCGCTGACCAAGGGCGAAATGGCCGTCTGGCTGTGGACTTGGCGAGGCCACGAGGCGATCGAAGAAGGCCTCCAGTACCTACTCGTCGAGCGGGACGCGGCGAAGCAGAACGTGACGCTGGGCGCCGCGGAGGCGGACGCCGAGTTTGCCAAGCGCATGGCCCAGGTGAAGGCCAATCTCCAGGGCAAGACGTTTGAAGAGGTTCTGCGCGACCAGGGCTATTCCGAGTCGCGGCTCTACGCCCGGCTCCGAACCGAGCTACTGACCAACAAGGTGCTGGACCAGAGCTTCCATCCGGAAGAGTTCGTCAAGGTCTCCACCATCGTCTTCCCGAACCCCGACGGCTCCCTTGAGGGCCTCCAGTCCGCCATCGCCGCCGCAAACGCGGCCTATACAAAGCTGAAGGCCGGGGCGAAGTGGGACCTGGTGCTGGCGGAAACCAAGCCCGCGCCCGCCGTCACCAAGTCCCAAGGCCTGATCGGCTGGCGGCCTCTCGAACTGTTTCCCGAGTCCGTTCGAGAGAGCTTAGGCAAGGCCCAAGCTGGCGAGTTGCTTAAGCCCGTGCAGACCAACAACGGCATCCAGATCTTTCGGGTCGAGCGCACCGGTGCGCGGGCCACCGCCGAGGACCTGGCGGAGATTCGCCCAGCCTATCTGCAGACAGCGCGCCCCGCTTACTGGAAGCGCCTGCGGGACGCCGCGAAGATCGAGACGGCGGGCTAGGCCTCAGGAATGGCCGGGATCCAGGGCCGGGGGTACGGTGCGGGCTCCAACTCCGGCAGGACTTCCTCGGGGTGCAGCCTCTGGTACGCGGTGCGGAGTTCGGGCGAAGCGTAGTAGCGGAAGAAGATGTCCGGCACGCCGCCCCCGGCGCCGTCCAGGAGCGAGACGACGATTCCGCCCTCGCTGGATCCCGGTTCAAGCGTGCGGTCGCTATACCGGGCGAACTCGTAAAGCCGCGCGTACAGGTCTCGGTCCGTCAGATGCTCCGTTTCTGTGAAGTACACGTGGAGCCAGGAAAGATCCAAGACGAGGCGTTGGATGGCTCCTGCAAGCTCGTTGTCCCAGATCGTTGCCGGGTCGGTGGGCGTCCAGCCTCGCCGTTGGAGCGCTTCCCAAGGGGTCTCGACGAGGTCGTGGTCGTCCCGAACCAACGCCCAGAACGCAACGTCCTGGGCGGGGTCCCGAGGCGAATCGGCCCGTTCCATGATCTAGGATAACGCGGAAAGTTCGTTAAGGTGCGGTGATCTCGAAAAGATTGCGGGCGGTTTCCCACAGTCGAATCCGGGCGAGGCGGGCCGGGAGCTTTCCTTCCAGGGTCTCGAAAATCTTGGCGGCAACGACTTCGGAAGTCGTGACGCCGTCGGCGAACTCCGGGAGATCCTCGTTCAGGTTGTGGTGGTCGTACCGGTCGACCACCAGTTCATGGACCCTACGGTCGAGTGCGCCAAGGTCGGCAAGCATCCCGGTTTCGGGGTCCGGATGCCCCGCGACCGTGACTTCCAACACGTAGTTGTGCCCGTGTCCGGTGGGGTTGTTGCACTTCCCGAAGAGCTCCAGGTTGCGTGCCGTTCCGAGGCTCGGCACGTTCAGCCGGTGGGACGCCGCGAACTCGTAGGTTCGGGTGAGGGTGAGTTGCCACTGATCGTTCAACTGGTTCAGTTCTCCGTAGAAGCCCGGCATCTCCTCCAGGCGTAGTCCCACGAGGCGGCCCTCGGGGGGAAGGTCGGTAAGGCGGTCCTTAATGTAGGCCAGCAGGTTCTCTAGGCTAGGCGCCCGGTCCTGGAAGGTGGCCACTTCGTCGTTCAGGCTCTTGCCGTCGAACTCGGCAAGGATTCCCGCGCGGAGCACGTCGTCCACTCGCTTGATGTTGACGACCATGCCGGTGCTCGGATCGACCACGCCCTCCACGCACACGTCGAGAATGTAGTTGTGGCCGTGGTTGTAAGGGGACGCCCAAGGACCGAAGAGCTCCCGGTTCTCCGCGTCAGACCGGGAGGCGAGCCAGTAGCGGTGCCCGGACGAGAAGGTAACCCGCCGCGTCATCCGCACCGGACGTGCGAACGCATCCTCGTTTGGCACCGTTGAACTCCCCATCATCTCTCTCTACGATACGCGGTGCCCAAAGCTCGTGGCGCTTGGCCTCCCTTGCCGGCAAGGACGAGGACGACTAGGGCTAGGATGTAAGGCAGGGCCTTGAACAGCTGGTAGGGAATGTCGGATCGCTGGAGCTGCAGGGCGAACTGCAACGACTCGGCGTATCCAACGAGGAGGGAAGCCGCCAGAACCCAGGCCGGCTTCCAGCGGCCAAACGTGACCATCGCAATGGCCACGAACCCTCGGCCGGAGGTCATGCCCTCCGCAAAAGACTGGTTGACCCCGAGGGTGAGGTATGCCCCGGATAGCCCCGCGAACGCGCCGCCAATGACCGCCGCCTGGGTCCTCAAACGGAACACGGAGAAGCCCGCTGCCTCCGCCGCGCTCGGGTACTCGCCCACCGACCTCGCAGCGAGCCCCCACCCCGTTCTCGTCAGAAGCCATGTGGCCAGAACCACGCTGAGGACCATGCCGAGGGTGACCGCGTCCAGCCCCGCGTAGCCGCCAAAGCTGGGGATTCCAGGGATGCTGAGGAGGCGTCCAGACTCGCCAAAACGAGACCGGAACAGGGTTCCCGTCAAGCCCAGGGCGCCCAGGTTGACGGCGGTTCCGACCACCACCTGGTCGATCCCACGGCGGACCGTGAACCAAGCGGTCAGGATGGCAATCAGCACGCCCGCAACGACGCCCGCTAGTAGTCCAGCCCATGGTGAACCGGTGTCCTGCGTGGCGACCATCGCCACATACGCGGCGGTGAGCATCTGGCCTTCTAGGCCGATGTTGATCAGTCCCGCCTTCTGAGAGATGGTCTCCCCGATCGCTGCGAGGGCGAGCGGGCACGCGTACTGGAGCAGCCGAAAGGCGTCGATCATTCGCTTTCTCCCGCGGGGGGACGCGCCTTCCAGGATCGCAGGGCCACGTAGGCCAGGACTGCCACCGCCTGGATCACGTACACGAGCGTCGAGCCCGCCGGAGTGAACCGGGCGAGGTTCTCCGAACCGGCGAACAGGGCCCCGAAGTAGGCGGCGCTACCGATGACCGCCAGCGGATGAAGCGCACCCAGCAGTGCAACCGGGATCGCCAGGAAGCCCCAGTTTTGGCTGAACTTGGCGCTCAGCTGTCCCGCAATCCCCACGTACTCCACTCCCCCCGCAAGCCCGCATAGCGCTCCGCTTAGCGCCATGGCCCCGAGCCGGATGCGGTCGGCATCCATCCCATTCACACGGGCAACCCGCTCATTCTCGCCGACTACCCGCAATCGGAAACCGACCCGGGTGCGGAACAGGAACACGTAAACGGCGATCGCCAACACCACCGCGATAAACACCCCGGAGTGGAGGTCCGTCTGAGGATCGAAGCGCTGGAGCATCGCGGCATCCGGTAGCGCCTCGGTTAGCGGTAGCTGGCGCTTCTTCTCCTGAAGGGGACCGCTGACTGCCCAGCTCAGGCCCTCGATCGCGATGAAGTTGAGGAGAATGGTGGAGATCACGACGTCCACCCCCCTGCGAACCGAAAGCCAACCGGCCAGGGTGGCCCATAGTGCTCCGCCGACCACCGAGCCCGCCAGGATCGCCACGTTGGCGAGGGCCGCTGGAGCCACCCCGAGCGCGAACTTGGCAATGGTGGCCCCGGTAAGCGCCCCGGCAAGGAACTGCCCTTCGCCGCCGATGTTGTACATCCTCGCCCGCCACGCCACCACGATCCCGAGGCCGGTCAGGAGAAGCGGGGTCGCCTTCACCGCGGTGCGGGCGATCCCAAACTTGTCGCCAAACGCGCCCTGGCCGATCAGCTCCAGCGAAGGCCCCACCGGAAGCCCAAACGCCAGGAGAGTGCCGACTAGCACGGCCACCAGCCCAAAGACCACCAGAGCCCCTTGAGCCACCGCCGCCCGCATTAGGCGGCACCCCCAACAACCGCGACGGCGTCTCCGCCTTCCGCCAGCTCCCCGCGGCTCATGAACAGGGTGCGATCCGCCAGTTCGGCAAGCTCGTCCAAGTCGGTGGAGAACAGGGCCACCGCCGCGCCGCCCTCTCGGGCGGACCGGATCTGATCGTGCACAAAGCTGGCCGCCTTGAGATCAAGCCCGCGCGTCGGGTTGACCGCTATCAGCAGGTCGGGCAGAGCTTCTAGGGTCCGGCTCACGACGACCTTCTGCTGGTTGCCACCACTGAGGCCTCGGACCGGGTCGCTCGCACGGTCGACTTTGATCGCGAATCGTGCGATGAGGGCTTCGGCCCAGCTCCGGATCGCGGCTTTCCGCAGGAAGGGACCCGTAAGGAGCTCTGCCTTGCGTTGCCCAGCAATCAGCATGTTTTCCTCGACCGACATCTCCAGGGCCAAGCCATCCGCCTGCCGGTCCTGGGGGATGTAACCGATCCTTAGGTCGCCGAGGGGCGCGCCCTGCCACTCTAGGGTCCCGGCCAATGAATGCCGCACCTGCGCCAGGGCTTCCGCCAATTCAACCTGGCCGTTCCCATCCACCCCGCCAATCCCGACGATCTCGCCACGCCCGACCTCGAGATCGACGCCACGCACCGCTTCCTCGCCCCGATCCCCCTCGACCCGAAGGTCCTGCACGGAGAGTCCCTCTCCGCGTGCGCTTTCCTCAACACGCGCGGCCGGGATCGGAAGATCCCCCACCATCCACTCGGCCACCTGGGTTGGATTGGTTTCGGCCAGGGCTGCCGTGGCAACAAGCTTTCCACGACGCAGAACCGAGATCCGGTCGGCAGCTTTGAACACTTCGCTCAGCTTGTGGGCGATCAGGATCACGATCCTCCCCTCGTCGCGTAGGGCCCGAATCACCCTCACGAGGTCCTCGATCTCCGCCGGCGAGAGCACCGCAGTCGGCTCATCAAACAGCAGGATCGGGGCGTCTGCCGCAAGGGCCTTGAGAATCTCAACCCGCTGTTGCGCCCCAACCGGCATATCTTCCACACGGGCTTCCGGGGACACGTCCCAGCCAAGTTGCCGGGCCCGTTCTAGAGCCGGCGCGGCCAGTTGGCCCTCGTCGTACCGTAGCACCGGCGGCTTCATCGCGGCCAAGGCCAGGTTCTCACGAACCGAGAACGTCGGCACCAGCGTGAAGTGCTGATGGATCATCTCGATTCCGAGCCGCTTGCAGTCGAAGGGCCTCCCAAGGGGAATCGGCACGCCATCGACCTCCACGCTTCCCGTGTCCGGAACCACGAATCCGGCCATCACGGAGACCAGCGTAGACTTGCCCGCTCCGTTCTCGCCCAAGACCGCGTGTACCTCTCCTGGGGCGAAAGAAAGCGAGACCCGGTCCAGAGCCTGGACCGAGCCGTACCGCTTACTCACGTCTCGAACGACAAGAGAGGACGCCAAGTTTTGGGTTTAGAACTCGTCCTTGGGGACCACGAGCTCGCCGCTGAGGATCTTCGCCTTCGCGTCGTCGACCGCCTTCTTCGCGGCAGCATCGACCTTGGAGGCGAGAGCCGGATTGAAGATGAAATCGATCGTCCCCTTATCCATCCCCATCAGGACGATTCCGCCCTTGAAGGACCCGTCCTTCACCTGCTTGGCGAGTTCCACAAACGCGGGCTTGGCCACGATCACCGCGCTCGCGATCACCGCGCCGCTCTCGTTGGAATTCTGGTCGGCGTTGGCGCCGAAGGCAAAAACGCCTTTCTCTTTGCAGGCGTCGAACACGCCCTGCGCGGACGCGTTGGCCTGGTGGATCACGAAGTCTGCGCCCTTAGCGATGACGCTGAGGGTGGCTTGCTTGGCAAGCGCGATGTCCTTATCGCTGCCGGTAAACACCTCCTCCACCTTGATGTTGGGCTTGGCTGCGATCGCCCCGGCTCGGAACGCCTTGAAGGTGCTGCGGATGCTGGGAACGTCCGGCCCGCCAACCATCGCTACCACGCCAGACTTGCTCTGGGTGCCGGCGAGGAGCCCGGCCAGGTAGAAGCCTTGCTCCAGATAGAACCTGAACGCTCCAACGTTAGCGGCCGTGGAGCCGCCGGAGGAGCTGACAAAGGCGGTCGAAGGGAAGTCTTTGCCCACCTCGATCGCCGGCTCGTTGTACTCAAAGCCGTGCCCGAAGATCAGGTTGTAGCCCTTCTGCGAGTATGTCCGCATGGCGTCCTTGATTTGGGTTCCCGTGGCTTCCTGGTTGTTTACCTCGGCCCCAAGCTCAGACTTGATCGCCTGTAGTCCCTCAAAGGCCATGGCGGACCAGCCCGAGTCGCTCACCGGACCAGGGGTCAGAAGCGCAACCTTCAGAGTGCCCTCCACCGGCTTCAAGCCGGTTCCCGCCGCCGGAGCGGGGGTTTCCTTGGTGGCGGATTCCTGTCCAGACCCACCGGAGCAGCCGATGAGCGAGAACGCCACGGCAAGCGGAAGCAAGATACGCAAGCTCATATCAGTAGCCTATACGAGAGACGCTCTAGAAAGTCCTCAATTTGGACGGTGGTGGCAAGAATTCCCCGGTGCGGACCAAACTCAGACCATGCTTGCCGCCCTCGCCGCCACCACTCTCGTTTCCCTCGAGGCGATGTCCTTCAACATTCGCTTCGGTACCGCCAACGACGGCGAGAACGCTTGGCCCCTTCGACGTTCCGCGCTCCTAACGCAGCTGAAGGCGGAGTCTCCCGATGTTCTCGGGCTTCAGGAAGCCCTCGCCGGACAACTGGACGAGATTGTGGAGGCGATGCCCGAGTACGGGAGGCTTGGAGTTGGACGAGACGACGGCGTTTCGGCGGGCGAACACTCCGCCATCCTCTACCGTCGGGACCGCCTCGGAGTCCTGCAGAGCGGAACGTTCTGGCTCTCGGACACGCTAGACGTGATCGCCTCCAAAACCTGGGGCAACCGGATCACGAGAGTCTGTACGTACGCCCTCTTCCAAGACCGGCTGAACCAGCGATCGTTCTGGGTATTCAACGTCCACCTAGACCACGAGTCCCAGCCGTCGAGAGAGCGATCGGTAGATCTGGTGCTCAAAAGGATCCAGAACGCGACTCCGGCGGCGCCATCCCTCGTATTGGGGGATTTCAACGCGGGCGAATCAAACCCGGCGGTGCGGGCCATGGTCAAGGGAGGCTTCCTGGACAGCTTCCGGATCAAGCACCCGGATCAGAAGGAGGTCGGAACCTTCACCGCCTTCGAGAAGGCGGGAGAGGACAAGATCGACTACGTCTTCGTGTCGACGGGGAAGGCAGGACCTGACTGGAAGGTGGAGCGCGCGGAGATCCTTCGTGAGAAGGTCTCCGGGCGCTTCACCAGCGACCACTATCCGGTGGTCGCGACCGTGCTGCCTACTTCTTGAGGGGCCACTTCTGGATGGTGACCTTGTTGATGAGGTTGGCTTTGAGGTCCAGCGGGTTGTCCCGACCGTCCTTCGGCAGGGCGACGATCTTGTCGACGACGTCCATGCCCTCGACGACCTTGCCGTAGGCGGTGTACTGGTTGTCCAGGTGGGGGGCTCGCGCCACCATGAGGAAGAATTGGCTCCCAGCGGAGTTCGGGTCGCTGGTGCGGGCCGCGCTCAGAATGCCTCGGTCGTGCAGGGTGTCGTTAAACTCCTGGTTGAGGGTGTAGCCCGGGCCGCCGGTGCCGTGCTTGCTCTTGTCCTCGCTCTTGGAGTTGGGGTCGCCGCCCTGGACCATGAAGCCGGGGATCACGCGATGGAACCGAGTGCCGTCGTAATAGCCCTTGTTTGCGAGCTTCTTGAAGGCCTCGACGTGGATCGGGGCCTTGTCCATGAAGAACCGCAGGACGATGCGTCCCTGGGCGGTGTCCATTACGGCAACTTCTTCGCCGTCCTTGGGGGTGTCGGCGGTGGCAGGGGGAGCGGGTGCTTTTTGTTCGTCCATTGTTGGTTCTTTGGTCTCGGTCTTGGGGTCGGCGTTGGCGGAAGTCGATCCGCCGGCAAGGTTGGCGCTGTTCTCGGCGGGCGGATTGCATCCGCCAGACGCCAGCGCTACGCAAGCCAGCGCCATGGAGGCGAGGATGAGGGTGCGAAGCTTCACACGGAGATTATGGTTCAACGCTAATAGAGTCCGACGATCTTGCCGTCCTCGTCCACGTCGATTTGCTGGGCCGTAGGCTCCTTGCCTAGCCCGGGCATAAGCATGATGTCCCCCGCGACCGCAACAAGGAAGCCCGCGCCGGCCGAGACCCGAACCTCGCGCACCGGGATTCGGAAACCCGTCGGGGCGTTCTTGAGGGAGGCGTCGGCGGAAAGGCTGTACTGGGTCTTGGCGATGCAGACCGGAAGCTTGCCGTAGCCGTGCTTGTCTGCCCACTCCAGGTCTTTGCGAGCCTGGTCGCTAAGGTCCACGCCCTCACCCCCATAGACGCGCTTGGCGATCGTCTCCAGCTTCTCGATGGCGGAAGAGCCCGAGTCCACCAGAGGCGTGAACTGGGAGGGAGAAGACGCAACCTGCTGAACCACTTCGGCTAGCCCAGTGCAACCCGGGCCGCCGGTGCCCGCCGGATCTGCGATCACCGCACGAAGCCCATCGGCTTGGCAGAGGGAAAGAAGTCCAGCCAGGTCGTTGGCGGTGTCGCCCGCGAAGCGGTTGATCGCCACCACCACCGGGACCCCGTAGAGCTTGAGATGCTCGGCGTGGCGGCGCAGGTTGGCGAAGCCGATCTCGAAGTCACCGTCGCCATGGTGGGCCAGGGCGCGAAGGGTCGCGACCAACACGATCGCATCCGGACCGCGTCCAAGCGCGCCGCAAAGGATGCTCAGGAACTTCTGGGCACCGAGGTCGGCGGCGAAGCCGCCCTCCGTGACCACGTAGTCCGCCATCCCCAACGCGCACTGCGTGCCGATGAGAGAGGAGCAACCGTGGGCGATGTTGGCGAACGGGCCACCGTGCACGATGGCGGGGCCACCCTCGATGGTCTGGACCAAGTTGGGTCGCAAAGCATCGCGCATCAAAGCGGTCATCGCGCCGTGGGCCTTCAGGTCTCGTGCGCGGACCGGGTTTCGACGGCGGTCTACGCCCACGATGATCTCTCCGAAGCGCTGTTTGAGGTCGGTGATCGATCGAGCGAGGCCAAGCGTTGCCATGACTTCGCTGGCTGGGGTGATGACGTAGCCGTCCTGCTGCGGGACGCCCCCGTTGACTCCGCCCAATCCCACGATGATCTCGCGGAGGGCTCGGTCGTTCATGTCCACCGTGCGCGGCCACTTGCGATTTCGGACGTCGATTCCCAGGGCGTTGCCGTGGTGGAGGTGGGCGTCCAGCATCGCCGAGAGCAGGTTGTGTGCGGCGGCAACCGCGGGGAAGTCGCCGGTGAAGAAGAGGTTGATGTCCTCCATCGGGAGGACTTGGCTGTAGCCGCCGCCGCATGCTCCGCCTTTGATGCCGAAGATGGGGCCGAGGGCGGGCTCTCGGATGGCGGGGATGGCGATGGCTCCGTTCTGGCAAAGCCCCTGGGCCAGCCCTACGCAGGTGGTGGTCTTGCCCTCACCGGCAGGAGTGGGGGTAATGGCCGTGACCAGGATCAGCTTGCCCCGGGGGTTCTGGGTGAGTCGCTGAACCCCCTCCTGGGTGAGTTTGGCCTTTGTACGGCCAAGGGGTTCGTAGTCGGACTCGGAGAGGTTGGCCGCGGAGGCGATTTCGGCGATCGGCCGCAACGTCGCGGCCTGGGCGATGGCCAGGTTGTTCACGGGGCTAAGCGTACCAACCCGCCCCTAAACTCGCTGGATAGGACGGGAAACCCATGACAAAGAATCGGCGTCCACGAAGCGCCAGGGAGTCAGGTGCCCCCGGCCTTCCGCGAGGCCAACGCGAGGGCCGGCCACGATCTGGGCGGGAGAATCCCCCGACTCGAGGTGAAGGCCCTCGGTCGAGAGGAGATCGGCGCCGTTGAGAGAGGCTTCGATGCCGAAGGCGGCGCAGAGTTTGCCGGGACCCGAAAGCAAGTCGCGCTCGGTCTTGGCTTTGGGCCGGTTTCGGAAGAAGACCTCAAGACCCTCGACCGGCTGAGCGGCTCGGATGAGAATCGCTGCCGGACTCCCAGCGGGAAGGGCGGACAGGTTCAGCATCCAATGGCACCCGTAGTTGAAGTAGACGTAGGCGCGGCCGGGCGGGCCAAACATGGGTGCGTTTCGAGGAGTAGGGCCTCGGAAGGCGTGGGAAGCGGGGTCGTCTGCTCCTCGGTAAGCCTCCGCTTCCACGATCCGGGCGCAGAGTCCATTCCGTACGAGGAACATGCCCAGGAGACCGCGCGCCGCAAGGACGACGTCCTCGCCTAGAGCGTGAACGAGGTCTTGACGTCGGGACTCCATTTCCAGATTTTCCCCGATTCCCCCTTGCGTCTGGTCTCTTCGTCGGCTACGATAATAGTAGACATACATGCACTATTTCGTCTGCCTTCGTGTTCTCGGTCTTTACGCTTTGGCCCTCCAGGAAGCCGATCCAAAGCTGGCCACGACTCCGGTTTGCGTACATCGCACGAAGTCGATTCTGGACGTGAACGCCCAGGCATCCGCGCGCGGAGTGCATCGTGGGATGCCGCTGGGAGAGGCCAGATCGATCCTCCCGGAGGGGCACTTCCGTAAGTGGGACCCGGAGCCGTACCGGGGCATTCAACGCCGATGGCTGGACCACTTATGCACATTCGTAAATGAGATAGAGCCCGACTTCGAGCACGAAGCTTTCGCCGATTTGACGGGTCATCCCGACCCGGTTGCGATGGCGATTCGGGCACGAGGATATCTGACGAAGCAACTGGGGCTGGAAGTCCAGCTGGGAATGGGACCGTCCAAGTGGATGGCACGGTCGCTCTGCGGGGTGGCCCCGGCTGGGATGTTGGAGATCGTCTTGCGCGAGGCAGTGCGTTCTCCAGGCACTGCGATTTGCGATCTTCCGGTGAACCGGCTGCCGGTGTTGCGGGAGACCTCCGAAAGGCTACGATTTCTCGGCTACACCCAGATCGGGCGGGTGAGGGAAGTGCCATTGGAGCAGCTGCTAAGGCAGTTCGGGGAAGAAGGGCACGTGGTCTATCAGGCCTGTCGGGGCGGTTGGATCGACACCCTTCATCCGAGCTATCCCGACCGTTCGATGGCGGAAGGAGTGGCGCCGGAAGGAGGAATCCAAGACCTTGCCTCCCTAGAGGAATGCCTGCGCCTCCTCGCAAAGCAACTCGGATCACGGCTGCAAAGCGAGGATTTCTTCGGAAAGCATCTTTCCCTGGCGATCGAGTTGGAGTCGGGCGTCGTCCAGGTGCGCAAGCGGGTCTTTGTCAAGCCCCTCAAGTGCGAACGCACGGCCTGGTTTGCGATGAAGACGATGCTGGAGTCCCCTCCGGAGGAACCCATTGTCCGCATCCAAGCGCGTCTGCTGGAACTGGAGAGGATTCGAAGAATCCAGGCCGACCTCTCCGGCGCGACGGACCGTCGCGAAAGAGAGATCAGCGCGGCCAGCGCCTTTTGCCACTTGAGAAAGGTGCTCGGGGATGAGTGCGTGAAGGTCGGGTCGGAACTGGAGGAGCCCCGCCGGGTGAAGGTGCTGCGGGCTTGGAGAGATGCGACCGGCTGGCGATGATCGGGTCATCGTGCGCTGGCGCGAGGCAGGGGAATGGTGGAAGTTTGAGCCGTACCGGGAGTTCGTCCAGTACCTAGATGAGCACGGGATACGAAGGACTTCCTCCTCCGAACTCCCAAGTCTTGGACGCGTCCTCCACGGTGCGCCCGCCGCGTTCACGGAGGACCATCGAGAGGAGTACGAACTCCGAATCCGAAAGATCCGCGACGAGAAAGTGGCGGCCGCCTGCGGCGTGCTTCCGCGCGAGTATTACGAGGACAAGCGCGGGGACTCGATCCGTACTTCGTCGGCAGAGGGCTACGTGCCCTTGCACACGATGTCCGGCTACGCCTTCGGACACTCGCTCCTCCACGCCGAGGCAATTCCTGGCTTAGCCTCTACCGCAGGGTGCCCCGCCTGCGCGATCGCAGACCCCTTCTCTCTAGTTGGGGCGTACGAGTTCGCCAAGTCCGCCCGTAAGCACGGCGTCCGCCCGATCATCGGTGCCAGTTTCGAACTGGATACCGGCGGCACCATCGTACTTCTTGCCAAAAGCAAGCGGGGCTACCGTGCCCTATCCCTGCTCATCACCGATTGCCACCTCGGAGAGCCAAGAGGGTTTCCCATCCTCACCTGGGAGAGGCTAGAACGGCGCGCGGTGGACTTGGTTTGCCTGACCGGCGGCGACGCCGGTCCGGTCAACCAGGCGCTGATACGCCGAGACCGAGAGCGCGCACGTAAGGTGTTGGAGAGGTTGGTCCAAGTCTTCGGCCGCGCCGACACCTACGCGGAAATGGAGCGATGCCTGCTTCCATGGGAGGCTGCCGTGAACCGGGAACTGGAGGATCTCGCCCAATCCATAGGGGTTGCCTGCGTTGCCGGAGTCACCACAACCCACGCCCGCCCGGAAAACTTTCCGGCGCAGGACATCCTGGTCTGCTCCAATTCCTTGTGCCTTGTTGATGAGGTGGTGGGGAGGAAAGAGACCCGGGTCCCCGGCGACATCCGCCGACCCGACCGCGCTCTAAACGCCGAGCGCTACTTCCAAACCTCGGCAGAGTTCTCCGCCCGCTTCGCGGACAAACTGGAGTGGGTGAACGCCACTCGCGAACTCGCGGACCGATGCGATTCCGATGTTCTGCCATCCCGAGCCCCCATGCCTCAGCTCTATCCGGACGACGCCCATGCATTACGCGAACTCACATTCCTAGGTGCCCATCGGCTCCACTCCAAGATCACCGCCCCTCTAAAGAAGCGACTCAACTTCGAGCTAGACCGCATCATCGGGCTCAACTTCTGCCCCCACTTCCTGGTCGCCCACGACTTCTGTCGTTGGGCTCAGCTGGAGGGCATCCAACAGAGCGGAAGGGGTTCCGTAGTGGATTCTGCGGTGGCTTACTGTCTCGGATTCTCGCGGATCGACGCCTTTGCGCACAACCTCCACTTCGACCGATTCCTCCCCGCCGACGGAAGCAAACGCCCCGACATCGACGTCGATTTCGAGGCCAGACGCAGAGACGACGTCCGCAACTACATCACCCGCAAGTACGGGAAAGACCACGTGGCCACCGTAGCGGCGGTTGGCGCCTTCCTAACCCGGGGGATCATCCGCGAGGTTGGCAAAGCCATGGGGCTCTCCGAAGAAGCGATCGGGTTCCTGGCAAAGCGGCTGCACGGCTCGATCTCTCCCGAACAGATGGAAAGCGCGATCGACCGCAAGCCAGAGCTCCGAAACAGCGGGATTCCCAAAGAGCGCTTCCAGTGGGTTTTCCACCTTGCCAAAGACCTAATGGACATCCCCCGCAACATCCGTTGCCACTCCTCCGGGGTCGTTGTTTCCTCGACCCCCTTGGCGGAGATCGTTCCCCTTATGCACTCCGAGTCGCCCGGACTCGAGGAGGGCGATGGCCTGCGGATCATGCAATGGGACAAGCGCAGCGCCAAGCACTGCTTCGACAAGTTCGACATTCTCTGCCTGCGCGGGCAGGACGTTCTCTCCGGAGTCGAGGACCGGGTCCGCGTGACCACCCCCGCCTTCGACGTAACCCGGGTGCCGATCGACGACTCGGAAACCTACCGTGCGATGCGTTCCGGCGAGCTCATCGGCATCCCCCAGTCCGCGTCTCCCGCGATGCGGCAGGCCCACGTTCGCCTGCGAACCGAGAACCTCCACGACGCTAGCCTGGTGCAGGCGGGAATCCGTCCCGGGGTTGGCGGAGCGGTCAAGATCAACACCCTCATCCGCCGCCGCCGGGGGCTGGAGGCGTACACCTTCGAGCACCCCGAACTCGAGGCTATCCTGGGCCTAACCTACGGCATCATCGTGTTCCAGGAACAGGTCGATCAGCTTCTCCAAACCTTCGGAGGCTACACCTCGGACGAAGCCGAGGAGATCCGAGACCTCATCCACAAGCGAAGGCGGGAGGACTACGGGCAAACCATCCGCGAGGAAATGCTCGCCAAGATCGTGGGTCGCGGCTACTCGCCCAGCGTTGCCCTGCAGGTGTTCGACTACGTCGCCGGATTCAAAGTCTACGGGTTTGCCCAAGGCCATGCCTTGGCTTTTGCCGAGGTCTCGATCCGTTCGATCTACCTGCAGCAGAACTACCCTGCGGAGTACTTTGCTTCGCTCCTGGCCGCCCAGCCTGCCGGCTACTACGGCCCCTGCACCATCGCCAACGAAGCCCGGAGCCGAGGAGTGGCGATCCTGCCGGTGGACGTGAACGCCAGCCGAGACCGGTTCGAGGTGGAAGCCGTCCGCTCGCTGGAGCAGCCGGAGATGGTTTTCCCCTCCGGCGGCATTCGGGTTGGCTTCGCGCAGGTCTCTGGCTTGTCCACCCAGTTAAGAACTCGGATCGCAGAAAGTGCGATGTCATCGTACGAAATGGAATGCGATCTGACGAATCTGGTCCGGTTCCAAACGGCGATTGGGCTCAATCGGAATAGAGCGTTCACATCAATATTCGACTTTGCCACCCGAACAAAACCTAACCGAGACGAGCTGGAAAACCTGATTCTCTGCGGGGCCTTCGACTCCCTGCATCCCAACCGAAGAGCCCTCTTGTGGTCGGTTCCCGACATCCTGAACTACGCCCATGGGGGCATCGCGCAACCCGGCGAGCTCGATCTTCAACTTCCCGAACCAAGACTCCCTACCGATGTCGAGGACTTTTCTAGAGAAGAGAAGGCGATCTACGAGCGCTCCATCCTTGGCATGGACCTCCACGCCCACCTCATGGCGTTCGAAAGGGAACGAGTGGCCTCCCGGGGCGCAATCACGTCCCGCGAGTGCCAAACCCTTGAACCCGGAAGGAAAGCGATCGTCGTGGGAAACCCGATCCGACTGCGTTTCCCGCCAACCTCCAGCGGTAAGCGCGTGGTCTTCTTCGATCTGGAGGACGAATCGGGACTTCTGAACACGACCTGCTTCGACGATGTGTATCAGCGAGACGGGCACGCGATCATCTGTAGCGGCTACGTAACCGTCATTGGCGAGGTCCAGGATCGAGACGGACACAAGGCCTTCCTGGCCCACCGCGTGTTCCCGTACCAACCCCAACTTCAGAATGCAGTCGCCGAGTCTCAACGAATCCCGGTCGCCACCGCAGACTTTCTCGTGGGCTAGCCACTCCTTTCCCACCACGCACTCCTAGAGGCGATCAAGGCCCGCCCGATGTGGAGTGAATGCTAAGGTTCGCGCAATCCCAAACGTGGGACTTTAGCCCTACGTCAAAAAGGCCTATAGTAGTGGTTGATGAGATATGCTTGGATAGTGCCTGTCCTTCTGCTGACAGGATGTGCAAGCGCACCCGATGACGGATCGACCCCCGTCGCTGCCTCATCGTCCACGTCTTGGCTCCTTCCCTTGGCTCGAACCCAAAGATCCACCGCCATCCAGTACGCAGATACGCCCAACGACCAGTTCCCCATCAAACTTCGAGTTCCGGAGTCGGCCAAGAAGCAGAGCATCTCCGCCATCTACTACTTCGAGGTCGACGACAAGCTCCTTTTCCGGGTCTTCTTCACCGAGGATGTGGGCTGGAAGAAGGCCCTGCCCGCATGTGGCGCCCTCGCCAAGTCGGTCGAGGAGCACGACGTCACCTCGGTCCAAGTAAACGGAGTCGCTACTCAGCGCACCAAACTGCGGGGACTTCAGCGGCCCTTCATGTACTACGGCTTCTACCACGTCGCTCCGGTCGCGCCCAAGGACCACCCCGAGCGGTACTGGCTAGACCTCGAGCTTCAGTAGCCTCAGCGGCCGGTCAGGAACCGGAAGCTGCTGGCCAAGCAATCGTACGGGTCGCGGTCGCACACGTCTTGCTCCACGATGTACCACTGGGTTCCGCCGGCTTCTCCGGCGGCCAAGATGGAATCCCAGTCCAGCACTCCCTCGCCAACCGCCTTCATCGCCCCATCGGGCGCGGCATCCTTCACGTGGATCACCGGAATACGGCCCGCCCCCCGGGCAAGGACCCCCGCCGGATCGAATCCGCCCTGCTGCACCCAGTAGGTATCCACCTCTAGCTGGAGAATCGGGTCCGCCTCAAAGAACGCCTCGTAAAGCGGCACGCCACCCTCCTCTCTAAACTCGAAGTTGTGGTTGTGGTAGCCAAACCGGATGCCGTGTGCCGCAAACTGCCTCGCGATTGGAAGCGCTTCCGCGCACCACTGGCGATAGCCGGCAAACCCGCCGTACTGATACTTCTGAGGTAGCCAGCCAACCGCCACGTAATCGCAACCCACTGCCCGGTGGAAGGCGATCTCCTGCTCAGTCTTGGCGCCCAAGTCATCCCAGGATCGGTGCGTTGCTACGGCCTTAAGCCCGAACTCGTCAAGCCAGGCTCGTGCTTGTTCCGCGCTCACTTCCGGCTCCTCCCCACCCATGCACCCAATGGCCGATAGTTGCACCGCCGGGTAGCCCATTTCCGCGCTTCGGCGAAGCGCCTCCCGGAACCCGGCCCCCGTCTTCGTGTCTTCACGAAGGGTGTAGAGCTGAACGGCAAGCTTGGATTGAAGGTTCATATCGCTTCCTCGAGCCGCGCTCCCGGAACCCGCGCGAGCCTCGTGATTCGAGCATAGCCCTGTTCCCGCAGATGATGCTCCAAGGCGTCGAGGTCTTGGGAAAGGGCGATTACCGTGCCGCCCAGCCCAGCTCCGGCCAGCTTTGCGCCCATCGCGCCGCCATCGAAACACGCGGCCACGAGGGCGTCCACGGCATCCCCAGATCCGCCCACCGAGGCGATCAGCGCCTGGTTCTCGTTCATCAAGGAGCCTAGCGTCGCCCAGTCCTGAGCTCGGAGAGCCTGGGCTCCCTCCAAGCCAAGTTCCGCGATCCTAGAAATCACCGCCCGAACTTCGGCGTCGCCGTTCATCCACCGTTGCGACATCGGGCCGTGGACCGATCCGCTCAGCCGCTCGACACCCGTGGTGGCGAGAAGGAAGGGAAGAGGAGAGTCAAGACCCTCCAGCGAGGGTGGAGGTCCAGGCTCTACCGGGTGTTTGCCCGCAAACGACATCTGCTGCAGGCCGCCATGGACGATCATCTGCGCGTCTTGGTACCCGCAAACCACCTCGGCATCGAAACGCTCTACGTCCCGCACCAACTCTGCAAAGGAGGTGCGCTCCTCGATCGTCTCGAGGCTGGGCGCCTCGCCGCGTACCGCCAACACGCACAACAGGGTGGCCGCCAGAAGCGCGGTAGACCCCGAAATCCCGCTAGAACGAGGGATATCCGTGGTCCACTCGACGCGGTAGGGTCGCACCAAAGGGAACCGCTTGGTCGCGGCATCCCACAGCCGGGTGTCCTCCGGCAGGGTCCAATCGTCTGCCTCGCGAAGGGTGCAAACGGCGCGAAGCGGTACCGAGCAACTGACGACGACCCCGCCATAGAGGTCGCTTGGATTTCCAATGATGCCCGCGCGTCCGGGGGCGCTGGCTCGGGTCATGTCGATGTCCTCATGAGAAGAGTTTTGCCGCCTCCGCGTATCCCTCGGGAGAGCCGCAGTCCAGTCGAAGGGCGTGGTCTAGCGAGACCACTCTGCCGATGAATCCATGCTTGGTGATCGCATCGCCGAGCACGGTGGTGAGGGAGAGCTCAGGGTGCCCGCCTCCGGCAAGATGCGCATCGCAAGCTCTCCGCAGTTCCTCAGCTACCGAGGCGCGGAACCCGTAGCGTCCGCCCACCGCAAGGCGGCTTGCCGTGGTTCCCGGCTCGGGCTTTTCGAGCACTCGGATTATGCGCTCGTCCGAATCGGTCTCCAGAATCCCGTATCGTCGAACCTCGCTCTCCGGAACGGTCTCCGTGGCAAAAACCACGTCGACTCCAGCCCGGAGCGCCGCCACCATCCCCGCAGAAACGGCGTCGAACTGGCCGCAACCAGGGACCAGCAGGGTGTCGGGGAGCAACACCACGTACTCATCGCACGGGGGCAGGGCATCGACGCCGATCCTCACGGCGTGGGCGAATCCGTACGGGATCTCCTGCAGCGCGACCAAGATTCCGGGCGGCAAGCTGGCCCCGATCTCAGGCTTGTCCGGCGCTGTCACCACCGCTACCGCCTCGGCAATGGAAAGGGCTTCTTCCAGCACACGGGCTAGAACCGTTCGGGTTCCTAATGGAAGAAGCTCCTTTGGGCGCCCTCCGGTCAGGGCTCCCATACGGGTGCCCCGGCCGGCGGCGGGAAGGATGGCTCCGGTCATGGAGCCTAGATGGGACCTCGCACGAGCTTGACCGGATGGTTGCCCGCCAGGGAGCGGGCGTAGACCTTGGTCGGAGCCTTGCTCACCCTTACGTAGGCGCGGTCGGCGGTGGCGACCGTCACGTAGTTGTCGTCGAAGACGATCGTCGGATCGTCCGAGCTGAGCATCAGGTCCACCACCGGGCCGTCCGTCTCGATCGCCAACACGCCGTCGTGGAACGTGGAGATCGTGATGGCCGGGAGGGTGAAGCGACAGTCCTTTGGATCGCTGAGCAGACGCCAGGTGGCGAACTCTCCGTCGAGGTCCGCACTGATCAGCGTCTCGGCAACGTTGAGGCCCGTGAGGTCCGCTTCCAGAGCTAGCACCCGCTGGCCGGGCGCCAGGTCCACCAGCTTGGGATCCCAGACCTTCTCAAACTCGCCGGTGAGAAGGCTGCTTGCCTCCAGGGAGACGTAGCCGCTAACCTCCTCCTGCGAGTCGTTGATCGCCCAGACTTCTAGCCGTTCATTCTTTCGGTGGAACGCCAGCATCACGTCCGCGTGAACGCGCCGTAGCTCATAGGCGGCTGCCTTGTAGCGTCCGGAGAAGTCCACAAACGCCCAGCTCTGCACCGGCCAGCAGTCGTTGATCTGCCAAATCAGCGATCCCTTGCAGAACTCAGACCGGCGGAAATGCTCGAGTGCGAAGCGCAGGGCGTCGCGCTGGTTGAGCTGGCTGTAGTAGGTCCAGTCTTCCAGCGTCGTGGACTCCGGATAGTGGAGCTTCACAAAGCCGCTGAAGACTTCCCAGGTTTTGCCCGTCTTGTCGTGCCAGCGAACGGGGACCCCGTCAGGAGCCCAATCCTCGGGGGGAAGGGTGTCCTTCCAAAGCTCCATGGAGCACGCCGAAGCGAACCCGTACTCGGAGCAGAAGCGAGAGGAGCTGTCTCCGTAGTACTTCCAGTCTCCGCGGCCGTGCCACACGTCCCAGTAGTGCTGGTCGCCTTGCTCGTTGCTGTTGGCGTCCTTGCCTCGGGTGGGGGAAGAGGGGATGTAGGGCCGAGATGGGTCCGTGTCGGCCACCACCTTAGGCAGCACGTCCAAGTAGAGGTGCTCGCCTAGGAAGCGTGCCGGGGTCTCCGCCTCGCCGCCCCACTTCTGCTGGAACATCACCTCGTTCTCGTTGTTGCCGCACCAGATCGCCAGGCTCACGTGGTTGCGGATTCGCTTTACGTTGACGGTTGCTTCCTCGCGGATCACGTCCTGCCACTCGCCCTGGTCCGGGTAGTAGCCGCAGGCGAAGGGGAAGTCCTGCCAGACCAGGATTCCGAGCTCGTCGCACAGCTCGTAGAAGTCGTCCAACTCGTACAGGCCGCCGCCCCAAATGCGGAGCATGTTGATCCCCAGATCCAGAGCCCGCTCCAGCTGCTCGCGATACCGCGTCCGCGAAACCGCGCTCGGGAAGGAGTGGTCGGGGATCCAGTTGGCGCCACGCACCCACATCTGCTTGCCGTTGACCTGGAAGTAGAAGCTGGTGCCGAACTCGTCGGGTGTTTCGATCAGCTTGGTCTCGGCAAGGCCAAGGCGGGTGACCCGCTCATCCTCGCCAAACACGGAGTGGAGCGTGTACAGAGGCTGGTCGCCGTAGCCGACGGGGAACCACTTCTCGGGCTTCTGAAGCAGGATGGTGCCGTCTCCATCCCGCTGAAGGACCTCGTCGTCCTGGTCGGAGACCAGGAAGTGGGTGAGTTCTCCCTCGCCCTCCGTTTCGGAGACGATGTGCAGAACCACCGTGCCGTCCTCGCGATGCTCCTGGCTTACCTGGACGTCGAGGATGCGGGAGGAGAACTCCTGCAGCTGAACCGCCTGCCAGATGCCCGCCGAAACAAGGCGGGGACCCCAGTCCCATCCGTACATGCACTGGACCTTACGGACGAAGGATCGCTCCAAAAGCCGCCCCGCATTCAGGTCCGGGTTCGCGGCGACAAACTCTGCCTTGCGCTCTTCGCCCACGTTGACCGCCGAACGGAAGTCGACCCGCAACTCGTTCTCGCCCTCTTTGAGGTGCGCCGCAACGTCGACCTCCAGCGGGACGAACATGTTGTCGTGCTCCGCGATCTTGACCCCGTTGAGGGATACCGTGCAGACGGTATCGAGGCCCTCGAACCGAAGCACACGTCGGTCGGCGCCCGGCTTGGGCTCCCACTCGAACTTCGTTCGGTAGCTCCAGTCGGTGAGGTCCACCCACTGGACGCCTACCTCGTTCATCCGCAAGAACGGATCCGCGATCACGCCGTTGGCCATGAGATCGAGATGGACGTGGCCAGGGACTTCAGCAGGAAGCCAGGAGGCCTGCGAGTAGCCAAGCTTTTGGCCTTCGCGAGGAGTCTCGATGAACTCCCAATCGTGATGCAGGAAGGTGAGGTGCATGCCTCGGCAAGGATACTGTCTGGGCTTGCTACCGTGCTGTTAGGAAACCGCGAACCTGCCTGGTTAATACTTGACTTTGGAGTCAACTTTCCGGCCACAATGATCGTAGAACCCGTTGTCACTCCCATGTTAGAAATCCAGAATCTCCACGCCGAAGTCGAAGACAAGAAGATCCTCAAGGGCATCTCCCTCACCATCCGTCCGGGCGAAGTCCACGCCGTGATGGGCCCGAACGGCTCCGGCAAGAGCACCCTTGCCAGCGTGCTCGCGGGCAAGGATGGGTACGAGGTCACCGAGGGATCGGTCACCTTCGAAGGGAAAGACTTGCTGGATATGGAGCCGGAGGAGCGTGCCGGCGAAGGCGTGTTCCTTGCTTTCCAATATCCGGTTGAGATTCCGGGCGTCAGCAACACCTACTTCCTTCGCTCGGCCGTCAACGCGGTCAAGAAATACCGGGGCGACAAAGAGTTCAGCCACACCGAGTTCATGGCCCACCTCAAGCAGAAGATGAAGGTGCTGGAACTGGACAACTCGCTGCTGAGCCGAAGCGTCAACGAGGGCTTCAGCGGGGGCGAGAAGAAGCGCAACGAGATCTTCCAGCTCGCGGTCCTCGAACCCAAGCTTGCGATCCTCGACGAGACCGACTCGGGCCTAGACATCGACGCCCTGCGGATCGTTGCGGACGGCGTGAACGCCCTCCGTGGCCAGGAGCGCGGCTTCCTCGTGATTACGCACTACCAGCGTCTTCTGAACTACATCGTGCCGGACTTCGTGCACGTGCTCGTCGATGGGCGCATCGTCAAGAGCGGCGGCAAGGAACTGGCGCTCGAGCTTGAGGAGAAGGGTTACTCCTGGCTCGAAGAGAGTCTCGCCGCGGGGGTGGCGTGATCATGGCCGCGCTGGGCGCGCGCCCCGGTCCCCTTACGTCCGGCTATGAAGGTCTTCAGGGCTTGCTCGACACGTACGGCCCGCCTGAACTCCGCGAGGTGCGCGAGCGCGCTCTGCTGAGGTTCGAAGCCGCCGGCATCCCCACCCACCGGGACGAGGAATGGAAGTACACGTCGCTCCGCCGACTTGAGGAATCCACCTTCCAGACCGGTCTCGGCGCAACCGTAACCCGCGACGAGGTCGGAGCAACCCTTGCCGGAACGTTCGGCGGAGTCTCCCTCGTGTTCGTGAACGGCCAGTTCGCGCCAGAGCTTTCGGACGCCTACGCACTCCCCGATGGCGCCGTCGTCACCACTTTTCAGGAAGCCTGGGAATCCCTGCCCGAGCACGTCATGGAGAAGCTCGGCACGATCGCGACCCTCGACGGCAAGCTCGGCTCCACCAACGACACCCGCTTCGTAGACCTCAATACCGCTTTCCTCTCGGAAGGCGCGGTGGTCTACCTGGGCCGAGGCGTAACGCTCGATACCCACGTCCACCTCGTCTTTGTCTCCACGGCCGAAAGGCTGGCGGTCGCCTCCCATCCTCGTGCCCTCGTGGTGCTTGAGGAGAACTCCGAGGCCAAGCTGGTCGAGTCCTACGTTGGGCTCGGCGGCACCAACTTCAGCAACGCGGTGACCGAGGTTTACCTCGGCCAGAACGCCCGTCTTGAGCATGTAAAAGTGCAGGACGAAACGGCGGATTCGGTACACATCGCCAACCTATTCGTCCACCAGGAGAGCGGCTCCGTCTATACCGCCACCAACGTCTCCTTCGGTGGCGCGGTAGCCCGGACAGACCACAACGTGTGGGTGAACGGCGAGCACTGCGAGACCTGGCTGAACGGAACCTACGTGGGCGAGGGCGAGCAAGTCGCGGACAACCACACCCGCATCGACCACGCCAAGCCCAACTGCAACTCCTTCGAAGTCTACAAAGGCATCCTCTCGGATAAGTCGATCGGGGTCTTCAACGGCAAGATCTTCGTCTACGAAGACGCCCAGAAGACAGACGCGAAGCAAACGAACCAAGCGATCCTCCTCTCCCCGACCGCGACGATCAACACCAAGCCCCAGCTGGAAATCTTCGCCGACGACGTGAAGTGCACCCATGGCGCCACCGTCGGACAACTCCGCGAGGACGCCATCTTCTACCTCCGCGCCCGCGGCATCCCCAAGGCTCAAGCCCGAGCGATCCTGGTGTACGCCTTCGCCGCCGAAGTCCTCGAAAAGATCGGGGTCGAAGCCGTCCGCATCGCGCTGGAAGAGCGCCTCTTCGCCAAACTAGGAGCCTGAACGTGACCCTCTCCGACCGAATTGCCAGCATCGACCTCAGCGACGAAGCCGCGCTGAGATCCCTGCTGGCCGAGGTCTCGGAGATTCCTGCCCTCCGCTGCGCCATTCTGCTCCGGCTGGGCTTGCTGGATGCCGCCCATCAAATCGCCCAGGAAGACCACTCGAACGCCGGCAGCTACTGGCACGGCATCATGCACCGCGCCGAGGGCGACTATCCGAACTCGAAGTACTGGTTCGCCCGCTCCGGCGGCCTCCCCGCCAAGCTAGGGATCGATGCCGCCGGCCTGACAGACCGAGCCGCAGAAGGCCGAGATGTCCAGGCCGACCTTGACCACGAGTGGAGAGCCTTGGCGCAGCATTGCGCTGAGGAGATAGGAGTCCCAAGTTGACGATCGCCCTCGAATCCATCGCCCTGCCCTTCGGCCAGGAAATCCGAGACCAGTTCCCGGTGCTCTCCCAGGAAGTCTACGGCAAGCCCCTTGCCTACCTAGACAACGCCGCGACTTCCCAGAAGCCCCTCGCCGTGATCGAGGCGATGGACCGCATCTGGCGGTGCGACAACTCCAACGTCCACCGGGGAGTCCACGCCCTCAGCCAGCGCGCAACCAAGGACTTCGACCGCGCCCGCCAGTCCGTCAAGACCCTCCTCAACGCGGCCAGCGAAATGGAAGTCGTCTTCACCAAGGGCTGTACCGAGGCGGTCAACCTGGTGGCCCACAGCTTCCTCCGCCCAAAGCTTCAACCCGGAGACGTGATCCTTGTGACCACGATGGAGCACCACAGCAACATCGTGCCCTGGCAGATCCTCGCCGAAGAGAAGGGCGCGATCGTCCTCCCGATCCCGATCACCGACGAAGGCGAAGTGGACCTCGAAGGCTATGCAGACCTCCTGCACCAGCACCCGGTCAAAATGGTCGGCCTCGTCTACGTCAGCAACTCCCTGGGAACCATCAATCCGGCCAAGCAGATGGTCGCTATGGCCCATAGCGCTGGAGCGTTCGCGTTGGTGGACGGCGCGCAGGCCGGCCCCCACATCGCGATCGACGTACAGGACCTGAACGCCGACTTCTTCACCCTCTCCTGCCATAAAATCTACGCCCCCACCGGAGTCGGGGTGCTCTACGGCAAGCTGGCCCATCTGGAAGCCATGCCGCCCTACCAGGGCGGGGGCGACATGATCCGCACCGTTAGCTTCGAGAAGACCACCTACGCAGAAGTGCCCAGCAAGTTCGAGGCCGGCACGCCCAACATCGGCGGCGTCATCGGCCTGGGCGCGGCGATCAAGTGGCTGGCCTCGCTTTCGCCCTCGCCAGACCTGCGCACCTCCCTGGTCGAGACCATGGCGAAGATCCACGACCACGAGGTCGGGCTGATGCGCTACGCCGCTGACCTCCTGAGCGAAATCCCCGGCGTCCAGCTCCGCGGAACCTCCAAGGAGAAGGCCGGTATCGTCTCCTTCACCACCAGCTTCGCCCACCCCCACGACCTTGGCACGATCCTGGACCATGAGGGAATCGCCATCCGAGCCGGTCATCATTGCTGCATGCCGCTGATGAAGAGATTGGGCGTTCCGGCCACCGCAAGGGCCAGCTTTGCCCTCTACAACACCGCCGAAGAAGCCGAGCGACTAGCGAAGGCGGTCATCAAAGCACGGGAGATGATGGCCTGATGGAACTGAGAGAGCTTTACCAAGAGGTCATCCTAGACCACAACCGCAACCCGCGGAACCACGGCACCCTGGAAGACCCCACCAACCAAGCCGAAGGCCACAACCCGCTCTGCGGGGACAACGTGCGCCTGACCCTCGTCACCGACGGCGACCGCCTTGTGGACATTCGCTTCGACGGCCAAGGCTGCGCTATCTCCACCGCCAGCGCCTCGCTCATGACCGAAGCGGTGAAAGGCAAGACCCGAGCCGAGGCGGAAGCCATCTTCCGAGAGTTCCAGCAAATGGTCACCGAGACCGGAGACGCTACCGACCATTCGGACCTCGGAGACCTCGAAATCCTCGGAGGAGTCCGCGAGTACCCCGTCAGAATCAAGTGCGCCACCCTCCCCTGGCACACCCTGCACGCCGCCCTCCAGGGCCAGACCGAGGTCAGCACGGAGTAATGGATGCACAAGGCGATGGAGGAACAAACTTTGCCTAAGCCGATCGAGCCGGAGACCCCGCGCACGCTCACGAGCATCGAGAAATCGATGATCGCGAGCGAGGTTGCCGAGCAGATCCGCACTGTCTACGACCCCGAGCTGCCGGTCAACGTCTACGACCTCGGCCTGATCTACGACATCCAAGTCGACGACAGCCGGAACGTCCACATCGTCATGACCCTTACCTCGCCCGCGTGCCCGGTTGCGGGATCCCTGCCGGGAGAGGTCCAAGGCGCCGCCAGCCAAACTCCCAACGTCAACCAGGTCACGATCGAACTGACCTGGGACCCGCCCTTCACCATCGATTCCATGAGCGAGGAGGCAAAGCTAGCCCTCGGTTTTATGTAAGCTTGGCTTTTCAAAGATGAAATTTTCCGCCCAAGAAGAATACGGACTCCGGTGCCTTATCCAGATCGCCCGGCAGACCGAAGGAACCATCACCATCCCGGAGATCAGCGTGCTCGAGGGGCTAAGCAGCACCCATGTCGCCAAGCTCTTGATGATCCTTCGCAAGGGAGGCTTCATCGTCAGCACGCGCGGCCAATCCGGTGGCTACGCCCTCGCTCGCCCGGCCAACGAGATCGCGGTGGGAAGCGTCTTGGCGGAGCTAGGAGGCCGCCTCTACGACGCCGAGTTTTGCGATCGGCACAAGGGTGCCAACATGATCTGCACCCATGCGGTCGATTGCTCGGTAAGGTCCCTTTGGTCTACCGTTCAGCAAGCCGTGGACTCCGTCCTCGTCAAAATCAGCCTGCAAGACCTGCTGGAAGTAAGAGACGACCGTCCCAACATCACCCTCTACGACTTGCCCCCAAGATTGGCGGCCCTCAAATGATCCCAGAAACCCTAGCGCAATTCCCCGTAGCCATCTCGGAGCGAGCCCTCGAGCAGGTCCGACGCCTGCTCGCCAAAGACGGCCGCCCCGAAGCCTTCCTGCGGGTCGGCGTCAAAGGCGGCGGCTGTTCCGGTCTGGAGTACCTCCTCAAGCTGGATACCCGCCGAATGGACTTCGACGTCGAGACCGAGATCGAAGGCGTAACCATCGTCTGCGACGCGAAAAGCGCTGTCTACCTGCGAGGCTCCTCGCTCGAATACACCGGTAATTTGATCGGTGGCGGTTTCAAGTTCGAGAATCCGAACGCGGCGCGCTCCTGCGGTTGCGGAACCAGCTTCACCCCCAAACCATGAGGGTTCTCGTTCTGGAAACCAACCTCCTCTGGAGCGCACGACTGCGCCAATCCGCCAACGCCTTCGGGCATGAGGCCCTGGTTGCGGGCCAGGTGCCGGAAGGAGACTTCGACCTCGCGATCGTAAATCTAGGCGAGCCCACTGCCGCCTCCCAGATCGCCACTCTGAAGGCCCGGGGAATCGCCATCGTGGCGCACGCTGGGCACAAGGAGAAGGAGCTCCTAGAGCTCGGGCGGGAGTTGGGCGTCGATCGATTGGCAACGAACTCCGAGCTCACGAACAAGCTGGACAAGATCCTTGAGGAGTTCGCCAACTAGTTGTCCGTATTGCTAGGTCCCAGGACTTTCCCTGGTTGAGGCGAACAAGGAGCTCTGCGGCGCAGTCTCCCATAACGGCTGAAGATTCAGCCATCTGTTAGTCCTTGTTATGGGGAGTCGAGGGTTCGGCTCCCTTCTTTTCTTTAGGGACGCGGCATGCCGTACACTTGCCGAATGGATAAGGTGATGCCCAACGCAGCAGCGGCGCTGGAGGGGCTCCTCTTCGACGGGATGACGGTTCTTTCGGGCGGCTTCGGGCTCTGCGGAATCGCAGAGAACCTCATTGTTGCGTTGCGGGATTCGGGCGTCAAGGGCCTAACCGTGATCTCGAACAACTGCGGAGTCGACGACTTTGGGCTGGGCATCCTTCTGCAAACCCGCCAGATCCGCAAGATGGTCTCCAGCTACGTGGGAGAGAACGCGGAGTTCGAGCGGCAGTACCTCAGCGCAGAGCTGGAACTGGAGTTCAACCCCCAGGGCACCCTCGCCGAGCGCATCCGGGCGGGTGGCGCAGGCATCCCCGCCTTCTTCACCAAGACCGGCTACGGCACCCTGGTTGCCGAAGGCAAGGAGGTTCGCGAGTTTGGCGGCGAGCCCCACATCATGGAAACCGGCCTCACGGGCGACCTTGCCATCGTGAAAGCTTGGAAAGGAGACCGGTCGGGCAACCTGATCTATCGCCGCACCGCCCGCAACTTCAACCCGATGATGGCGACTGCGGGCCGCGTGTGCGTGGCAGAAGTGGAAGAGTTGGTTGAGGTCGGAGAACTAGACCCGGACCAGATCCACACGCCGGCCATCTACGTGAACCGCATTCTTCAGGGAACCAACTACGAGAAGCGCATCGAGCGCCTCACCATAAGGCAGTAAGCCTAGCCAACCCTGGGTGGACCAGCCGCGATCACGCGGTGAGCCAGCGCGGTGGCTCCGCAAGCGATCAGCGTAGCAAGCGAGTAAGCGTACGGGATGGCGTCTCCAAAGATCGAGGACCCGACGTGGACGTAGAGGACCGCGCACACGGTAGCCACGCCGTACACCCCCGCCGCCAGGTAGTGCTTGCCCGCCAGCCCCGCTGTCCAGGTCGCCGAAACGTAGACGAGCAAACCCGCCACCGCCGGACCAACCTCCGGCGTGGCTAAGAGCCGGGGAAGGAAAAGCCCTAGTGCTACCGGACCTACCAGAAGCCCAAGGACCACCCGCCAGTTGGGGAAGCGAACGGAGGCCGCCTGCGGGGGAAAGGCGTACGGGATGACCCCGAGCAAGATGGCAAGCAGGATGGCTTGAGGCACTTCCTAAGCGTAGGCGATCCGGAAGCCATAATGGGAAGCGATCAAAGGAGATCAACGATGCCGCTGACCCGAGACCAACTTGCCCAACGCGCCGCCCACGAACTTCGGGACGGCTACTACGTCAATCTCGGAATCGGGATTCCCACCCTCGTGGCCAACTACATTCCCGAAGGCGTAGACGTGGTCCTCCAGTCGGAGAACGGGATGCTGGGCCTCGGTCCGTTCCCCTATCCGGGCGAAGCGGACCCCGACTTGATCAACGCGGGCAAGCAAACGGTGACCGCCATCCCCGGTACCAGCTTCTTTTCAAGCGCCGACTCGTTTGCAATGATCCGAGGCGGGCACATCGACCTCAGCATCCTCGGCGCCATGGAGGTCGGGGAGCGCGGAGATCTCGCCAACTGGATGATCCCTGGGAAGATGGTCAAGGGTATGGGCGGTGCCATGGACCTCGTCGCCGGGGTCAAGCGGGTGGTCGTCGTAATGGAGCACACGAACAAAGCCGGCGAGAGCAAGGTGCTTCCCGAATGCACTCTGCCACTAACGGGCAGAGATTGCGTAGACCTCGTGATCACCGATCTGGCCGTCTTCGAGGTTCAACGCGGGGTCGGAATGACCCTGGTTGAGGTCGCCGAGGGCGTGGATGAGGCTGAGATTCGGGCCAAGACCGCCGCGTATTATGAGGTATCTCCGCATCTGAAGACGATCTCATTCGTCTAGCTACGACCTCTTTGGAGAGCACGAAACCCATGTTTACGAAAATCTTGATTGGCACATTAGTCTTGGCATCGGCGGTTCCCGCCGCAGCTTCGACCCTGGTTCGCGAGGAGAAAGAAGGATCCGGCTCGGTTAACATCAACGACAACCGAATCGACCTCCGCCGCATGTATGTCCGACTGGACGACGACGGCAAGGTTTACCTCCGCCTCTATCCCACCGGCGTTGCCCGTAGCTTCAGCGGCTCCTACCGCCGAGACGGAAACCGCGTTACGATGCGCCTCACCGAAGGCCTCGACCGCACCGGTCAGGGCACCATCACCTACATGGAAGACGACCGGGGTCGTGGCCGCACGTTCGCTTCCGTCTCGTTTGGCGGAATCCTGAAAGGCAAGGACATCGCCGTCAGCTTCCGCCCGCGCGATCAGCGCCGTCTCGGTGCTCCCAATCCCACTGACCCGAACGACTGGAACCGGCGCTACGACGATCGGGAGGATGGCGGGTGGACCGGCCTCGGCGGCGGAAACAACAACAACAACGACGACGACAACTGGGGCGGCGGCAACAACAACGAGAACAACAACTGGGACAACAACCAGACGCTCAACCAGAACGTCCGCGGAACGGGAACGCTTCGCACCGACGATTGGCGGGCCGACATCCGCCGAATCCGGGTTACCCGAGACCGAGATGGCGACGCTGTGCTAGCCATCGAAACCTCTCGCGGCACCACGGAGACGATCAGCGGCGACCGCAGCCGTTTCCAGGGCTACGACCTGGTATTCACGGTGGATCGCGCGTTCAACCGCAACAGCACGGGCACCATTCGCGTAAAGATGGACCGTGACCGCAAGGTGATCTCTGCCAGCGGCAGTGGCAAGCGCAGCAACTGGGATTGGTCGTTTACCTTCCGAAAGAACTGAACGGCACAACCCGACAAAGGGCTGAAGAGGCAAGAACTTCATCCCTCATCCAGGCCGGGGACAGATGTCCCCGGCCATTTTCATGTCTGACGTCCACGACGCCGAGGCCGCGCGGGGCGGGAGTACGGCGAAGTCGCGACGCTAGGCCCGACCATTGCCCAATATCAGCCGTTTCCGGACCGGAGAACGATCTTGGTCGTCTAACAACCGAGAGAAGCTCTCATGAGCTCGAAACCCATGTTTACGAAAATACTGATTGGCACCCTTGTCCTGGCTTCCGCGATTCCGGCCGTCGCATCGACCGTTGTTCGCGAGCAGAAGGACGGGACTGGCACCGTTCGCATTGAGAACAACCGGATCGACATGCGACGGATGTACGTTCGACTCGACGACGATGGCCGCGTCTACCTTCGACTCTATCCCAACGCCGTAGCCCGGAGCTTTAGCGGAACCTACCGCCGCAATGGCAACCGAGTCACGATGCGCCTGACCGAGGGAATCGAGCGGGGCGGGGAAGGCACCGTGGAGTACGTGAACGAAGCGAATGGCCGTGGCCGCACGTTCTCCTCGGTCACCTTCCGCGGCGTCGTCCGTGGCAAGGACGTTAGCGTCAGTTTCAAGGCGCAGAACCCGCGCCGACTCGGCATCCCCAATCCCACCGATCCCAACGACTGGAATCGTCGATACGACGACCGTGAGGATGGCGGCTGGATTGGCCTTGGCGGCGCCCGCAACAACAACGGCAACAACAACGACAACGACCGCTGGGACAACGGGAACAACTACGGCAACAACAACGACTGGGGCGACAACCAGAACAACAACGATAACAACGACAACAACGGCAACTGGGACAACGATCAGTCGATCAACCAGAACGTTCAGGGCGACGGCACCCTACGCACCGACGACGGGACCACGGATATCCGACGCATTCGCGTCACCCGGAACAGCAACGGCGATGCGGTGCTTTCGATCGAAACGTCGCGAGGCACCACCCAGACCATCAGCGGCGACCGCAGCCGCTTTCAGGGCAACGACCTGGTCTTCACGGTGGACCGGGCGTTCAACCGTAACAGCACTGGCACGGTTCGCGTGAAGCTGGACCGAGACCGCAAGGTGATCTCCGCCAGCGGCAGTGGCAAGCGCAGCAACTGGGACTGGTCGTTCACCTTCCGAAAGGACTGATCCGCGTAACCGCAGGTTAGCGAAAGCATCCGGGCCAGGGACCTACGTCCCTGGCCCTTCTCATGGGGGCAGGACGAAACCTGACCTCAGCGGACTGGACACAGCGGTGGCGCGCCTCCGGCGATAGCCTGGTTGACTTCCGAGTCCTCCCACAACGGAATGGTTGGAGTCCGCATGCCCAAACCACCCAGCCGCCCCGAATTACGTCCCGTCCCGACCAAAAACCTTGCGCGGAGCCCGGGACGGGACATAACTCGATGCCAACTCCAGTTACTTCTGGAGCTTGGCCAGAGCGGCCTGAGCGCCCCGACGAACGTAGTGCAGACTCACCTTGGCCGCTTCCTCGAGCACCGGGATCGCCGCTTTGCTTCCGTAGTTGCCCAGGGCGTTGATCGCCGCCGACTTCGGCCCAAAGGATCGCTCGCGCGCCACTTTCATCAGGAGGCCTAGCACGCGGTCTTCGCCCGGCAGGTCCTTAACGCTGCCCAGCGTATCGATCGCCTGGCGGCGAATTGCTTCGTTAGTCGGAGTCGTAACCTCGGCGATAGCGATCGCCCGAGCCTTCTCCGGGTCCTTCGCCGTCCAGTGCTGGAGCGCCCGCGTTCGGAAGCTCATCCGGAAGCTGGGGGTTGCCCAAGCCTTCTCCGCGAAGGCCGCCGCGTCCTTGCTGTTGAGCAGGCCGTTCAGGGCGCTGCTGCGCATTGGTTCGGCGGCATCCTTCTCAAAGACCTCGGTGAGCTTTTCGACCACGCCGGCGTCGGCGGTTCGACCGCCCAACCGGTCGATCGCGGCGCGCCGTACAAACGGGTCAGGATGGTTCGCGAGCTCCAGAAGGAGTCCTGTGGATACCTGCTGGGCGGCGCCAACCATGCGCGAGACCAGCTCCGGCAAGGCTTCGTCCTTGATCCAGCGGTCCTGGGTGGCGGCGTCTAGCTTGCCCGCCAGAATCGGGATCAGACGAAGCTTGGCCGAGATGCCCGGCGAGCGAAGCCAAACCGAGAGCCAGCGGTCGGCGGTCCAGTCCGCCGGGTACTCGACCCGCACCATCTCCTTCGAGTAGGGATCGACCAGGAACGGGCCGGAGACGCCACTGGGCAAGTCGATCTCCGTTCGCTTCTCGCGAATCGGCGTTTTGACAAGGGTGCCGGAGTCCACAAAGAAGGTCTCAAGGTCCCAAGCAAAAGCCTCGGGCTGCTCAAGAACCAGCTTGGTGCCCGAAAGGCTCGCCTTCACCCGAGGGTTGTTGACTTGGTAGAACCACTGCTTCTTAAAGCTCTGGAGGTCCTCGCCCGTGGACTTCTGCATGGCGGCGAAGAAAATGTCCGTGTCCGTGTTCTTGAACTTCCACTCGTTCAAGTAGTCCTCGATGCCCTTCCAGAACTTCGCCTCGCCAACCTTCGCCATCAGCATAAACAGTCGAGCCGCCCCGCCAGCATACGCGTGGCCGTCGAAGACGTCGATCGCCAGGTCGTACTTCTTGGCGACCATCTCGCGGGGGTTGCCAAAGCAGGTCTCGATCGCACCCTCGAAGGTGTCGTGTCGGCTCACGTCGTACTGGACTTGGCCGTGCTTCTCTCGAACAAAGAAGCTTGGCAGGAAGCTGGCAAAGCCCTCGTTGATCCACACATGCGGCCAGTCGGAGCAGGTCACCGTGTCCCCAAACCACTGGTGGGCCAACTCGTGGAGGATAAGGCCCTCGCTGTCCTCCCACGGCTCCGAGGAACTGGGGTGGACGGTATCCAGGGTATTGGTTACGGCAGAAATGTTCTCCATCCCGCCGAACGGGAAGTCGGCGACCACGGTTTGAGCGAACTTCGCGAAGGGATAGCGGAACCCGGTCAACCGCGAGAAAAAGGCCACCATGTCGGCGGTTCCCAGGAAGTCGGGCTTGCCCTCCTCAAGGAGGTTGGGTGGAACGTAGCTAACCACCGGGATGCCCTCCCAAGCCTCCGGAATCTCGGCGTAGCGGCCGGCAACAAAGGAGATCAGATAGGTGGCGTGCGGCTGGTCGATCTTCCAGCGCCAGGTCTTCTGCCCGCCGGCCTCGGCGGCGTCCAGGAGCTTGCCGTTGCTGATCGTCTTCCAAGAAGTGGGCACGATCAAGGTGCCCTCGCTGGTTGCCTTGTCGTCCGGATAGTCGTAAGTCGGAAGCCAGTAGCGGGTGTCTTCCATCTCGCCCTGGGTGTAGATCATGCCCGTGGTGCTCGGGAACGCTCGGACGTCGGGCACGAAGTAGACCCCCGCGGTCGGTCGAGCCCGGTAGACCACGCGAACGTGGACGAGGTCTTTGGTTTGAGCAGGCTTCCGCAGGCGGACAATGATGCTCTCCCCCACCCGTTTGTAGGTGGTGGCCTGCCAGTTGGCCTCCACTCGCTGGATCTCCATTGGCCCGGCATCCAAGCGAACCTGGGTCAGCCCATTCTTGAGCGGCCGGATCGTGTTCACAACGTCGCCCACGACGGTTGCGGTACGCGCCTCGAACTGCACTTTCCACTTCACGTGTTGAAGGTCAAACGTGCGAGCCGGACGGCTCGGCGCAGAGAAGCACACCGCGCCAAGGCCAAGGGCCAGGGCGCCCGCAAGGGCACGCAAAGGAGAAGGGATGCCGGGAAGCATGCGCGCATGATACACAGCCCGCCTCGCTCCCTGCCACCAGCGAGTTCCCCGGTCTGAAGGGCAACCCCCCGGCCTAGCCCTGAGGTTCGCCGAGTCTCGATTGAAGTTCCTTTGCCCTGCGGGGGACTATTGACTTGGAGATCCATTGCGGAGGCGGGTCCCACTTTGGGGCTCGCTCCGCGCTATCCTTTGCCATGCGCCCACTTGAGTCCGCGATTGAGGCCGTCCTGCCTGAGACCATTGCGTTTCGGCGTGATCTGCATGCCCACCCGGAGTTGGGTTACCAGGAAGTCCGCACCTCGGCCAAAGTGAGGGAGGCTCTCGCCCAAGCCGGGATCGCCTTTCAGTCCGGGCTAGCTGGCGGAACGGGCGTTCTCGGCTTCATTCCCTCGAGTCGGGGTGCGGACGCGCCCACCATCGCCCTTCGGGCGGACATGGACGCATTGCCGATCGAGGAGCAAACGGGGCGATCCTACACCTCACAGAACCCCGGAACCATGCACGCTTGTGGGCACGATGGGCACACCGCAATTCTGGTGGCCACGGCGCGGGTTCTGGCCCAAGAAGCCGACCGGCCTAACAATGTTGTCCTGGTTTTCCAGCCCGCCGAGGAAGGCGGGGGCGGCGGTCGGCGCATGCTAGAAGACGGCGCCTTGGACGGTCGGCACTACCCGGCGGCTTCGCGCATCTACGGCCTGCACGGCTACCCATACTTGCCGGTTGGGAAGCTCTCCACAAAGGTGGGCCCGATGATGGCGAGCGCCGACTCGTTCGAGATCGTGGTGAAAGGCAAGGGAGCGCACGCCGCCATGCCCCATACGGGAATCGATCCGGTGGTGGCTTCCGCCCACATCGTCACGGCACTCCAGACCATCGCGTCCCGAAGCACGAATCCGCTTGACTCGGTCGTGGTCTCGGTAACAATGATCCACGCCGGGACCGCAAACAACATCATTCCGGAGCAGGTGCAGATGCGTGGGACCTTGAGAGCCCTTCGACCCGAAGTACGCGAATCTGCCCGAGCACAGATCATCCGGATCGCCGAGTCGGTCGCGGCCGGATTGGGCTCGACCGCGACCGTGTCCCACTTCGACGGGTATCCGATGACGGTGAACGACGCGCAAGCCGTAGACGCGTTCAAGGCCGTGGTCCGGGAATCGCTTCCCGGCTCACTCGAAGCCGATACCATGCCCACGATGGGGGCGGAGGACTTTAGCTTCTACGGGGCCCAGGCGCAGGCCTGCTTCTACTGGTTGGGTCTTGAGGGCGATTCGCCGGTGCCTAACCTACACTCGCCGTTCTTCGACTTCAACGACGACGCTCTGCCCGTCGGGATTCGCGCGATGGCGAGTCTTGCTCTCAAGGGAGCATGAGGGACCGCTAGGCGGCGATGATGGCTCCCGAGGCAAATTCGTTTTCCGTCGTCGCTCCCTATTACGACGAGTTGATGCGGCCGGTGCCTTACCCAATGTGGGTGGGCTACTACCTGCTCCTGCTATCCCACCAAGGCGTGCGTCCCAAGCGCATCCTCGACTTGTGCTGCGGCACCGGGACCATGTGCGAGCTCATGGTTGCCGAGGACTTCCAGATGGCCGGGGTAGACCTTTCCGCGCCGATGATCGAGGCGGCTCGACGTAAGGCGGGCAAGAAGAAGCTCAAGATCCGTTACGAAGTGGGTGACGCCTCAACCTTCGACATGGGGGAGACCTATGAAGCCGTCTACTCGTTCTTTGACAGCCTGAATAACATCACCGATCCCGAACGGTTCCGCATGGCGATCGAGCGCGCCTACGCTCACGTGGAGCCTGGCGGCTCGTTCATCTTCGACCTGAACACAGCGTATGCCTTCGAGGCTCAGCTGTTTGACCAAGAGAACCTGAGGAAGACTTCTAAGCTCCGGTACAAGTGGGTGGGCGACTGGAACCCGGAGACCCAGCTCATACAAGTCTCGATGAAGTTTTGGTACGGAGGCGCCGAGTTCGACGAGATCCACGTTCAGCGTGCCTACGACCATGCCCAGGTGATCGAGATGCTGGAGGATTGCGGTTTCGAGCAGATCCGGGCATACCATTCGTACACCCTGAACCCGCCCCGCTACAAGAGCGACCGCATCCACTACACCGCGATCAAACCTGCCGATCCTCGCACTGGCTAGCGAGTGTGCGCGGGCAACACCAAGCCCATCGATACCGCTTCGAGTACTCCCGTATCTGGCCCGGCCTTGATCGCTTCCAGCGCGGCGTCGCGAGTCTCCTCGGGCTCTCTTCTGGCCCATTCCAACAGTCCTTCCTCGATTTGGGCACGGTCCCGGGTGCCATCCAGGAGCAGCAAGAGCGCCCTGGTCAGGCCCCGGCCTACATGCACAGGGCGGTGGCGCAGGCTGGTGACCAACTGCTGGTCGTTCTCGAGCTCGGCGCGAACGCTCTCGCTGACCTTGGGGCGGGGTCCAGGATCTGCCTTGAGGATGTCCTCTTCGCGGCACGCATGGACGACCCCGACCTCGATGGCGGCAAATAGGGTCTCAACGAGGGGCTCCAGGTTGCCTTCGTGCCCAAGGCGGGCGCGTGATCGGGCGAGTAGTTCGTCGTAGCCAACCGCGTCCGGGTGGGCGGCTCCCAACTCGAGCATGGCTGCCTTCACCAACGGTTCGTCGGTTCGCATGGTCCCACCGCCCGTCTTGAATCCCATTGGGACCTTGGGGGCAAGGTCGATCTTGTCGAGCGGGTGCGACTCCGACATAAAGGCGAGCCGGGGGAGAGATGCGATGAGGGCGGTCGGCGAACAGGCTCCCGGATGGACGAGGAGGGTTTGACGGAACTGGCGGCCTTTGATGTCGTCCAGGAGTTGCTCCCGCCGCAACCGGTCAGGTCCGGCGATTCGCGAAAACTCTTCCCGTGCCCCGGCCGCGACCGCCTTGTCCGAGCATTCTGGGTAGTCGGCTTCGGCTAGGTACTCGAGCCCGGCTTCCTCCGCCATTTTCATGAAGGCCAGAAAACGGTAGGGGTCGTTGATCTCGGCAAGGTCGTCGTGGAACAGAACCTCGGCATACTCCCGACTTTCCAGCCGAGAGGTCTCCTGTCGCAGAAGCATGCGGACGGAAGCCTTCTGGACAAGGTCGTCGCCCGCTTTGTCGGCAGTTGCCTGCGCCAGCAAGGCCAGGACTTCCTGAGCTCGCGCCGCCTTCTGGTCGGCAGGAAAGTGATCGACCTGCTCGTGAAGCATCTCCCAAATCATCTTCCGCATGTAGCATCCGGGGAAGGCGTTGTAGCTAACGTAGCCCACGCCTTGCTGGGCTAGACGTGATTTGGTCTCCCGGAGAAGGGCTTCGCGAACGAAGAGGGGAACCCAGGAGAAGATGCCATGGGAGACGATGTAGTCGAAGTCGCTTCCGATCTCCGGCGGAAGGTTTGCGATGTCGCCCTCGAGTAGCAGCAGGTTCTTGAGCCCCAGTCTCTGCTGGATCGCCCTACCTTTTGCAATGGCGGTGCCGGCTAGGTCGACCCCGACAAACGTGCTGTTGGGGTAGCGGTATGCCATCGGAATCAGGTGCTGGCCCGTACCGCATCCCAGCTCCAGATACCGGCAAGCGCTAGGAAGGGCGGTCCTCATCCCATGGAGGGTGCCGATTCCGCCGAGCCGCTGCGGGTGGGCTTGAGTCAAAGGCCGAGTCGGATAGGCCACTTCATCGTAGGGGGTCTTGCTCACGTCGAACCTAGCTTAGCGGTTCTTTGCGATTCCGACCAGAAGGGTGCAGATGGTCCGGGTATCCTTACCGAATCCTGTGGGAGGTTGCGCTAGCCGTGATCGCCTGCACCACTGGTGAATACATTGCGAAAGAACGTCAAAAAGAACCTGCACTCGCCTCGCTACCTGGCCGTCGCCGAAAAGGTCGACAAAGACCAGATGCTTACCGTAGAGGCCGCTGTAAACCTGGCCAAGGCCACCGCGACCGCCAAGTTCGTGGAATCGATCGACCTCAGCATCAAGCTCGGGATCGACCCGCGCAAGTCCGACCAGAACGTTCGCGGCGTCACGAACCTCCCGCACGGCACCGGTAAGTCCAAGAAGGTCGCCGTCCTCGCCAAGGGAGACCATGCTGCCCAGGCCGAAGCCGCCGGCGCCGAGACGGTTGGAGCCGAGGACCTGATCGCCAAGATCCAGGCCGGTTTCCGCGACTTCGACGTCGTGATCGCGACGGAAGAGATGGCCCCCCAGATCGGTAAGATCGGGCGCCTCCTCGGCCCCCGAACCCCGAACAAGAAGAACGGAACGGTCACGAACAACGTGGCTCAGGCGGTGAAGGAAATCAAGGGCGCAACCCGCGTCGAGTACCGCGCCGACAAGGCCGGTATCGTCCACATGCCGATCGGCAAGGTCAGCTTCACCGAGGAGCAGCTTCTGGAGAACGCGAAGGCCGCCCTCAACGCCGTGCTTCGCGCCAAGCCGTCCAGTTCCAAGGGCAAGTACCTCAACTCCATCACGGTGTCTACCACGATGGGCCCGGGTATCCCCGTGGATGCCAACCTGGCTGCCAAGTTCGCAGCCTAATACAGAGAGGGGCACCCGGTACGTTGTGCCGGGCGCCGCGTCTGAAACTAGAATCGCGACTGGAGCGTCACCCTGTTTGCGATGAGAACCTGCACACTTCTCCTTTTGTTCGCGAGTGTCGCAGGAAGTCAGCAACCTCCTTCGGTCGATCCCCTGATTGCCGCCCTAGCCCGGGCAAAGGCCGTGGGACTTCCGCTCAAGGCCCATGAGCTTGGGATCCCGACTCTGGCCCCGAAGTGCAACGCGGCCGTTGAGTTCAGAGTTCTCGCTAAGGCCCCGTACTCAGGGCAGGTCTCCAAGCTGGTCTCGCAAGCCGAGCCGCTCGTGCTCGAAGCGCTGTTCACTCGGGACGTCAAGGCTCGCACCACTCTGGCTTCCAAGGCCCGGCAGGTCTTTGACCGGGCAACCGTGCTTCGAATCGCGGAGAAGGCAACCGCAAAGCCGGGCCTCAGCTTTGGCTACGACTGGGACAGCATCTACTTCTCGATCAACGCCTTCCCCAACATGGCTCTCCTGAAGGTCATGACGAAGGCCTTTGTTGCAAGAGCAATCCTGAGCGCCATCGAGGGCAAGGAGGACGGTGCGATCGCCGATATCCAGCGGGTGGACAAGCTAATCGAGTTTGCCGGTTCCGAACCCACCGTGATCGCAATGCTGGTGATGGTGGCTATGGCAGACCTTCAGAACACCGCGATGGCTCGGACGGCATTCGCAAGGCCAGCCGATCATGAATTCTTGGGCCGGCTCGGAGGGATCTGCGAGCGACGAAAGTCCCTGGACCTGCCTAGGGCGATCCGGGGGGACTTCTACGTAAGCCTTAACCTGCGCCGGTACGTTGAGCCAACGGGGCCGAAGAAGCAACGGAAAACGGACGGTTCGTTGGCCGAGTCGTTGATTCAGTCGGTGCACGGCGCGGAGCAGAAGCCAATGGGCCTCCCCAAGGATCCGAAGGTTCGAGCACATCTGGCGACCTATCTTGAGGAATGGGCGTGGGCTTGGCCGCAGATCCTACGCAACAGGGATCGGGCCACGCAGATCGGCCGGACACTGGTGGAACTGAGGGACCGCTTTCAGGGGCACGTGGCTATGGGGTATCCGCAGGACAGCGTGGAGAGCGGGTTGGAGGAGATCGCTAAGGTGGTCCCGGGCACCCAGGCCAAGCACGTTACAACGCTGGCCTACCTCAAGGTCCTCCGGTTCCATGCCCTCCACGACAGGTGGCCGAAGAACCTCTCCGAAGCCGGCGCATCGATGGCCGACCCGTTTGCGCGGAAACCGCTACGCTATGCCCTGGCCGCAGACGGATTCAAGGTTTGGTCGGTAGGCCCGGACGGCGTAGACAACGGTGGAAAGCCCAGGGTGAGGGCCGCCAGTTCCTTCGATGTCGTCCGCCACTTTCCTCCCCTTAAGTAACCCAGGTTCGCGCCTGCTACTAGCGCGCCTGGCAGAACGGATCGGGCGTACGGTTGCGTCTTTCTTGCGAGACGCTATGAAAACCAGTAACCTGAGATCCTCTGCCGCATTGCTCTCCGCAATCTCGATCTGGGGTTGTGGGACGATGCTCACCGACATTCCGGATGCCGCCCGGCAATTGCCGGACGCGGTGGCCGAGGCGAAGAAGGTGGGGCTACCCTTTGTCGCAAAGGATCTCGGAGTGCCGTCGGTGCCCGACTCGGAGAACGCCGCTCCCGCCCTCAACAAGTTCCGCCGCCTCACCGAGGAGATTCGGAAGTCAGCCCAAATCCAGGGCGACTTGGACAAGGCCGCTGCGCTGGTGGCTTCGGCAACCATGCCCTCCGAGCGCGCCGACGCGATCAAAGCTGCGACGGAACTTCTAGGCCAAAGCGAGGAGCGCCTGGCGACGCTGGAAGCCGCCGCCTCTAAGCCGCAGGTCGATTTCCGACGTGATTGGGATCTAGGGCCAGACCTACTTTTCCCCGAGTTTGCCTCCATGAAGGCAGGGATCAAGCTTCTCTCGGCTCGGGCGATTGTGCGGGCTGCCACCGACGATGCGCTGGGAGCGGTTCAGGACCTGGGACGGATCTCGGCAATCACCAGATTCTCGGGCCAAGACCCCACGATCATCTCGTTGCTGGTTCAGATCGCGTGCGAAGCGATCCGCAACCGTACGATCGAACGGATCACCGGACTGTGGAGTGACTCGCCCTCGCGCTTGGCTGCATTGCAGCAGGCCCTGAAGCAGGAGCAGAAGCCAGACTTCCTTTACGCCATGCGCGGAGAGGTGTATATGGGCATTGCGGTCTGCCGAAATCTGGACAAGTATGGAGGCGCTGATCGATTCTTGAAGGGGGTGTCGTCGGCTTCAATGGGCAACGAGGAGGCCCTGCCAAAGCTGGACGCCAAAACTGTGCGACGCGATGGCCTCCCCGAGGACGAGACTTCACGCGCCTTCATGGCCCGGCACCTTCAAGCCTGGGCGGGGGTATGGCCCGATCTCACCGCCAACCGGGCCGATCCAGCGAAAATGGGCAAGCGGCTTGACGAGATGGCGAGAAAGATCGAGGCCAACAAGGGGGCTAGTTACCGTCTGTCCGCCGTTCTCTATCCTGTCTTCACCCAGGCCGGGCTTGCCGTCAGCCGGATGAAAGCGGTCCACGACGCAACCGCATCGATGGTTGACGTTGTTCGATTCCAAGCGCAGAACGGTCGTCTCCCTAAAACTCTCGCCGAGGCCGGAGCGGTCCGGAACGATCCCTTCACCGGCAAGCCCCTTGGCTACAAGGTTGAGGGAACAGGCTTCCGAATCTGGTCCGTTGGGGCCGATGGGATCGACCACCACGGAGTGGCACGATGGGAAGTAAACGGCTCAGAAGCCGGCAGCGTCTTTGACGAAGTCGTCGCCTTCCCGTTCAAGGAGAGGACTGCCGTGCCTAGACTGCAGCCTGTCCGCCCGACTTCGCCTTAACGAGCTCCCGAACTTCAACGTCTTCTGCAGAGGCAAAAGCATCCTCCCCGGCCAGCCAGCGGTCGGCCACGCTTGGGTCCTCGAGCAACAGCTCGATCGCGCGAATGTACTCGAGGTCGTAGCTTTTCTTGAGCGCCATCTTGGCGCCCTTGTTCAGGCCGGCAAGTACGGGGGTGGCGGCGTGGCGGAAGTCGCTTGGGACCGGAACCGGGTAGTCCGGGTTCTCTAGGCTCTTCTCGCATGCATCGACGTCCGTGGAGTGGTGCATTCGGCAGGCGATTGGGCGCATCCCGTAAACGGAACACTTGCCGGAAACCAGGAAGGGGCAGGGCAACGGGCGGCTAAGCCGCTGCGCGGCCGGAAGCACATTCAGGGTCTCGTTGTATTTCTTGACTCGGTCCACCAAAGCGCTACGCTCATCGGCGGAAAACCGGTCTTGAACGAACTTGGCCACCGAGATGGCCTCCATGGGCAAGACGGAGATCCGGTAGTGGCAACAGAAATTGCATCCCTCCCGACAGGCAATCGGGGCGACGTCGGAGTCGATGCGCGATCGCTGCGCCCTGTCCTGCACGATTTCGTGCGCGTCTCGATCGACGACGCCGTACGCATTAACGGTAAGCACGACGACGGCTCGAGTGGTGGCCTCATCGACCAGTACGACGGCGACGTCCCGCGTTACCTTGGACCTTACGCCGTGCGCCCACGCGGCTTTCGGATGTTCTTCGATTGACACGGCCTCATTATAGGAGACAAGGGTTGTGCGTGTGATCGGTTTACCGGGAAGATGGCGGGCCGTTGAACTTGAGCTTGGCGCTGTTGGCCATTTTGAGTACGTGCTCCTTACGCAGGTTGGTCGAGTTGCCAAGGCCCATGGGGTTGGGGAACACAATGCGGGTGGACACGGCCCGGAGAGCGGTGAGGGCCACGGACCGGAGTTGCCCATCTTCCCACGAAGCATCGACCATCAGGCCGCCGCGGGTGCGAAGCCCTCGGAAACTACCTTCCCGCCACGCTTTGGGCATGGCGGGCAAAACCCGAATGGCGTCCTCGTGGCTTTGGATCAGCATTTCGGCGACGCCCGCGGCGCCGCCAAAATTGCCGTCGATCTGAAAGGGCGGGTGGCTGTCAAAGAGGTTCAGAAGGGTGGACTGCCGCAACAGTTGCAGGTAGTGGAATCGGGCGGTGTCCCCGTCGCCAAGGCGGGCGAAGAAGTTGACGATCCAGGCGCGGCTCCAGCCGGTGTGTCCGCCGCCGCTGCTGAGGCGGCGCTCCAGAACCACCCGCGCGGCTCGGGCAAGCTCCGGTGTCTGACGCGGGTTTATCTCCGAGCCTGGGTGGAGACCGTAGAGGTGCGAGATGTGCCGGTGCCTGGGCTCCTCCTCTTCGTAGTCCTCGATCCACTCCATCAGCTGGCCATGCCGGCCGATCCTCATGGGTGGCAGTTGGCAGCGCATGGCCTCGACTTCCTTGCGGAACTTCTGGTCCTGCCCAAGGGCACGGCAGGCCTCGACCACGCCGTCGAACAGCCCGCCCACAATCTGGGTTTCCATCGTCGCACCGTACGAGATGCCCGCGGAACCGCCGCCCGGTAGGAGGTAGCGGTTCTCCGGAGAAGAGGAAGGGGCACCTACCAGCCACCCGTCCTTAGGATCGGGCTTCAAGAAGTCCATCCAGAACTCGGCGGCTCCTTTCATGGTCGGATAGGCGCGGGATAAGTGTCGCTTTTCGCCAGTAAAGCGGTACCGTTCGATCAAGTGCTGGCAGAGCCAAGCCCCGGCAGCGGGGAAGAAACCGTATGCCGGGTTGCTCCCGGCGGCGGTGAATCCCCAGGGGTTGGTCACCCAGTGCGTCGTCCAGCCCTTCGCCCCATACTGGACGGCCGCCGTCCGGGTGCCCGACGGAACTAGCCCTTCGATGTAGTCGATCAGCGGCTCTTCGCATTCGCTGAGGGCGGTGGGCTGCGCCAGCCAGTAGTTCATCTGGAGGTTGATGTTGACGTGGTAGTCGGCGCTCCAAGGGGTGTCGATTCCCTCGGCCCAGAGGCCCTGCAGGTTGGCCGGGAGGCTACCTGGTCGGCTGCTGGCGATCAGGAGGTAACGCCCGTACTGGAAGTAGAGGGCTTCCAGGCCTAGGTCTTCCGCTCCGTTTCGAACTCGCTCCAACCGTACATCGGTTGGGGTCTCCTCGTCGGTAGCGCCTAGGTCTAGAAGCACGCGCCGGAAGAGCCGGTGATGATCCCTAAGGTGCCGGGTCCGAAGATTCCAGTAACCCCCCTTGGCTGCCTTGCCAAGGCAGTCGAGGATGTACTCCTGGAACTTGGGACGCCGGTAGTCGGTGGCGGCGGAGATGAACAGGGTTGCCTTCTTCGTTCCCGTGACCTCGAGCTGGTTTCCGCTCGCGCTCACGGAGCCATCGTCGCAGACGATCCGTACTCGGGCCTCGAACCGGGTTCCTGGTTCGCCAGACACCTGGCCCTGCATGACCAAGTCTCCCTTCACGACCGTGGTCTCGGAGTTCTCGGGGCGGGTGAGGGAAACCCGGAACGATAGCGGAGCCGTCGCCTCGATCCGGACCGCAAGCACCTGGTCCGGGTAGCTAGAGACAACCTCCCGGCGGATGCGGCAGTGGCCAACCTGATAGGTGCAGGAAGCGGTGGCGGAGTCAAGGTCGAGTTCGCGCCGGTACTCCTTGGCCTCCCCTGCAAGGTCGAAGTCTAGGAAGAGGTCTCCAAGCGTCTGGTACGCGCCAAAGGCAGACTTTGAGTCCACGCCTTCCTGACCGACGGGAAGCCCCCCAAACAGCTCGGGAAGCAGGGACTCAGCTTCGGTGACTTTGCCTTCAAAGAGCAATTGGCGAATCCTCGCCAGATTGGCCGCGCCGTGCGGATTGTCCGCCTCGACGGGATTGCCGGACCAAAGAGTGTCCTCGTTGAGCTGGATTCGCTCTCGGTGGGTGCCTCCAAAGACCATAGCGCCCAGCCTGCCGTTGCCGACGGGAAGGGCTTCCGTCCAGCCCTTCGAGTTCTTCCAGTACCCGCCCGGGCCCTGTGGTTCCTCCGGGGTGGCGGGCTGTCGGTACCAGAGTTTCAGGTCGGTGCCTGCTTGAGCCATGCCCTCAGCATAGCCCCCAGCCTAGTCGGGCCGGGGACTGCAGGCCCAGGATCAGTCGCTAGAGCGCGGTATCCGGACGTTGACATCGAGGGTTCTTAGACGCTCGATGTGGGGTGCCAGGCGCTTGCTGAAATCAGCGTAGTCGCGCCGTTCTTTGGCCGACCAGGCAACTTCGGCAAGGGCGGCGCCGCGAGGGAACGCCATGTACTCCACGTGCTTGCCGTCGCGCATGTACTCCGTCCAGAGCTGGAACTGGACGCCCATCACGTGCTTGGCCTGCTCGGCGGTCATTGCCGGCAAGATCGGCTCGTAGGAGTAAGCCTTGTTGAGGGGGACATAACCTCCGATTGCGTGGGGCTCGGACTTCGTTTCTCGGGTCTGATAGTAGTCGAAGTAGGTGTGGCTGGTTTGGGCCATCACAACGTCGTGCCCGCTTGAAACGGCGTGCATGGCGCCCTCGTCGCCCAACCAAACCATGAGGGCCGCCCCGTCGGCGAGGCCGCCTTCCAGGATCTCAGACCAGCCGATCAGGCGCTTGCCCTTCTTGTCCAGAAACTTGTCCATCTGGCCGATGAACCAGCTCTGCAACTCCTCTTCGTTTTTGAGTCCCAATGCTTTCATCTTGGCTTGGGCTTTGGGGCTGTTCTTCCACTGCACTTTCGGACACTCGTCCCCTCCGATGTGGATGAACGGTCCGGGGAAGAGCTCGATGACCTCGCTGAGGACGTCTTGGAGGAAGGAGATTGTGGAGTCTTCCACGTTGAAAACGTTCTCCATGACGCCGTACTTGATCCCGACTTCGAGCGGCTCCGCGACGTTGCCCAGTTCAGGGTAGGCCGCGATCGCTGCCTGAGCGTGTCCAGGCATTTCGATTTCGGGAACAACCGTGATGAAGCGGGCTTTGGCGTAGGCCACGATTTCGCGTACGTCGTCCTGGGTGTAGAAACCACCGTGCGGCTTCCCGGTGTAGGTCGGCGGGTTGTAGGTCAGCATGTCGTCCTTTCGCCACGCGCCCACCTGGGTGAGTTTGGGATACTTCTTGATCTCAATCCGCCAGCCCTGGTCCTCGGTAAGGTGCCAGTGGAAGGTGTTCATCTTCTGAAGGGCCAGAAGGTCGAGAAACTTGAGGACGAACTCTTTGGGCATGAAGTGCCGGGCCACGTCCAACATCGCTCCCCGCCAAGCGAACCGTGGCTGATCCTCGATCAGGGCGCACGGAGCTTCCCAGGACACGTCGGCGATCGGCGCCTTCCGGAAAATCCCGGACGGGAAGAGCTGCAACAAAGATTGGACGCCGTAGAACGCTCCGGCTGGGGCGAAGGCTCGAATCTTGACCGAACTTGGGCTGACTTCCAGGCGATAGCCTTCGGGCCCAAGCTGCTTGAGGCCCTTCTCCAAGACCAAGCTGATTCCGCCCGCCCTCGACCTTGCGACGACCGGCAGCGCGAACCCGGTCGCCGGGCGCAGCTGGTTGCGAAGGTGCTCGGCAACGGAGATTAGCTCTTTGGACGCAGAGATCGAACTCTGTGCGTTAAGGACGAACGACCCTTCGCGGGCCTCTACTTTTAGAGGCTGCGGGATGATCGATATGGGGGCGGACAGGGTTGGGCCGTTGACGACAGAGGCAAAGGCGAGGGCGGTAATCAGCACAAGACGATCATGCCCTATGCACGGCAAACTTGTACGAAATCCGCTCGGTCTGTCCTAGGACCTTGGAACGAAGACACGGGTAGATCCGTCGTTTACATGGACATTCGGGCCTACCAGGTGTTACAATCCCGGTTGGACCGCAAGGTCTATACTCGCAAAGAAGCGGGGAACAAACAATGATGTTTCGCAAACTCTACTGGGTCGCCGAGCACCTTGACTCGAAAGGCCATTCTTCTGTGATTGGTGTTTACACCTCAATTCCCGACCTCGTCCGCCACGGCATCCGTTGGGCGCCGGGACATGGCCCAGAGCAGCTGAGGCTCACCCTTACCAAGCTCGACAGCGACATGCCGCCTCTGGGCGTTTGGCGCTCTCCCCATTTCGAGAGCATTGATCACGACCTGGAGCCCTATGTACGCACCGAGGAGTTCTCGGCCGAACACTGCTCCCTGCTTGCCGAATCGCTCCGACCCTTCATGCCCGCGCTAGCGGCCTAGTTTTAACAAGAAAGGCCCGGCCGATTTCGGCCGGGCCTTTCTTGTCTTGGAGCGTTCCTAGTTCCCGGCTGCGGGAGGCGGGGTGCCGCCTGGAGCGGGAGGGCCACCGGCCTTCTTCATGGCCTCGATGGCCTCCTTCGGCATCTCTTTGGAGGGGTTCTTGAGGCCCTCCATCTCATCCTTGGTCATCGGCGCATCGGCGCCGCCGCTCTGGCAGCCCGAGAGTCCGAATGCCGCGCAAGCGGCGATGGCGAGGATCGTTAGTCTCTTCACAGTTGGTTTCCTTGGGTTTCCTGAATGGCCTTGAAAAAGAGGCCGGCCCCTC
>JBGSIJ010000062.1:0-34360 GCA_041742595.1 Fimbriimonadaceae bacterium | reverse complement strand
TGGCCGCGCCGGTGCCGCCGCAGCCGTCGCTGATGTGCAGCCGGTTCGCCCCCGCATTGACGCCGCCCATGACCACCATCTCGATGCCGTGGGTGGCCACGAACTTGAGCGCGCAGTTGACCTGCGGGTTCAAGTGCCGCCAGCTCTCGACCATCAGCTTGACGTCCTCGATCGAGTACAGATTGTGGTTGATCGGCGGACTGATGAGCTCGTAACCCGGCTCACAGCCGCGTTGCTTGGCTACGCGCGGCGAGACCTTCTTGCCCGGAAGCTGCCCGCCTTTGCCCGGCTTAGCGCCCTGGGCAAACTTGACCTCCGCCTCCCGCGCCCGCGCCGCCGTCATCGGCGTGATCGTAAATCGGCCGCCCGCGTACTGCACGCTCGGGTTGCCGTCTCGCTTGCCCACGCGCGACTTCTCGAAGCCGCCTTCCCCGCTGTTTGCGATCGGCCCGATCCCCGGCGGCAGGTCCTGCCCCTTGGCGGACTTGGCCATCTTCACCGCCCGGCGCAGCACGTTGAGCGCCCGCGCGATGGCCCGATGAGCCGGCTCGCTGAGGGCTCCTTCGCTCATGCCCGGCGCCATGAACCGCCAGGCAATGTCCTCCAAAGGCTCCACCTCGTCCACCGAGATGGACGAGCCCGACTTCAGGGTGAGGCAGTCCAGGAGGGTGATCGGGGTTCGGTCGGATACGAGTCCCGAGTAGGTTTGGTAAGCCTCGTAGGTACCGGGGGTTCCCTCGTGGATCTTCTTCGAGTACCCGGTTGCCGACTGCAGCGAGCGAACGATCTCGGCGTTGTTCGCGTGAGCCCGGCCGCTCTTGGTGTGCCGGTACTCGCCAAAGTCGGGCAGCGCGGCATCGTCCTCGCTGAAAGCGGCCTGATGGAAGTGGAACCACTCCTGGTTCAGGACCGGCGCCGAGATGCCCTCCAAGTGGCCCGGTACGCCGGGAAACTCTGCCTCCAGGAACTCGCGGTCCAGCCCAACCGCCTCGATAAGCCGCGCGCCGCAGTAGGCGGATGCCGGCGTAACGCCCATCATCGACATCGCCTCGAGGAATCCGCTCCGGACTCCCTTGAGGTAGGCAGCCTCGTCAGCGCCCGCCGTGACGCAACCCAGCCAAGGGCACACGACGTCCGCGCCCACGCTGATCAACAGCGCACAGTGGTGGATATCCCAAACGCCGGAGTCCGCCACGATGCCAATCCGGTGCCGCCGATTCAGGTCGATCAGCGCCTGGTGCAAGCGCGAGACCAATCGCAGCATCGGAAGTGGCGCCCGCGAAGCCGAAACGCCTCGATCCGAAAGTACGACTACGACGGCATCCGCGCCAGACGCGACTCGAACCAAGGAGTCCAGAGCGGCCTCGATCGCCTCCGGCCCGAGGGCCGCCTCGAAGGTGGCATCCAAGGTCAGCACGTCGGCCTGAGCCTTCAACCAGGTGGCCTCTCCGTTCGAGAGCACCCGGCTCTCGGACCGGTAGACCTTGCCCGCCGATCCGCCGAACAGCCCGGCTCGGTTTCCAACCGAAGCGCTTGGGTCGAAGACCCAGGCGTCGCGGATCGGATCGACGGGCGGACTCGTCTCCTGCGCGAACCGCAGGGCGAAGTAGTCTTCCGGCCTTCGGGGCATCCGGTCGAGCATCGCCGCCGGCGACGTATCGTCTCCCATCGCGCCGATCGCCGGCTTGCCGGTCTTGAACATCGGAGCCAGGACGACTTCGAGATCCTCTTTGCCCATGCCGAAGGCACGCTGGGCCACCTCCAGAGGAAGCCCCAGGGAAGAAGGCTCCTGGGAATCGATCGGAACCAGCGGCTTGGGCAACTTGGGATAGGGCTTTCGAGCGACCTGATCGTGGACCTGCTCGTTCGCCAGAACCTCGCCGGTGCTCAGCCGCACCAGGAGCGTTTCCCCCGGCCCCATGATTCGCTGCTGCTGGAACGGAGCTTTAGGGAAAGTCCCGGTTGGCTCGCTGCTCGCAAAGGCAAAGTCCTCGTTTACCGTGATCCAGAGGGGCCGTAGCCCGTTGCGGTCGAGGTGGGCCACCGCGTCGTCCCCGTCGCAGGCCACGATCGCGGCCGGGCCATCGCAAGCCCCAAGGAACACGTCCATCGCCTCGTTGAACTTGTGAAGCGGGGAGTCCTTTGCCAGAGTGCTCGTGGCCTCCGGGAGAAGCGCAAGCAGCCCTTGCGGCACGTTCATGCCTCCCGCGATCAGCGCGATCAGCATGTCGTCCAGGTTGGCGGTGTCCGATCCGCCGGGGCAAACCACGCCGGTCACCTTGCTCGCCAGGCGTTGCACTGAGGGGAACTGCTTGACGAGATTCTGGATCAGGTCTCGCCCGATCGCCTGCATCCACGCGACGTTGCCCTGAATCGTCGAGATCTCGCCGTTGTGCGCAAGCGCCCAGAATGGCTGTGCCCTGCGCCAAGCCGTCGTCGTGTTCGTGCAATACCGACTATGGAAGAGGACGAATCGGGACGCAAAATGAGGGTCCTGCAGATCCGGGTAGAGGGTCCCAATCTTCGAGAGCTCGGCCAAACCCTTGTAAACCACGGTGCGATTTGAAAGGCTGACCACCGCAAAATCGTCGCCCGCAACCTTGGTTGCTTCATCATCGATCGCCAGCCGCAGAAGGTAGCGGCAAGCGAACCAACCATCCTCGCTCATACCGTGCGGGCGTCGGAAGATCGCCTGGCGAACCGTAGGAAGCGTACGCCGCGCTGCGCTGCCCTCGGGTAGCGCGTCGGCATTGATCGGAACGTCCGCCCACTGGAGAACCTCGGAACCCGCCCAGTGCGCGACCTCCTCCACGAGCGCCACGCATCGACGCCGCAGAGTGGTCTCCAAGGGGAGAAAGAACATTCCAAGGGCAAGGTCGCGCTGCGCAATCAGCTTCGCATGGTCAGGGAATCTATCCAGAAGCAAGGGCCAGGGGATATCCAGTTGAACCCCCGCACCATGCCCGGGGGCGCCGCGATGGTCGAACATCTTGCAGAGCTCGAGGGCATGCTCCACGACCGCGCGATCGGCAACGCCCTTTCGGGAGGCAAGAAACCCAATGCCGCAGGCATCGGCTTCGAGATGGGAACGACCGTTTCGAATGACTGGATACATGGCGCACGTTGGCCCGGCCTCGGGTGGTGTGAATCGGCGCCATTACCGACCAGCAGACCATAGTACGGCATCGGCTCTCCAGATGCAAGTCGGAAAATCCAAGGACTCCTGGTAATCCTTGCGGATTCTGTCGCACGGAGCGCCAGACGTTTGGACTTGCTCAAAACCTCATCTACACTACGGGACGGGGAGATATACGCTTCGCAACGCAAGGGCAAGTAGCTGCTCTTGGGGGGTTAGGATGGTTAAGGCGCGGCATCAAGGGGCAAAGCGGGAGGAGACGATCGGGTTTTGGATCGCCGCCTCCGTTGCGGCACTGTGGGTGGGAATGCTCCATTCCGCCTGCGAGTTCAGCATGACCTCTCAGGTTCGCCACCTCCCCACCGTAGGATGGGGGATCGCCAACCCAGACCTGATTGCGCGAACCGATACCGGTCCTGGTCGAACTAGGCGTCGACTACGGTCCACCCCTGAGGGTAGCTAGAGGCAAGCCGATCGCCCGATCCATCCGGGGCGACCGGCTTCCAGAACTATCTCGCGGTGTAGTACCGAACGTAGTCGATAAAGTACCGATGAGGAAGTTTGCTCTCGTCGACGCCCTGGGCACCGCCCCAAGCGCCTCCGATAGCGAGGTTCAGAATCAGGAACTGCGGCTTGTCGAATGGCCACTCTGAGTCCCCCCAGCCGGCTTCCTTCCGGAAGGTGAAGTACTTGGTGTCGTCCATGAAGAAGTCGAGCCGATCTGGGAACCACTCGACCGCGTACACGTGGAAGCCCTCGTAGGGCTTCTTTGCCACGATGCTGTTGCCCTTGCCGGTTCCCTTCGTGTGGTTGAACGTCTCGCCGTGGACGTTGGCATGGATCCGGTCTGGATCGAAACCGACGTTTTCCATGATGTCGATCTCGCCGCAGCGGGGCCAGTCCACCTTATCGATGTTGGCTCCGAGCATCCAGATCGCGGGCCAAGTTCCTTTGGCGGAGGGGATTCGGGCTCGCACCTCCATTCGTCCGTAGAGAAATTCTCTCTTGCCCTGCGTGACAAGGCTCGCCGAGGTGATGGGCTTGCCTTAGTAGTTGTCCTTGAGGGCCTCGATCACGAGGTTGCCCTTCTCTACGCGGGCGTTCTCGCGTCGGTTCTTCGTGTAGTACTGGGCCTCCCCGTTGCGGAGATAGCCCTCCTCGTAGGACCACTTCTTTGGGTCAGGCACGGGGCCTGAGTTGAACTCGTCGCGCCAAGCCAGCTTCCACTTGGTTCGGTCGAACTTCTGCGTCACCGGCTTGGTGTCGGATTTGCCTGAAAGGACCTGCGGAGGTTCGGCTGCCATAGCGTTAAGGAGGATGATTCCGATCGTTGCAATCACCATGGCCCAGTATGCCGGATTCATGGCTCCGGACTACGTAAACTAAGGAACCTATGCCCACACTCAAGCACGAGTATCCGGTCGTTGTCGAATGGAAGGGCGGACGCGACGGCGCTGGCGCCATCGCCCCGCAAATCAGCGAGTTCGAAATCCCCATTGCGGTACCGCCGGAGTTTCAAGGACCGGGCGGAGCCACGAATCCCGAAGAGCTGCTCACCAGCGCGATCGCGGCCTGCTACACGATCACCTTCGGCATCGTGGCGGCCAACCGCAAGCTGCCCGTCCTGGATGTTCGAACCGAGGCGGTTGGAGAGGTCGACCAGAACGGGGCAAGCTTCGTATACAGCCGAATCGTGATTCGACCAACCATCAAAGTCGAACCCAATTCTTCCCCTGACCACATGAAGGCCGTTGAGGACATGGCCCATAAGGCAGACTCCTACTGCATCGTCACGAACGCGGTTCGCGGCAAAGTCGAAGTCGTGGTTGAACCCACGATCATCCCCGGCTAACGCAAGAAGTCCCGGCCGGGAATCCCCTGGCCGGGACTTTTAAGTGGTTCTAGCCGCCGAAGGTCGAGAAGAAGTCGTCTACGCCGCCGTAGCCAACCTTCGTCTGGAGCACGTTGCCGGCCTTGTCCAACACCATCTGGGTGGGCATGGCCTCGATCTTGTAGGCAGAAGCCACCGACTTCTGCTCGTCCACATCGATCTTTAGGAAGACGAACTGCTTACTGAGTTTCTTGAACCGGTCGGTTGCGAAGACCTCCTTGTCCAGCAGCTTGCACGGACCGCACCACGACGCCATGAAGTCTACGAAGATCTTGCGGCCCGTCTTGGAGGCGAGAGACTTCGCCTCCTCAAGGTTGCTGAGCCACTTATCTGCGTTCAACTCTTCGGCGCTCACCTCGCGAGAGCCACTCGGCGCCTTGAACGCGAAAATCTCGGGTGCGACGGCGTCGTTGACTTTGAGGTTGGATGCCTCAACTACCGTGGTGACGCCGCCCTTCTCCAGGACGGCTTTGCGAGCCAGGAAGTCGGTCGAGTCCACGTAGACCGTCAACGTGTCCTTGCCGCCAAGCGCAAAGGTAGCCGTTCGGAGCGGTCCTCGGGCGCCTGGGGTGGGGCGTCCAGACTTCGCGAAAGCACCCGCATCGAAGAACCCGGCCCAAGCGCGCAGTTCGTCCCGCCCCAGCAAACCTTTGAGGTCGGCATCGGTCTGGGCTTTCTTCACGTACAAGCCATCGCCCTTGGTCAAGGTTACGATCGTCGTACCATCTGCCACAGTCAGGCTGTCGGAGGTTTCGATTCTGGCTAGATTTGGCTTGCCGAGCACGATCTTGAAGGAGCTTGCCGCACGGCCGATTGGCATGACCTTGATTTCCGCGGAAAGAGAGGTGGCCTTGCCGAGGGTAGCGACGAGGTTGGTAACCGCATCGGAGCCTTGCATGGGTGCCGTGGCGAGGACGACCGAAAGGAAGAGCGTATTCATGGGAGTTCTCCTGAGTTGCGAGTATGTTAGCGGATGAAATGGTGGAAACGCCCCGTCGATATTGGGTTCTGGTAGCGTTGGTCCTTCTACACCTCGCTCTTGGAGCCGCCTTCGCGTTCAACACCCCGTACCGAAGTCCCGGAATTTTGCTAGGTCAACGGGGACCGGAAGGCCCCGCGAAAGTGCCAGATGTTGGTGCACCCGACGAACGCCAACATGCCAACTACGTGCAGCACCTGCTTGATGGCAAAGGCTTTCCTGTCCTGAACCCAAAGGATCCGAACTTGGGTGAGAACTATCAGGCGCACCAACCCCCGCTCTACTATCTGGTTGCGGCAGGCTTTGCCAAGGTCGTTGGGGTTGCCAATGTCGACGACCCTTCCGGCATTCGGCTGCGGCTGCTCAACGTGCTCATTGGCGGAGCGACGGTGGCCGGGGCATTCTTCCTGGGGCTCTGGGGGTTCCGATGCCAGACGGTTGCCACGGCAGCCGCAACCCTGACTGCGCTGCTTCCAATGAACCTGGCCCTCAGCGGTGCGATCTCGAACGATCCCCTTCTCTATGCCTTGTGCGCCTGGACGTTGGCAATCTGCGCCCGCGCCCTTCGGGACGGGTGGACAACTCCCTTGGCCCTGGCCGCAGGAACTTGTGGGGCCTTGGCGCTGGTGGATAAGACGACGGGCATTGCGCTCGTGCCCATCCTGCTCTTCGCCGGATGGGCGGCTCCTACTCGCATCCAAGTCCGCCAGCTTGCGATCGGCTTGGTTCCCTATCTGGCCATCGCAGTTCCCTGGCTGGCTCGGAACCTCACCCTCTACGGAGACCCGTTCGCGATCTCCGCTTTCAACCAGGCGTTTGTCAACAGTCCGCAAGCCTCGTCCTTCATCGAGGGTTTTGGCGCACAGACGTATTGGACCCAGTGGGTGGGCTGGTGGACGGCACGCAGCTTCTTTGGCGCGTTCGGGTACATGGACATCTTTCTGAACGAGACCGGCCGCCCAATGGCGCCGCAGGAGACGCTTTACCGGTTGCTCAGCGCTTCGATGCTGATTGCCTTGCTGGCCTGGGCTCTCGGAACCCTGAAGGGAACTTTCGAGCAAGCACGCAAGGTTCAAGCGATGAACGCGATCTTCCTCGGAATCGTCATTCTGCTCTTCCTGCGCTTCAATGCCCAGTACTTTCAGGGTCAGGCCCGCTACCTCTTCCCTGCCCTTGGCGTGATCGGGTGCGGAGTCGGGGCCGCGATAAGCCTCGCCAAACGTCCGTCGATCGGGCTGGGCCTCCTCGCCCTGATGCTGCTCGGGCTCAATGCCTACACGCTTTCCGTACTTCCTGGTGAGTTTGCCAAACGAACGGAGGTCTCGGCACGTCCCTAGCGTGACGGAGCCTATGCCTGAGACGTCCAAGGAAGCAATGGTGTCCGCCGTATACGATCGGGGGAAGGAATCAAGCAGCTACGACGAAGACCTCGCGACAGTCGAGAGGTTTCTTGGCGGCGACGAACAAGCGTTCGCGGCACTTTACACCCGGTACTACGACAAGGTCTTTGCCCTTTCCCGCGGCATCCTGCTCGACGCCGAAGAGGCTGCCGACGCAGTCCAGGAGATCTTCACGCTCGTCTACCGGCATCTGCCCCGGTTCGACCGCCGCTCCAAATTCAGCACCTGGTTGTTCCGGATCGCCGTCAATCGCAGCATCCAGGAAGCTCGCAAGGCTCGTTTCCGCACGAAGCGCGTGGAGCTCACCGAAGAAATCGGCGGGGTTACGGACGACGAGCCGGAGGTTCACGACCCCGCCATCCACATGGCTATGGGAAAGCTCCCGCCCCACGACCGCGCAATTCTGGCGCTCTTCTACTGGGATGAGTTGAGTCTCCAGGAGATCGCCGACAGCCTGGGTTGCGGGGTGAACGCCGCCAAAACTCGGCTCTATCGGGCGCGCGAGCGTTTCCGCGTGCTCTACGAGGAGGCTACGGTTTGAAGCACATTCCGCCCGAACTGGACGGTCTCATGTGGACCCTTGCCGAAAACCCGGACGCTCGTGCGCTCGACGAGTTCGGAGAGCGATATCCGACGTACCGCGCCGAGCTCGGAAAGCGGATTGCGCTGGTGAGGACCTTCCGGGGGGCACGGCCCCACGAGCCGAAGTCAGCCCCAAGGTTCTCGCCACGGCCCGCGCCTCGGCCGGCTTGGAGACCGGTTCCCGTGCTCGCCGGGCTGGCCGCCCTCCTCACGTTGGGCTTTGCCGGCTACTGGGGTGCGGTCAAGCTAGCTCCGAGGAATGTGGAGCGGCCGCCGGATGTGGTCGCGGCCAATGTCGACCCCGTCCAGTTGCCGGACAATGGCGGCGTCGTCTACCAGGACAAACCGCAGGCTCAACAGCCTCCGATGGGCGACACGGCAACCCCTCCTAACGCCCCCTTAGCTACTCCGGCGCTAGATCAAACCCAGGACCTGAGGGTCGACAACACGTTCCTTCAGTCGGCGATCCAGCTCCTTGCCGAAGGTAGCGGCTACACCGTGTTGTTCGCCCCCGGGATGCCAAACCCAACGATCAGCACGGATTACCGAAGCACTCGGGCAAAGGACATCCTCGCAGACCTCGGACGGGAGTACGGATTCACCATCTTTGAGGAAGGCAATGGCCAACTGCTGGCGATCCCGGCGGTCAACGACGTCCCCCAGGACCGGCCGCAAGATCCCAACGCCGCTTCGGGCCAGGATGCCCGCGAGCCTACGCTGGACACGGAAACCGGGCCCACCGGCCTCTAGAACCTGGCAACCTTCCACGCGGACAGAACCGTTGCTATACTGATCAACGCCGCTTTGGAGCGGATTGAAGCTGAGAGAACCTATGCCCCGAGTCATCCGCGTCTCCGACATCATCGAGGAATATGGAACCCAGGCCGTGATGGCCGGCGTCAGCGGAGTCCTCGCTGCCGCCTTTGCCACGGTCCTGTTCATCTTCCGCGGCGAAGGGTCCCTCTTGGGCTTGGCCTGGGTCCTCGCGATCGGCGGGACGGCGGGAATCGTGTTCGCGTTGTGGTGCATCTACAAGGCTCGCAAGGTGCAGGGCGTAAAAGTGGCGTGCCCTTACTGCCAAGCCACGCAAATCCTTGCGGAGAATCCCACCGACGACTTTTCGTGCATCGAGTGCAACCGCATGGTGCCGGTACGGGACGGTGTGATCCTGAGCGTCGACCAGGTTCGGTGCGGATTCTGCAACTCGCTAAACTACTACTCGTCAAAAACCGAGGTCCTGCTCTGCGAGAGCTGCAACCACGAGATTCCGATCAGCACGGAATCGGGCGAGCCTACCAAGAAGATCATGCCGGGCTTCGCCGTCACCGACGACGAGCGGCTCTACGAACTGAAGCTGATTCGGGTCGAGAACCGGTCCGAGGATCTGATGAACGCCCTGCAGTCGATCTTGGCCCTCAACCGCAACCAGGTCAAGGCGATGCTGGATGATCTTCCGGTTGTTCTGCTTCGAGGCATCCCCAAGAAGAAAGCCGAAATCATGAAAGCTCAGCTCTCGATCCATGCCGCCGTGGCCGAGTTCGAGCCAATCGTTGTCCAAGAAGCTTAGGACAGACGAGCGCAAGCCCACGGGGTAACCTTCCTCAACGGTTCAGCGGCCGAGTGCTAGAGCACGGAGGCGCTAGCTTTTCAGGAGGATAGCCCAACAACAATGCAGTACCTACAGCAGGCGCATCGATTAATGCTGCGTCTCATGCCTAGGGCGGCGGCACTAGCCGCCTTTCTTGCCGCATTCCTGCCCACTTCTGCGTACGCCGCCGGCGGCGAGAATGTCGTACTCCAGTTCACGAACACGGACAAGTTGTACTTGTACGTGTCGCTGGCGTTCGGCATTGTCGCCATCATTGCCGCGTTCGCGCTGCGCGCCAGCGTTCTAAAGCTGTCGCCCGGTTCAGCGAAGATGCAGGAAGTCGGACTCGCCATTCGGCAAGGCGCGCTCGCTTATCTCAAGCAACAGGTTCGCCTGATGCTCATCTTCGTGGTGGTGCTCAGCATCGGCCTCTTCGCGCTCGATGTGGGCAAGTACGGCACCATGATCGCGATCTACACCGTGATCTCCTTCCTAGCCGGCGTTACCGCGTCCTACTTGGCGGGATACACCGGAATGCTGACCGCGGTGGACGGCAACATGCGCACCGCCAATGCGGCGCTCACCAGCTACAAGCAGTCGCTTGAGATCGCCTTCAAGAGCGGCGGCGTCGCCGGCCTGATCACGGTCGGCATGGGTCTGCTCGGCGCGACCCTGATTCTCCTGCTCGCAGGCGGCGAGGCCATGAAGCTGCTCGTCGGCTTCGGCTTCGGCGGTTCGCTGGCCGCTTTGTTCATGCGCGTTGGCGGAGGCATCTTCACCAAGGCAGCGGACGTAGGAGCCGACCTGGTCGGTAAGGTCGAAGCCGGGATTCCGGAGGACGACCCCCGCAACCCGGCAACCATCGCCGACAACGTTGGCGACAACGTGGGCGACTGCGCCGGTATGGCCGCAGACATCTTCGAGTCCTACGAAGTCACCCTCGTCGCTGCCATCATTCTTGGCGCGGCGACCGCGGCGATCTTCGATACCGCGACCTGGACCAAGCTGGTTCTGTTCGCGCTCATGGCCCGTGGCGTAGGCATCCTCGCCTCGATCTTTGGCATCTTCAGCGTCCGGGGTTCGGACAACATCGACATGGACCCGCTGAAGGCCATTCGAAAGGGCTTCTACACTTCGGCGGGTATCGCCGCCGTGCTCACCACGGCCCTCGCCTACTTCATGATGGGCGGAACCGGTACCGCGATCCGGACGAACAACCTCGTCTCGGTCGAGCAATCGCGAGAGCGAGACCGGAACAAGATCGTCGCCATCCGCGACGAGATCGCCAAGGCCGCCAAGGCAACCTCCAAGTCCACGCTCGACGAGACTTGGAAGATTTCGCCGAAGCAGGTTCAAGACGATCCCAAGTTCAAGGCCCTTGGCATCCCGGAGGCTCAGGCCACCGCCAAGATCCAGGACGCGATCAGCCGAAACAGCGCAACCGCGCTGCCCCCGGTTAAGAAGCTCGAGGGTTACTCCAAGTTGGACTTCGCGGGTAACAACCCCGCCCTGAAGTACGCAGCGATCGTTCCCCAGACCGAACAGCGACAACTCGACATCGACAAGGATGTCGTCACGGTTAAGGACGCTTACCAGAACGCCAAGCTCGTGGTCGCAGAAGTCGAGGAAACGACCACTGCACCGGGTGCGCCAGCCCCTCGCGGACAAGCTCCGACGGCGGGCGCCAAGACGACTCGAACCCTCCTGGTTGGCCCGACCACCCAGAAGATCCTGGACGACAACTTCAAGCGGTCCGTCCCCAACGTGACGTACAACGTCAAGCAAACGTTGCCGGTCACCCTTTACGCGAGCGGCTCCGGCGAACTCGCCTTTGCGGTGGACAAGCCCGTGGCCTCCTTCGGCGACATCCAGCAGATCGGGGGCGTGTTCCCGTTCTACTTCCGAGTCGATCCGACCGATCTGCGCAAGCTGATCAAAGAGAACCGTGATCTCCAGCCCGGCAGCGAGCCCAAGCCGATGCCGACGCAGGAGACCATCGCGGTCGCCCAGACGGAAGGCCAGGACGTGGCCTGGTGGCTCTTTGCCGCCGCTATCGTGTTCGGCATCTTGATGGCTTTCGCCATCGAAGCGCTGACCGACTACTACGTGTCCACCCACAAGAAGCCCACGCGAGAAGTCGCGGGCGTTTCTTCCACGGGCCCGGCCACGATGATCATCCAGGGCTTCGCCTACGCGCTCGAATCCAGCGTGTTCCTGGTCTTCGCGATCGTCTTCGCGCTGATCATGCCCCTCTTCCTGTTCCCGCCCGTCCAGTACGGCAGCTACATCCTGTCTTACTACGGCATCGCGCTGGTTGGTCTTGGACTCCTGACCACGACCGGCTACGTGCTGGCCATGGACACCTTCGGCCCAATCTCGGACAACGCTCAAGGCGTCTTCGAGATGTCCGGAGACGGCCACGACAACGAGTACGGCAACAAGGCGGTCGCCCGACTGGACGCCGCCGGCAACACCACCAAGGCCCTCACCAAGGGCTTTGCCATCGCTACCGCGGTGGTCGCGGCGGTTGCCCTGTTCCACACCTACCTAGAGAGCGCACGGCTCAACGACATCGGTCTTCGCCTTGAGATACCCGAGATCTTCCTTGGCCTGATGATCGGTGGCGCCGCCCCGTACCTCTTCTCTGCCGCCACGATCAACGCGGTGGGCCGAGCGGCCTTCCAGCTGATCAACGAGGTCCGACGCCAGTTCCGGAACGATCCGGGAATCATGCTCGGCACCAGCAAGCCGGACTACGCCAACTGCGTGGCCATCGTAACTTCTGCCGCGCAGAAGGAACTCCTCGGCCCTGGAATCCTCGCCATCGCTCTCCCGGCCGCCGTTGCGTTCGGGTTCTCGATCGGCAGCGAACCCACGAAGATCGGCGAGAACTACTACAACCTGAAGGGCGCGCAGGCGCTCGGCGGGTTCCTCGCCGGAACCATCGTCTCCGGCCAGCTCCTGGCCGTGCTGCTCGCCAACGCGGGCGGAATGTGGGACAACGCCAAGAAGATCATCGAGGACGGCCTCTATGGTGGCAAGGGATCGGAAGCCCACAAGGCGGCCGTGGTCTGCGACACCGTTGGCGACCCGTTCAAGGACACGGCCGGACCGGCGCTCAACCCGCTGATCAAGGTCATGAACTTGGTGGCTCTCCTCCTGGCTCCCACGGTCATCATGCCGTTCGGCACGGGCACCCTCGTGACGATCACGCTGGTCTCCGTTGGACTACTGGCCTTCTCGATCTACTGGTCGAAGAAGGGCTCGATCTCGGCCGACCTTGCCGAAGTCACCGCTTCGGTGAGCGCCGTGGAAGCCGCGAAAGCGGAAGCCGCCGCGCCGGCCAAGAAGAAGATCACCGTAGAGGACGATCCCGAAGCCTAGCCCCACCGGCTACGCCAAGGAAAGGGCCCAGAGCTTTCGCTCTGGGCCCTTTTTCTGTGCCGGCACATGCGATGCTGTAAAGTGAAGGCATGGCCAAGAACGACGAAGACGTGCGCGCGACAAAGTACGCCCGCACCGAACTCATCAAGCGGGGTATCGACCTAACTCTCTGCGACATCCGCGTGATGCACGGCGTCCTTCACCTCCGCGGCTCTATTCGCAAAGGCCCCGGCGCAGAGTTCGCCGACTTGAAAGTCGAGCTCGAACGAATCTGCAACTGGCTGAGGCAGAAGCCCGGCATCAAAGACGTCGCCCTCGCCGTCTCCATCCGAACCTAAGCTACTTCAGCATCGGCCGCAAGAACGATTCTGCCGAGTCGAGGGCTTCCTTCAACTTGGCGAGATCCCGCGCGCCCGCCGTAGCGAACTCGGCCTTGCCGCCCCCACCGCCTCCGGTGATTCGGGCTAGCTCCTTCACCAAATTCCCGGCATGGGCCCCGCTGGCAACCGCTGACGCGCCCGCCTTAGCCAAGAACATCGCCTTGTCGCCCGCGCGGACAGCGGCAACCGCCACAAGATTTGGGGTCTCGGATGCCGCCTCGTCGAGCGAAGCCGCCACCGACTTCTGGTCCACGTCGCCGAAATCCTTGGTCCAGAGAACCACGGTGCCCAAGTCGATTCGCGACCCGGAGTCTGAGTCCCCGCGTAGGGCGGCGGCTTCCGCCTTCTCTCGCCGACGTCGCTCTTCCTTCAGTTGCTCCGCCAACCGCTCGATCGCCCGCGAAAGCTCCTCGGGGCTGGACTTCACCAGCGCGGCCGCGTTGCGCAGCTCTCCGGCCTGCTTCAATGCGTAGTCGTACGCCCCAACGCCGGTAACCGCCTCGATACGCCGGACGCCCGACGCCGCAGAAGCCTCGCTGACGATCCGAAACTGGCCGATCTCGCCCGTGCTTCGCACGTGGGTCCCGCCGCAAAGCTCTCGGCTGAACTCCCCGATCTCCACCATCCGCACCTTGTCGCCGTACTTCTCGCCGAAGAGGGCCATCGCACCGCGTGCCCGCGCCTCCGCTATCGGGATGTCCACGTAGGTCTTCACCTGGGTGTTCTCTAGGGCCTGCTCGTTGACGATGCGCTCGACCTTGGCGAGTTCCTCGGCACTCAAGGCAGCCCCGTGAGTGAAGTCGAAGCGGAGCCGATCCGGCCCGACGTAACTCCCGGCCTGGGTCACGTGTTTGCCCAAGGTGTCCCGCAAAGCCGCATGAAGCAAGTGGGTAGCCGTGTGGTTCCGCTGGATGCTGGCGCGCCGCGCCTTGTCCACTTCCGCAAAGACGGGCCGGTTGAGCAGCGCCTTGTTCAGGAGCTCGGTGGCCTCCTCTTGCGGCTTCCCCTTGACCGCAACCGGCAGCATGGTGGGCTCGATCTCGTGAATGTAGAGGCCGTCTTGCTTGAGGACCTCGGTGACCTTGCCCTCGAAGTCCTCGCCCTTGATGACTCCGGTATCGCTGATCTGGCCGCCGGCGGCGCTGTAGAAGGGTGTTTGGTCGAGGGCGAGGACGATCCGGGTGATGCCGTCTTCTTCCTCCGGCTCCATGATGGTGCCCTTGATGTGCGCAGGGACCGCGGTAGAGTCATATCCGCGGAACACGGTGGGGGTGGGCCTACCGTCGTCGGCGTCTTGGATAACGAAATCGAACCGGACGGCCACGCCGCCGTAGACGGTATCCATGCCCTGACTGCCTCGGCTAAGTGCTTGAGCCTCCTTGAGAGCACTTTCATAGCCCATTTCGTCTATTTGGATCCCATGCGCATTCGTGATCTCGCGCGTTATCTCGAGCGGGAACCCAAATGTGTCGTACAGCTGGAATGCAACTTGGCCGGGCAGAATTGGGCTGGGAACTGGTCGCGGCACCGTTGATAGCGCCTCGAAAGCAAGCTGCGCGGCTTCTTCGTCTCTCAGCTTCTTCAACTCGGCGCTCAGAACGTATTGTCCCTGTTTGAGGGTCCGGCGGAAAAGCTCATCCTCAGTCTGGAGGGTCTTGCCTATCATTTCACGGCGATCGCTAAGCTCCACATAGTGATCTCCAAAGAGGTCGATGACAGTTTGCGCAAGGACATGCATGAATGGTTCCTCGATGCCCAATTGCTGACCAGTGAGAATTGACCTTCGAAGCAGCCGTCGAAGGACGTACCCTCGACCCGTGTTTCCTGGAAAGACGCCGTCTGCTATGCAGAAGCATGCGGTCCGAATGTGATCGGCAATAATCCGGCGCTTTCTGAAGATGTCCTCTCGCTCAAAATCATCAAGGAAGGGGGAAATCTCCATGATCCGTCCGATGATCGGCTGGAAGGCGTCGGTGTCGTAGACCGATCTGTGCCCGCCCAAGACAGCCGCGGTCCGCTCAAGTCCCATTCCGGTATCGATGCTCAGGAACGGGAGGTTGGGCATCCCCGTCTTGCGGTAGCCCTCGCTGGGCCGAGACGGGTCGTTGAGCTCGCCCTGCCAGTCGTACTGGATGAACACGTCGTTCCAGATTTCCAGCCAGAGGTTGGCGTCCTCGTCCCGCACCCAATCCTCGACCGAATACGCACCAGCGGGAGGCGGGACCTCGTTGGAGGTCCAGTAGAACATCTCCGAGTTCGGGCCGCACGGCCCGGGAGGGCCTTTGGAGAACGCGCCGGCCGGCCAGTAGTTGGTGTCCTCTCCAAGGCGGAAGATTCGGGTGGCGGGATCGATGCCCGCGGCGGCGATGTGCTCGGACCACGACGCGTAAGCCTCGTCGTCGTCCTGGAACACCGTGAAGCTAAGCCGGTTTGGGTCCAACCCCAGCCAATCGGGCGAGGTCAGAAACTCCCAGGAGAACGCGATGGCCTCCTTCTTGAAGTAGTCCCCGAACGAGAAGTTGCCCAGCATCTCGAAGAAGGTGAGGTGGCTGAGGTCCCCAACCTCGTCGATGTCGCCCGTGCGAACGCATTTCTGGCAGGTGGTAAGCCGCTTGTTCTCCGGCTCGGCAATGCCCCGGAAGTAGGGCTTGAACTGGATCATGCCCGCGCCGTTGAACAGGAGGGACTCGTCGAGGCGGCCCGTCACGTCGTACGGGATCAGCGAACCCGAGGGATGGATCGTATGGCCCTTGGACTCAAAGAATCGCAGGTACTTTTCGCGCAGTTCACGGACGGTCATGCCGCTAGAAAGGGTACCAGCAGGGCAATTCCTACTCCAGAGGCACGCCTAGGCGGGCGGGAAGCCCGGCTCCGACATCCGGTTTCGAGCCTGGATTACGTGCCGCTGCGCGTGCACCACCAAGATGGTCAAGGCGTCGGCGAGGTTGTACCGGACCAGCGGAGACACCGTAGACGAGAACTTGAAGCGCTCCGTCTCCATCATCCGGGCTTGGCCTAGCAGACCTCGGATCGCAGCTAGCTGGTCGAGAAGCCGCGCTCGGACGGCATCGTCGAAAGGTCCACCACCCGGCTCCATCCCCTTCGGTACCGGAACCCGCATCGTGTAGTTGGGTCCGCTCTGCTCGGCAACCTTCTGCCCCAGCCAGGTTTGGCGGATTTCGTCGTGCTCTGGAGCCGGCGGAATCTGAGGTGCGAGTATCCCGATCTTCTCGACGATGGGGTCTCCAGAAGCCAAAATGTGGTCCAAGATCTGGCCGATGCTCCACTCTCCCTTGGGCTCCCAGTTCCACTGAGCCGCCGACATCTGCGGCCAAGCCGAGAGCTCGGCCTCCATCGACTCCACGATCGACTGCAACTCCTGCAAGCTCTGCGCCTTCTTCATCCTTTTCAGAATACGCGCAGTAAGCTGGTCGAATGGCGGCGTGCCCGACTTTGTTCTCCATGCCAGACGAGATCCTGGAGCGTGTCTACGGTCAAGCGGCGCTCGCCAAGGTTGCGGACCTGGCCGGGACCCCACCCGTAGTTCTGAGCCCAAAGCAGCTGGACACGAGCCTCTTGGGCAACACCCGGGTCATCTTCTCTTCGTGGGGAGGGCCAACCCTCACGGCCGAGCTCCTAAACTCCATGCCGTCTCTCCAGCTTGTCCTATACGGTGCGGGCACGCCCTCGCTTGCCGGCCCCGACTTCTGGAGCCACTCGATTCCCCTCTGCACGGCCACCGCGGCCAACGCGGTCCCCGTGGTCGAGTACGCCTCCAGCGTCATCCTGCTCTCGCTCAAGCGGTTCTGGGAGGCCACTGCGTCCACCCGGAACGGGAACTGGCTCAAGCCCACGGGAATGCCGGGCGCCTATGGCTCCAAAGTTGGACTCATCGGCTTCGGAGAGATCGGGCGTCGGCTGACCGCCGAGCTTTCGCGCCGCGAACTGGACATTCTCGTTCATGACCCATACGTCCCGTCAGCCGAGATCGAAGCCGCCGGGGCGACCGCTGCGAGCCTGGATGTCATCTTCGCAAACTGCGATGTTGTGAGCCTGCACGCGCCAAACGTGCCGGCCAATCGGGGCCTCGTGGGATATTCGCTACTCTCCACGATGAAGGCCGGTGCAACCCTCGTCAACAGCTCTCGCGGCGCCCTCCTGGTAGAGCCTGACCTGGCGCGAGTTGCGCGCGAGCGTCCGGACCTGTGGTTCGTGATGGACGTTGTGAACCCCGAGCCGCCGGTGCCAGGCAGCGAGTTGTACACGTTGCCCAACGTTGTCCTCACGCCGCACCTCGCGGGCTCCGAAGGCCCAGAATGCCGCCGGATGGGGCAAATGATGTTGGATGAGTTCGGTCGCTTCCTCCGGGGCGATGCGCTCCAGCACGAGTACCCACGCCACCGGATCGGTCAAATCGCCTAGCGGGTAGAACCCGTCGGTGGACAGTTACGAGATCTGGGTCGATTTGGCCCCGGGCGTCAAGGACCTCGAGTTTGTTGACGCGATCGATGGGTGGCTGGGTTGCCTGCAGCGACAAGGCAAACTCGCCGCCTACCGGGTTAGGAGGCGGAAGTTCGGGTTCGCGCCAGAGCCACTTGGAGAGTTCAATATCTCGATCGACTTCGACAACCTGACCCAAATGGACGAAGCTTTCATGGTTGCCGCCAGCCGGGCGCCCGAAACGGAAGCCCTGCATGCGGAAGTGTTCCGGCGAGTCTGCAATTTTCGCTCGGCGTTGTACCGGGATTTCCCCGATTCCGTTCGTATTCGGGACGGAATTTAACCCGCGTCCTATGCCCAATCCGTTAGTCTAGAGCACATGCGATCCCTCGCTCTTTTGGCCGTGCTTCCGATGCTCGCCCTCACGCCTCCGGCCCCGCAGAAGGTGGACGGCGGATTCACCGCCACGTTCCAGCGGCTCACGCCGTTTGGCCAGCTCGTGCGCCTCCAGTCCCGGCCGGTAGATGTCCTGGCGCTCGGCGATGGGCGGGCGGTAGTCAAGACTAGCGGAGGCATCGAGTTGATCGACCTGAAGACGCGGCAGGTCCTCAGCAAGGTGGCCTCGTCATCTTCGCACTTAGGGTTGATCCGCGTTGGAACCCAAATCCTGGCGACGAACGCCGAGTCTGGATTGTTGGTGCTCGATCTCGTCGGCGATACCCTCACAAAGACCCGAACCGTGGCTCTGCCCAAGCCCAAGATCGGCGGCGAGGCCTACGGCAACGGGCTCGCGGATCTCAAAGACGGTCGGGTTCTGGTTGCATTGTCCCGCTCGAACTCCCTCGGGATCGTGGACTTGGCAACCGGCACAACGGAGACCATTCCGGTCGACATCGCGCCGACCGCCATCGCCCTGGCTCCCGGCGGGAAGGTCGCGTTGGTTGCGTGCTGGAGCCGGCAAGCGAAGGCCGGAGAGCCAACCGCTAAGAGCGCGGGAACCGCCGCGCCGGTCGATGCCCGCGGAACGGGAACCCAGGCGACCCTGTGCTTCGTGGATTTAGCCGCTAAGAAGGTGGTAGGGAGGGTTCCGCTTGGGCTGCAGCCGAACGACATCGAGGTCGTGGGCAACAAAGCCTTCGTGGCTTGCGCAAACGCCGATAGCATTGCCGTCATCGATCTCGCGGGCCGCAAGCGCCTCCGGGACATCGTTGCCAAGCCAGACCCCGACCTGCCCTTCGGGAGCGCTCCCACCGCCGTTGAGGCGAGCGCCGACGGCAAGTTCCTCGCGGTCGCTTGTGGAGGCAACAACGCGGTCGGCATCCTGCGGCTCTCGACCGGCAAGTTTGAGCGGTGGGTTCCCACCGAGTGGTACCCAGTCTCTCTAGCCCAATCGGGCGACAACTGGCTGGTTGCCAACGCCAAAGGATCGGGTTCCCGGCAAGGATCCAAGGGCGGCTACAACGTCTACCAGTTCACCGGAAGCCTGGGCATCTTCCCCGCTTCGCTCGCCAAGATTCCTGCCCAAACCACGCAGACGGTCCTTAAGGACGCCCTGCCCAACTCAGTGAAGACGGCAATGTTGCCCGCCCCGGCAGGCGCAAAGCGGGTGCCCGTGCCTGCCAAGGTGGGCGATCCCTCCACCATCGAGCACGTGGTCTACGTGCTCAAGGAGAACCGGACCTACGACCAGGTCTTTGGAGACCTCAAGCAGGGCGACGGAGACCCCAAGCTCTGCATCTTCCCGCGGCGGGTGACCCCCAACCACCACGCCCTTGCCGAGCGTTACGTCCTTCTGGATAACTTCTACTGCAACGGCGTTCTCTCTGCGGACGGGCACTCCTGGGCCATGGAGGGCAACGCCACCAGCTACTTCGAGCGCTCGTTCGGAGGCTGGACCCGGAGCTACCCGTTCGGAGACGACCCGCTTGCTTTCAGCAGTAGCGGCTTTCTCTGGGACAACGTCCTGAGGTTCGGCAAGTCGTTCCGCAACTACGGAGAGTTCAGCTACTCCGACCCGGTGCCCAAGACCAAGACCTTCAAGCAGGTGTACGACGACTTCGTGGCCGGCAGGAAGCAGAGCTTTACCCAGAACATCGGCGTCGCACGGGTCCGAAACTATTCGCACAAAGAATCCCCGGGCTGGCAGATGGGGATCCCCGACGTGGTCCGCGCCAAGTACTTCTTGGACGACTTGAAGGACTACGAGAAGAAGGGCTTCTTCCCTAACCTGACCATCGTCTACCTCCCCCAGGACCACACCAGCGGTACCTCCGCGGGCATGCCGACGCCGGAAGCCCACATGGCGGACAACGATCTGGCCCTCGGTCAGATCGTTGAAGGCATGTCAAAGAGCCGCTTCTGGAAGAAGACCGCGATCTTTGTCGTGGAGGACGATCCCCAGGCCGGGTTCGACCATGTGGACGGGCACCGGAGCCCCTGTCTCGTGATCAGCCCATACACGAAGCGCAAGACCGTGGTCTCCAATTTTTACAACCAGACGTCCGTGCTGCACACGATGCAACGAATCCTCGGCGTACCCGCGATGAACCAGATGGACGCGCGGAGCCCGCTGATGTCGGCCTGCTTCACCACGAACCCCGATTTCCGCTCGTACACCGCCCTCCCCAACCAGGTTCCGCTCGACCAGCTCAACCCCTCCCTGAAGACGCTCAAGGGCGAGGCCAGAAAGTGGGCCGAACTCAGCGCAACGATTCCCGACGAGTTCAGCGGCCGCCGCACCGCCGAGCACGACGACCAGCTGAACCGAATCCTCTGGTTTGCCCAGAAGGGCACGGAACGGTATCCCGCGGAGCTGGCGGGCGCCCACGGCAAAGGGCTGGCCAAGCGCGGGCTGGTAACCACCGGGGAAGAGGACGACGATTAGTCCTAGCCCGACTTGTCGGGCATTTCTGGCGTGAATCTGCTTTTCGCTTGCCCAATCCGCTTTGCGCTTGCGGTTTTCCTTGCGCCGAACCTTCTTCTCACCGGGCATGCCCGATCGGAAGGAGTGCTCGTCGAAGCCTTTCTGGCGGAGGATAACTTCGTCGCCTCCAACACGGATTGGAGCTTTGTCCTGTCGACCGATCAGTCCGCTTAGGACCAGCGAGATCTCCTGGAAGCAGGCGAAGGCGTCCTTCTCGCTCTCGACGTTGCAGGAGGCCAGCCGCGGGTTCGCGGTCACGCGAATCGTCGAACCCGTGCGACCGAACCAACCAAGCGGTAACTCCAGCGCAAAGACCGGGTGGCCAACTTGCTGAATGAAGTCTCTGGGGATCTGGATCGTCCCATACTTTTGCTGGGCTTCCTTCAGTTTGTCTAGTCGGAAGTTCGATCGATAGTCGTACCTCCCTCGCTTGGCACGGTTGAAGGATGCGTATCCCCATATTGCATCCGTATATCGAACTTGGTTTGACGCGATGATGTGCTCGATCTGCTCGAATGGGAAGGCAATCCGTTCTTTGGAAAATGACTCGGGGACTCCCATCCGGACCCACCGAAGATAGGCGGTCTCACCGATGGCGATGTAGGTCGCGCGGAAGTCGAGGTAGCCGCGATCATGTGGGATTTCATCTTGAATCGACTTCAGGAACGGCGGAAGGGGCAGGATGAGAACTTCAGGAACACGCGAATAGATGAGCGTGGGGTCGATTGCGAGCCCCATCGCGGAATCGTAGTAATCGTGGAACGGGGAGATGATCCTCACGAGGCTACTTCACCTTTGAGTCATGCGGACTTTACCGGAGACCAATCTTCGAAGAGGAGCACTCACACGCCGGACAACAGGCCCGGTTGAGAGACTTGTCACAGACCCGCCGCTCCTACTGGCCCAGCTCGGGCATGCTCGTGATCTCCAGCGAGCGGCGCGAGCTGTAGTCCAAGAGCTTCTCCCGAGTATCGAGAATGTCCAGGTTGCGCATCGCCAGTTGGCCGATGCGGTCGAGGGGGCTGAACTCGCTTTCCCCGCTCTCCATGCTTAGCCGCTCGGGGTGGTAGGCAAGGGCGGGGCCGGTCGTATCCAAGAGGGTGTAATCATCGCCCCGTCGCAATACAAACGTGACCTCGCCGGTCACCACACTCGCGATCCAGCGCTGTAGAGAATCCCGTAGCATCAAAGACTGGGGGTCGAACCAACGGCCTTCATACAACAGCCGGCCCAGCCGGCGGCCCATCTGGCGGTAGTTCTCGATGCTGTTCTCGTTGTGGATAGCGTTGACCAAACGCTCATAGGCGATATGGAGGAGGGCCATGCCCGGGGCCTCGTAGATGCCGCGGCTCTTGGCCTCGATGATCCGGTTCTCGATCTGGTCCGACATCCCAAGCCCGTGCCGGCCCCCGATCTCGTTGGCCTTGTAGACCAGGTCCACCTGGCTAGAGAAGCTCTCGCCGTTGATCGTCACGGGCCACCCGTCGGCAAAGCCGACCGTAACGGTCTCCGTAGCAATCTCCACGCTGGAATCCCAGTGCTTCACGCCCATGATGGGTTCCACGATGTTGAGTCCGTTGTTCAGGAACTCCAGATCTTTTGCCTCGTGGGTGGCTCCCCAGATGTTCGCGTCGGTGCTGTAGGCCTTCTCCTTGCTGTCGCGGTACGGGAGGTTGCGGGCTTCCAGCCACTCGCTCATCTCCTTTCGTCCACCCAACTCGCCGACAAAGCGCTCGTCCAGCCACGGCTTGTAGATGCGCAGGTCGGGGTTGGCGAGGAGGCCGTAGCGGTAGAACCGCTCGATGTCGTTGCCCTTGTAGGTGCTGCCGTCGCCCCAGATCGAGACTTCGTCCTCGGCCATGGCGCGGACTAGGAGAGTGCCGGTGACGGCGCGGCCGATGGGGGTGGTGTTGAAGTAGGTCTTCCCCGCCGACGTGATGTGGAAGGCTCCGCACTGCAGCGCGACCAAGCCCTCGCGCACCATCTCCTCGCGGCAGTCCACGATGCGAGCCTGTTCCGCGCCGTAGGCAAGGGCGCGAGCAGGAATACCCTCCACGTCGGATTCGTCGTACTGGCCCAAGATACCGGTGTAGCAATACGGGAGGCTTCCACGCTCGCGCATCCAGTTGACGGCGACGCTGGTATCCAGGCCCCCGGAGAAAGCGATTCCGACCTTCTGGCCGATAGGAAGAGAGGTAAGGATGCGGGCGGACATCGCCCTAAAAGGTACCTACCTCAGAAGGACGGCCATACCGGAGGAGCTACCGCGTACTCCTGCTCGGTAAGCGGTTGGCCCGAAAAGAAGAGCTTGGCCGCATCCACCACGCCCGCGCAGGTCAGGAGGTCGTTGTGCCCCGCGTTGCGCACCTCGAAGTTAGTCGCGTTCGGCATCAGCTCGGCAACCTCCTGGAAGTTCGTGGTGGGGGTGAACCCGTCCAACTCGCCAGTGAAACACAGGATGGGCCTCCCCGTCGCCAACGGCTCCCTAGCCTCATCGTCCATCGTGGGCAGGTCCAGCGGGAACGGGAAGTTCGCCGCATTGCTGAGCGGACTGGATTCGGCCTCCTCCTCGATCTCCCTCCACCGGGCAGGTGTACAACCGGAGAACTGGTCTCCCAGATAGAACGCGGCCGGGCGGGCACAGGTCTTGAGCAAGTCCGGCAAGGAGGCCGCCAGCGACTCCGTCTTGCGGTCCATCAGATCGTGGAAAATCTTCGGGAGGCGCGTAAACCGATTGCTCAACGAGCACCACGAGCAGACCAAGTACTGAAGCGCAAACCGCCCAACCGTTAGGTCGCCGAAATCCCCGCTGACGCTGAACCGAATGCCCTTGTCCTGAAGCACCGAGACGAGGTCGCCCATGAAGTCGTGCTGGGCAGAGATTCCTAGCCGCTCGCACTGGAGCTCCAACTGACTCGGGTACTTAAAAGTCTGGTCCGGGCCTTCGAATCCAAGTAGCACCGTTCGATCGACGCGGCTCGCTCCTTGCCTGAGAACGAACTGCGCGAGATGGGTCCCGTAGCTCATGCTGAGCAGGTGGATGGCCGGCGCGCCAAGGGCATCGGCCAGCTCCAGCACATCGCTCGCACTCTGGAGGACGGAAACCTGCCCGGCGCGCGGCAAACTCTTTAGGCGGCCTAACGTCCACTCGCGCAAATGCACCTCGTCCGCCAGAACTTGCGGCCCGATCGCCGGATCCGGGAGGTCCAGACTCGGTCCCGAGCTTCCGCAGCCGCGCTGGTCCAGCAGGACCACGTCGTGCAGCTCAGAAAGCTCTAGGAAAGTTCTAGCAAAGGGCAAGTGGCTCAGGTAGCGGATGCCAGACTCGCCAGGCCCCCCGCTTAGGAACACGATCGGCGGGTTCCCCTGCGGAGATCGGGCCCGGATTCGGACGCACCGAAGCTCAAGTTCCAAACTCGGCGTACCCCAATCCTGCGGGACGTAGAACCGACCCCGCTCGACCGATATCGCCTCGCCGTTGCGAGGCGTAATCTTGTCCGGAGTCAAGACCATCACGGCGTTCCCCCAAGCAGCTTTGCCGCCAAATGTGCCGCCGACCACGGGGAGAGCCCGCCGGCCAACACCGCCGCCCGAAGCATGTCTAGCTGGGCCGAAACCTCTGGCCGCACCGCTTCCAGCAGAACGAGGCGCTTCGACTCCTCCTCGAACCATCGCACCCGCTGATCCGCGCGACGGGAATCGAAAGCGCCGCAGGTCCGCATCGACTGGGTGAAGCGCACCACATCGTGCCACACGTCCACAATCCCTTGCCCCGTCAGCGCAGAGGTCAACACCACCGGCGGAGCCCATCCGGCCGGGCCGGGCGGATACAGGTGCAGGGCCTGGCGAATCTGCGCGGCGGCCAGACTCGCGCGCCCCTCGTTCTCGCCATCAGACTTCGTGATCGCGATCACGTCCGCCATCTCCATGATCCCGCGCTTCATGCCCTGCAACTCGTCGCCCGCGCCCGCAAGGGCGAGGAGAAGAAACGCATCTACCATCTCGTGGACCGCCGTTTCCGACTGCCCCACGCCCACGGTTTCAATGATCGCAACGTCGTAACCTGCCGCTTCGCAGACTAGGAGCGTTTCCCGGGTTCGCGTGGTTACGCCGCCAAGAGAAGTCCGCGACGGAGATGGGCGGATGAATGCCCCCGGATGGGCCGCCAGTTTGGGCATCCTAGACTTGTCGCCCAGGATGCTCCCGCCGGAGCGGGTGCTGCTGGGATCGATCGCCAGCACCACAATGCGCTTGCCAAGGTCGTTCACCAGCTGCAGCCCTAGCGCCTCGATGAACGTGCTCTTCCCTACTCCGGGCACGCCCGTGATCCCCACCCGGATGGCGTTGCTGGCCGCCCCCCGACAAAGGTCCAGGAGCGCATTCGCCCGGGGCAGATCGACGGCGGCTTCGCTCTCGACCAAGGTTATCGCTCGGCTCAAGGCCGTCCGGTCTCCTGCGATGACGCCCTGATGAAGCTCGTGCAGGTTGAAAGGGCGTCGAGTCACGAGCCGCCTCCGAGGGTTCAGGCTCGGAGGCGGCTCCACACCGGCTTGAACCGAGAGCGCGGACCCTTCCACGCTCCCGAGGATACCGGCGGGACCTTACGGATCCCTGTCCATATCTTCGCGGACAGCGCTTGGCAAGGCGCGGACGGTACACCTATGGAACGTGAAACGCGCCTTCTCCTTGGTCGAACTGCTGGTTGTGATCGCCATCTTGGCGATCCTCTCCGCGATTCTCTTCCCCGTGTTCGCCCAAGCAAAGCAAGCGGCCAAGCGCACGACCTGCCTATCGAACGTGCGGCAATGGAGCCTCGGCCTGACCCAATACACCCTCGACGCAGACGGCGCGTTCCCCAACAACGGCGACCCCTACCTTTGGGTGGGCAAGCGCATGCGCTGGACCCTCATGCCTTACCTGGGAGTCGGGCAACGGGAGGGCGCGGGGTTCTCCAGCGCTTCCGGCTCGCCTCAGATCCTGGTCTGCCCGAGCGACCCGGGAGCCGGCAGCTACGATCAGACCAGCTACGCCATGTCCGCAACGCTGTACCACTCGCCAAACCAGATCGCCCAACTGCGGCTCCGCAACCTTATCCCCGGACTGCAGAACCCGCTTCTGGGCAACGATACGCAGACCGAAAGCCAGGCATTCGATCCAAGTCGAAAGATCGGCTTTGCCGAGTGGCTGAACGGGCATCGGAACCCCGGCAAGCCGGCAGGGTTCTGGGGCACCCTTAAACCGGGCCTGGCTCCGGGTGACGACCGCTTCAACGGAGGACGCAACTCGGCCTTTCTGGACGGGCACGCCGGGTTCGTCGAAGCTTCGCGACAAACGAGGTCGGCGGACGACTGTCCAGACATGAACCTCACCCCAGGTGGCATTGCCGGAACCGACCGCTAGGGCTACAATCGGAGCATGCTTCCCGTCCTCGGGCTTGCCGCCCTGCTTTCCGCCATGCCCCAACAACCGACCTACCCCGAAACGCGCCGCATGGACCTGGTGGAAACCCTCCACGGAGTCCCCGTGGCCGATCCTTACCGCTGGCTAGAGGACGACAACTCGGCGGAAACCAAAGCGTGGGTAACCGCGCAGAACAAGGTAACCCGCGGCTATCTGGACGCGATCCCGGCGCGCTCCCGGATCGAGGAACGGCTAACCAAGCTCTGGAAGTACGACCGCTACGACAGCCCGAGCCGCGAGGGTGGGCGCTACTTCTACATGCTCAACGATGGCGTGGCCAACCAGCCCGTCCTCTACGTCAGCCGCAACCTGAAGGATAAGGGGCGGGTTCTGCTGGACCCCAACAAGCTCAGCAAGGACGGCACGGTTGCGCTCGCGGGCTACACCTTCAACCCCCAAGGCACCCTGATGGCCTACAGCTTACAGCGCGGAGGCAGCGACTGGCAGGAGTGGAAGGTGCGCGACGTGGCCACCGGCAAGGACCTCGCCGACCACCTGATGTGGACCAAGTTCACGTCCGCGGAATGGTCCGAGGACGGCAAAGGCTTCTACTACTCGGCCTACGATCCTCCCAAAGAGGGCGCGGCCCTTAGCGGCTCCAACTACTACCAGAAGCTGTACTACCACCGGATCGGCGATCCGCAGAAGAAGGATCGGCTGGTCTACCAGCGCAAAGATGCCAAGGAGTGGGGCTTTGGCGGAGAAGAGACGGAGGATGGCCGGTACTTAGTGGTCAACGTCTGGAAAGGGACCAATCGCGAAAACCAGATTCTGGTCCTGGACAATCGGAACCCTAAGACGGGATTCCGCGAGCTATTCATGGGCTTCGACGCCTCGTACCAGGTCCTGGGCAACGACGGAGACCGGATGTTCTTCCTAACCGACAAGGGCGCCCCGAATAAGCGCGTGGTGTCGGTGGACCTGGGAGAGCGGAAGGCCACCCTCAAGACGGTGGTGCGCGAGTCCAAGGAGTCGATCCAAGGCGCGAGCATCGTGGGAGACATCCTGTTCGTGAACCGGCTCCAGGATGCGACCACGCGAATCGAGCGGTACGAGCTCGATGGTAAATCGAAGGGCGAAGTCAAGCTGCCCGGGCTCGGCACTGCCGGCGGGTTTGGCGGGAAGCGGAAGGATCGGGAGACCTTCTACACCTTCACCAGCTTCAACATGCCGAACACGATCTATCGGTACGACTTGGCCACCGGAGCCTCCCAAGTGTGGAAGAGCCCGAAGCTGCCGGTAGACCCCTCCAAGTACGTGGTTCGGCGCACCTTCTACAAGTCGTTCGATGGCACCCGAATTCCGATCTTCCTGACGTACAAGAAGGGGCTGAAGAAGGACGGCCAGAACCCGACCATTCTGTCCGGCTACGGCGGATTCGCCATCGCGATCACCCCATACTTCTCCACCGGCGCCTTGGGCTGGCTGGAGGAAGGCGGCGTGCTGGCCGAGGTGTGCCTCCGCGGCGGCTCTGAGTATGGCAACGCCTGGCACGACGCGGGGCGCCTCAAGAACAAGATGAACGTGTTCAAGGACTTCATCTCCGCCGCCGAGTTCCTGATCCAGAGCGGGATCACCTCCACCCCCAAGCTGGCGATCCAGGGCGGCTCCAACGGCGGCCTCCTTATTGGCGCCGCCCTCAACTTGCGGCCGGACCTGTTTGGAGCGGCACTGCCCGAGGTTGGCGTGATGGACATGCTCCGCTTCCACAAGTTCACGATCGGCTGGGCCTGGACCAGCGACTACGGTTCTCCCGACAAGAAGGAAGACTTCGACGTCCTGCGGACCTACTCGCCCTACCACAACCTGCGCGAGGGAACGAACTATCCCGCGATTCTGGTGACCACCGGCGACCACGACGACCGGGTGGTCCCTGCCCACTCGTTCAAGTACGCCGCCGAACTCCAGCGGGTCCAGGCCGGCCCGGCTCCGGTCCTAATCCGGATCGAGACCTCGGCAGGCCACGGCGCCGGGAAGCCAAGGACCAAAATCATCGCCGCCCTCGCGGATTCGTACGCGTTCCTGGCGAAGAACCTGGGGATGAAGATCCGGTAGGACTCGGTCGCCTCACCCTTGCGAAGCGTGGCTCAATACGCAGTAGCCGAATGCCACGCTTCCACTTCTTCGCGGGCAAGCTCGATCCACCGGCTAAGCCGGCGGACGTCTCCGTGCACGGTGTGGGTGTCCTTCAGGATGATCTCCAGCACGCCTGCTCCCGCTAGACGCAGGGTCTTGCGCAGATCGTCTCGGATCGCTTCCTCGTTGAACGAAGTGCAGACAAGGGTTGGGTTCGGCTTGCGGCTGAAGATGTAGTTCTTGCCGAGGGCCTGAGCCATAAACTCCTGGTCGCACCATGGTGAGACCGAAACTCGCCGCAACCGCGGCACCGTCTTGATCGAGTTCCAGCGCATGTGCACGGGTTCGCAACACCCGTAACAGTTGAGAGCGAACCTGTTCAGCAATGGGAGTTGGTAGGGCAGAACGAACTCCTCGAACATCGCCGGCGAAACGCCGACCGTTTCCTGGCTCTCGGCGAACCCCCAACGATGCTGCAGCCCGCACCGACCTTCTGGAGCCGGAATCTCCGTCGTGTAGCCCATGCCGCCTGACCCAACGTACTGGTCGAAGGTGTTTGGATGCAGCAATCCCTCAGACTCGTACCAGTCCATGAAGTTGTGCATCTCGTCGCGCAACCAGCCCATGAGGTGGTGAACGCTCTCCGGATCGTCGACCATCAAGAGCATCAAGGGCTCCAGTCCCACCAGATCGATGGCTCTCCAAGTGAGCCCGGCGGTCCACCAGTAGGGGCCTTCCTGCCGGACGGTGAGCAGGTCTCCAACCAGATCCTCGGCGATTTCCCGCTGTCTGAGCGACTCGGCAACGTCATGCTGGGGGTTCCGGAAGGATAGGCGCCCGAAGTCCGTTGGGAGGTTCTTCAGCGGTGGATCCCAGGTGTAGCTTCCCCGCTGATCTCCATGCACAAGCGGGATCTCGACCCCGAAGTTGCCCTCTTGGACCACGTAGGGTAGGTCGAGAAAGGGCTCGATCGGGTTGTCGTCCTTCAGGTGGGCATCGCGAAGCACCTTGCTTCGCAGTTGGTGTTCCCATTGCCGCGCCAAAGGGTCCTCACAGACGAGGCCAGATTCGGGCAGGATCTCGGCCCATGCCCCTTCTGGGAAGCACAGAATGATCGGGTGCCCTGGCTCAAGGGCATTGTGGGCATAGGCTCGTCGGCGCTTCTCCGCCTGCACAGGCCCAGAGGCGATCTCCCGGACCTGCCGTGCAAGCTCGCGCAGAGCACGCCGATCAGCAACGGAGAGAGAGCATGCCCTCTCACCCGCCGTGAAGGAGGGTGCTATGCCGGTACTCATGAGTTTGCAGCAGATTCGGCTCGGCGGCTTTCCAGCAGGAACGTAAGGATCTCCTTCGCGGCCTGCGGAAGCGCGGTGCCGGGTCCGAAGATGCCGAGTACGCCCTGATCGTACAGGAACTCGTAGTCCTGCGCCGGGATGACGCCGCCCACGACCACCATGATGTCTTCCCTACCCAGGGCCTTGAGCTCCGCGATGAGTTGGGGGACCAAGGTCTTGTGGCCGGCGGCCAACGAGGAGACGCCCACGAGGTGCACGTCGTTCTCGACCGACTGGGTGGCCACCTCCTTCGGGGTCTGGAAGAGCGGCCCCACGTCCACGTCGAATCCGAGGTCGGCAAAAGCGGTGGCGACAACCTTCTCGCCGCGATCGTGTCCGTCCTGGCCCATCTTGGCGACCAGGATGCGAGGGCGCCTGCCCTCGATTCGGGCGAACTGGTCGGCCATGCCCCGGCTCTCTTCGAACTCTCCGCTTCCCATGGATTCCACTTTGTAGGTACCCGTTCCGGCGGTCGCCACCGCTTGGTAGCGTCCGTAGACAACTTCCAAAGCGTCCGAAATCTCCCCGAGCGTGGCTCGGAGCCGGGCGGCGTTGACCGATAGTTCCAGCAAGTTGCCGGATTCGTTGCGAGCGGCGTCGGTGAGGGCGGCCAACGCCGCTTCAACCGCCGCGTTGTCCCGCGTCGCCTTGATCTGCCGGAGCCGCTCGATCTGGGACAGCCGGACCTTGGTGTTGTCTACCTCCAGCACGTCCATCGGCTTCTCGACCGCGAGCCGGTACCGGTTGACGCCGACGATGATGTCCTTACCGGAGTCGATGCGCGCCTGCTTGCGGGCGGCGGCTTCTTCGATTCTTGACTTGGGCACGCCAGTTTCGATGGCCTTGGCCATTCCGCCAAGTTCCTCGATCTCCTGGATCAGTTCCCAGGCTCGGTGCGCCAGTTCGTGGGTCAGGCGCTCGACGTAGTAGCTACCCCCGTAAGGGTCGGCAACCTTACAGATCGAGGTCTCTTCTTGGAGGTAGAGCTGGGTGTTGCGGGCAACCCGGGCCGAAGCCTCGGTCGGAAGCGCGATCGCTTCGTCCAAAGCGTTGGTGTGCAGACTCTGCGTATGCCCCAGCGCGGCCGTGAGTGCCTCGATGCACGTGCGGGCCACGTTGTTGTAGGGGTCCTGCTCGGTAAGCGACCAGCCGGAGGTCTGAGAGTGGGTGCGCAACGCGAGGGACTTCGAGTTCTTGGGCTCGAACTGTTTCACGATCTTCGCCCAAAGCAGGCGGGCGGCCCGCATCTTGGCGACCTCCATGAAGTGGTTCATCCCGATGTCCCAGAAGAACGAGATACGGGGCGCGAACTCGTCTACGCTGAGGCCGGCGGCGATGCCGGTTCGCAGGTATTCGAGGCCGTCTGCAAGGGTGTAAGCCAGCTCGATGTCTGCGGTAGCCCCGGCTTCCTGCATGTGGTAGCCGGAGACGGAAATGCAGTTGAACTTGGGCATCTTCTGCGCGGTGTAGCGGAAGATGTCGCCGATGATCCTCATGGAAGGCAGGGGCGGATAGATGTAGGTGTTCCGCACCATGAACTCTTTGAGGATGTCGTTCTGAATGGTTCCGGCCAGCTTCTCGGGACCTACTCCCTGCTCCTCGGCGGCAACCACGTAGAACGCCATGATCGGGAGCACCGCCCCGTTCATGGTCATCGAGACCGACATGAGGTCGAGCGGGATGCCGGAGAACAGGATCTTCATGTCCTCCACCGAGTCGATCGCTACGCCAGCCTTGCCGACGTCGCCTTCCACGCGCTCGTGGTCGGAGTCGTAGCCGCGGTGGGTTGCAAGGTCGAATGCGACGCTAAGGCCCTTCTGGCCCGCGGCCAGGTTGGCGCGGTAGAAGGCGTTGGACTCTTCGGCGGTGCTGAAGCCCGCGTACTGCCGAATCGTCCACGGCTGCATCGCGTACATGGAGCTGTAGGGCCCGCGTAGGTAGGGCGGAAGTCCGGCGGCATAGTCCAGATGCTCCAAGCCCTCTAGGTCGTGCGCGGTGTAGAACGGCTTGACCGCGATGTGCTCCGCAGTGTCCCAGCGTCCGCCATCCGCTTGCGGCGCCTTCCCTTCTGGGTTCAGTTTCAGGGGTCCAAATGTTGGCTTCATGCTGCCACCTCGGGGATTCCAAGCATTCGATGCATGTCGTCTAGGGTTTTCACGAGATCGCTCTTTAGGTGGATGAACGCAACGACTCCGTCGGCTTTGAGTTGCTCTAGGCTCTCCTCGGGGTAGCCCGCGACCACGATCTTGGCGCCCGAGCCTGCGGCGTCGAGGGCTTGCCTCGCGACCGGAACGAGCTCGGCGTAGTCGGGGTCGGCGGCGCAGACCACCACCAGGTCAGCGCCTCTGGCAACGGCATCGGCGATCGCCTGGTCGATCGGCTGGGCCGCGATCGGCTCGAAAGCATCGTAGCCGCCGGCGCCGAGGAAGCCAAGGGAGAAGGTCGCCCGAGCCTTGGCGCGGGCCGGATCGCCCGCCTTGGCGAGGTAGACAAGGGGTCGCTTGCTACCGGACGCGGTGTACCGCTCGACGCGAAGCCGAAGGTGCTCGATCGTCCAGGAGGGACGGAACGAGTTGAGGGCGGTGCTAGGGACGGACTGGTTGGTCTCCCAGTGGTCACGGGTCTCGCCCAGGGCGAGTTTGCTTTGAAGCTCGTCAAGGGACGCGTGAACCTCGTTCCAAGGCCGGAGGGTCTTCGCAACGGGGAAAGGCTTGACGTCCTCGAGTCTGCGCTCTTTGAGGTTGGGATACACGCTCGTGCCCACGATGGGGGTTCGGCGTGAGTTGATCCGTTTCACCTTCTCGGCACGAACGCGATCGAGCTCTCCGGCAATAAACCCGGACTTCCAAGCCACGATGAATCCGCCCATGCCTTCGATCTTCTGGAAGAGCTCCCAAGCGGCCTTCGCCAGCGAGTCGGTGAGGTTCTCCACGTAGTAGCTGCCGCCCAGCGGATCGACGACCTTGGCGAGAAAGGCTTCTTCCTTGAGAAGAGTCTCCGTGTTGCGGGCGATGTGCTCGCTGAACTCGTCGGGGCTGTGATAGCCCTGGTCAAACGCAGCGACCGACAAGGAGTCGACGCCCGCCATCACCGCGGCCATGCCTTCCACGGTGGCGCGGAGAAGGTTGTTGTACGGATCGTAGAGCGTTTTGTTGCTCGAGGTGGTGTCTACGTGAACATGAGGCCGCCCGGCGGTGATGCCGAAAGCGTCGAGCACGTTCTGGACGAGGATACGATGAGCGCGAAGCTTAGCGATCTCCAGGAAGTAGTGGGAGCCAACGGCGTGCCGTAGCTCGATACGCGGGGCGACCTCGTTGAGGTCGAAGCCTGCGTCCTGGATTCCGCTCAGGTACTCGCTGAGGAGCGACAGGGTGAAGGCGAGCTCCTGGGCCGCCGACGCGCCCGACTTCTCGATGAGGGAACCGCGGATGGTGAGCACCGACATGGCGGGCGTCTTCTCCAACATCGACGACAGGATCGGCAGGTAGCCCGCTTTCCAATCCTCCATCGGACGGTTCACCCAGCCGCTGGCGCTGTCAAGGATAGGGTCGAAGTCGAGGCTTCCCGCGAGCTGCTGGCTAGGGAGGCCCCTACGGGCGGCCTCGTTGAGGAGCATGGCGTAGACCTCGGGGGAGAACGGGCCGGCCATCCAATGGATGCTGACCATCTCCAGGTACACGCCGCTCAGGAACTTCTCCAGGTCGGCTTGGCTTCGGATGGGGACGCCGATGGGATAGCACAGGACGCTGAGTTCCTGGGCGCCCGACATTAGGGCCCGGACGGCGTGGGCGTTTGCGGCATCCAGGTTGTCCTCGCGGATTTGCTCGCGGTTCTGCCAATCGTTGGAATCGGTTCGGTACCCACGTCGGTAGCGGGTTTGGCCGGGCGCACAGTCCGCATCCTGCGCGACGTCCTCTTTGCGGTAGAACGGCCGGATCTCAAGGCCATCCAGGGTCTTGGAGACGAGCCGCTTCTGGAAGTCTTGACCTTTGAGGTCCTTCTGCACAACCTCCATCCACTGCTCGGTGGAGACCGGCGGAAACTCGCGGAACAACTTGGACATCTAGTGGCTGGCTCCTTCCTGGACGACTTCGTAGAGCACGCCAAGCGCGGCCTCTGCATGCGTCTTGGGGTGCAGGAAGAACACGGTGGTTCCTCGCGAACCCGGCCTTGGCGCGGGGTCGATGATGTTGAAGCCCTCGGCCTTTAGCTGGTCAAACGCCTGCTGGGCATCCGCAACCCGGAAGGCCACGTGCGCAAGGCCGCCGCGCCCGCCCTGCTTCTCGATTTGCTTGGCGACGGGAGAGTCGGCGTTGATCGGCTCGAGCAACTGGATCAGGTTCTGGCTCTCGCCAACCTGAAGGAGGACTTCTCTTACCTGGTCGCCCCCATAGACCTCTTCGCGATGGAGTTCGGTGAAGCCCATCTTCGTGTACACGCCGACCATCGCGTCGAGTGAGCCCTGAGGGACGGCTATGGCGACATGGTCAACGAACTGTAGCAACTTGCTCATTACTCGAACTCCACCAGGAGCTGGCCCTGTTTCACCGGGTCGCCAACCGCGACGGTGATCTCCTTGATCGTCCCTGCGAACGGGGACGTGATGGTCGTCAGCATCTTCATAGCCTCTAGGACCAGCAACGGCTGGTCGGCGGCGACCACATCGCCGGGCTTTGAATCCACGCTGGAAACCACACCGGCCAGGGGGCTTCGGCATGCTTTGTCGTCGGCCACGTTGTCTCCGCCGCCGTTGGACGGGGCGGAGCGGGCGGGGCCGGCGGGGGCAG
>JBGSIJ010000061.1:0-39748 GCA_041742595.1 Fimbriimonadaceae bacterium | reverse complement strand
ACCGGGCGGCCAGCGAGGCCGCGCCGGGCATTCGCTCGCTGCCCGCCACGATGAGCACGGACCCGTTCTCCCCCTTATGGCTGGCGCGCAGACGCTCTGGAAGCATTCGGCCCACCCAGTTCGCGCAGATCACCTGGGCATCGGTGGGGCGCTCTAGGAGGGCGTGCGGATAGCCGATGTCCGCCGCCGACCAGTACCCCGCGTGTTCCAAGCCAATGCCTTGAAAGAGGAAGGGTTTTGGCAAGCCAAACGTGATGGTCCGGAGCGCCCAGACGCTCTCACCGAGCTCCTCGCCAGTGTCGCAGAGGACTCCGCTCGGAATGTCCACCGAGACCACCGGGACCCCTGAGCGGTTGATCGCCTGGATCGCGAACTTGATCGGATCCCGAACCTCGTGGTGGGCTCCGGTTCCGAGGAGAGCGTCTACGATCAGGTCCCTACATCCAACGCACTCGGCTTTCCGCGTAAAGCGCGCATCGTCGCTGAAGAGGGGTTCGATTCCTTGGGCCCGCGCGATCAGCATCTGCCCGCGAGCATCGACGGACAGCTCCGACTCTAGGGCGGCCACAAGGAGGTCGCAGTGGTATCCCGCTTCGTGGCACAGGCGGGCCACCACCATGCCGTCTCCGCCGTTGTTCCCGCGTCCGCAGAAAATGGTGACGCGCCCAGACTCCGGCAACATCTCCCGGATCGCCTCGAACACGGCGAGACCGGCCCGTTCCATGAGCACATGGGCGGGGATGCCGTACACCTCGTTGGCCTCCCGATCCAACTCACGGGACTGCGCCGCGGTAGCAACCCACATCAGCGCCCCCCTCGAATTGGATTGACCGACATCATGATCGTCTCTACGGGATCGAATCCGCGGGCGTTATCCGGCGAACCTCATGTAGCTTGAGCAAGCCGCCGCAATCCACGTGCAAGTAGCGCCGCCCCTTGGCAAAGCGCCGGGTTCGGGAGAACTCGCATCCGCAGCGATCGCAGCGATAGAGGATCTCCTGCCTTGCTTGGTTTCGCTTCACGGTCTTGTAGCGGTGGCGGACTTCTGGCTTGGCCCCGAGGTCGGCCATCGCCTCTTGCCAGAGCGGGCCGTGGCCAACCGACTTGCGACCATGGCGCGAGAAGGCCAGAAGGTGGGCGTACTCATGGACCAAGGTTTCCTCCACCTGCCGGGGCGTGTGCAGCACGGTGGTGCTGAGCCCGATCTTTCCGCGAGAACAGTAGGCCATCCCCGCACTCACCCGATAGGCGCGCCAGAAGACGTGGGCGGAAAAGCGAAGGGGGAACCGCTGGGAGAGATCGGCGAATCTGCGGGCCGCGATGTCCTTGAGTTCGGAAAGCGGGGCAGGCTCGTCGGGCGCCCAAGGCAGACCCCCGGGCTCATGGCGGGGGCTGGGAGTACAATCCGGGTACGGCGAGGTCGCATCCATTTGATGAATATCGAAGAGATCTTTAACGTTCTTCCCCATCGTTACCCGATCCTGTTGGTCGATCGCGTGCTTGCCATGGAAGAGGGCAAGACGTGCGTGGGACTCAAGAACGTCACGATCAACGAGAGCTTCTTTCAAGGCCATTATCCTGGGAATCCCATCATGCCGGGCGTCCTGATCATCGAGGCGATGGCGCAGGCTGGCGCGATCCTGCTGATGTCGGACCCCAAGTTCATCGGCTCGGTGCCCCTGATCGGCGCGATCGACAACGTGAAGTTCCGCCGGCCGGTGGTTCCCGGCGACCAGCTGATCTCCAATTGCGAAATTCTCTGGGTTCGCGGCGTGATTGGGCGGTTCCGGGCCATCGCCACCGTAGAAGGGGAAACCGTGGCTAGCATGGAGATGACTTTCAAGCTGGTGCCGAAGGAAAGTTAGTGCCCAAGATTCATCGCTTCTCCGTGGTGGACCCGAAAGCCGAACTCGCGGAAGACGTCGAGGTCGGACCTTTCTGCAACGTCCAAGCCGGCGCGATCATCGGGGCGGGTTGCCGACTGGAAAGCCACGTCACCGTCTTTGGCAACACCACGATCGGAGAGCGCAACATCTTCGCCCACGGCGCCGTCATTGGCGGCGACCCGCAGGACCGCAAGTATAACGATGAGCCCACCTTTTTGGTGGTGGGGGACGACAACGTGTTCCGCGAGTACGTCACGATCCACCGGGCAACCGGCGAGGGGCACGAAACCCGCGTTGGGAGCAACTGTTTCCTGATGGCCAACTGCCATCTGGGCCACAACGTGGTCTGCGAAGACTGGGTTACGATGGCCAACTCGGTCGGCGTTTCCGGCCACTCCACGATCGAGCAGGGCGTGAACATCGGCGGGATGACGGGCATCCACCAGTTCGTGCGGATCGGCAAGTTCGCGATGGTCGGCGGCTTTTCAAAGATCGTTCGAGACGTGCCCCCTTTCATGATCGTGTCGGGCGGCGAGCAGGAGGTCCACGACATCAACGCGGTTGGCCTGCGCCGCATGGGGATCACCGCCGAGGCGCGAATGGCCCTCCACAAGGCTTGCCGCATCCTCTTTAAGTCCAAGCTGAACACCACCCACGCGATCGAAACGATTCGGCGGGAAGTCAGGTCCACTCCCGAGGTCGAGATCCTCCTGGCTTTCGAAGAAAAGCGCATGCGCGGCAAGAACGGCCGCGGCGACCAGCCCTAGCCCATGAACGTCTTCTTCTCGGCGGGCGAGGCCAGCGGAGACGCCTACGCCGCCGCCCTCGCGGACCGGATGCGCGTGCTCCGCACCGACCTTGATTTCGCCGGAATCGGGTCCTCCAGATTGCGGGCTGCCGGCGTGACGTTGGTCGCCGATAGTGCCAACTGGGGCTCGATCAGCATCACCCAGGCGTTACGGGTGTACCTTCGGGTGCGGCGGGGCTACCGGATCGGTCGCGCTTTCTTGAAGCAGCATCCGCCTGGCCTCTTCGTCCCGATCGACTTCGGCGGGATGAACGTCAAGCTAGCGCGCGACGCAAAGGCTCTAGGCTGGAAGGTGATGTACTTCGTTCCGCCCGGGTCCTGGCGTCGGGACCGGCAGGGCAAGGATATGGCCCAGGTCTCGGACGCGGTCGTCACGCCGTTTCCTTGGTCGGCCGAGACGCTGCGGGCCCAAGGCGCGAACGCGCACTGGTTTGGCCATCCCCTGAAGGAGCTGCTGAGCCTCCGGACAAGCGGAGCCCGGTCTGGTATTGCGGTCCTTCCTGGGAGCCGTGGGCACGAGATCGCCGAGCACGTACCCTTGGTGGCCCGGGCGGTGCGGGGCCTTTCCGAGACCGTCAAGTTCGCGCTCGCCCCGCATCTGGACGCGGCTTCCTTCGCTAAGGAGTGGCGTCATCGAACTGGGCGCGATGCTGACGAGTTCGTCGTCGGGGAGACGGCTCGGGTCCTGCAGGAATCGCGAGCGGCGATCGTGTGTTCGGGAACGGCCACCCTCGAGGCCGCGCTCTGCCGGTGCCCCAGCGTGATCATCTATCGCGTCAGCAAGGTGATGGAGATGGAAGCCAGGCTGATCGGGTTCAAAGTGCCCCGATTCATCGGCTTGCCTAACCTGATCCTGGATCGCGAGATCGTTCCCGAACTGATCCAGGACGCGGCCTCCCCAGCAAGGATTCGGGAAGTACTCGACGGGCTTCTCGTCGATGGCCCGGCAAGGGGCAGCCAGTTGCGGGCGTTTCAGGAACTCGACGATGCGCTCGGCGAGCCGAACGCCATCACGAAGGCCGCCGCGCTAGGGCTTCGATTGCTCGGCTAGACGCCGTACTCGGCCCAGCTGGAAGGGGTTTCCCAGACGCGGACACGCTCGATTCTTGCCCGACCGGGGAGAATGAAGTAGGGGCCGCTGCGAAATCCTGTCTCCAAGATCGAATTTGCGAAGTTGAACAATTCGTGCGCGATCGCCTCGGTCGTTGGCTCCTGGTCTTGGAAGATCACGATCGCTTCGGCCGGATAGCGGGACTCGAGTTCGGGCAACAAGGGATCGCGGCTATTGATCGCCAACGCGTGGTCGTACCGATCGACGTGATCCTCCAGGGCCAACTTCAGGGCCTTGAAGTCCACCACCATCCCATTCTCGTCGAGATCGTCTCCGACCACGACGAATTCAACCGTGCGGGTGTGGCCGTGGGGGAACCGGCACTTTTCGGGGTGCCGGCTCAACAGGTGTCCGCTCTCAACGGTGAAGGTCTTGCAGACTCGGTAGGGCATTCGGGAAGCTAGGCGCCGTCCTTCTTGAAGATCAGCTCGCCTTCCGTTGCCTTTCCGGTCGTGTTCTTGGCGGTCAGAGTCTTGCCATCCGCCGAGACCACAAACTCCATCGGCTTGTTCATCTCGTCTGCCTTGGTGCCTAGGGCGGCGCCCTGCTTCTTGGCTTGCTCGTCGGCCATCTTCTTGGCCTCGTCGATGGTCATGCCCATCACTTTGGTGGGGGTGCAAACGAGCTTGTCTCCGCTGACGGCCCAGGTGCCCTCGACGGGGACGATCATGGCGGTCATGGCGAAGGTCTTGTCCTTCTTGACCTCGAGAGTCATGTTCATCATGCCCGCAAAGGCCTCGGCCATCTTGGCGGCAGGGTCGTCCTTCTTGGTCTCCGGCATGGTGACCTTGCCGGTCCACTTGCCAACAACCTTCTCCTCCATGTTTCCGCCGCTACAGCCAGCAAGGGCAACCGCAACGAAAGCCAACGCGCAAAGATTTTTCATCATTTCTGCCAGTATATGCGCTTGGCCCTGGGCCAGGGTTGCATCTCTCGGCCTTTCTACTTCTTGGCTTTCCGGAAGAGGTGCTTGCCGGAGATTCCTTTTAGGCTCAAGTCCAGGCCTTCAAGCACCGTCTTGTCCTTATTCAGGTCCAGGATCAGCGGTTTGCCGTAGACCCTACGCGCTTCATCCGCCGTGACGATCTGCAGCTTGCGGAGAGCCTGGTCCTCTTCGCTCGGGTTCTCGAACTGGTACTTGGTCGTCGTGAGCGTGATGCGCTTTTCCTCCTGCACCCAGGTCCCCTCCAGGCGCAGCGTCTGGTTTGGGGTGGTGAGCTCGATTTTGAAGTTCTTGCGAGCGTAGAGCTGGAGGTAGCCCCGCAACCCCGCCACCTTGAGGTTCGCCGGCGTGGCAGCGTCCGGGACAAAGCCGCCGGTCCATTGGCCGACCACGTCGAGATCGACCTTGCTGCAACCGACGAGAGAGGCGCAAAGCGCGAGGAGAATCAGGGGTTTATGTGCCACGAGTATCACCAAAGAGATCGATCTGGAACCGGGGAGTCAGGCGCCACCCTCGCTCCATGCAGATCGGGACGAGGGCGCGCTCTCGCTCGTGGAGAGGGCCGGCCTGGGTTCCTTCTGCCATGAGCATCACGTGATCAGGATCTAATCCGAGGTCCTCCACCAGGGCCGCGATCTCCCCAATCGAGGCCGGGTCCGCCACGAACTTGAGCTGGCAGTCGTACCTTTCGATTAGCTTTCGGAGCGGCTCCCGATCCAAGCGTGTCGCCTCGTGACGGTCTACCCATCCCGATGCTGGCGGAGGCGTCGAGTTAGCCAGCTTCGGGCTGATCGACATCAGGTCGCAGGGGAGGTCGCGGTAGACGGTGCCTGCCGTCTCCACCGTGATGACGTGCCCTGCCTCTGCCAGAGCCTTGCAGAGATCCGTAACGGGTTCGAAGAGCATGGGCTCGCCGCCGGTCACCACCACGTGTCGGTGGCGAACCTGGGCCATGATCTGGTCCACCTCTAGGGTAGGTCCTTCCGGGTTCCAGCTCGCATAAGGGGTATCGCACCAGACGCAACGGAGATTGCAGCCGCTGACGCGTACGAAGGTGCTTGGCACGCCTAACCAGCGGCCCTCTCCTTGGATGCTATGGAAGATCTCGGCGATTCGCAGCTTGCTGCCCGCCTCCTTGCCCATCCCGGCGAGTGTACTTGGGATGGCTCCCGGTATCCTCCCCCGGTGAGTTCCAGCGACCAAGGACGGATCGGCGTCGACGAGAGCGGCAAGGGCGACTTCTTCGGCCCCCTGGTGATCGCGGCCTGCTACGTGGGGCCCGAGCACCTCGCGGAACTGGACGGGGTCAAGGACTCCAAGAAGCTCACGGACAAGCTGGCCCTTTCCCTGGCCGACCAAATCAAGCGGACCTGTCCGCACAGCGTCATCGCCATCGGTCCCGCCAAGTACAACGAGCTCTACGCCAAGTTCTTGAACTTGAACAAGCTTCTGGCGTGGGGACACGCAAGGGCAATCGAGAACGTTCTGGAAGTGCATCCGGCAACCCGTGTCATCTCGGACGAGTTCGCCAAGGGCGGCATGGCGGTGAAGGCCGCGCTCTTTGAGAAGGGCAAGGCCCTCAAGTTCGAGTCCCGGGTGCGTGCGGAGGAGGACCTCGCAGTAGCCGCCGCCTCCGTTTTGGCCCGTGCCGAGTTCCTGCGCAAGCTCCGGGCGCTAAGCGACCAGTTCGGGGTCGAGCTACCCAAGGGGGCGTCGCCCCCGGTGATCGTCGCCGGCCGAGAGTTCGTGCGAAAGCACGGCGCGGAGAATCTGCCTCAAGTGGCCAAGCAGCACTTCCGAACCTTCCTCCAGGTCACCGGCGGCTAGAGCGCGAGCAAGCGGTAGCCGGGGGTTTCGCCTCGCCAGATCCGCTCGAATTCCGCGAGCGATTCTCCGGGAACGATCGTGCAGTCTTCGGAGGCCGCCAATACCGTCGCGAGGGATGTGCTGAGCTCGTAGGTTCCGCTCGACAGGCCGAGGATGCGCTTAGCCTCCATGGCTGGCCTGCCCGGCTCGGGCACCGGAACAAAGACGCTCACCGATCCGGTGCGCGAGTCGCGAAGGCGCTCCAACTCTGAGTTGAAGGCGGTGCAGAGGCTGGCGGAGAGTGGCTCGGCCCAAGTCACGATACGGATCGGAACCAGCGGGTCGAACTCCAAGAGTCGGGAGAGGGCTCGGTGGGACAGATCCGGATCCAGGAGGCTTAGGACGCGGGTAGGCCGCCCGGCCATCCCAAGCCACCACTCGTTCGCCGCCTTGAGTAGGCCCGCCGGGATGCGCACCCGTTCGCCAATCGAGGGCTCGCCCGTTTCCACCACGAACGCCTCGACCCTGGCCGCCAAACTCCCGACCTCGTCCGCTTGGGCCGAGATCGTGGAAGCTTCGGCGAGAAGCGCCTTGGGATCACGACCTTCGAGGAGAGCCGTGCTAAGCCGTTCGTGGAAGACGCCGACCGCCAACTCGCGGCTTCGCCGCACCGAGAGCTGAATCTCGTCTTCGAAGCTCACCTCAGCCTCCCCCATGTACACCTTGAGGGACCGCTCCGCCTGAAGCTCGGGCTTGCCGCTCAGATCGTCTACGCTACCCACCGCCATTCCTGGCGACGGACCGGTACCGGGCGGCCGGGTTGGCCTTCTGAAGGGTCGGATGTCTCCCAGGACGTAGTCCCACTGCGGACGCGGGACGAGGATATCCCACTGGGTCAGGGCGAATTTGGATCCGAAGCTACGGTGCTCCTTTGCCGTCTCAAGAAGGCGCGACTCACCCTCCGCGGCCTCGCTTCCCGCCCAGAGCGCCATCTTCTCGGGCACCGACAGCGTTGCCAAAACCGCGTCCTCCACGTTAAGCGCGAACCCGGTTACCCGGGCGTGCAGGTCCGCGGCCAAACCTTCGGTGAACCTCTCTAGGATGGGAAGCGCGATGTTGCCATTTGTGGCGAGGTCGCGCAGCCTTCGGTATCGCTCGGGATTCGAGAGGTCCTCCGGGGTCGCCGTACGGAACGCCGCCTCCAAGCTCTCGAGGAGACCTTCGCTTAGGATCGGATGGTAGCCCTGGACGATGAGCCGCTCGATCTCCACGTACTGGGCCGCTAGCCGCTTTTCGACCTCGCGCAGGACGCTGGAGAACGCGTGGGCGCGGCCGCGGCAGTTAGCCGCCTCGGCGCGCAAGCGGTCCACCGTCGTATCGAGGGCCGCCAGCAGGTCCCGGGCCAACGACGCTTGGGAGATACGCTGTCCCGGGCCGACTAGGTGCCGGTCCATGGCGGCCAAAAGATTGGAGAGCCCCCCATCAGCCGGAACCGCATCGCCGTACCCGGCGCGAGAAGACGGATCTAGGGCCTTACGGGCACAGAACGGAATGATCTCGAGGAATGAGGCCCGCGGGTAGACGCGGTGGATGAAGTCGGCCGCCCGGTCCACATCGGCTTGGTCCAGGTCCTCCGCTTTGTTGAGAACGGCGAGCGTAGGAACCCCGTAGCGCGCAAGGGCTTCCATCGGGCCAACGATATCTGCCCGGCCAACCGAGTCCGCATCGAAGACCCAAACCGCGCCATCGACCTGGGTGGCGAACGCCTCCGAGATCCGCTGGTTCGCGTCCGACCCGCCGAGTCCCGGCGTGTCCCACAACTCCAGCATGCGAAGAAAGGAGCTTGGATGCCCGTACTCGATGCGCTCGATCCGGTCCAGCCAAGCCCGATTGGGGCGCCCCTCGCGAGTGCGGCGCAGGATCTCGGCGATCGTGCCGGTTTCCTCGCCGCCATCCCAATACAGAATGCGGGCCCGACCATCTCCGCCCGCCTCCGCCGCGAAGTAGCGGGAGAGCGTGGGGGTGGCCTCTTCCTCGTCCACCAGCGCGACGGTCTCTCCAACAAGCGCGTTGATCAGGGACGACTTGCCAGAACGGAACTGGCCCAACACCCCAAGCCGGAACGGGTATGCGAGCCGCTCGCGAAGTGGCTCGAGGTTGACCCCTGGGAGCAAAGGCTCCGCGTCGTAGAGCGCCGCACGGAGCCCTTCCTTATCCTGGAACCCCGTCAACGATTCCAGCCGATTCGCGGCTACTTCGACGGTTTCCATCCCTTCTCCCGGAGCGCCTGCAACGTCCGTCCCACCCAGATCGGCGGCTCCGCCTTGCGAGAGGCGTACCGCGTCAGGTGCTCGGCCCGGGCCTCTTGCGCCTCCCGAGACCCGAAGGTCTCCGCGTGGCGACGAATCTCGTCCGCCACGTTCTGCGTCGTCTTGGCCCGACTCTCCTGCAAGTGCTCAGCGATCTTCTCCACCAGGTTGTGGACCCGGGGCTCTACCTCGGCGAGGATTCGTTTCTGAAGACCCATTAGCGCCTCGGCCCGCTTGCGCTCAGCCGCGCCACCGACGAGGCCCTTAGCGAGGCCTCCGATCACCGGAACCGCCTCCATCTTGTCGTAGGCTTTCAGAAGCAGCCCGCGATCGACGGAAGCCAGCAGCGAGTCGATCTCCAGAGGCTTGACCACCAGGTCCACCAGACCTAGCGTCTTGGCATGGACCGTCTCCGCGACCCGGCCATCTGCCGTGAACTCGCTCTGCACGTAATCCGGCTCCTGTGCAACTTGGCTCACCAAGTCTCGATACCGGCCAACTAGTTCCTCTGTAACCTTCTGCTGCTCTACGCGGGCGATGTTGAGCAGGAGCGGCATGCTCACTTTGACTTCAGGATGCTCCGAGTCCTCGTACCCAAGGCTTGCCACTGCGCTTCGCAGCCGGCGATCCATCGCGTCCCGAAGGCGGACCATGTGCCCCTCGATACTCTGGCGGCACTCCCCGTCCAGCTTGCCCAACGTCTCGTGGAGATGGTCCTGCACGGCCAGGTTCGCGCTCAGGTCCGCGCTGTCCCGCTGCACGATGAGCCGGAACTCCTTCTGCTGCCGCCGAAGCGCGCTGTAGGACGCCTCGTTGCGCACGAGGGTAAGCCGGCCCGATAGCTGCGCTTCCAGCGCCCGCTGCAGGGATGGATAACCGCTCTTATCCCGCAACTGCTCGAATCCGTCGATCCCTTCTCGCTCCATGAACGCGCGCAGAGGTCCTCTCTGCTTGCCAGGCAGGGAGTCCACCGGGGTCTCGGAAACGCCGATGCTAGCGGCCAGCGCGCTCAGGTAAACGATCTCGGTGGCGAACTCGCCGTACAGTTGCTTGGCCGTCTCCGCTAGCCGCTCGCGGTCGTCGACCTCGTCCCAACGGTTGACCACGAGGATGATGCGCTTGGCGTAGCGACGGCACGATTCCAGCTCTTCGCGGGTTCCCGCGCTGTTGAGGTTCTTGGCCGAGACCACCCACAACACCGCGTCGGCACGGGCGTACTGCCAGGTCAGGTAGCGAAGGTGCCCCTTCCGCTCCTTCATTCCGTTCATTCCCATCGTGTCGACGAGTCGGATGCCGGGCAAGATGGACTTGGAGCTCTTGACCTGCCACTCCATCTCGAGGACGGGGGAGACGTAAGGCGTAGGCGAAGCCAGAGCGGCCAGCGTCTTGGCCTCCTCCATATCCAGAAGCCGGTCTGCCTCCTCGCGGGAGATCCGGTGCATCGACAGGCCGCGAGACTCGCCGATGGACGGACCCAGGAGGTCGGCTAGATCCGGAGACTTCGGCAACTCCTCCGGCTCCGCAAGCACCAGAACTCCGCTCGCGGGCTCGTCAACCGCGATGTAGCGGTTGAAGCACCACGTCTTCGGAACGAAGTCCGTTGGCGCGATCTCGGTTCCCAGCAACGCGTTGATCAGGGTCGACTTGCCGAACTTAACCTCACCGACCACGAACGCCTCGAACGGCTCCGCCTCCGCGACATTCGACTGGCGCTGGCTTTGGTACAGGTACCGAAGGCGATCCTGCAGCCCGCAATCCTCGATGTCCGCCGCCAGCCGGTGCTGGGCGTCCACGATCCAACCGCGCGCCCAGTCTGAATGTTGCCCAAAGACCGCCTGGCGAATCCGTTCCGCCTGCTCGCGCAACATGCCAGGAAGCATGCGGGCTTCCGCAGAATCTGCTCGGGGTGCCATGGCCTACCGGCCTCGCATGACCATGAAGAGGGTTGCCCCGGAGATGAGGATCGCCAGCGCGCAAAGCACAGAAAGCCTCATGCCGAGCGCATTGAGCTGGGCAAACTGCTTCTCCGCGTTCTTTTGCTGCGCGGCCAGGGATCGCTCCGCCGCCGCCTGGGTCCGCTGCTCGAGGCTGGTAACCGCCCGATCAAGCTCCGTAACCACCTTCTCGGAAACCTCGGAAATCAGCGTGTTGGACTTGCGGGAAGCCGCCTCGACGCGATCGCCCAGCTCCACTTCGCTGGCTTGGATCTGACCGACCTTCTCCGCGACGGTGTTGCGGAGCGCTTCAAAGCGGTTCTGGAGCGCGGCTTCGAGCCGTTCGCCTCCAGACTTGCTGGCGTCCTGGACCATCTTGTATTGGTCCTGCATCGTGGGCACCAGCTTCCCGGCCAGAAGGTCCACAAACTGCATCTGGTCTTGAAGGAGCCGGCGACGGTAGTCCTCGAAGATCGGCTCGAACATCTGGCGGAAGTCCGACTGGGCGTCGCCAACGGCCTTGGCGAGGCTGCCTGAATTGGCTTCTACTTCCGCGACGGCCCGCTTGAGGCCCGCGTCCAGCATCGTGAGCGCTTTGCCCACGCCCGCATCCAGCTCCTGGACGCTTTGGGCGGTCGCCGTCTCGTACAGAGATCGGACGTACGACTGGAATTCGGAATACAGTTCGTCGTCCGGTGCGGACGACTCGACGATTGGGTGTTCCAACGTTGCCACGAAAATTGTTCCTCCTCGAAAACGAACCTTGCGCCCGGTCAGCAACTGGGCGACACCCTTACTATACAGCAAATTTATCAGGATCGTCGCAATTTGTGGCGACGGCGCGCAATTCCTGTCGGCGGGTAGCTTAGGACGGCTGGCGATCCGCCGGCAGGTCGAACCAATGGGCGTCTTTCGCGTGGGCGAGTTCAACCGGGAAACGCTGCCCGGTTTCCTGCGTCCGTTCTGCCCGGCGATGTCCGCCACCCACCTCACGGATATCGACCTGCAGCGTCTCTGGGAACGGGGGAAGCGGCTCATTCTCCTCGACGTCGACCACACCCTCGTCCCGTGGAAAAGCGAAGAGTTCGACCCCCGCGTGCTCGCCTGGATCGAGCGCGCCCACGGCATGGGGTTCGAGATGTGCATCCTCTCCAACACCCGCCACCCCGCCCGGCTTTTCCGTATCTGCGAGCGCCTTGGCATCGAAACCGTTCGCGGCAAGCTGAAACCGAACCCGCACATGTTTAAGATGGCCCTGGCCAAGTTCGGACGCGAGGCCAAAGAAGCCGTGATGGTGGGAGACCAGCTGGTCACCGACGTCTTCGGCGCCAACCGTGCCGGAGTAGAGGCGGTCTGGGTGAAGAAGATGGCGGGCGCGGAGTTCGCGGGGACCCGCCTCAACCGATTCCTAGAGTCCCTGCTAAGCGGGCGCATCTATCGGGCACTAACCGTAACGCCGGAAGAGTTAGAAGAGGAAGTGGTTAATCCTGCCGCCCGTACCCTCTGGGAGCGCCCTATCGTGCGCCAGTTCGTCAAGTTCACCGTGGTGGGCGGGACCTCGTTCCTCATCGACTACTCGGTGCGGCTGACCCTCCTCTTTGCGACCACCGTTGGAGCCTTCTCCCTTACCGAAGTCGCGGGCAAGTGGCTTATCCGGAGCCTGCCCGTCCTCTTTGGTCGGGCCACCCCCTACGACGCGTTCTTCCCGGTGGCCAGCGGAATCGCCGGTGCGGTCGCCATGCTCAACAGCTTCGTTTGGAACCGGATGTGGACCTTCTCCATCCGTGGCAAGGAGAACCGAACCGAGCAGCTGCGCCGCTTCCTCGTGGTCTCCGCGATCGGCTGGATGCTGAACGTGGCGATCAGCACCCTGCTTAGCCACGCGCTGCCGTTCGACGAGAAGAACAATGCGCGCGGCGCCACCATCCTTGCCGCCGTTCTGGTGGCGGTCTGGAACTTCACCGGCCAGCGGATGTACGCGTTCAAAGCGAAGGCCAAGCCCTAAGCTATGGTCGGCCCCTTCCCCTGGCGCGAGGCGCCGGCAGCCGAGTTCGCGGTAATCGGAGACCCGATCGGCCACTCGTTGTCGCCCAAGATGCAAGGCGCGGCGCTTCAAGCCCTTGGTCTGCCCCACCGCTACGTGGCGATCCACGTGCCGGTTGGCGAAGTGCCCGACGCCCTGGACCACCTCGCCGGGCTTGGCTACCAGGGAATCAACGTCACCGTCCCCCACAAAGAGACCGTGCTTGCCTGGTGCCGAGAGGTGGATCCCTTCGCCCGCCGCGTGGGCGCGGCCAACACGCTCCGTATCTCGGACCGGTTCGGCTTGAACACCGACGCCCTTGGGTTCCTGGATGTGCTCCATGGGCTGGGTGTCTCTGCCCCCGCGAAGACCCTCGTTCTTGGGGCAGGAGGATCCTCGCGCGCCCTGACCGCCATGCTCGCGGACGAAGGCTACGACCTTGCGCTCTGGAACCGAACCCCCGAGCGCGCCTGCGAGCTGATCGATAGCCTGGGGCTTGGCCTGCCCATCGTGGCCACCCCCGACGCTCGGGGTTTCGACCTTGTGATCAACACCACCAGCGCCTCGCTGGGACCGGAGCGCATCGCGGTGGAGTGGGGCCGGAGCCAGGTTGCGATCGATCTGGCTTACGGTGCGGGGCCGACTCCCTTCCTCCAAGATGCCGCCGCCCACGGCGCGCGCATCGAGGACGGTCGGTCGCTGCTGGTTGCCCAAGGCGCGCGGAGCCTCGAGTTCTGGCTGGGCGTCGTGGCCCCGCGAGAAGTGATGGCGGCCGCCCTAGCCTAGGTCGGCGAAACCGGTCCTCAGCCTCTCCATCAGAATGGCCTTCTCGGTGTCCGGAAGGAGCGCGGAGCGTCCCGCGTTCTGAACCAGGGTCCACAGGATGTCCTTGCCAAAGCGGAACTCCTGCGCCACCCTGTAGAACTCCTCCGAGATCGAGGTGCTGAACATCGGAGGATCGTCTGAGTTGATCGTGACGAGAAGGCCCTCGTTGAGAAGCTCGGGCAGCGAGTGCTCCGCCAGCGAGGGGTACACGCCCAGGCAGAGGTTGGAGCTTGGACAGACCTCCAGCGGAATCTGCATCTCCGCCAGCTTGGCCACCAGCTTGGGGTCCTCGATGCTGCGCACCCCGTGCCCGATGCGCACCGGACGGGTGAACTCCAGCGCGTCCCACACGCTCTCCGGCCCCTTGGTCTCGCCGGCATGGGGAACCACCCTCAGTCCGTGGGAGTGGGCGAAATCGAAGGCTTCTTTGTAGACCTCGGCGGTCGTGCTCATCTCGATCCCCGCGAGGCCGAGCGCGCAAACCGGGTCGCCCTGGGCCTCCACGGCCCACTGGGCAACCATGAGTCCGCGCTCCGGCGGGTCGCCCCGAACGATGTCCAAGATGAACTGCAGGGTGATTCCCAGCTCGTCCTTGGCGAAGCGCGAAGCCCGGCGCAGGGCCGCCAACTGGTCCGGCCAGGCGATGCCGCAATGCTTCTCCAGGGTGCTGGCGGTGTAGGTGGCTTCGGTATGGAGAACGTTCTCCGCATGCTGGGAGATCGCCAACTCCCGGGCGATCAACTCGATGTCGTCGGCGGACTGGAGGCACTTGGTGGCCGCCACATAGATCTCCACAAAGTGCCCAAAATCGCGGAACTGGTACCAGTCGCGCAGACCGTCCAGGTCCTTCGCGGGCAGGTCTACGCCGTTCTTCGCCGCGAGCTTGAGAAGGGTCTCCGGACGGATGGATCCTTCGAGGTGGACGTGCAGCTCCACCTTAGGCATCAGCCGGGCGAATTCTTGGGAGATCATGCCTGGCAGTTTACAGCCCCGTGCCTCGCCAAGCCTGTCATCCCGAGCGAAGCCGAGGGATCTGCTACCGATGGCAGAGCGCCTCTAACAAGCGGTGCGTCACCTCATCTGCCGTAGTTTCAACCCCTCTCCGATTTCGGAGAGGGGAAGGACAACCAGAACCATCCCGCGTACCGCAGCTATGCCCGAATTATCGCCAGCAACTCTTCGGTCTTGGCCTTCATCAGCGGGGCATCCCCCCGTGTCTCCACGTTCAGACGGATTACCGGCTCCGTATTGGAACCGCGGAGGTTGAACCGCCAGTTGGGGAACTCGATCGTGAGCCCGTCCAGCTTGTTCAGCCCGATGCACTCGCCCGCGTAGAGTTTCTGGACCTTGGCCAGCACCGTCGGCACGTCGGCCACCGTGCTGTTCACTTCCCCGCTGCACGGGTAAGCCGAGATCATCTCGCTGACCAAGTCGCCCAGCGACCGTCCCGAAGTCGAGACCAGCCGAGCGATCAACAGGAACGGGATCATGCCGCTATCGCAGTACCAGTGGTCCTTGAAGTAGTGGTGCGCGCTCATCTCGCCGCCGTAGGTGGCGTCCACCGCGCGCATCTTCTCCTTGATGAAGGCGTGGCCGCTCTTGCAGATGACCGCTTTTCCGCCAAGCTCGCTTACGATGGCTTCCGTGTTCCAGGTGAGCCGCGGATCGTAGACGATGCTCAAGCCCGGCGTGGCGGTAAGGACCGCTTGCGCAAGGAGACCCACGATGTAGTAGCCCTCGATGAAGTCGCCCTGTTCGTCAAAGAAGAAGCAGCGGTCGTAGTCGCCGTCCCAGGCAACGCCGAAGTCGTAGGCCGGGCCGCCTTCGCCGCCCCGGTAGCCGTGCATCGCCTCCATGGTGGCCGCACGAGACTCTTCCAGAATCGGGTTCGGAACGCCGTTGGGGAAGGTGCCGTCCGGCTCGAAGAGCCTCTCGGTAACCCGCAGTGGCAGGTGCGGCAGCAGCTTCTGAAGGGCCAACCCGGCGGCGCCGTTGCCGGCATCCGCCAGCACGCGCAAGGGGCTCAGGCTGTCCGGGGAAACGATGTTCAGCAGGTGGGCGGTGAAGTCGTCGTAGACGTCGCGGTCGATAATCTTGCCCGGCGTGGCGGCGCGCTGGGCGGTCAGGGCGGGATCGTTCAGGTAGCGATGGGTGCGCTCCTCGATGTCGAACAACCCGGTGTCCCCGCTGATCGGCCGGCTCTCCGACCGGACCATCTTGAGGCCGTTGTACTGCGGAGGGTTGTGGCTGGCGGTAATCATCACGCCGCCGTCGTAGCCGTAGTTGGCAGTGGCAAAGTACACCATCTCGGTGCCGACCATGCCAAGGTGCACCACGTCCACTCCCGCGTCGTTGAGCCCGCGGGCAAGCGCCTCGTAAAGGCTAGGGCCGCTGAGCCGGATGTCGTAGCCGATGCACACGGTCTTTGGCTGGATCACGTCCGCGTAGGCCCGCCCCACCGCGTACGCGATCTCCGGGTTCAGTTCCTCGGGAACCACGCCCCGCACGTCGTACGCCTTGAAGCTCGCCAGATACTTGCCCATGCCCCGGGTTTACCCGGAAGCGGCTTTCCCGGACTCCGGAGGGGTGTCTGGCCTGCAGGGCGAAGGAGAAAACTGGAGTCGATGATCCGATTTGAACGGACGACCTGCTGTTTACGAACTGTGGAGTTTTAGGCTCCTGTCTCCCTGTTGTAGACCCAAAAAGTGAGTTGCCTCGATGTAGGGCAAGCAGATGACGGGGGATTCAACGGGTTGAATCAGTTAGGCTCGTGTGCCGGTTTCGGCATCTAGTCCCTCTCCAAGTATTCGAGTCTGCTCTCGTATGCTTCGGTCTGTCGTGGCATGCAGCCAGATTGGCTGGATAAGTTGGCAACGACGGTCACGACCCTGCATGCCGAAACGATAATCCTCAGAAGGTGACGCTCTCTGTCGATGCCGTCTCCGGACAACTCTGAACCACCTATGTTCGAAACGTCACTCCGAAGAGCATTCCAGAGATTAGGCAGCGCAGTAGAGACTTCAGATTGAAGAGCAAACAAGTCGTTTGAGTATCGCTGTCCATTGGCTTCCAACAAAGCTTGGAGGCATTGGCGGGTCGCTTTCTTGACGAGGTCGAGACAATCGTCGTAATCTGAATCCTCTTCGAAATCTTGCGCACGCTTGATAACACTGGGAACCTCTACATCAAGAATGTGCTGAGAGGATATGAGGAGTTGCAGTGGCGTCGCGACATTACCATTGCTTTCCAAAGTCTCTTCAAGAAAGCGAATTGCCGTGGGTTTGAACTGTGGTCGATTTACATTCCTGGCAATCAAGGAAAGCACCCTACTCGAAGCCGCCGATACGCGAATAACATCTAACTTCGACCCGACTTCACTAAACTTGCGTTCAGATTGGCGGACGGCTAGCAAATCGTCTTCCAGCTCAGACCAAATGTCAGGGAATCCAACCGCAACTTCTGCGACAAGGAAACGCAGGACAGGGGTGCCTGTCTTGCCATTATTTACCATCAGCGCCTGCAATGCAAGTAGGGTGGATGTCTGAGCCAAGAGAAGGCACTCTTCCCGTTGAGGTTCCGTCATGGAGCCTTGCCCACGCAACAGCGCCAGAACTCTCGAATCAAGAAGTTCTTGTGAACCTGCGAGAAGCTCTTCGACTGTTGGCTGACTCATGCTTGGTATCCTCCGCCAACTTTGCGAACGCGCCTGACCACATTGCCACGCGGCTCGATGACCTTTACCCCGACTCGACCGTGCGAACCCTTTGGAAATGGCGAAGGTCGCCAAAAACCTGGAGCCGATGATCCGATTTGAACGGACGACCTGCTGTTTACGAAACAGCTGCTCTGCCACTGAGCTACATCGGCCTGGCAAACGAGGATACCTTCTTGACCTCACCCATGCAAGCTAGGCCCGGTCCTTCCCTATCCCGGCCAGCGGTAACGGAGGGTGTTGATGAGGTGGTCCAACAAGGTTCGGTTGGCGGCGCCCTCGGCGTGGAGGGCATCGGCCATGGCCGCGCCGACGCTGGCCTTCTCCTCCGCGGTGTCTACCGGCCGGTCCTTCAGCAGGCTCGCGATCGCGCCGAGTTCCCCGTCGTCCACGAACACTCCGCCGCATTGTTCGCAGCCGTCTAGGATCACCTCGGTGGTCTGCAGGTAGCGGTAGTGGTAGAGCGGGACGCGGCATACCGGGCACTTGCGAGTTGTCAGGGTTCTGGGCTCTTCCACGGTCGGGGCAACCTGATCGTCGACCTGCTGGACGGCTTCGGTGCCCGCGCGCAGGAGACGGCCCAGTTCGCCGGTATCCAGCCAGATGCCCCCCGTGGTTGGGCAAACATCGACCAAGACGCCCAGGAACTCCCGAGCCTCCATGGGTTCGCCGGTGACGGGAGAGAGTCTTGCCATGCGCATATTTTGGCGAGGATCGGCCTCGGATTGTTGGGCGCGGTGGGGTGCGTGGCCGGGTGCTAACGTGTTAACCTGCAACCATGCTCGCCGTTCTGCTTGCCGCCGCCCTTCAAACCGCCGCGTTTGAATGGATCGAAGGTGAATCCGCGACCACCTCGTTCCCCGCGAACCGCGCCGGATGGGGTCGTACGAACCTGCTTAGCGATGGAAAGTGGCTGCAGGTCAGCGTGCCCGAAGGGGAAGTGGACAGCAAGGTGCCCGACGCCGGGATCGTGCTGGAGTTCCCGTTGGCCGCCTCCGGCAAGAAGGACCTTTGGGCTCGGATCGGCTACGAGTTCGCGCGGTCTCCGTTCGATTGGCGCGTGGGCGACGAAGCCTGGAAGCGGGTTGAGCCGAGCGAATTGACGTCGGACCTCCAAGAACTCGATACCTGGACCGAGGTTGCCTGGCTGAAACTGGGGTCGGTGGAGGCTTCGGCGTCCGGCAAGCTCCAGTTCCGGCTCTCGAAGTCCAAGGATGCCAAGGGCGCATGGCAGCGGATGCTCTTCGCCGTGGATGCCCTTGTGCTGACTTCCGGCACGTTTGAGCCCAATAGTCGGTTCAAACCCGGGCAGGACTACCGAACGGACCGAGATCGCAAAGCCGCCGAGCACGTGTTCCAGGCAAGCCAGGAAAGCACTCCATTGGAGCTCAGCGGAGATTGGGAAGTTGCCCGGGACGACGAGCAGGCGCCGCCCTTCGACATCGCCGTTCCGATGGAGCTTCCCAAGGAAGGGAAGTTCTGGTCAGCCATCCCCGTCCCCAGCGACCGCAACGAGTCCCGTCCCGACCTGATCTTTGCCCACCGGCTTTGGTACCGCACCAAGATCCAACTTCCCGCCGAGGTCTCCGGCAAGAGCTACTTCTTGGCGTTCGAGCGCAACAACCTCAACTCCACGGTGTACGTCAACGGGCAGCTCTGCGGGTTCGAGAAGAACCCGCTCGTTGCCTTCAAGGTGGACATCTCAAAGGCCGTGAGGCCGGGCATGAACGAGGTTCTGGTTGGCATCCGAGACGCCTGGTACGGCTACTCCACCAGCCCAACCAATCCGCTCAAGCTGCGGCGGACCTTTAACTATCCGCTGACCGTGGTCAAAAGCGGCTTCCAAGACCTGGCCTATCCCATCTGGGGATGCTTCCAGTCTGGAATTCTTGACCCCGTTCGGCTGGTGACCACCGGTCGGGCATACGCCACCGATGTGTTCGTAAAGACCAGCGTCGCCAAGAAGCGCTTGGATGCCGAGGTCTCCCTTCGCAACAACTCTCCCAAAGACGAAGACCTTGAACTCACGCTCCAAGCCATCGACGAAGGCGGCAAGGTCGCCAAGGACATCGCCAGCAGCCGCTTTCGAGTCAAGGCGGGACAGACGTTCCTGGCCAACCTCGGCGGCGACTGGGCGGATCCCGTTCTGTGGTGGCCTGATGCGCCGAAGCTCTACAAACTGCGCACCACCGTCAAAGTAGGCGACCGGGTGGAGGACGTCCAGGAAACTGAGTTCGGCTTCCGGGAGTGGACGTCGGGCGGACCGATGTACCGGCTCAACGGCGTGATCTGGCGGGGTTGGGCTGAACTAACTCAAGGCGCCACCTCGCAAGACTTCCTCGACAACTACCGAAAGACGGGCCAGCGATTCATGCGCTTGAGCGGCTTCGCCCAGAACGGTGGGCTCCGCTGGAAGGGCATGACCTTCTCCCAGGCTCTCTCGTACTTCGACAAGAAGGGAGTGGTGGTTCGACGTAGTGGCGAGGTCGATGGCGAGGTCATCGGCTACATGGCCATCGAGAACGACCCCGACCTCAAGAAGCTCTACAACTCGGAGATCAAGGTCCAGCTCATGAAGAACTGGAAGGAACAGATGGTTGCCCAGGTCAAGGCCGAGCGCAACCACCCCAGCATCCACCTCTGGTCCATCGAGAACGAGTTCCTCTACATCAACTGCATCAACCTTTACGGCGGGCTCATGGACGAGTTCGAGAAGACCGTCAAGGAGATCGGAGACGCCGTGATGGCTACCGACCCCACTCGCCTTTACATGGTCGATGGCGGCGGGGCGGCAAAGGCCAATCTATTCCCGGTCCACGGGGACCACTACGTTTACACCAACGACCCCGCCCAGTACCCCGCCCTCGCCTACCAAGACTTCCCGGAGGGCGGCGGACGCGGACGCTGGCTCTGGGACGGCAACCGGCCCCGTTACCTGGGCGAAGACTTCTTTGCGACCGGCATCAACCCCGCCGACTACGCTTGGATCGGCGGCGAGGGCGCCTTCGAAGGCAAGGTCGGCGCTCACCTGGGCATCGCCAGGGTGCAGAGAATGCTGCAGGAGGGCTATCGCTGGAACGGGCGCACCGCCAACTGGCACTTCTGGGTGGGCGACGAGGGCGCCAAGTTTGGCAAGTACACGCCCAACGCCGAAATCGCGGCCCTCATCCGTGAGTACGACTGGACCTTCCGGGTGGGCCAAAAGGTCTCCAGAACGGTTAAAGTGCTGAACGATTCCCATCGCGAGGTTCTCGAGTTGACCCTGGGCTGGGAGTTGCGGGTTGCAGGCAAGCGCGCCTCCGGCGGTAGCCGCCCGGCGGCCGCTAAGCCCGGCGAATCCGTCCAGTTCAACCTCGACCTTGAAATGCCCAGCGCCGCGGCTCGTATCAATGGAGAGCTGGCTCTCTGGCTGCAAGATGCCGCGGGCAAGAAGCTGTTTGAGGACGCCAAGCCCCTGGTGGTTCTGCCGAAGCCGTCAGCTTCGGCGACGCTCAAGGCCGCCAAGATTGGTCTCTACGATCCGAAAGGCAAGCTGCTTCCCACCCTTCAGTCGCTCGGGCTGGCCCCCGTCTCGGTCGCCAGTCTTGCCGCGATTCCTACAAGCATCAAGGTGCTCATCGTAGGCCCCGATGCCATCACCGAAGGCGAGTCCAGCAACCCGGCACTTGCCGCCTGGGCCGTCGCGGGGAACCGGGTCGTGGTGCTGGACCAAACCCATCCGCTCCGCTACCAGGCCATCCCTGCCGAGGTTGCGCCTGCCCAGAACCGAGGGGCGTTCGCGTTCTTCGAAGACGCCTCCCACCCGGTTGGCAAGGTCCTGACCAGCTTCGATCTTCAAGCCTGGCCGGGAACCGGCTGGACGTACCGCAACGCCTACACGAAGCCAACGCGCGGCGCCAAATCGCTCATCCAGTGCCACAACCGGCTCGGAAACTCGGCCCTTGTCGAGGTGCCGGTTGGACAGGGCCTCATGCTCCTGAGCCAGCTCACGATCGGCGAGTCATTGGCCAGCGCTCCCGCCCAGCAGATGCTTCTGAACCTGGTCGAGTACGCCGCCAGCTACAAGCTGGAGACTTTGCCCACAACGCTCGTCGCGCCCGCAGGGTCCAACCTCGCCAAGGCGGTTGCCGCGACCGGCGTTCAGTTCAAGACCGGCGACCTCGCCGCCGCTCTTGCGAACCCTGGCGTGGCCGTCATCGATGCCAGCCCAGCCAACCTCGCCAAGCTGGCCACCCTCAGGGCGACCATTCAGAAGTTCACCGAAGGCGGCGGAAGCCTTCTCCTTCACGGGCTGACTCCGGAGGGCCTGGCGAGCTACAACCAGATCGTTGGCGTGGACCACCAGATCCGCCCGTTCCGCCGAGAGCGCGTCGCCCTCGCGCAACCCAGAGACCCTCTTGCCAGCGGGATCTCCCTCTCCGACGTCGTCATGTCGAGCAGCGAGCGGCTCTTTGCCTGGACCAGCGACATGTACGCCGCCTCGGATGTGTTCAGCCATATAGTCGACCTCAAGGACGTCGCCCCCTTCGCCAAGCTCCCGAGCGACTACCACTACAACACCACCAACGGCTTCGTGAGCGCAGACGGCTGGCCCTACATCTTCAGCTTCCCGCTGGACAAGGTGAAGCCCGAATACAAGATGGAGTGGCCCAAGCCCCAGACCCTCAACGAGATCGAGTGGATCGGCAACGGCTTCTACCACTACATCACCAAGTTCGAACTGGTGTTCGACGGCAAGGACCACGTGGTCTTCGATGTCGCTCCTAACATCGAGCCTCAGCGCCTTCCCATCCAGCCTCCAAGAACCGGAAGTTCAGTCGAGTTCCGAGCTCTGGAGTGGAAGAAGATGCCGGTCCAGCAAGACGTCGTCGGAATTGACAACATCCGGCTATTCGCCCAAAGAACCCCTGCCTACGACCAAGCGGTCAAGCCCCTCCTCAACATCGGAGGGATCGTCCGCTACCCGCGCGGCAAGGGCAACCTGGTGCTCTGCAACCTGCTGTTCAAAGACACCGAGGAGGTCCCCGAGAACGCTGCCAAGAAGCGGTCCGTGCTGGCCACCTTGCTCCGCAACCTGAAGGCGGGCTTCGGAGATGGCAAGACGGTGATCGCAGGAGCCGCCGGCAACGTGTACGTGCCCATCGACCTCAGCAAGGTTGCCAACCAGTTCCGGAGCGAGCGCGGTTGGTTCGGGGACCAGGCGTTCTCCTTCAAGGATTTCCCAATCGGCAAGCAGACCCTCGGAAACGTGGCGTTCACCATCTACGAGTTCCCGACCTCCCCAGTCCCGAACGCGGTGATGCTGGGAGGCCCCGGCATTCCGGGCAACCTGCCCGAGTCGGTGACGATCCCGGTCGCGCAGAAGGCGAGCGCTCTGTTCTTCCTGCAAGCCGCCCGAATCGACCAGCCCCGCAACCTGGATGAGCGCCGCGACGACAAGCGGCTCACGATGGCCGAGTACCTGGTGACCTATGCCGACGGCTCCACCGAAACGGTGCCCATCGTCGCCGAGATCGACGTGGACAACTACCGCCAAACCGGAGCCGCAAAGCCTTTGCCCGGCGCCACGCTAGCCTGGACGAAGCCCTACCCGGGCACCGACCAGGTGGCGGCCGCCTTCGTTAAGCAGTGGAACAACCCCCGCCCGGACAAGGAGATCCGCTCGGTGACGTTGCGATACGGCAAGGACCGTCGGGGCGTGCCCGTGTTGCTTGCCCTTACCGCGGTTCGATGAGGGCCAACCCTTTCAAGAAGTCCCGCCCCGATCTCCGGGGCGGGACGCTCTCCGCTAGATGTACTCGTTGATGAGGTTCTCGAGCATCTCTTGTCGGCCCGACTTCCGAACCGGCTCGCCATGCGCCAGCACGAAGGCCTCTGCCTCCGCGAGCGAGCTTCCGCCGCCCAGCACCTTCTGACCGTAGTCGCCTTTCCAGCCCGCGTAGCGGTCTTCGAGCGCCTGCTCCAAGCGGCCGTCCGACAAGATCGCGTGCGCAATCTGCAGGCCGCGAGCAAACGCGTCCATCCCGCCTACGTGGGCGTAGAACAGGTCCACCGTCTCGTGCGACTGGCGCCGCACCTTGGCATCGAAGTTCAGGCCGCCGGTGGTGAATCCGCCCATCCGCAGGATCTCCAGGGTGATTTGCGTCGTGAGGTAGATGCTGGTTGGGAACTGGTCGGTGTCCCAGCCGATCAGCTCGTCGCCGGTGTTGGCGTCCACGGAGCCCAGGACCCCTGCCTCGCGGGCAACCACCATCTCGTGGGCCATCGAGTGGCCCGCCAAAGTGGCGTGGTTGGTTTCCAGGTTCAGCTTCAGGTGGTCCATCAGGCCGAACTCGCGGAGGAAGTTGAGGCAGGCCTCGGCGTCGCTATCGTACTGGTGGGTGGTCGGCTCCATCGGCTTAGGCTCGATGTAGAACTGCCCCGTGAACCCGATCTCTTTGGCGTAGGCAACCGCCATGTGGAGCAGCCGGGCGAACTGCTCGCGCTCCTGGCCGACCTTGGTGTTCAGCAAGGTGTCGTAGCCCTCGCGACCGCCCCAGAAGGTGTAGCCAAGGCCACCCAGCTCGTGGGTCGCTGCCATGGCGTGCTTCACCTGAGCTGCCGCGTAGGCGAAAACGTGCGGATCCGGGTTGGTGCTGGCGCCCGCCTGGTAGCGCGGGTTGCTGAACAAGTTGGCGGTTCCCCAGAGGAGCTTGACCCCGGTCTCGGCCTGCTTCTGCTTGGCGTACGCGGTGATCGTCTCCAGGTTCTTGACCGAGTCCGAGAACGTCTCTCCCTCCGGGGCGACGTCGCGATCGTGGAAGCACCAGTAAGGAACGCCGAGTTTCGTGAAGAACTCGAACGCCGCGTCCATCGTGTCCTTCGCCCGCTGGATCGGATCGGCCGCGGACTCCCAGGCCCGGATCATCGTCGGCGAGCCGAACGGGTCCTGACCGGTCCCCTTGAACGTGTGCCAGTAGCTCACCGCGAAACGCAGGTGGTCCGCCATCGTCTTGCCGCCCACAACCTTTGCCGCGTCGTAGTGCTTAAACGCGAGAGGGTTGCGGCTAGTCGGGCCTTCGTAGCTGATCTTGTCTTGGACTTCGGGGAAGTACGCCATATCCCTATTCTGGCGAGTTGCCGAAGCGGTGCGCAGGGCCAAACGCAAGAAAGCCCCTCCCAGAGCGGGAGGGGCTTTCTTTTGAGCGCCTTGGGCGAGCTAGCCGCCGATCTTGGCTTCCTTGCCCAGCTTCGGAACTGCCGGGCGCGGCTTGGGCGCCGGCTTGTTCTTGAGCTCGTTCATCAGATGCTCGATCGCCTTGTCCAGCTGAGGGTCCTTGCCCTGGGCAAAGAGGTCCGGCCGAAGGTCGACGTCGATGTCGGGATCGATGCCCCGGTTCTCAGCGATGATCTCGTTGGTTTCCCGATCGAAGATCGCGAACGAAGGTGCCGTGACGCTGCCGCCGTCCACCAGGTTTGCGCCGCCCGAGATGCCCACGAGGCCGCCCCACGTGCGTTTGCCGATCAGCGGACCGCGCTTGGCCTGCCGGAACATCCACGGGAAGAAGTCTCCTCCCGAACCCGCGTACTGGTTGATCAGCAAGGCCATCGGACCCTCCTGCGCCGGAGCGTCGTAGCTGATCTTCTCGGACGTTCGAGCCTTGATTCCCGCCTTGATCTTGCGTGCCAAGGTGTCCACGAACCACGGCTGGATGAACCCGCCGCCGTTCCAACGCTCGTCGATCACCATGGCTTCTTTGCCGAGGTTCGAATAGAACCCGCGGATGAACTCCACCGCGCCAGGGAACTGGGTGTCTGGGATATGCACGTAGCCTATGCGTCCGCCGGAGGCCTTCTCCACGTACTTGCGGTTGCTCTCCACGTAGTCCCAGTACCGCAGCTCGGTCTCGCTGCCGACAGTGCGGACTCGCACCTTGCGGGCGCCGTCCTTGCTCGGCTTGTCGTTGACCGTCAACACCACGGTGGCGTTGGCTTTGCCCTGCAGGAGGCTGTGCGGGTTGACGCTCTTGTTTACCGGCTGGCCGTCGATCTCCAGCAGGTAGTCGCCCGCCGCGATCTTGAGGCCCGGCTCCTGAAGCGGGGACCGTCGACCTTCGTCGTCGTTCGCGCCGTTCAGGATCTTCTTGATCTTGACGTCGTTGCCAACCGCCTCATAGTCCACGCCCAGCAAACCGATCGGGACCGGAGTGGGCATCGGAACCTGAGGATCGCCCGTGCCCTGAACGTACGAGTGGCCCGTGCCAAGCTCGCCGATCATGAGACCGAGCACGTAGTTCAGATCTGCACGGTGCGCCACGTAGGGCAGGTAAGCCTCGTAGCGCTTGCCGATGGCGTCCCAGTTCTGGCCGGCCATGTTGGGATCGTAGAAGTTGTCCCGTTCGTAGCGCCACGTCTCCCAGAACATCTGCTTCCACTCCGCTTGCGGGTCGACCACGGCGCGAACGTTGGCCGTCGAAACCGGGGCCGGTTGCGCACCCGGGCGGAGATCGGCGATCTGTAGCTGTCCCTGCTGCAAGAAGGCAAGCTTGGAGCGAGAGGCGTTGAAGGTTAGGCCCTGCGGAGAGACCGGGAGCACCGGAGCGATCTGCCCACTGGGGATGTCGTAACGGGAGAGCATCCCGGCCTGCGGAGTCCAGAAGAAGACGCCGTTGGCCGATCCCAGCACGAGCGGGTAAGACCCGGCCGGCATCGGAAGCGGCACCGCGCGATCCATGATCCCGTCGAAGTCGATCTTGACTTCAGGAGTTCGGGGTCCAGAGGGGGGTCCGCCGGCTCCGGGAGGAGGACCGGACGGTCTCGTCGGAGGTTCGGCTGGCTCCTCATCGGAAGGCTGTACCAGCGGGCTGGCCATCTCCTTGGTGAGCGGGATCGCGTAGATTCGGGCCGCGTTCTGAACCTTCAGGCTGAACTCGAACAATCCGAAGGAGGGAGTGAACGTGCGGTCAGACACCAAGTACAGGTACTTGCCCGTCTGGTCGAACGTAGCGGACGTATCCCCGTAGCGGCCATCGCTGATCGGGGTGTTCTTGTTGTTGGCCACGTCGTACAGCTCGACCTTGCTAAGGTCGTTCCCGTCGCCTGCGTCCACCCAGCTGATCCACTTGCTGTCCGGAGACCACTCGGTATTGCGGATTCCACCGCCGGCCTTGAAAGCCTTGGTCAGCTGCTTGGTCGCCACGTCGAGGACCCAACCCTCCTGGAACGTCGTCTCGACCAGGATCTTTTTGCCGTCGGGCGACCAGGTTATCGAGTCGATCGGCTGCTTCGCGCTCGTCAGCTTCTCCGCCGTTCCGCCCATCTGGGGAACGAGGTAGACCTCGTACTCGCCGGTGGCGTCGCTGATGTAGGCGATGCTCTTGCCGTCCGGAGACCACGAAGGAAGCCGCTCTCGCGAGGTCGTCGAATTCGTTAGATTTCGGGTTTCGCCGTTCTTGGCGGGAACGCTAAAGATCTCGCCGCGAGCTTCCACCGCAAGGCGGGCTCCTGTCGGAGAGAGCGAAGCCCCGCTGATCGACTGGCCTAGGTTCCGAAGCGCGGCCCGGCGGGTGACGAAGTCGCCTCGAACCTTGGGATTCAGCCTCTCCGCCTTGTCCGCCGCGATGTCGTAGGCATACAGGTTGCCGTCCCTCTCCCAAACGATCGTCTTTCCGTCGGTAGACGGGAAGCGGATGTCCGCATCCGCGTACTTGGTCAGCTGAACGTCCTTTCCGCTCTTCAGGTCGTGACGGTAAAGGTTGAGCGTGCCCTGATTCCGGTCCGAGATGTAGTAGACCGAGTCGCCCACCCACATCGGGTAGTAGCTCTGCTCCCGCTTCGCGGGCAGCTCCTTGTACGTCATCGCCTTCAGGTTGAAGAACGAGACGCGGCCCTGGGTTCCGCCTCGGTAGCGTCGCCAGTTGTAGTTCTGGGAGGGGGCGCGGTTGTAGGCGAGCGTGGAGCCATCCGGCGAGAACGAACCCTCGCTGATCTCCTTGACCGGCGTGCTCTCCGGCAGACCGCCCTGGGGCGACACCAGCCACAGGAATCCGTGCCGGTTCGTGAACCCTCGGTTTGAGGTGTACATGACCTTCCCGTCCGGCGTCCAGCCAATCACTTGCTCGGCTTCCGGCTCGAAGGTCAAGCGCTTCGGCTCTCCGCCCTCGAGGGGCACCACGAACACGTCGCTGTTGCCGTCGTACTGGCCGGTAAAGGCGAGCAGCTTGCCGTCCGGCGAGATGCGCGGGCGCGTCTCCATGCCGTAGCTCGAAGTCAGCTTGCGCGCGAAGTCCTCGCCGCCCTTCTTGGACAGCCAAAGGTCGCCCGCGTAAGAGAACACCACGTTCTCCCCGTGGACGGTCGGAAACCGCATGAGGCGGATTTCGTTAGGAACCCCACCCTGCGGCGCGAATGCCGCGACAGCGGCCAATAGTGCGATAGAACTCAAGATCGATCCTCCTCCAGAAGGCGCTGCGCGCGAACCCGAACGCCGCCAATGTCGGCAATCAGGGACATGCGGTGCGGCGGAGCATTTCCCTCGGCTCGCCTACCACGCGCGCAACTCATGATGCCTACGCATTCTACGCTTCCGGAGGTTCCGGGGGAAGGTCCAGAGACCCAGTGCCCTTGGGGTCTAGGGCCAAGTGGTAGCCCACGATGGCGGCCGAGACGTGGACGTTCATGGATCGCCCCTTGCCGAACATCGGAATGTACACCGATGCCTGGCAGTGTTTCATCACCGCCCCGTACACCCCGTTCACCTCGTTGCCCAGCACCAGGCACACCTTCTCCGGGAACTCGTACTCCACGTACGGGATCGCCCCCTCGGCGATCTCCACCGCCACGAGCGTGTAGCCCTCTGCCACGAGTTGCGCAGCGGCGTCCTCGTTGCGGCCCAAAGACCGCCAGGCGATCCGCCGGTGATGGCCCAGCGAGGTCACCGCCACCTGCGGATGGTCTGGCAACGGCGTCTTGCCCGAGAGCACGAGCTCGGTCGCGCCACATGCGTCCGCCACCCGAAAGAGGCCGCCCACGTTGTAGGCGTCGCTCCAGTCTTGGAGCAGGAAAGCGATCTGGCGCGAAGAGCGAAACCGCTCCTTCGTCTCCTTGTGCAACTGGCGTACGCCCGTTTTGGACCGAATCGTTTTCCCGGGGGTCTCCGCCATCGAAGGACAGCGTACCGAGGACGTAGAATCAGACGTGCGTACGCCAGAGCAAGCCCTGGACCAAGCCATCGAATTCTTGCGCTACGAGGTCAAGCCCCGAGCCCAGGAGATCGACCAAGATCCCGAAGCGGTCCGCTGGGCCCTTGCCCGCATGGGCGAGCTGGAGATCATGGCGCTCAAGCGCCCCGTCGAGTACGGCGGACCCGGCATGCCGGAACCGCTCTTCCGCCGGTTCCAAGAGGAGACCGCCCGAGTGAGCGGAACCCTCGCCTTCCTCCAAACCCAGCACCAGAGCGCCGTCTCGATGATCTCGAACTCTGGCAACGAGGACCTAAAGCGGGGGACGCTGCCTTTGATGGCGGACGGCCGCCTCCAAATCGGCATCGGATTCAGCCAGTTGCGCCGCTCTGGCCCGCCGATCTTCACCGCCACACCCCAAGGCGACGGGAGCTACCTTCTCAACGGACACGTTCCCTGGGCGACCGGCTTCGGCTTCTACGACAAGGTCCTCATCGCCGCCCAACTGCCGGATGGCGAAGCGGTCTTCGGGCTGATCCCGTTCAGCCCGGTCGAGGGAATCCGGTTCAGCGAGCCCATGGCCTTGGCCTCAATGGGGTGCGCCATGACCGTAGCCGCCGACCTCGAGAATTGGCTCCTCACCCCAGACCAGGTCGCGTTCACCCGGCCGGCCGGGTGGATTCAGAACAACGACGAGATCAACATCGCCCTCCAAGGCCACTTCGCCATCGGGTGCGCTCTGGGAAGCCTAGATGTGATTGAGGCGGCCCTGGCCAAGAAGCCCCTGGAGTTCATCCACCAAGCCCACGCGGCGCTCTCCGCCGAAGTGGAAGAGATGCGAGCCGCCACCACCGCCGCCCAAGACGGAGGCCGCGAGGTGGACCGGTTGGAGAGGCTAAGGGTCCGCGCCTGGGCGATCGACCTTGCCGTCCGCTGCGCGCACGCCGCCATCGTCGCCAGTAGCGGGGCCGCGAACTCCCTCCAACATCCCGCCCAGCGGCTGTATCGGGAGGCCCTGGTCTACACCGTCTCCGCCCAGACAATTGCCGTGATGGAGGCCACCCTCGCTCGCCTAAGCCGCCGATAGGCTCCAACGTATTCCGGAATACAAGCGGGATCAGGAACCGGGACCTGCGCCGACTCCTTCACCGTTGAACCAACCATGATCCAACCGCAAGCGCCGGGCCTCGACCTCCATCACATGTCTGCGATCGTTTCCGACGCGCAGACGAATCTCGACTTCTACACCCAGGTGCTCGGGCTTCGGCTGGTGCGCTTGACCGTCAACTACGACGACCCAAGCGCGTACCACCTCTACTTCGGGGACCGCCTTGGTACTCCCGGGACCGGGCTCACTTTCTTCCCCTATCCGGGCCGCAAAGCCAAGGTCGGCCCGGGCCAGGTCAAGACCACCAAGCTCGCGGTCGGCGAGGGCTCCCTCGGCTTCTGGGTCGAGCGGTTGGCCAAGTTCGGCGTGCCCTCCGCTCCCGGCTTGGAGCTTGGCTTCGTGGACCCCGACGGCCTGGAGTACGAGATCGTCCCGAGTGCCCTTCCCCCGCATGGCGAGCCCTGGGGCGCCGTGGTGCCCGAGGCCCATGCCATCCACGGCATGGCCGGCGTGCGAATCCAGGACGGCTCCGGCGGCGAGACCGCGCAGACCCTGCATGCCCTCTTGGGCTATCAGGGAGATGGCGAGCGCATGCAAACCCCGAGCGGCCGAACCACCGTCGACCTCCTTCCCAGCGACCCCGAGATGCGGGGCCACGGCGGCACCGGAAGCGTCCACCACATCGCGTTCCGCTTGCCCAACGACGATGCCCAGCTTCAGTACCACGACCGCCTGTACGAAGAAGGCTTCAAAGTCAGCCCGATCATGGACCGGGACGTCTTCCACTCGATCTACTTCCGGGAGCCCGGCGGCGTTCTCTTCGAACTGGCCACCGACTCGCCCGGATTCGGCACGGATGTGGCCTCGCTGGGCACTAGCCTCCAGCTCCCCGCACAGTACGAGTCCGCTCGGGCCAGCATCGAGGCATCGCTTCCTAAGCTGCGTCTCCCCGGCGAGCCGGTGGAGGTGAAACTGTGAGCTTCGTCCATGAGCTTCGCGCCCCCCAGAACGGTCGTCGCTTCGTCCTCCTGCACGGGACGGGCGGCGACGAGCGGGACCTGATCCCCCTCGCCCAAAGCCTGGACCCCGCCGCCGGCTGGATCAGCCCCCGTGGCCAAGTAGACGAGAAAGGCGCACTCCGCTTCTTTCGTCGCCTCGCCGAAGGCGTGTTCGACCTGGAAGACCTCCACGCCCGCACCCACGGCCTAGCCGACTTCCTCGCGACGATCCCCCGAGAACCCGGCGAGCGGCGCGTGGCCCTAGGCTTCAGCAACGGCGCCAACGTCGCGGCAAGCCTCCTCCTTGCACGCCCCGAGGCGCTGGACGACGCCATCCTGATCCGGGCCATGACCCCGTTCAGCCCCGACGAGCTGCCCGACCTCGCCGGCAAACGGGTCCTCCTGCTCTCCGGCCAGTTCGACCCCATCCTGCCGGTAGCCGACGCCCAGCGCCTGGCGCAGATGCTGTCCCTGGCGGGGGCTGAGGTCCAGCACGAGATCCTTCAAGCCAGCCACGGGCTGACCCGAGACGACGTCCGCCTCGCGACGGAGTGGCTGAGCCCTACCCCGTAGGCCGGTAGGCGGCTGAATTTTCATCCCGAGCGAAGGCGAGGGATCTGCCCCGTACACCTTAGAATTCGTTCGTCGGGGCTGCATCAAGCGCCATTGGCGAGACCCCTTCCCACCACCGAAATCAGCGCCCTTTCGAAACTATGCTGAAGTCAACAGTACCAGGGACAATTTAGGGAAATAGCAAGAACACCCTTGCATCCAGTGCGAACTTCACCTAACATACACCTGGGAGGAGAGTCCCGTGACCGTCCGTAAATGCGTATCGATCGTAGTTTGTTCGGCACTGTTATTCCAAACCTTCGCGCCTGTCGCGTACGCTCAGGACAAACCCCACGGGCGAAACCCAGACTTACTCCTATACAAAGCTTGGCGATGTGAAATCGTGGACGAATGGGCGCGGCAATATCCCAAGCTTCCAATACACAAGCGGCGGAACTCAAGTACCACCGAATGCCGGATGGGACAGTCGAACGGTACACGCAGTAAGGGACGATTTGAGCCTATAGAACTCAGCCATGAGCCCGGACCCCGTAGGCTAGGCGGAAGGACCTCCCGCGAACGAACCCCAGAGGAGCATTCAATGGTTGATCCGCGACGCAGGGTTGGGAAAAGTTGAGGAAGAACGTGGGGGGCATCTGGGAGTCAGACTCGCATGCGCAGTTCGTTTGGGTTGGCAACGCTCGGATTTACGCGCTCGTGTGGCTCCGTGTGGAGAAAGAGGTGTCCGTGCGACTGAAGGTAACGCGCGGAAGCTGGCAACACGGGGCTTACCTCTTTGTGAGCGCCAACGAGCTGTCCATGGAGACTGAGTTCGGCAAGGACAAAAAGATCGCCTTTAGTATTGATGAAGTTATCTCGCCCATTCTATTAAGACCAAAGCGAGGCAAGTCTGGCGTTGTTAAGATATGGAACTCGTGCGACGACCCTCACTATGGCATCGAGCGCGCATGGTGGGGCAACCATGGGATTCGCGTGGATTCCGTAGAGCCGACGCGCATGCTTTTGAGCTTCAGCAACGGACATGGACCGTGGCCAGATTTTGCGCTCTTTGATTTGAGTCACTTTCGAGCCGAACTGACCTGGGATGCTCCTGGAGCATTGGCCTTGATCGCTGAACCTCAGTTGCCTCTCGCCGAAGATTGAGCCACCCGTGTAAAGCACTTGGCCCGAGAGGACCGAGCGAGCTCCATGCCGGGGGCGAGCGGGTGCTTGCCCGTACCGTGCGTAGCGGAGACGGTGACAGGTGACAAACAGGAATCCCCTTGCGGGAAGTGTCACCTGTCGCGTGACGCGTGGCAGAATCACCCGGCCAGATCAGGTCGACCCACCTCCCTTCGGGACTCGGCTTGGCCCAGGCAAGCGCCGAGCCAAGCTCGGGCCGTGCGCTAGAATGTGCGGATGCAGAGCAAAGCCGCGACGGTTGAGGAGTACCTGGCCGAGTTGCCGGAGAAGCAGCGCGCCATCTTGTCTGAGGTGCGCGCCACGATTCTGGAGCACCTCCCCGCTGGCTACGTGGAAAGTATCCAGTGGGGCCATATCTGCTACCACGTTCCGCTCGAGATCCGAAAGGGGCCGGTTGCCCATCTGGCGTTGGCGTCCCAGAAGAACCACTTGGCCCTCTATCTCCTGTCCGCGGGCGGGAACGACTCGGACAACGAGTGGTTTCGGACCGAGACGGAGGCGATCACGGGCAAGAAGCTGAACATGGGGAAGGGCTGCGTGCGGTTCAAGCGGTTAGTCGAGCTGCCCCTTTCCATGGTCGCCAAAGCGGCGGCCCGCACCTCGATGGAGGAGCGTTTGCAGCTTTGGAGAGAGCGGGGCCGCTAGACCCCGATGTTCTTCAGCGAATCGCGGACGGCGTGAAGCCGGGCCTCGTCGTTGGGCAGGTCCGCGAGCTCCTTCTTGAAGGGCTCGGCAACGACCGGGCCTTCGTAACCGATGGCGCGCAAGGCGCCCATGAATGCGCCGATCGGAATGACTCCGGTTTCGGCGGGAAGGCAACGCACGTTGTCTAGCTGTTCATCGATCTCGATGCCCTTCGGGGCGTCGTTGACGTGCACGTAGACCACGTTGTCCGGGGTGAGCCGACGCAAGTCCTCTACGGTGCCGTGAGACGTGTACCAGTGCCAGGCGTCCAGAAGCAGGCCGACGTTGGGGCCGATCTCGCGGGCCAGCTCCATCATCCCGTCTTGGGTGTAGATGAAGGGGAACTTGCCCTGGTCTCGCAGGGTCTTGGGGCCGATGAACTCGAGGCCTAGCGAGACGCCATGGTCCGCAAGAATCTTGGCGGCCGGCTTCATGCGCTCCGCATGGAAGGCGAAGTTGGCGGCGAACTCCAGGTCGTTGGAGAAGGGAAGGATCCAGGTGCTGCAGCGCTGGACGCCGATGGCCTCGGCGGCGGCGGCGAGCCGCTCGAAGCCCGCGAGGCTTGCCTCGTAGGGCACGGCATCGCCGCGCCACTCCAAAGGAAGCCCGATTCCGCACGGGAGGATTCCTGCCTCGTCGAACTTGGCGTTGACCGCGTCGGCTCCAAGGGACTCCAGCAGGGTGGCGATCTCCCCGATGTTGACCTCGACTCCGGCAAATCCGCCAAGCTTGGCGGCGCGAAGCGCATCGTCGAGAGAAGGGGCGGAGACGCCCACGGCGCCGGGAGATAGGCCTGCGTACATGGAGCTACCTTACCGCCGACGCGGCACGCCGCATGAAACCCTTGGTTGAAATGGCGGACGGCGACGGGTTGCCGGGTACCTTACCGTCTCGTGGGCCAGATCCTGGAGTTCGTTCTTCACCTGGACAAGCACCTTGGGGAGCTTGTCCGTCAGCACGGCCCGTGGACCTACGCGATCCTGTTCTCCATCATCTTCGCGGAGACCGGCCTGGTGGTGTTCCCGTTCCTTCCGGGCGACTCCTTGCTCTTCGCGATCGGAATCCTGAGCCATCCCGAACGGAGCGCCTTCAACCCGTGGTGGATTTGCGTGCTCCTGCCAATCGCGGCGGTCGTCGGCGACAACCTCAACTACTACTTGGGGAAGACGTTCGGCGAGCGGCTCTTCCGAAACGAGAAGTCAAGGTTCTTCAAGCGGGAGAACCTGGACAAGACCCACGAGTTCTTTGAGAAGCACGGTCCCAAGACGATCGTGCTCGCCCGGTTCGTGCCCATCGTCCGCACCCTGGCGCCGTTCGTGGCCGGAATGGGGAAGATGCCCTACGGGAAGTTTCTGGCCTACAGCGTGTCCGGCGGCATCCTCTGGGTCTGGGCCTGCGTATGGGCGGGCTACTTCTTCGGCGCGATCCCGGCGGTGCGCGACAACTTCAGCCTCGCCCTCCTGGCGATGGTTCTCGTCACGATCATTCCGATCGTCACCGAGTACGTCAAGCACCGGAACGGGAAAAAGGCGTCCGCTGCGGCCTCGGCTCGCGTAGAATAGCTTGAAGTTTCAGTCTTTACTGAAACTTCAAGCGAAGACATGAAGACGGAACCGGCAGGCGCCGCGATTTGGAAAGCCGAGGGCGAGCAGAAGCGCGCCCTCGTGCAGCGCATGTTCGCCGAGATCGCTCCGTCTTACGACGCCCTGAACTCGGTGATGTCCTTCCGTCTGCACAAGCGCTGGCGGGCGGCGGCGGTTGCCCAGCTGAACCTGAAGCCGGGGCAGTCCGCGCTCGACGTTTGCTGCGGAACGGGCGACTTCATGATGCCGCTGCGCGAAGCGGTGGGGCCGGCGGGTTTTGTTGCCGGGGTCGATTTCTGTTTGCCGATGCTGCAGGTGGTCGGGAAGAAGGTCGAGCGTCCGGCGATCTCTCTGGGAGACGCCTGCAACCTGCCCTACCAGAGCGGGATCTTCGACGCGGCAAGCGTGGGCTGGGGCATCCGGAACGTGCCAGACATCGACCAAGCGCATCGCGAGATCGTGCGAGCCCTGAAGCCGGGCGGGCGCTTCGTCTCACTGGACATGGCCCAGCCGCGCAACCCTGTACTGCGGGCGGTCAGCCGGTTCATGTTCCAGAGCTTGGTTCCGTTGCTCGGCAGCCTGCTGGGGAAGACGAAGGCTTACACGTATCTGCCAAAGAGCACGGAGCGATTCAAGTCTCGCGAGGACTTGGCCGCTTCCATGCGAGAGGCCGGCCTCGTGCAGGTCGGCTACCGCGATTTCATGTTTGGGAACATCTGCATGCACTGGGGAACCAAGGAATGATGCTGTCTGGAGCCGATACACCGCAAGCCGAAGTCCTCGCCGCCGTGGCGGCCGAGGTTGATTTGGTGGAGCAGGAGCTCCGCCGCCAGATGGCCTCTCGGGTGGCCCTCGTCGAGCAAGTGGGCAGCCACACCCTAGCAGCGGGCGGGAAGCGCCTGCGTCCCGCGTTCGTCACCTTGGCCGCCCGCGCCACCGGACTGCCGTACGAGCCAGACCGGACCCGCCGCTTGGGCGCCTGCATGGAGATGATCCACATGGCGACCCTCATCCATGACGACGTGATCGACAACTCGGCCACCCGTCGGGGCAAGGACACCGCCGCCACGCTCTTTGGGAACACCTCCTCCATTCTTGGCGGCGACGTTTTGCTTGCGCGGGCGATGGTCATCCTAGCGCAGGACGGCGACCTCGAAGTCATCCGAACGGTCTCCCAAAGCGTGGTGGAGATGGCGGAAGGGGAAGTGCGCGAACTGGAAACGCGCAACGACTTCGAGCTCAACGAGGCGGACCACCTGGAGATCCTGCGCCTCAAGACCGCCAGCTTCATCCAGTGTTGCTGCGAGGTGGGGGCGATGGTTGCGTACGCGCCCGCGCCACTGCGGGACGCGCTTCGCGACTTTGGCTACCACGTTGGCATGGCATTCCAGATCGTGGACGACTTGCTGGACTACCGGGGCGACAAGGCCAAGACCGGCAAGCCCCTCGCTACCGATTTTAGGGAGGCCCAAGCCACCCTGCCGCTGATCTACCTACGCGAGAACCTGAGCGAGAAGGAATCCGAGGTCGCCCGGATGAAGTTCGGAAGCGGGGTATCGGACGAAGAGATCCGCATGATCTGCGACTGGATGGAGACTCGGGGCGCCTTCAAGATGGCGGAGTCCACGGCTCAGGACCATGTGGAGGCCGCGCTAGAGGCTTTGTCGGTTCTTCCGCCATCGCCGGAACGCGACGTCCTAGAGTCGGTCGCCGCGTTCGTGATGAATCGGGAGCGGTAGCGCTAAGGCCCTTGCCAGAAGACGACTACGCCATTGCGTACTCCGGCGATGTCGTCGCCGTAGCCAAGGCCTTTCGCAAGCTTCTTCCACCGATACATCGAGCCAGAGTTGCTCCTGACGGCACGGAACTCGGACGCGGGTAGACCAAGTTTGGCCAAGACGTTTTGTTGGGTCAGTGCACTCCCATCTACCATCTCGACGATAAAGCCCGTCAAAGGCCCGACGCCGTCCCCGTACATCGCGGCCGTGACGCGGACTCCTTTCGGGGTTTCGAAGGACAGATTGCCTGGCCCCTGACCTCTGAACTTCGTGCCGACCGCTTTCTCAACACCGGCTTGGCCTAGCTTTCTCATCACGAGCAAGTGCTCCAGGAGGTGCCCCTTCGCTTTGCCTGACGCCACCCACTTGTCCCAGCGCTCCCGGGCTCCGACCAAGGACTCCGCTTTCTGCTTCTTGGCCTCCTCTATCGCGACCTTCTGCTTCTTGACTTTGTCGACCCGGGTTCGCAGGGTGGCCTCGTACCTTTCCCAGATCACCGGGACCTTGCTTCTCGGCCCCTTGGCTTTCACTTCCTTCACGGCCTCGTCTCGCGGCATGATCTCACTCAGGGTGGAGACCGCCTTCTCGCTTACGTCGGGGCTGGAACACCCGGTGGCCCCGATCATCGCCAAAATAATCGCGATCACGCCAAGATTCAAACCACGCCACAGCTTCCTGCATCCACTGAACTCGCTCATCTTGTGTTATTTTTACACTACTTCTACTAAAATTCCTCTGAAATGTGGCTTGCTGGATTGGCGCTTGGGATATTCACCGTTTAATGGAGAAATTTTCTCCATGTACTGGAGCATAATTGACCCATGTTGACGCGACGTGCCACCGAGTTGGTCCGCGATGCTCTGGCCGACACTCCCGTTGTTCTGATCGTTGGGCCCCGCCAGTGCGGCAAGAGCACACTGGCTCAGGCTTTCCTTGAGGACGGCGCTCGAACGGCGGTCACCTTGGACGACCCGGACGCGTACGGCCTCGCGAGAACCGACCCCAAGGGCTTCCTCAAGACCTTTCCCGCCCCGCTGCTGATCGACGAGATCCAGCGGGCTCCCGAGCTGTTTTTGGCGCTGAAGGCCGAAGTGGATCGGAACCGGCGGCCCGGCATGTACCTTCTGACGGGGTCCAGCAACGTTCTGAGCCTTCCAAAGCTTGCCGACTCGTTGGCGGGCCGGATGGAAGTGATCGACCTTGCGCCTTTCACGCAGGGCGAGCTTGGCCAACAGCAGGAGGGGTTTGTTCAGGGGCTTCTGGGCGGCAATCTGTCGGGCGGGCCGGCGACGCCCGACATTTGGGAGCGCATCGTGCGGGGTGGCTTTCCTGAACCGGCTCTGCGGGCTTCGGCCGCCCGGCGCAGCGCCTGGTTCCAGAGCTACGTGCGAGCGCTTCTCGAGCGGGACGTGCGGGACCTGGCGAACATAGAGGGCCTTGCCCACCTGCCGCGGCTCCTGAGCCATCTGGCGTCCCGGGTCGGGCAACCGATCAACGTGTCGACACTGGCGGTCGAGACGGCGGTTCCCTACACTTCGCTCAAGCGGTATCTGACGCTCTTGGAGAAGGTGTTCCTACTGGAGATGGTGCCGGCGTGGAGTTTCGAACCGGCGCGGGGAGCCGCCAAAACGCCGAAGGCCTACCTGTGCGATACCGGGCTGCTCTGCCATTTGGTGCACTTGGACGAGCGGGCTTTGGCGGGCGATGCCCTGAAGGCCGCGCCGATCCTGCGGAACTTTGTGGCCCAGGAGTTGCTTCGTCAGGCTCGATTCTCCCCTTCCGGGATCGTCGTCTCCCACCTTCGGACGGTTCGGCACCTGGAGGTCGACTTTGTGGTCGAGGAGCCAGGGGGCGGCATCGCGGGGGTTCAGGTGAAGGCGGGCCCCTCGGCCAGCCTGGACGACGCCGCAGGGCTGCGCTACTTGGCCGAGCTTGCGGGCGATCGGTTCGCGGGAGGGGCGGTTCTCCATTTAGGAGAGGAGGCGCGGCCTTTGGCTCCGGGCATCCGCTCTTTGCCGATCTCCAGCCTTTGGACGCCTTCCGCTGGCTCAGACGGGAAATCTGTAAACTAGGCTCCGATGTCGACGTACCGGATCCTCTTCCTGGGCGATATTGTCGGCGAGCCCGGCCGGGATGCGGTGCAGCAAGGGTTGCCCAGCCTCCAAGACAGCTACCAGCCGCTTTTCACGATCGTGAACGGGGAGAACTCCGCCTCGGGGGTGGGCATCACCCCCAAGATCGCGGACCAGATTTTGGGTTGGAACGTGGACGCCATTACGCTTGGCAACCATGCGTTCAACAAGCGCGACATCTACCCCTATCTTGAAACGGCGAAGCCGATCGTTCGGCCGCTCAATATGCCGGATGGGGTTCCAGGCCGCGGATCGCTCACCCTCGAACGAGAGGGGGTGCGGTTGCGGGTGGCGAACCTCTGCGGGCGCGTCTACATGGATGCGTACGACGACCCCTTCCGGGCCGCCGACGCTTTGGTGGCGAGCCTGAACGACGAGCATCTCTTCGTGGACTTCCACGCGGAGGCGACGAGCGAGAAGATCGCGTTCGGCTGGCATTTGAACGGTCGGGCTAGCGCGGTCGTGGGAACCCACACCCACGTGCAAACCGCCGACGAGACGATTCTGCCGGGAGGCACCGCCTATATCACCGATGTAGGGATGTGCGGACCCTTGCGAAGCGTCTTAGGAATGGACCGAGAGATTGTGCTGGGACGGTTTCGAACGACCCTTCCGGCAAGATTCCAGGTCGCTAACGAGCCAGGTGTAATCTCTGCGGTTCTTGTTGGCGTCGAAAGAGATACTGGACGCGCCGTCAGTATGGATAGAATCCAGTTCGGAGACGCGGCGTAGCGCATCGGAGGAACGATTTGAAGCGAATGGCATCGATCAGTTTAGGAATGGCCCTTGTGGCCGCTAGTTTTGGGCAGGGGACCACGGTCCTCTACGCACCGGGACGCACTATCAAAGACCAGAGCATCTCGGTTAAGGCCTGGGGCAGCGGAACCATCTCCGAAACCGATGAGCTGGCTTTCGAGGGCACCCACTCGATCCGCGTTTCGACGCGGAGCTTCTTCCAGGGCGGACTCATCCAGTTCGGCACTCCGGTAAACGTTTCGGCGGCTTATGCCGACAACAGCAACATGTTGCGGCTGACCGTGCGGCAAGCCGACGGTGGCAGTACCGGCGGCGGGTTCTTTGGCGGCGGCAAGGGTGGCGGCGGAATGCCTCCCGGACTGGGTGGTGGCGGCGGTTTCCCGGGTGGCCCTCCCGGCGGCCTTGGCGGACCCAGCGGATTAGGCGGCGGACCGAGAG
>JBGSIJ010000060.1:0-3925 GCA_041742595.1 Fimbriimonadaceae bacterium | reverse complement strand
GTGTCGCTTCGGTAAGCGTGCGTGAGGTGATTTGGGCTAACCGCGTATGCTGTGCACCGGATTCGAACACCGGAGCACCTCATGAATGGCAACGGATTCTCGGCGACCGACCTGGATGTATTGCAGCGGCAGGTGATCGCGTGGCGGCGAGCCCGACCAGGGCGGTCCCGCATTCCTGAGGATCTCTGGGCTGCCGCCGTCGCCCTGGCCGGATCGGAGGGGGTGAGCTGGGTGGCCCGGGTTCTTCACCTCGATTACTATCGGCTCAAGCGGCGTTGCACGCCCGGCGCATGCTACGCCTCGAAGCCTCCTGGCCCGCCGACGTTCGTGGAAGTTCAGCTGGCCCCCTCGATTCCGGAACCCACCCAACGGTGGCGCATCGAACTGCATGACGAGTCGGCCAACCGCCTGACGATCGAGATGGGCAACGAGATTCCCGCGGTGGTGGCGGTCGTCGAAGCGTTCTGGAAGCGACGGCCATGATCCAGATCACGCCGCAGATGCGCATCCTGCTGGCGGTCGAGCCAGTGGATTTCCGCAAGGGCATCGACGGTTTGGTCGCGGTGTGTCGCGCAGCCCTGGGCACCGATCCGCTGGCGGGGGCTTTGTTCGTCTTCCGGAGTCGAAGACGTCACGCGCTCAAATTGTTGACCTACGACGGTCAGGGTTTCTGGTTGTGTCAGAAGCGACTTTCAGCCGGCCGGTATTCCTGGTGGCCCAGCACCGGTGAGCGAGGGGCGGTCCGCCTGGATCCGCATCAGCTGCATTTGTTGCTTTGGAATGGTGATCCATCCCGGGGTGGAGCGGCACCGATGTGGCGGGCCTTGCCGATGACGGGATGATTTCGGGAGGTGCAGGACGTCAGCGCGCAAAACCACTTGCGTTCCACCGCCGCCGCCGCTAAGCTCTCGGGCATGTCGACGGCGGCATTGCTCCGTTACCGCGGCCGGAGTGTGAACTCAGGCGATGTCGCCTTCATCCGCCAACTCATCGCCGAGAACCCGGGTTTAAGCCGTCGCCGGCTTTCGGCTCGACTGTGCGAGGCGTGGAACTGGGTGCAGGCCAACGGCGCCCCGTGCGATATGGTGTGTCGGGGCCTTATGCTGGCCCTTCACCGTGCCGGCCACATCGAGCTTCCGGCCAAGCGCTACTCGGTTCCCAACAACGTGGTGGCGCATCGCCGCCCGGCACGGCAGTTACCGTTCGATCAGGAGCCTATCACCGGAACCCTGGCGGAACTGGGCCCGCTGCAACTGCGTCAGGTCCGCCGAGCCGAGGGTGAAGCTGTTTTCGATCAACTCCTGGCTGACCACCACTACCTCGGCTACAGCCGCCCGGTCGGCGAGCATCTGAAGTACCTGGTCAGCGCGGGTGATCGGCCGGTGGCCTGCCTGGCGTGGTCGAGCGCCCCCCGGCACTTGGCCCCCCGCGACCAGTTCATTGGCTGGTCGAAGGAGGAACGGATACGAGGCCTCCACCGGATCGCCTACAACACCCGCTTCCTCATCCTGCCCTGGGTGAAGGTGCCGCATTTGGCGAGCCATCTGCTGGGCAGAGTCGCCCGGACGATCTCCGCCGATTGGCAGCGACTCTATTGTCATCCGATCGAACTGCTGGAGACCTTCATCGATCCGGGCCGCTTCCGCGGCACGTGTTACCGCGCCGCCAACTGGTTTTGTCTCGGGCGCACCACCGGCCGTGGTCACCAGGACAGCACCAACCGGCCCAACCGCTCTCTCAAAGAGTTATGGGTCTATCCGCTGCGACCGGACTTCCGCACCCGGTTGCTCCGCGACCATGGATGAGACCCATTCGTTTAAGGTTCTCGAACTGACGGCCGAAGAGCGTCAGGCCTTCCTCGGGCGGGTGCGTCCCGGCTGTGTGATCGGTGAGCAGGATTACCAGTTCATCGAAGGCATCATCGTCGGACTGCCAGAGGTTCTGGCCCTCATCGATCATCGGGGCATGACCATCACCCGGCTCCGTCAATTGGTGTTTGGAGCGCGCACGGAAAAGACTGCGATCGTGTGTTCCCCTCCGGCCACGACGGGCGAAGCGGCCGAGCCGGCAAGTCCCCCACCGCCCAAGCACCGACGCAAAGGCCACGGTCGACACGGAACCGAGGCGTATCCTGGAGCGCAGCGCGTGCGCGTCTCGCACCCGGAGTTGCACGCCCGGGACCATTGTCCGGACTGTGGCCGCGGTAAGCTTCACTCGCTGCGTCGCCCTGGCGTGGTGGTGCGCATCGTCGGGCAGGCACCCCTGGCGGCGACGGTCTTCGAACTGGAGAAGTTCCGCTGTGCGACCTGCGGCCAAGTCTTCTCGGCCCCGGCGCCCGCGGCCGCGGGAACTGGAAAGTACGATCCCACGGTCGGCGCCCTGGTGGCGGTGTTGCGCTTCGGCTGCGGGATGCCCTCCTACCGACTGGCCCAACTTCAGCAGAGTCTAGGCATCCCGTTCCCGGCCTCCACACAGTGGGAGTTGGCCGCTGACCTTGCTGATGTGGCCACGCCCGCCTTCGATTGCCTGGTCCGACTGGCGGCCCAACGAGGGGTGATCCACAACGACGACACCACCATGCGCGTCGCCAGTCTGCGCCGGGAACCGGCCGCGATCGCGGACGCCGACAAGCCCAAGCGAACGCGCACGGGCATCTTCACCACCGGAATACTGACCGGCGGCGACGAGCCACCCATCGCCTTGTTCTTCACCGGTCATCAGCACGCCGGCGAAAACCTCCAGGACCTCCTCAATCACCGCGACCGAAGCCTGCCAGCGCCCATCCAGATGTGCGACGCGCTCTCCCGCAATGAGCCAGGGGAGGCCACCACGCTCCTGTCCAACTGCCTCGCCCACGGACGCAGGCAGATGGTGGAGGTCTCAACCAGCTTCCCGGTCGAAGCGCGTCACGTCCTGGAATGCCTGCGCGAAGTCTATCACCACGACGCCCACGCTCGGACCAAGGGGCTGACTCCCGAGCAACGCCTCCGGCACCACCAGGACTTCAGTCGGCCAATCCTCGACGACCTGCACCGCTGGCTGAGTGACCAAATCGACCAGAAGAAGGTCGAACCCAACTCCACTCTTGGCGGAGCGTTCAATTACCTGCTCAACCACTGGGATCCCCTGACTCTGTTCCTGCGGGTCGCCGGGGCGCCGCTGGACAACAATGTCTGCGAGCGGGGACTGAAGATGGCCATCATGCACCGGAAGAACTCCCTCTCGTACAAGACCGAGCGGGGAGCCCAGGTGGGGGATCTTTTCATGAGCCTCATCCACACCTGCCGGCTCAACGCCATCAATCCCTTCGAGTACCTCGTCGCACTGGCCCGCAATCCCACCGAAGTCGCCCGAAACCCGGAGGCGTGGCTGCCCTGGACCTACGCGGAGACCCTCGCGTCCGACACGAGCTGACGCCAGAACCTCGATCCGCGTCCATCGCGCTCCTCACAACGCCGTGCCCCGCGTCTGGCCCCGCGTCGAACTCCCCCTCGACTTCTGAAATCAGACAAAAGCTCGGCTGTGCGCACGCTTGCCGAAGCGACACGGCGTAGCGGTACGAATGCAGGCTGACGCCCTTGATGCCCAAGAGGCGACACCGGCGGTTGAAGAGTTTGGCCCGGTGTTTTTCGTGCAGTTCCACCAACCGAGGGAATAGGGGACCTTGCACGGGCAGGCGGTTTCGCAGGAGGTCGGCGAGTTCGTCGCCGAACCGCAGCACCACCGGGGTTCCGGTTTTCCGTCGGCGATAGGCGATGGTCTGGGTGTTCCAGTCGACGTCCTCGGCGAGCAGACTCGCGACGTCGGTCTGCGATCCGCCGAGGTGCCAGCAGAACCGATAGAACGCGTTCCATTCCGGGTTCTTTTCCGCGCCCAGGATGCGTTCGTGTTCGGCGGTGGTGATGGACCGTTTCGGTTGGAACCG
>JBGSIJ010000059.1:0-29752 GCA_041742595.1 Fimbriimonadaceae bacterium | reverse complement strand
GTCCGCGATGCCGCGGGTTCTGCCCCGGTTGCCGCGCCTGCCGCAGTTGCGCCTGCCGCAAAGGTTGCCGCTCCCGCGCCGATCGTGGCTTCCGCCGAGGACCGCCAGATCCAGGTTTCCCGGCTCAAGCAGATCACGGCGAAGCGAACCCAGGAATCCAAGAGCCAAGTTCCCCACTTCTACGTTCGCGTGGAAGTCGACATGGAGAAGCTGATGGCTCTGCGCGGCCAATTCAAGGAGGAGCGCAGCGGCGCGATCTCCGTCAACGACTTTGTGATCAAGGCTTGCGCCCTCGCCCTGCGAGACATGCCCGAGGTCAACGCCAGCTTCCAGGCCCCCAGCACCCTGCACTTGTACGGCGGGGTCCACATCGGCATGGCAGTTGCGGTTCCGGAAGGGCTAACCGTTCCGGTGGTTAAGAACGCCGACCAGCTTTCGCTCCGCCAGATCGCTGCGGCAAGCAAGGACCTTGCCACGCGCGCCAAAGAGAACAAGCTGAGCCTAGACGAGCTTTCGGGTTCCACCTTCGCGGTCTCCAACATGGGAATGCTGGACGTGGACGATTTCATCGCGATCGTCAACCAACCCAACTCCGCGATCCTTGCGGTCGCCTCGACCCGCAAGAAGGTGGTGGTGACGGAAAACGACGAGATCGAGATCCGCCAGCGGATGAACGTGACAATGAGCTTCGACCACCGCGTGGTGGACGGCGCCGTCGGCGCCAAGTTCATCAACGTGGTGAAGGGCTACCTCGAGAGTCCGACGAAGCTGCTCAGTTAACTCGTGGCACGGGCCGCTGGCCCGTGTGTATCAAGGGCGGCTCGCCCTTGATACAGAACCTGCAGCCCATCCGAGCCTGGATCGCAAGCCCCACCTGGCCGGCCCGCCGACGCGGGAGTCCGGCGGAGCTTCTAGCGGAGTCGGACGGGGGCGGGTGGGAAAGCGTCGGCGGGCGGTTGGGGCATAGCCTGGCATCCATGCAACACCCTGAAGCACTCTAGGCATGGCCTTGAGTGATTGCTGGCCGTCCGGCGAGGGCGGGCGGCCCGTGCCACGGGTTAGAGGTCTAGCGTGGGTGCTTCAGGTGGCGCTACCGGAGCGAGCGCTTCTAGTTCTGCGCGCTCGATCACCTCGGCGGAAAGCATCGACTCGTGCACCGGCGCGAGCATACGCTGGCACTCCTCAAGCGGCGTCTTGACGTCTAGCCAACCCGCCACCAGATCAGGCTCAAGGAGGGCGGGCATGCGGTTGTGATAGAGCGTGGCCAGGCCGTTGGGCTCGGTGGTGACCATGGAGCAGCTGAGGATCTCGCGCTCGCCGTCCTTCCAGAAGTCCCAGAGTCCCGCAAAGAGCAGCGGCGAGCCGTCCGCCGACTGGAATCGAACGGGCTTCTTGCTTCCCTTCTCGCCGATCCACTCGAAGTAGGAGGTTCCTACGAGCACGCAACGACGACGCTGAAACGGGGTTCGGAAGGCGGGCTTGGCTTCCAGAGTCTCCGCGCGGGCGTTGAAGGTGCTCTTGATGGTGCCGGGTTCCTTGGCCCAGGAGGGGACCAGCCCCCAACGGGCAACCCGGGCCTTGCGCTTCCCTTCTTTGTCCACCGCCACCAGGCGGACGTTGTAGCCGGGGTACTGGAGGGCGGGCAGGACGTACCCTTCTGGCGGCGCGAGTTCGAGGAAGGTCTCGAAGTCGTCTTGGCCGACGTTGTCGAAGTAGGTGGCGCACATGGTGGAGGACGCAGGTTACCGCTCCGGCAACCTGCGGCCTTCTACAGGACCAGCTTTATGGTTCGCCCTTTCTCCGGGTCCTTGAGCGTGAGGCTGACCGGCTTTGCGTTGCCGGCAAGCCGGAAAACGAGCCTTAGCTTGAGCGCTTGGCCCGACTTGAGGTCGCCCGCAAAAGGCTCGGGACTGGAGGCTCTCACCGCATCCACCGCCGCAATGTCCACCGGGGTGCCGTCCGCGTCCGTGAACTCGTACTGCAGCGAGTCGTAGCGGAAGTACTTCACGATCTTGCCGGGGTTGGAGACGGTGATTGGGAAGGTGAGGAACGGCGCAGACTCCTCGACTTCCATGCTGGGGATGGGTGACTTGGTCGAGGATTCGGGAGCAGAGACCACCCAGTCGTAAACGCCGATCGGTAGGTTCTCGCCGAACTTGGCGGTCGGCTCGGACATCGCGAAGATGCCGGTCAGGGGTTTGACCTTTCCCTTAAGGTCGTAGCGGACTACGTTCTTGCTGCTCTGGATGGTGAGCATCAGCTTCGGCACCGGATCATCTTTGGGGATCTCGATGTAGGTCCAGAGAGGAATCCTCTGGGCTGGCTTGAGTTCCAGGCTTACCGCCGTGAGTTTGTCTGGATTGTAGGCGGTACCTACATCAGTATAGTTGTCCGCGTTCGCGCCTACCACCATCCAGTGGAAGGAGTCTCCACGGTAGAAGCGGTCCATGGTGGAGTGCGGATTCTGGACGGTGAACTTGAGGACGAGGAGCTTCTTGTCGGCGGCCGCCACGATCGTATCGTCGGCGTTGACCACGCGGGTTTCGAAGCTGGCGTCGGTCAGAACGACCTGGAAGACTTCGTCCCCCTCGCCGAGCCTAACCGGAACGTTCAAAGCCCCAACCCCACCGGGTAGTTGCTTGGCCGCGACGGGTTTGGATTTGGGCTTCGGCTTAACCTTCGGCTTCTGGGCTTCGGCGGCTCCTAAGGCAAGGCAGGCCAGAAGCGCGGTAACGAGCATGCGTTGAAGAATCATGTCTCCTCTTGCCCGGCCCGACTACGTCGCCGAGCCTGCCCAGCATACATCAGGAGGACTTATGCCTTGACTTCGAGTTCGTTCCGCAACTCCTGGTGGGCCCCGTTCTCCTTCAGAACCTTGGCGGCAAGGTCCCCGGCGAGGCTCTTCTGGCCGCCTGAGGTCACGTGCCCTTTGAGGGTCACCGTGTGCTCGTCCGAGTCCACATCGATTAGGTTTGCGGGCTCGTTGAGCTTCTTGTCCGCGCTGATCGCCATCTTGACCTTCGGGGTCAAGACCGCCGCAGCGGCCAAGTCCTTGGCGGCGTCGCCACCCTTCTTCGAGAGATCCTGACCTTCGGCAGCGGACTTCTGGCCGTTGACTTGCGCGTCCTGCTTCAAGCCAGAAGCCGTGTTGCTACATCCGACCACGAGGAACAGGGCTACACACGAGAGTAGCGCACTTCTCATGCTTTTCTCCTAAGCATTGAAAGCACCGCCATGATCAGAAAGATCACGAACAGAACCTGAGCAATCCAGCTAGCGGTACCGGCGATCCCGCCGAAGCCGAGAACGGCGGCGATGATCGCGATGACGAGGAACACAAGCGCGTAATGTAACATCTTCTTCCCCACGCTTGGCGCCTACCGATGGCGCAACCAAGCTAGTCGAGATCGAAAATCCGACTTGAGATTCACTCTGCAGGATCCTTGCCGTTTTTAGGACACTCTCAGTTCAAGAGACTCCGTATCCCAGATGCTTGGTTCCAGTTTAGTGCGATCGAATTGCCGGGTTAGTGAGGATTCAAACGGCACAACAGGTAACTGCTCTCACCTGGCATTAGCTTCTTAGTTTGAGGACGGTCTTTGAGGGATTCTGCGTCTACGTGGCCTTGGAGGACCTAAGGCTTCCGTTGCCTAGCAACCTCTGGGGCTCTGTGAAGTGAGGTAGCTGCTGGCATCTTGCCAGGTGGGGAATCGAAAGGTGAAGCCGGCTTGGAGCAGTCGGGTGGGTACTGCTCGGCGGCTCTTGAGCACGAGTTCGCTCTCCGTCCGCATGGCTCGGGTCCCTATCTCAACCATCAAGCCCGGCGCCCGAAGGCCGAAACGAACTCCAACGGCTTGCCGGAGCACCCGCGCAAAATCCCTTTGCGGCAAGGGGTTAGGCGAGCACAGGTTCATTGCGCCATCTAGGCCTTCGCGATCGATCAGGAACTGGACTGCATTAGCGAAGTCGAGTTCGTGGATCCATGAAACGTACTGGCGACCATTCCCTAGCGTTCCTCCGAGACCGCGCTTGGCTAGGCGGGCGAGCACATCGAACACGCTGCCTGGGTCGGGCGACATCGTCATGGCGCTTCGCATGGCAACTTTGCGAGTGCCGGGGGTTTTGGCATCCCAGAGGGCCTGTTCCCACGCTTTGGCGATCTCTGTGCTGGCAACCCACTTGGAGGGTACGCCAGGCTCATCGCCGCCGATTATGCCAGTGAGTTCGTCGTTTGGTGCGTCAAGTCGGTGGGAGTAGATGGTGGCGGTGCTGCTCTGGAGCCAGACCTTGGACGGGTTCTTGGCTTGGGCTATGGCTTGGCCGATTACGCGGGTCGAATCGACCCGGCTGTCCATCATCTGCCGCAGGTTCTCCACGGTGTAGCGGCAGTTGACGGTGCGGCCGGCGAGATTGATGACTACGTCAGCGCCTTCGAGATGCTCGGCCCAGGGGCCGAGGGTTTGGCCATCCCAGCGGGTTTCTCCGGTTCTTGAAAGGACGATGACTTGGTCCTCTCGGGCGGCGAAGTGTCGGCGCAGGATCGCGCCCACATGTCCAGATCCGCCCGCGAGAACAACTTTCAATGTTTTGTGAAACTTCAGCTACCATGATACGGGATTTACCGATGCACAGTGCAGAAACCGCTCCGCGCTCTTGGGACCCGATTGCGGGTGGCAAGCGGGCGTGGGTCTGCTTTGAGGACGAAAAGACGTACGACCTGGGCCTGGACGGCCCAGTCTTCGACGTGATTGCGGATCGCATGCTGGGCGGCCGCTACTAACCTCCCGATGCGGTCCGATTCTCTGGTCGGTTTCTCGACGAGGGTCGCCCGCTTCGCGTTGGGGACCGGGTGCTGCAGAACGCTCCGGTGCTCTGCGTTCCCTTCGGGCCAACGTTCAAATCGGTGGTGGAGATCATCGTTGTGGAACGCGACGAGACCCGCTGCTGCATCGGCTACGTGACTACGGTGCTTCACCACGGGCGCGGAATCTGGAACGCGGAGCTTTCGCGCTCGCAGGGCAGGTTGTTGCTGCGCGTTTGGAGTACGGCCTGCCCGAACTCGTGGCTGTTCTGGCTTGGGCTTCCGCTGGCACGGGGCATGCAGATGCGAGCTCGCCGGAGAGCAGTTGACGAGTTCCGGAGACTTGCCCAGAGAACTCTCGTCCTCACCTCCAACAGAATTGACTGAGGAGCGGGTGGAATGTGTCAGCGCGTGGCTACAATCGCAAAGGGGTTCGTCCCCAAGGACGTTCTCGTACATGAAGACCCTGCCGTTCCTGATCCTTTTGCTCCTGTTGCCGATTGCTCGGGCCGATCAACCGCGCGCAACGATTACCGAAGTGGTTGTGATCAAACCGAACGGAGTGTGGAGCCTTAGTGGGAAGCGTCTTCCTGGCTGGCCCCGGCCAGATTGGCTAAAGAACATCCCATTCAATGAGCCCACGCTCTTCCTAAAGCTCTCTGCTCCAAGAGACTCGAGCGAGCTATCGGCGGCACTGATTGTCGACGAGAGAGACATACCGGTCACTGCCACCCTCCTTGATTCTCCGATACCAGGCTCCTCTTCGAGTAGGGTCGTATGGCACGCGCTCTGCCCGCTGGGTCGAGGCAAGAAGAAGGTTGGTTCGCTCAAGATTGGCGCCTCGGTTAGCGAGTGGAGGACGGTTGGAGAGTACAGGCAGGTCGGCGGAAAGGCAGTCCACGCCTCAGGGATAGATTTTCGGGCGCAAGTGCGGGGTGAGAAGGGCGGTTCCGCGGCGGTTTCTGTCGAGCTCGGTAAGTCCTACTTTCCCCCAAGGCGAGCGGCCCGCGTGGTTGCCATCGCCAAGGATGGATCTGAGTTCCGCCCCGCTGGCAGCGCCAACTTCTCCCAGGCCTCGATCATTCGGTTCTACTTTTCCGGCAGGTTCGAAAAGCTGAAGGCTGTCCGGTACCAAACCCGTGACTACACGTGGTCGGCCTACCCTCGGGCCCACATACGCTAGGCTCTGGCACCCTCCAGGGTGCGGGCGATGCACACCCCTCCAGCTCGCGTACGGTGGATCGACCTCCACCCCAGCGGGGTGGCATCCGAATAGCCCGGCGGTCGAAGACCCCGGGACCAAAAGGCCCGCCGACGTGGGAGTCCCGACGATCGAGTCGGGACGGGGTTGGGTGAGCGAAACGGCGGTGGGTCCAACGCCCAGTTGACCATCCGCTTCCCCAAACCCGAACAATCGTGCCCACCGCTAGGTTCAAAAAACGTCCCGTTCCGACCAAAACCTTCTGCGGAGCCCGTGATGATGATGTTCCACAAAGCCAAGGCTCCTGCCCCTCAGGGGAAGGTGGACCCGACTCCCGTCGGGAACGGAAGGGGTGACACGGAAGGCTGGGCCCACAACATCCCCGACCCCAGCGGGGTCGAATCGGAATAGCCCGGTCGGTCGAAGACCCCGGGATCGGGCGCCCGAAACCCCAAGAGCGTCCTGAAGGGATGCCACAGGCGCCGTGTCTCTAGGGCAAGCCAAAAACACCCGCAACACCCTTGACACCCATGGGGGCCACACCATAATATACCGATTAGTTAATTAACCACTTGGCGAAATATGGTCAGCGATACGCTCAGTTCCGTCTTCTCTGCCCTTGCCGACCCGACTCGGCGAGCGATTCTGGAGGGCCTCACCAAGGGGCCCCAGTCGGTTGGCGAGATTGCCAAGCCGTTCGCCCTGAGCGCCCCCGCCATCACAAAGCACTTGCAGGTGCTGGAGCGGGCGGGGTTGGTGAAGACGGACCGGCGGGCGCAGTGGCGGCCGCGCAGCCTGGAGGCGGGCAAGCTCCGCGAGGCCCAGGAGTGGATCGAGGAGTACCGCAAGTTTTGGGAGGAGAGCTTCGACCGGCTCGACTCCTATCTGGAGCAGATTCAGGCCAAGGACCCGGCCAAGTAGAAGGAAAGCACGATGACACTAGTATCCGATCCCGCTCGCGAGCTCAGCATGAGCCGCACGTACCGCGCACCTCGCGACCTTGTCCTAAGGATGTTCTCCGACCCGGAGCACCTCAACAACTGGTGGGGACCGTTCGGCTTCCGAACGACTACGCACAAGATGGAGTTCCGGCCCGGCGGGGTTTGGGACTTCACCATGCACGGACCGGACGGGGTGGACTATCCCAACTACATTCGCTACGTGGAAACGGGTCCGGACCGGATCGTATACGACCACGGGACGGACGCTGCTTCGATCGATCGGGACGATGAGGAGGTGACGCCGGAGAGGCATAACTTCAAGGCGGAGATCACTTTGGAGGAAGTGGATGGCATGACCCGGGTGCAGTTTCGGATGCAGTTCCGGACGGCTCAAGAACGCCATCAGATCGTGGAGGAGTTCGGCGCCGACGATGGACTGACCCAGACGATGACCCGGCTGGATACGATACTGGCCGACCAGCTTCTGGAGCAGAACCCATTCCAGATGGTGATCTCGCTTCCTTCCGATACGGAGATCCGCATTGTCCGGTCGTTCCGGGCACCGCAAGACCTTGTGTTCGAGGCGTTCAACAACGCCGAGCACATCCCAAACTGGCAGGGGCCGCGGATGTTCAAGTGCTTGGAATGCGCCTACGACCCTCGAGTCGACGGCAAGTGGCACTCGGTTAGTGAGGATCCCGAAGGAAATCGGTTCCGGTTCTACGGCGACATTCTCCAGTTCGAGCGGCCCAGGCGGGTGGTTTCCACCTTCCAGATGGAAGGGATGGACTGCTACGTGCAGCACAACACCACGACTTTCGAGGAGGTCGGCGGAACCACTCGCGTGACGATCCTCAGCTCGTACGGCTCCAAGGAAGAGCGCGACGGAATGCTCGCCTCCGGCATGGAGTGGGGCATGAACGAGGGCTACGAGCGGCTGGACGACCTGCTGGCGGGGATGGCAGCATGAGCCAGAGAATCACGCCCTTCCTGTGGTTCGACGGCAAGGCCAAAGAGGCCACCGACTTCTACGTCTCGATCTTCCCAAACTCCAAGATCCTCGATGTCAAGGAGATGAACGGAGCCGTCTTCATGACCACCTTCCAACTCGAAGGTCTCAAGTTCTTTGCTCTGAACGGCGGCCCCATGTTCCAGTTCTCGCAGGCGATCTCCTTCTACGTGGACTGCCCGGACCAGGCTGAGGTGGACCGACTTTGGGACCTCCTGGCGGAGGGGGGCGAACCGCAGCAGTGCGGCTGGGTCAAGGACAAGTTCGGGGTCACTTGGCAGATCATCCCTTCGATTCTGGGTGAGGCCATCGGCCACCCCGACCCGGAGAAAGCCCAGCGAGCCATGCACGCGATGCTACAGATGACCAAGCTCGAGATCCAGCCCTTGCTGGACGCCGTCGCTTAGAAATCTACTCGCCAAAACCCGGGCTTGACACGGCCCGGGTTCTGGGTAATACTTAGGCAAATGCCTAACCATCCTGCAGTCCTAGATCGGGTCTTCCATGCCCTGGCAAACTCGACCCGGCGATCCGTGGTGGAGAGGCTGGGGGTTGGGCCAGCCTCGATTGGCGAGCTTGCCGCTCCTTTCGAGATGGCCCTGCCCTCCTTCATGCAACACCTAGACGTGCTCGAGAAGTGCGGCATGGCAAGCTCGACCAAGACGGGGCGCACGCGCGTCCTCCAAATCGAGCCACCACCCCTCCTGTTGGCGGAGCACTGGATCGAAGCGCGTCGCGCCCAGTGGGAAGCCCGCCTTGACCAGCTCGACTCCCTCGTCCTCAACCTTAAGGAAACCAACCGATGAACCCTCCTGACCCTTCCCTCGACCTTGTCCTGGACCGCACGGTGGACGTGCCCAAGGAGCTCGTTTGGCGGGCCTGGACCGAACCCGAACTCCTGAAGCAGTGGTTCACGCCGGCGCCCTGGAAGACGGTCGGCTGCGAGATCGATCTGCGGCCAGGCGGGCTGTTCGTCACGGTGATGGAGTCGCCCGAAGGCGAGCAGTTCCCGGGAGAGGGCTGCTTCTTGGAGGTCGTCGAGAATGAGCGTCTCGTTTGGACCTCGACCATGCGGCGCGGCTTCCGACCCAACATCCAGCCCGAGGGGGCGTTTGCTTTCACCGCCGTGATCACGATAGAGGACAGCTCAGGCGGCACCAAGTACCGGGCGCATGTCATGCACGGCGACCAAGAGGGCCGGGACCGGCACGAGCAGATGGGCTTCCACAGCGGCTGGAGCAGCGCCCTCGACCAGCTCGTGGCACTCATGAAGGCCCTTTGAAGCGAGAGCTCATCGCGGGTCGGGTTCTCAGGGTTCTGGCGGTTCCCACCTTTTCTCCGGGCGGCAGCACCAGTGTCTGAGTCAAGTTACTACGGCCTCAGGCACGGAGGGCCCTCCCAGGTAACGTCCGACTGTGGCTACCCAAACTCTGACCGACCTTTCGCGCTACATCTACGGGACAACCCGACTGGGGGACGACAGCATCCCTTTTGCCGACCGGGTCGCGATCGCCCGGGCCGCGATTCAGGCGGGCGGTTGGATCCATACCAGCCATCAGTACGGTGACGCGCTCAAAGTGTTGCGTGCCGCTTTCGACGAGGACCGAAGCGCAGTGCCCAATGCGACCTTCAAGATCGGCTGGAGTTCGGTAGAGGAAGTGGCCGGCCAGGTGGATCTGCACCTCGAGGCGCTGGGGATCCCGAGCATGGCAGTGGGCCAGCTTTGTCCGGGCGGCGCGCTTGCCGACGACATTCGCAACGGCGGCCCGAGCATCGAGGGCCTGGCTCGGCTGAAGGGCCAGGGGTTGGTTGGGCGGTACGTGATGGAGGTCTGGCCGTGGACCTCGGACGTCGTGCTGGACGCAATCCAGAACGGCCACGCGAAGGGACTCATCGATGGCTTCATCTTCTATCTGAACCCACTTCAGCGGTTCGTGACCAACGAAGTCTGGGACCTGTTGCTTGCAGAGGACATCTCGATCGTGGCCATGCGGACGGTCTCGGGAGGCGACGTGCATGCGATCGCCGGGAATGAAAATGCCCCCGCCTATCTTCGCGGACGGGCGGCGCAGGTTGCGCCGATCTTCGATCGCTCGGGGATCGCCAGCTGGACGGAGTTCGCGGCGAGGTACTCGCTTGGGTTCTCGCAGGTTCGGGCTACGGTGGGGGCGACGAGTCGGGCGGAGGGCCTGGCCGAGTTCCTGCGGGCTACCCGAGACGCTCAGCCCCTACCCGGCGACATCGTGGACGAAATCCTCGAGTTGCAGCGGGCTTGGTCAGACGAGCATGATCGCGAAGCCGCGCCGTGGTCGATGTAGCCAGACGGCCCGAGAAGTGTGGAACCCTGGCCTGAGTGCCCATCTCGCTTTCGCGGTAAGCAATCATGCTGGCATTCCATGGACCTGACGACGATCTCGTTTGTCGCCATGGGAGCCCTGGCCACGCTTGGCAAGAAGCGAAAGGGCTAGCTGTGACGGAAGCTATGGGACGGCAACGTCGCCGTCCCCTAGTTCCTACCTAACTCGAACGCTTTCTCTTCGCCATCCACAGTCCGCCGAGGGCAAGGCCCGCGACGGAGAAAGGCTCCGGCACCGGATTGAGCTCAACCGCGTCTAGACCGGCGTACGAGTTTGTCTGGCCCGTCACCTGGTGTGCCACCAAGGTGAAGGTCGTGAGGTCTAGTGCGTTGCCCGGAGCCACAAAGTCCAGCGCACGGGACACCCAGCCCTCGCCCGAAGAAACGGTTGGAGTGAATGTGCCCATCACCACCGCCCCGCTCAGCGAGGTGTCGAGCGACAGGACCACGGTGTAGGAGCTAGGCACGTCCAGGTCGACCCGCAGCGCTTGATGAAGGAGGGCGGAGGCCCGGTAGGTCTGCCCCGCTTGCAAGGGAGCACTCAGCACTTGAGAAATCCAGCCCACGCCGCCGACGTTTGCAAGGCCTGCTACGAACTGGTCGCCCGATGCCGCCAGAACCCCAGAGAAGTTGCCAAATGCCCCCGGCAGGTTGTGGCCGTTGGCTCCATCGTCGTTGTAGACGTTCATGCGGCTCGAGGGGCCGCCCCAACCGGTCCAGCCGCTGACTCCTGCGTCTTCGAAGCTGCCGTTGGTAAGAAGGTTTGCCGAAGCGGCGGATGCCGCTCCGACAAGAATTGCACCGATCAACGATTTGTACATGAGAGATTCCCGTTTCCATCCTCGCGGGATGTAGCGCAACTGTAACCGGGCATCGCAAATTTTTCGCTAATCCCTCGCTCCTTTGCCAGTAAGATGGTGCGCATGGACGCGCCGGTCCGGGTTTGGCTGTTCGGCACCCCCCGCACGAGCGGGGCCTCCATGCCGCTGGTCTCGGCTCAAAGGCTGGTTGCTCTGCTCTGCGAGCGACCGGGAGCGGAGTGGGGCCGCGCCGAGTTGGCACAGCTTCTCTGGCCGGACGCGAGCGAAGAGGCGATCCGAAGCCGCCTCCGCACCGCCCTCGTGCAGGCTAGGTCGGTTCTTGGAGCAAATGCGATCGCCGGCGACAAGCAATCGCTCTGCCTCGACCCGTCGGGCCTGGAGGTCGATGTCTGGGAGGCCAAGGCCCTGATTCGCCGCGCAAACATTGCGGACGACCCGGGCAAAGAGGAAGCCGCCCTTCGCCAGCTGTTGGCGGTCGCGTGCCGACCCTATCTTGCCGGACAGTCTGGCGATTGGATCGAGGGCGCCCAGCGTCGGTGGCGTCAGCGAACCACCGACGCCCGATTCCGTCTCGCTGAAATCGCGGAGGCGGAGGAGCGCTGGGGCGTTGCGGCAGAACTGGTGGAGGAGATCCTTGAAGACTCCCCGTACGATGAGCGAGCTTGGTTGGCCCTTCTTCGCCTTTCAAGCCGTCGCGGAACCCACGTTGAGGTTTGCGCCCGGATGGATCTGGCAAGCCAGAAATTGCGGGGAATGGGCGCCCGGTTCAGCCCGGGCACCCTAAGCCTGGCCGATTCCGTTCGAAGCGGGAAGCTCTATCCCACCAGCCTACCCCCCCTTCAGGGGGATATGGCGAGCCGAACCCTAAGCCGGATGCTTTCCGATGGCCCGGAAGACGCGCTCCTGTTCCTTGGAAGCGACGCCTTCCGCACGGAGGTGTACCGTGAACCCGTAGTCGCCGCAGACTTGCTTGAGCGCACCCTAGCCACAACCTTGGGGCATTCCGAGTCACGCCTACGGTGCACCCTGCTCGCGCTCGTCGCCCATTCCGTGCTTCAGAACCACGGCCGGGCCAGAGAGCTTGCGACCGAGGTTCTGGAGCACGACCGAAATCTGGCGAGACGACGCGGCGCCGCGACGATGCTAGCCTTTGCGCACTTCCAAGTGCGGGAATGGGACCTGGCCTACCGGTACGGCGAGATGGCCGTGGACTTGGCTGCCCAGATGAAGGACCAGACCGGGCTACATCTGGCCCGGGCGCAGGTTACTGCCTTCGACTGGCACCAGGGGCGGTACGAGCAAGCGTTGGCTAGCTACACCGCCATTCAGGCCGAACTCGAGCCGGTCGCCGAGCAGCGTGCGCGACTGGGCCGCGCGGTCATCGCCATGAATGCGGGCTACGTGCATGCGATCCTGGGGGATCTGGACCGGGCGCGCGACTCGATCGAAGCGAGCATCCACCTTGCCGCCTTGGCCGACCATCCATCTCTTCTTGCCCTCGCGCTGCCGGCCCTAGGCGCGCTCGAGGTACTCCTTGGAGGCAAGGAGACGGGAGCCGAGATGCTGGCCCGAGGCCTAGGCATCGCGCTGCGGCAGAAGGACGAGCGGTCCCTTCAGATCGGCCTTGAGTGGGCGGCTTGGGCGCTTGCCGCGTTGGGCGATGGGGCAAGCGCCCAGGCAACCATGGTCCTAGTCGGGGACATGCGCGCCCAGTCATCGCACGCGCGTTCTCCCTTCGAGCTTCGGTTCGCGGAGATCGTGTCGAGCGCGGCCGGTGCCGCGGAGCCAGACCCCACATGGCTCTTGCTGAGGTCTCGGAGAAGGCTCGCTTCAGCGATGATCGACCGGCTCGCCGAGGCCGCCGAGAACCGGTCAGTTGGGTAGTCGGTGGCACCCAAGCGGCAAGGTAGATTCTGGTCAGATGCTCCCCTTCCTTGCCTACATCGTAGTCGGCCAACAAAATCCGACGGGACTGGCCCTCCCGGGTACCGCCAAAGTTGCCGATGCGGTGTCTCTTTCGGCTCCTTCGACGGCGCGCATGGGAGGGCTCCTTGGGGAGCGGTATCGGGTAAACGAGGCCGCTCGGCTCCTGAACGTGGACGAGGACGAGTTGCTCGCCGGCTTCCGGCACCGGCCCGGCAAGCAGTCGTGGATCGGAGAGCATGTGGGCAAGTTCCTGCACGCCGCGTCCCTCACTTACATGGCTGGCCGGAGCCCCGCCCTGAAGGCAAAGCTGGACCGAGTTGTAAGTGGACTCCTTGCCACGCAAGTGGCTGACGGCTACCTCGGCACCTATCCAGTTGGCAAGCGCTTTGGGATGGCGCAGGATTCGGAGTGGGACGTCTGGGTCCACAAGTACAACCTGCTTGGGCTGCTGGCTTACCACCAGGCAACCCAAAACGGGATCGCCCTGGAAGGCGCGAAGCGAGTTGGAGATCTGCTCATCAAGACCTTCGGTCCGGGCGGCAAGAGCATCAACTCCGCGGGCACGCATCAGGGCATGGCTGCCACCAGCGTGCTGGAGCCGATCGTACTGCTCTACCGGGCTTCGAAAGACCCCCGCTATCTCCAGTTCGCGCGCCACATCGTCGAGGCCTACGACGAGCCGAACGGACCACACATCATCAAAGACCTCCTGCGGACGGGCTCGGTGGCTCAGACGGCCAATGGCAAGGCGTACGAGATGCTCTCAAACTTGGTTGGGCTCGCAGAGCTGTACCGGGAGACCGGCGAAGATCGCTACCTGAAGCCGGTGCGCATCGCCTGGAACGACATCGTGAAGAACCGGCTGTACCTCACCGGCACGGGAAGCGCGCGGGAGCACTGGACGGCGGATGGCTTCAAGCCAAACCGTGATCGCGACAACGTTGGAGAGACCTGCGTTTCGACCACCTGGATCCAGCTGAATACGCAACTGCTGCGGCTGACCGGGGATTCCAAGTACGTCGACCAGCTCGAGAGAACGGTCTACAACCACCTGCTGGGCTCCCAGCGGGCCGATGGGCAGGCTTGGTGCTACTACTCGTCGCTCAACGGTTCGCGGCACCCGCGGACCGATATCAACTGCTGCCTTTCCAGCGGCCCGCGGGCGATTGCCATGCTGCCTTCGTTTGCGTACACAACTCGAAAGGGTGGGGTCGATGTGAATCTGTACGGGCCATCCACCTATGCGGGCGCCCTACGATTGCTGCAGTCCACCGACTATCCCAACAAGGGAGCCGTTCGGGTGGTGGTCGCAGCCGCGCCGAAGACGCCCACGACCCTTCGGCTTCGAATCCCTGGATGGGCGGCAAAGGCCTCGGTTCGCCTCAACGGGAGTCGGCTCCCTGGAGTGACTCCGGGCAGGTACTTCCAGATTCTGAGGATGTGGAAGGCAAACGACTCGGTACAGCTCGAGTTCCCGATGCCGCTTCAGAAGGTCGAGGGCCGCGGGAGCGACGCCGGACGACGCGCCTATACGATCGGTCCCCTCGTGCTGGCAGCCGACTATGCGCAAACCCCAGGCCTTCCTGCCACTTCCGAAGTTCTCTTGCGGAGCGATCAGCCAAAGGTCATCGCAAGGGGCCGCTATGAGATGGAGGCGCTCTACGAGGTCGATGGCTATCTGGCCGTCCGAGGGCGCAAGCCGATCGTACGCAAGGTAGTTCTGGTTCCCTTCTTCTTGGCAGGCTCCACCGGACTCCCCTACGAGGTCTGGATGCGCACAGAACGGACCAAGCGGGCGGCATCCCACGCCATTCTGCGGCCAAGGCAGTCGAGTTCGCGAGACGGGAACGTGGTCGGCTCGATCTGCGACGGCGACCCCCAGACCACGCTCAATACGTACACCGGAGGCATGGCCCAGGAGGACTGGTTTGCGATCCACGGCGACGCCCCGGTGTCGGTGGGTCGTGTGGTCTTCCACCACGGGATGAGCTATCACGACGGTGGCTGGTTCGACACCTCCAGTGGCAAGCCGCAGGTCCAGGTGCTCCGCGAACCCGGGGGCGCCTGGGAAACGGTGGGGGTTCTGGCGGGCTACCCCGCAACCACCGGTGCGCAAAACTCCGGGCTCGTCAACGGGCAGCAGTTTGTCTTGGAGTTCGCGCCGAGGAAGGTGCTAGGCGTGCGGGTGATCGGCAAGCCGGCAGGCGGAGATCGGCCCGAGCAGGCCTTCGTCAGTTGTGGGGAGCTTCAGGCGTTTCCGAAGTAGATAGTCAGAACCCTCAGCAGCTTGCTGCTAAGGGTTCTGGGTTGTGCGCTAAGCCTCCACCGCCAGCGGCGGAGGTATCCGATCTCACTACTCTTCGGACTCTTCGCCTTCTTCGAAGTCTCCGTCGTCCGTGCCCTGCACGATTCGGGAGATGGCGCGAACTTGGTCCTCGCCGCCGAGGTTGATCAGCTTGACGCCTTGGGCCACGCGGCCGGTGGTACGGATCTCCTTGACCTTGACGCGGATGCCCTTGCCGTTGGTGGTCATCACCAGCAGGCGGTCATCGTCTTCCACGATCTCCGCGCCCACGATGAAGCCCGTCTTGGCGGTGCAGTTCATGGTGAGGATGCCGGTGCCGCCACGTCCCTGGACGCGGTAGTCGCCGAGGGGGGTGCGCTTGCCAAAGCCCTTGTCGCCCACTACCAGTAGGGTTGGGTAGCCCAGTTTCAGGGCTTCCTTTTCCAGCTTCTCGGAGCGCATCGTATCTTGCAGAGCATGGTAGGCGCGGCTGAGCTCGTAGGTGGCCCCGGCCTCGCCAAACTTGTCCGAGACGTCCTTCGCGGCCTTCACGGCGGCTTCCAGGTGGGTCACCGCTTCCTTGGCCTTCTGATCCGCCATGGCGGCAGACGCCTTGAGGAGGTGCTCCTGGACATTGGCGTGCGCGGTACGGATCACATCTGCGCTGACCACCATCTCATCGGCGCCCGCCTTGAACGACATCGCCTTGACGCCGCCCGCCGCGCGAGATCGCGAGGTGGCTTCCTGCTCGTTGAACCGGATCGACTGGCCGTGCCGGGTGACGAGGATCATGTCGTCGTTGCCCCGGGTGCGTAGCACCCATCTCAGCTCGTCGCCTTCCTCGATGTCGAACGCGATCAGGCCGTTGTTACGGATGTTGGCGAACGCCCGCAGCTCGGTGCGCTTGATCTCGCTGGTCCCCTTGGGGCCAGTGCCCTGGGTGATCATCGTGAGGTAGCCCTCCGCGTTAATGTCCTTCACGCTGAGGGTCGCGGTGACGCGCTCGCCGCCGAGGATGTTGATGTAGTTGATGACCGGCATGCCACGGCTGTAGCGGCCGCTCTCCGGAATCTCGTAGCCCTTCAGGCGATACACGCGGCCACGATCCGTGAAGAACAGGATTGTGTGGTGCGTGCTGATCTGGAACAGGTGCGCCGGCTCGTCGTCCTGCTTCTGTTCGTTCTTCACACCCTTGCCGCCGCGCTTCTGCTGGCGGTAGGCCTCGATGCTGACGCGCTTGATGTAGCCGTCTCGGCTGATGCTGATAATCGCGTCCTCGTCCGGGATCAGATCCTCGTCCGTGAACTCGCCGGCCTCGCGGGCCACGATCTTGGTACGGCGCTCGTCGCCGTGCTTGTCGCGCATGGCAACCACCTCGTCCACCAGCACCTTCTTCAGGCGCATGGGGTCGTTGAGGATGTCCATGAGGTTCTGGACCCGAAGCAACGCTTCCTTATAGTCGGACTCCAGTTCCATCTGGCGAAGCTGGGTGAGGTTCCGCAGCGGCATCGCCAAAACGGCGTTGGCCTGGAAGGGCGACATCTCGAACTCGCGAACCATCTCGGCCCGGGCGGTGCCGGGATCCGGGCTGCGACGGATGAGGGCGATGATCTCGTCCAGGAACCGCCGGGCGATCTGGTAGCCCTCGTTGAGGTGGACTTCCTGCAGAGCGCGGTACAGCTCGTAGCGGGTGCGACGCTCGATCACGTTGCGTCGGTGGGTGACGTACTGGTCGAGGATCAGCAGAAGCGGGGCGGTGCGCGGCGCGCCGTCCACCAGCGAAAGCATGATCGCGCCAAAGGTGGTCCTCAGCGACGTGTGCTTCAGCAGGTAGTTGAGCGCCTTGTTCGGGTTGACGTCCCGGCGGACTTCGATCTCGACGCGCATGCCGCGCTTGTCCGAGTAGTCCTGAACCGAGAGCAGACCGTCTAGCTTGCGCTGGCGTGCGATGTCCGCGATGTTCTCGATCAACGTCTTCTTGTTGACCTGGTACGGGATCTCCGTCACCACGATCACGCTCTTGCCGGCATCGCCGGGCTCGATCATGGTCTTGGCCTGGAGAACGATGGAGCCGCGACCGGTTTCGTAGGCGCTGCGGATTCCCTTCGTGCCCATAATCGTGGCGTAGGTCGGGAAGTCGGGTCCGGGAAGGACCTCCATGATCTCATCGAGGGTGGACTGCGGGTTGTCGATCCTCATCAGGATCGCGTTGCAGACCTCGGTGAGGTTGTGGGGGGCCAGGTTGGTGGCCATGCCGACGGCGATGCCCTGGCCGCCGTTGCAAAGAAGGTTGGGGAACTTGCCCGGGAGTACGAGCGGCTCGTTCTGGCTCTGGAGGTAGTTGGGCATCCAGTCGACGGTTTCCCGATCGAGGTCCTCCAACATCTCCATGGCGATGGGGGTCAGGCGGCACTCCGTATAACGCATGGCGGCGGCGCTGTCGCCGTCGATGGTGCCGAAGTTCCCTTGTCCGTCGACCAACGGGTACCGCAGGCTGAACGGCTGCGCCATACGCACGAGGGTCGGGTAGATGACCTCGTTGCCGTGCGGGTGAAAGTTTCCGCTGGTCTCGCCGCAGACCTTGGCGCACTTGGTGAACGCGCCGTTGGCGGTGAGGTTCAGCTCGCGCATTGCATACAAGATGCGGCGCTGCACCGGCTTGAGACCGTCCCGCACGTCCGGCAGGGCACGCGCGATGATGACGGACATCGCGTAGTTGACATACGATCGACCGAGTTCTTCGTCGACGTTAACGCTAAGTTGGGGTTCCTGCTCTGCCACGATTTGCCTAGGGTAGGGACGGTTCGGAATGGGGATTCGGAGCGGACGTGCCGAACCGATTTGAACCTACAGTCTACCCTTACCGTCCCAATCCTGCCCCGGCGCACGGCGCGCGCCGGCTTCCGCGTAAGATGCGGACATGGTCCCGCTACTGATCGCGGCCCTCGCCGCCAGCCCTGTCCTCGTCACCCCCAACGGCAACGACGGAGCGCCCCGGCCCCCCTTTGCTTCCCTGCCCCGGGCGCTTCGCTACCTTCGCGAGAACCCAAGCGTCCCCAAGCGCATCGAGGTCGCCCCGGGCGATTACTCGGTGAACTCCAGCATCCAGATCGGAGCCGCCGACGGCGCCGTGCGGATCGTGGCCAAAGACCCCAAGCGACCGCCGCACATACTTGGCGGAACCGTCCTGAACCGGTGGCGGGCCGCGAGCCCGGCCTTTTTGCAGCGCCTACCTCCAGAAGCGCGGACCCACGTTCTTGAGTGCGACCTTAGGGCGGCGGGCATCGCCGAGGCCGCTTCGATGTCCCGGCGCGGCTTTGGCGCGAACAAGTCGCCGATGGCGTCCGAGCTCTCGTTCCGGGGCAAGCCCTTGACCCTGGCGCAGTACCCCAACCCGGGCAGCTGGCTGCGGATGAAGGAGGTCTCGGCGGACGGCTTCACGTTCGCGGAACCGCGCACGGCGAACTGGGCGCCCAACCCAGATCTGTGGGTCCACGGCTACTGGAACTACGACTGGGCCGACACCTACGAGCAAGTCGCTGAGATGGGGCCGGACCGCTTGAAGACGGTGGCTCCCCACGGGCAATACGGGTACCAGCCGGGTCGCCGCTTCCGATTCCTGAACGTGCCCGAAGAGCTGGACCAGCCCGGCGAGTACTACCTAGACCGCGCGGCGGGCAAGGCCTACCTCTGGCCCCCCTCCGCTCCCAAGCCGGGCGATCTGGCGATCAGCCAACTTGGCGAGCCCCTCTTCCGAATCAAGGACGCCCAGAAGGTTGTTCTTTCGAACCTCGTACTTGAAACCGGCCGCGATGCTGCCGCACTCATCGAGGGCGGCGAAGGCGTCCGAATGGAGAGCTGCCTGATCCGGGGGTTCGGTTCGGACGGGGTGAGGATCGAGGGAGGAAAAGGCCACGCCCTGGTCGGCTGCGACTTCACGGAGATCGGAGAGGCTCCCGTCATCTTGAGCGGAGGAGATCGGGGAACCCTAACCCCCGCCGGCCACCTGGTGGACGACTGCCGGTTCTGGAACTACAGCCGCGTCTGCCGAACCTACCGGCCGGCGGTGGCCCTCTACGGGGTTGGCAACCGAATTGTGCGATGCTCGTTCTCGGACGCGCCGCACAGCGCGATCATCCTGAGCGGCAACGACCACGTGATCGAGGGGAACGACTTCCGCCGGGTCTGTCTGGAGACCGGAGACGCGGGCGCGGTCTACATGGGCCGCGACGCCACTATGCGCGGCAACATCGTGCGGCGCAACCTCTTCGAGGAGATCAACCCGCGGGTGACCACGGAGGGCAACTTCACCGACGTGATGTCGGTGTACCTGGACGACTGCTGGTGCGGCACTCTGGTGGAGGACAACGTCTTCGCGGGCACCGGCACCGGAATCATGCTGGGCGGCGGAAAAGACAACGTGATCCGGGGCAACACGTTTGTGAACAACCACCCGGCAATCCACTTCGATGCGCGCGGCAAGGGATGGGCGGCCAAGCTGTTCGGCAAAGGCGGCGAGTGGGGATTCATCGAGAAGATCGAAGCCGTGAAGGTGGACCAGCCGCCCTACAGCCGCTACCCCGGCCTGCCGGAGATCTGGAAGACGGACCTACCCTTCCCCACCGGCAACCGCATCGAGAACAACCGTGCGTATGACGGAGCATGGATCCGGTACCTGGACGGAGTCACCGCCAAAGATCACGGCAACACCGGGAACCTCGTGCGGAAAGAAGTACCGAGCGACTGGCGCAAGGAGCTATCGCTCGGGCAGATGGGGGTCCGGACGAAGACGGGTCGCCCCGGAGATCGGGGGTGAGTCTTTAACAGCTCGTTGAAGGAGCCATTGCCTGCCCCGAACTCCATCGTTACTTGAGGCAGGCAGCGAGACGGACTAGACGTGCGTTACAGGACTTCCGTCTACCTCTACGACCGTTACCCGCACAGAACAGTTGGAACTCGCTAGTTTGGTTCCGTTTCCTTCCGTCGAGAGTACTGCCACCTCATTAACATGCATACGGATCGTGGACTCCCACGTCATTTTGCCGACTTGGTACCATGTCTGGTCAGTGGCACCGTAGAACGGTGGTTGGTTGGCAGGGGTCGTGGAGCCATCGGTTGCACTGCCTGCCCAAGGAATAGGTGGCCCCGTATAGGCGAACTGTGCTAGCCGAGCGAAGCCGATGGTCGCGATGGTTGAGAGCGCTACGGCGCTGCTCGCATAGTTGTAGATGCTGGCTGCGGACTGAGCGTGACCGTACGGCAGAAACTTGACAACAAGTGCCTGACCCGGCCCAGGATCGCTCTGGTCAGCAGCCGTGTACCGGACCTTCCAGCGCACCTCGCCTTGCACGGTCATCATCTTTGTAGTGATTCCGGGGTAAGGCGCGTAGATCGAACCCGTCAGGGTCCACAGCACGCTGTTGTTGCTCGAGGACTGGATAGTTGCCCCGTTAGCTACGAAGACATCCGTTAGGTCCGGGGCACCAACAATCTGCCAAGTTCCCGCTTGACTGAACGTTGATAGCAGGGCCAGTGAAATGAAACAAATGCGTTTCATAGGTTAACCTCCAATATTCTAGAGGCGCGAGCTCACTGCCCTGATACACGTCTAGTACATTAGTCCCTCTAGCGGCCGGGGACGCCAGAAGGTCCGGTTACACCGCCAGCCTTAATGCCGTACTTGTCCTCGATCTCCTTGATCTTCCGAGCCTTCTCGTCGGCCGGCATAGGGCTACGGTTGATCCAGTTGATCTGGTCTTCGGGCTTCGCCTCGCTCAGAGCCTTCTTGGTGTCGTCAGGCGATAGGGGGGGAGGGGCGTTGCCGACGTTGTCGCATCCTGCCGCCAGGATCATTACGGGAATCGCGATCGCGAAAAATTGGGTTTTGGTCATGGCTGTTCAAGGGGTAAGGCTCGGGCTTCGAAAAGCCCGAGCCAGGTAGTGCGGCTGAGTCCTTACTGGACGTCGGCAGCGCCGTAGTTGGTGCCCCACCAGCGGTAGTGCTTGCCCGCGAGCGGGTTGCTGTTCCAGCTGATGATCGGACCGGCGTCCTCAAAGCCGTCAGGCGTGAGCTTAGAGGTCTTGAAGTACGACGCGTGGCCGTCCATCATGCCAGCGTTGTTGCCCTCGCTGTAGAGGCCCTTGAAGTTGGCGCCCCAGAACGGCACGCCCGGGCCGCCCGGCCAGTAGTTGCCATTGATCGGGAAGTTGACCAGAAGAACGACCTTGGAAACGCTGGTGTAAACCACGCTGCCCGGGCCTACGCCGACCGTACCCTCGCCTCCGCTGGAGCCCGCCGAAACGTTGGGTCCGGGGTGGAAGTATCCGCTGTTATTACCCGTGGTGTTCACGCAGACACCGCCCTGGTAGCCAAACAGCGAAGGGTTAACTTCGTAGTCGGTCGGAGGATAGATGTCGTTGTAGTACTGGGAAGAGCCAACCGCCGAAGTTCCGAGGCCAACGCATCCGTCGTCCGGAGGCATCATGTAGTCGCCCGAACCGTTGTCGTGCTGCTTTCGCTGAACCGTTCCCATCTTGGAGGAGCTGGAAGGGCTGCGGAAGATGTCCTTGTTCTTCGTGTAAGGCAGGAGGCGGGTCACGAAGATGTAGGTCTCAGGCCAGTTGTAGTGCGGGGCCAGGTCGTCGGAGTCGTTCGCATAAATGAGAACGGACAGGACGGACTGCTTGACGTTCGACAGGTCAGACGTCTTCTTCGCGGCGACCTTCGCCTGGGCGAAAACCGGGAATAGGATGGCGGCCAAAATCGCGATGATCGCGATGACGACGAGAAGCTCGATCAGGGTAAAGCCCTTTCGACTTTGAAGGGTAGTCATTTCAGATGGTCTCCTTGGGAACAAGTGCTAAAGACGGGCCAAAGGCATCAGCGCCGATGGCGAGCGACGATGAACTCAGAAGCGTCAGGAAATCCTGGGCGGAGAGCTCACGAGAGAAATTGGATGAATGCACGGACGGTGCTTTGACGACCTGCACGCGGCCTCGTTCCAGGAGCATCATCGCGGGACGCCCTCCTTTCGAACGCTGGATCCGCGGACGCGCAGTTCGCACGGAACGAGGGCGCGGCGCGTCAGGCCGTCGGTCTCTTCGTCAATAATCGCCAGCAGCCGATCGCAGGCGCTTCGCACGATCTCGCTCATGTTGAGGCTGACCGACGAGATGCCGCCCTCGATGAGCTGGCAGATGCTGGTGTCGTTGAAACTGACGAGGCCAAGGTTGCCTGGAACCCGGCGCCCGACCGTGCGAGCGGCCAAAACCACGCCCATCGACATGAAGTCGTCCAGCACCACCACCGCGTCCGGAGAAGGCTCGGTGCACAGGGCTTCCACGGCGGTGGCCTTGGCGGATTGGATGCCGAAGTTGGAGTGCCAGATCAGGTGGTCGTCTTGCTGTCCGCGCATGGCGCGCTGGTACCCGATAATCCGGTCGTCGCTGACGGTAATGCCCTTGGGGCCGGCGATCATTCCGATCCGCTTGAAGCCCTGGTCGATCAGATGCTGGGTGGCGATCTCGCCCGCCAGCACGTTGTCGTTGTCTACGGACCAGAGTTGGTCGTCACCCACCGGGTTGCCGATGAGAACGAACGGGAAACCCTCGGACTGCAGACGATGGATGCGCTCGTCGCGGGCATGGGATTCCACGAGGATCAAACCGTCCACGCGGCGGGTGCGAAGCATCTCATCGTAGATGGCCTCCTGCGACTCGTCGTCGGTGACCATGTCCATGCAAAGGTGGTAGGGCCGCCCGGACAGGTAATCCATGATCTCCGAGGCCAAGCTGGCAAAGAACGGATCGTCGGTTAGGCCGCCCTGGGGGCGCTTCACCACGAGGCCGATCAGGCCGGTCTTCTTGGAACGGAGGGAGCGGGCACGAACGTCGGGTCGGTAGTTGTTGTCCCGGATCGCTTGCTCGACGCGGTCTTTCAGCGCCTCTTCTACCCGGGCGTCGCCCGCAAGAACCCGCGAAACGGTAGCTTGGCTAACCTTCGCTATTCGGGCTATGTCTTGCTGGGTGACCCTCATTGGTACTCCGCGACTCTCAACGATGAGAATTCGTATTCGCGAGAATCATCATACACGAGAATTCGTATTTACAAGCAGGAATTTTCACCTGGTCTCATTCTCGGATTCGCCGCGAACCTAGATCAAACGGAAGATTCTTGGCCGGCGAGGTCCTCGTCGGCGCTTTCCTTGCGGGCGGTAAGCCGGTCGGCGACCCATGAAACCAGCGCCGCCACCGCGATCCCGGTGGTCCAGCCCAGCAACACTTGCGCCGGGAAATGCACGCCCACGTAGACTCGCGAGATTCCCACCAGCACCGCCACCAGAACCCAAGGCCATCCCCACCGGCCCAGCCCGTAGGCCAGGCAGAAGGCGACCGCCGCCATGTTGGCGCTGTGCGCAGACGCGGAGCCAAAGCTATCGGACTTCCCTGCCCTCAGCAGGACATCGTCCAGAACCTGGAACGGACGCGGCCCCCGAAGGCCCGCCTTCCACAGATCGCAAGCCTCGTTGGCGAGCGGCCAGGCGATCATCGCCGTGAGGATGGCGCGGCGTGAGCGGGCTCCTCGGACCAGCATGCCGACCACCAGAAGGAGGAGCAGGACGCGCACTTCGATGCGTTGGGTGGCCTCGCTCCAGAAGCGCCAGAACGGGGCCATGCCATCCGGCCAGCCGTTGATCGCGCGGAATAGGGCTTGATCCAGCGCCTGCACGAGGTAAGTCTAGCGCGACGAGTGCACCGATCACGTGCTCCGTCGCGTAGGATGAAGTCCTAATGAGTTGGTTGTCCCAGGTAATTGCACGGTGGCTCTGGGGCCACATGCTCTGGTTGATGCGCCGGCCCTGGATGAAGGACCTTCAACGCCGGTCCACGAAAATGTTCGGCATCAAGTTCGCGGCCAAAGCGCAAGCGTCGCTTGTCAGCCAGAACCGGTTCGCCCGCAAGCACGGGCTGGGGATTCTTCGGGCGTCGATCGTGCTCTTTCTGGCCAGCATCGCGATCACCTTCACCTTCTTCTTTGCGCTGTACCTGTACGACATCGGCGCGCTCAGCGTGCCGGAGACCGTCCGCCAGAACCGCTAGCGCCAGCGACCCCAGTTGCCCAGGTAGAGAACCTCTTCCTCTAGTTGGACCCCGAACTTGTTGAGCACCGTCTGCTTGGCGATCGCCGCCAGCTCGAAGATCTCGGACGCGCTGGCTCGCCCGACGTTGAGCATAAAGTTAGCGTGCCGAGCCCCCAGCATCGCCCCGCCGTGCCGCATTCCTTTGAGTCCGGCCGCCTCGATAAGGTAGCCCGCCGGAACCACGCCCGCCTCTCTGAGGCCGGCGGGAAGATTGTCTAGCCGAGATGCCAGTTCGGCATCGTTAACGTTCTTAAAGAAGCTTCCCGCGCTGGCGGCAGCGGGTTGCTTGCCGATGCGCTGGCGCTGGTACTCGCGCGCCTCGTCGTAGATCCTCTTTGGATCCCCAAGCTCGAGTTGGAACTCGCACTCTAGGACCACGATACGCGGAGGATTGGGCCGCCTCAGGATGGAATCTCGGTAGGAGAACTGCATCTTGCTAGGCTCCACCCACCGGCGCTGGCCGTCCTCGCAGATCTCGAGCCGCGTCATGAAGTCCGAGATGCTGTGCCGGTACGCGCCTGCGTTGCTGGCCAGGGCGCCTCCCAGCGTGCCCGGGATGCCCACCGCAAACTCGAAGCCGGTGTAGCTGCACTGGGCGGTATCGAGGAAGAGGTCCTGAAGGAGGCAGCCGGATTGGGCCATTACTTGCCCCGACCAACCCACGATGATCTGGTTGGCCAGGTTGAGGCAGACCAGCCCTTCCACCCCGTCCTCGCTAGGAAGGATGTTGCTCCCCAGGCCGATCGTGGTCATCTTGAGCCCCCGGCGCAGGCACGCCTGGGCGTTTTCCACCAGGTCGGCGGGAGACCTCGCGACCGTGAACCACTCCGCCGCGCCGCCGGTCCGCAACGTTACGTAAGGCCGTAGCGAGACGTTGGGCTTCCAGTCCGTCACGGCCGTTCCCCAACCCGCGAGAGCGGCTTCTTGGGGAGGGAGATGCTGGGCTCCATCAGGTACTTGGGCTCCAGCTTCATCGGGTCCACTCGCTCGATTCCGAGCAGGATCGCTCCGAACCTTCGCGCATGTGGAAACACCTCTGGCTCGCCAAACCCGAACCCGACGGCGCCTTCCGGAGCTTCTGAACCTCGGGTGACCGCTTGCCCCGGCACGCGAACAAAGAACTCGCCTTTCCGGCTCGGGAAGGCGACCACGGACGCGGGGTCGATCAGGTCGAAGGCGTCCGCGCCGCCCGCAAGGGCATTGTGGGCGTAGGCCAAGGTCTTTGCCATCATCACCCCAACGCGGACTCCCGTAAAGCTTCCTGGTCCGAGGTCCGCGAGGAAGAGGGTTACCTCCTTCAGCCTCACGGTGCCCTCGGAGATCGCCGCTTGAAGCAGTTCCGCGCAGGCGGTGGACGCCGCCCGGGGAGCGACGCGCTCGGCGCTCCAGACCAACCCGCCCGCGTCGTCGAACATGGCGACGCTGGCAAGGGGGCTGGACGTGCTAAACGCGAGGATCAAGGTTTGAGTTCGATGGAAGCGGCCCGGAGGAACGCGAGAACGTCTCGCTTGGCCTCCTCGCTTCCCCGCTTGTCGGCAGTTTCGAAGGAGATCACGAAGTAGAACTCGCCCTTGCGAACGACCGCATCTAGGGTGGCAAGGAACCCGCCGCCGCCCGCGCCGGCCTTGGAGCCGCTTCGCCAGACCCAGGAAACTTCGGCACCCAGGGCGTTTGCGCCCGGCAACTGCTCCTGGCGATCGGCGACCGCGGCGAACTTGTTGAGGCTCTGGTTGGTAGCCATGAACAAGGCCCGCTGCGAGGGATCGCCGTCCAGCGAGGACGCGACCGTCGCGGCCAGCGTGCCGTCAAAGTTAGGGTTCCTAACGGAAAACTTCATGTCGCCGTCTGGCGTGGCCGCCCAACCCTTGGGGAGCAGCAGGTTCAGATCTCGGCCAGCGGCGCGCGCATCCACGCGAACCTCGCCCTTCGGCGCGTTCGCGGCAACCGGCTTCTCGCCGCCGCCGTCGATGACCACGATCTTGGTGGGGTTGGCGACCACCGGCTCGACCTTACGACCCTTGATCGGCTTGACCGTGGGATCGTTAGGCTTGAACGCGGACTTGTCGATCGTCCGTACCGTCTGCAGGGCCTGTCGCAGTTCGAACTCGGCCTTCTCGAATTCGAATGCGCCGGTCGTCAGTCGGAAGAAGAGCTTGCGGGGCCAATCGCTGTACAACAGCGCGCTCATCGCGGTCTGGGTGCCCTTGGAGGTCGGGAAGCTGTAGCGGGTGACCAGCATGGGAACGCCCAACAGGTCTTCCTCCCACTGCCTCGCCAGTTCGTACTTGGCGTTGGAGACCACCGTCTTCTGCGCGATCTGCCAGATGTCTTTCTCGGACTCGAAGGTCACGGGCAGGATCTCCAGGAGGGCGGGCGTCTTGGCCCCGCTGATCGGGATCAGAATCCGGCTCTCGTTCTTCTTAGAGGTGGACACTTGCCACGCCTTCGGATGCTCGAACTCGATGTTGAGGATCGGGTTCCGATAGGTGGCCGTGTCTTGAGCACCCCCAACGGAGGCAACGACGAGGAAAGCGAGCAGGTTCACCATAACGGTTTTCGGTTGGTTCGCCGAGGGCCGTTGAGATCGGCGCCGGACTAACGAATTATGGACGAACGAGATGCCCAACCAGGACGCAGTAACATGATCGGCATGGAAGACGGGGCTCAACGCGGCGCTTTGATGGAGTCGGAAATCCGGGAGCAGCCCGGGTTGCTGAGGGCGAAAGCCGAACCCTATTTGGAGTCGCTGCGAGCCTCGTTATCAGGGCGATCCTTCGACCAGGTGCTGTTGATCGCGCGCGGTTCCTCCGACAACGCCGCGCTGTATGCCCGCTATTTGATCGAGATCTGCCTGGGCGTGCCGGTGAGCTTGGCCGCGCCGAGCGTGCTGACTCGCTACGGCGTGAAGGTCCGCTACCAGAACTGCCTGGCCATCGGGATCAGCCAGAGCGGAGCCGCGCCGGACGTCGCCGAGATGCTCGCCATGCTGCGCGAATCCGGGCACCACACCTTGGCGATCACCAACACGGCGGGCTCCCGCGTGGAGAAGGCCGCCGAGTCCGCCGTCTACCTGGGGTGCGGACCCGAGCGGTCGGTCGCCGCGACCAAGACGTTTAGCGCTTCCCTGCTTGCCCTCTACCAAACCGTGCGGGCACTCAGGGGAGACCTGCCCGATCCGGTGGCATCGCTTCCAACCGATCAAGACCTAGAGGCCGCGCGGACGGCGGCGGCCCCTTGGGTGCCGATGGCGGTGCGCTCTAACCCGGTGTTCAGCCTCGCCCGTGGCTACCGGTATAGCATCGCGATGGAGACCGCGCTCAAGTTGATGGAGTGCGCCCTGATCCCCTGCAAGAGCTTCAGCAGCGCCGACTTCCAGCACGGCCCTCGCGCGCTGGCCCGCGAGGAAAGCTGCGCGGTGGTCTACGGCGAGGCCATCCCGGGTCTTGAGGAGCAGGGATGCGTGGTGATCCCGGCCCCCAGGGTCGCCGCCTCGGAGGTTTTGGCCCCGTTCCACGATGTGCTGTTCGGCCAGTGGCTGGCGCTCCTGTGTGCCCGGGCGAGGGGACTCGATCCCGATCGCCCGGAGCACATTCAGAAGGTCACGCAAACCCTGTAGTGGCATGGGCCGCTGGCCCATGGGTATCTCGGGCGGCCCGCCCGAGAGGTCTGCCCTTACTCGGTGGTGCTACGGATCATCCAGAGATGCTTCTCCAGCCCCATCACGGTCGCGTGCATGAGGTCGGCGGTTACCGTGTCCTCGTCCTCGATCTTGTCCATCTCCGAACGAACTGCGCGGATCACGTGGGTGAGCCGGTCCGTGATCAGCTGGGCGATCTCCGTGTCCTTCCGGAAGCCCATCGGAATGTCCAAAACGGTCGCGGACTTGGCTACATGGCCCGGCAACCCGTTGACCGGAACCCCGAGCGCAACCAGCCGCTCCGCAAACTCGTCGACCCCGGCCTGAACCGCCGCGTAGATCTCGTCAAGATGCAGGTGTAGCGGTCGGAAATTCGGGCCCCTCACGTTCCAGTGCGCCTGCTTGATGATGAGGCTTAGAGCGATCAACTCGTTCACACCCGTCTGCAGCGCGGTCTCGAGCTTGCCGAGAGCCTTTCCGTCGAAGAGAGGTTGCATTTCAATGGTCTTCATAGCGTCGTTTCCCACTATCTTTTCATACGCCTTGCCCGCTCCCGGCTTTGCCGCTAGAGATGCAACCTCGCATTTCTCCCCACTGTCCTCAGGCTCCAGCCAGAAGACCAATTTCCGCTCCATCTCGTCGGCCGCTTCGTACGATACGCGGTGCCAAATGTGGTCGAGGTTCATCCCTGCTGGATCCAGATCGTCCTTAGCCGAGATGGTGTTGGTCAACCTCTGAATCTCGTCGAGAGATCCTACACTGAGGCCCGGATAGTGGAACTCCAAGTTCGAAAGCTTGATGCCTCGACGAGTTTCGGGATCATGCTTGGGATAGCGCTTGGACGCCATCTACTTCACTTCAGCCGGCTTGGCCGTTCGCGTGTACTCCGCTACGGTGGCGATGCGCCATCCTTCGCCCTGCTTGGCCAAGAGCTGCGCCTTGAAGAACCCGTCCTTCACGAACTGGTACTCGATCTTCAGGTTGCCCTTGTCGTCCACGAGGCTCAGCGCGTCGGCGGTTGCCGTACCGGTGAACGTGAGCGGCTCCGGTCCGCCGTCGGTCTGCCAGACCGCCCGGTACTTCTTTGCTACCGCGTCGAAACGGAGGACGATCAGGTTCTCCGACTTGCGCCCGCCGGGGAGGTTGAGCGTTTCCTCCATCAAGATGGCTTTGCCCTGGAAGATCCGCCGGTACTTGCCGTCAAGCGTGAAAGCGAGCTTGGACCCGTCTGGGCGGGTGGCCTCCTCCTTGCTGGTCCACTCGCCCGGGAAGCGGTCGAGGATGGCGTCGGGGGCTTGCAGCGCCGCGAGAGTGAAAAGGAGGGCTAGTTGCATTCCACGATTGTAGCCGTGCCCAGAAGATCGTCCAACAGACCGTCGCACGCGGCCTCCAGCATGTTGGCTACCGCCTCGAAGCCGTCGGGGCCGCCGTAGTACGGGTCCGGGACCTCGTCGCCGTCGGCGTTGGGATCGAACGAGCGCATTAGCCGAACCTTGTTCGGGTCGGCGCCGGGCCAGCGATGCAGGTCCCGCAGGTTCTGGCGGTCCATCGCCAGGATGAGGTCGAACTCCTGGAAGTCCGACGTCCGAACCTGCCGGGCGCGCATCCTCATGGGGCAGCCTCGGGCCATGCCGGT
>JBGSIJ010000058.1:0-32394 GCA_041742595.1 Fimbriimonadaceae bacterium | reverse complement strand
AAGCAGTGGCGGGCGAAGCAAATGCTCCGTTCTATAGCGTCAACGGCTCCGAATTCATTCAAATGTTTGTCGGCGTCGGGGCGAGTCGCGTCCGCGACCTGTTCCAAACGGCCAAGGACAACGCTCCCGCCATCATTTTCGTGGACGAAATCGATGCCGTGGGACGCCAGCGCGGTGCAGGCTTGGGTGGCGGACACGATGAACGAGAGCAAACTCTCAATCAAATCCTAAGCGAAATGGATGGTTTTTCGGGGACCGATTCGGTGATTATTGTTGCGGCGACCAACCGACCCGACGTCCTCGACCCAGCGCTCCTTCGGCCCGGCCGATTCGACCGCCAAATCGTGGTGGACGCCCCAGACGCGGTCGGCCGGCTCGCCATCCTCAAGGTCCACTCCAAGGGCAAGCCCTTCGAGCCCGACGTCGACTTCGAAGTCCTCGCCAAGCGAACGCCTGGCTTCACCGGAGCCGACCTCGCCAACATGCTGAACGAGTCTGCCCTTCTTGCGGCGCGGCGCAACCGCACCCGCATTGGTCAGACCGACCTCGAAGAAGCCCTCGACCGCACCATCGCCGGTCCCCAGCGCAAGAGCCGGATCATCGACGACAAGGAGCGGGAGATCATCGCCTACCACGAGGCGGGCCACGCCGTCATCGGCGAACTGTTGGAGTTCGCTGACCCCGTTCACAAGGTCACGATCCTCCCCCGCGGAATGAGCCTCGGTTCCACCTGGCAGCTTCCCGACCAGGACAAGTACCTGGTCTCCGACCAGGAGCTTCTGGACGACATCACCGCTCTCCTGGGCGGACGTGTCGCGGAAGAACTGGTCTACAACCGAAGCACCACCGGCGCTAGCAACGACCTGGAGCGCGTCACCCGCATCTCCCGCGCCATGGTCTGCGAGTACGGGATGAGCACCAAGCTCGGCACCCTCGCCCTGGGTCGCCGAAGCCACAATCCGTTCCTGGGCCGCGACTACAACGACGAGCGAAACTACTCTGAGGAAGTCGCCAAGATGATCGACGAGGAAGTCCGCAAGATCGTCGACAACTGCCACCAGCGCGCCACCGACATCCTAACCCAGCACAAGGGCAAGCTGGACGCCGTGGTCGGCGCCCTTCTCGCCCGGGAAACCCTCAGCCGAGAGGAGTTCCTCGCCGTGATGGAAGGCCGAGAACTTCCCCCGCTCGCCCCTCGCGAGACTCCTCGCGATGGCGGCACCCCGGTCCTGAACGAATCACAGGAGACCGTGAAGGGCAAGCCCAACATCGCCCCGCCCCGGTTCGAGCCAGGCCCGGCCTAGCCTCCCTCTGTGCCGCTCTCAAAATGGAGCGGCACGGATTCCAACATTTCTGCGTCCATGCTATACTTCGGGAACCCGCTATGGCCGTGATCGACCTAGAAAGCACGTTCCAGAAAGGCCTCCAGCTCAGGCACTCTGGGATGTATCCGGAGGCTCGGACCGAGTTGATGAAGGTGCTCGCCGAGGACCCCGCTCATGTTGGGGCCCGCCACCTCTTGGGTCTGATCCAAGGCTTCGAGGGAGACTTCGAGGGTTCCATGGCTACTCTGGCGGCCCTCGCTCAGCAGTATCCGGGAAACTTAGACGTCAAGTACGACCTCGCCATGACCCAGATGATGCTGGGAATGTATGAGGAAGCCTGCGCTCTGCTCAAGCAGATCCTCGCGGTCGACCCGGACAACGAGAAGGCCCTCCAGCAAGCCGCCTACTGCTAATGGCCTTGCTCAAGCGCGCTTGGCTGCCCCTCACGCTTGCCCTCATCGCGGCGATTCCCCTCTGGCGGTGCCTCTTCCTCGGTGAGACCCTTGGAGCATTCGACCAGATTCGCCAGATGGCGCCTTGGAACGGCCCCAAGCCGAGCCAGCCCTGGGATGTGCTCCAGGCGGACGGCGTGCTTCAGTTCTACGTCTGGCGCGACCTGGTGCTGGACTCATGGCGGCACTTCCAGGCCCCCCTCTGGAACCCGTACGTATTCGGCGGCGCCCCCCTCCTTGCCAATTCCCAGTCCGGGGGCTTCTATCCACCCCACATTCTGCTCGGAGTCCTGGGCGTGCCGACTGCGATCGCGGTCGGGTTGCTCGCGTGGTTCCACCTCTTTGTGGCCAGCCTCGGGGTCGCCAACCTCGTGATGCGCCTGTCGCCCGAGGGCAAAAATCGCGAAGTCGGCGCGATCGTCGCGGGGGCTTCGTTTGCGCTCTCGCCATTTCTCCTCGGATGGCTAACCCTCGCCAGCGTTCCCAGTACCGTGGCCTGGATTCCCTGGCTTCTCCTCGCAATCCTTCGAGCCTTCAATAGTGCAGACCGTAGCCTCTGGGCATGCGCTCTGACCACCACAATGATCGTGCTCGCCGGACACCTCCAGTTCGTGGCGTACGGTTTGCTGGCCGCTCTGATCGTCGTTTTATGGCGACTAGGCGAGACCAGGCGGCCGAAGGTTGCCCTCGGAGTCGGCCTAGCGATCGCGCTGGGAATCGGTGCCGCGATGCCTCAACTTGCCCCCGTCCTCTCCTTCAGCAAGTACTCCCATCGCCGCAACGTGCCTACGGAAGAAGGGTTCGCCGCCTACAACGCCGGAGCAATCCAGCCCTACGAGCTGGTTGGACTCGTATTCCCGACCCTAACTGGATTGCCCACCGACGGGATCGTGGCCGGCGACCAAACCCTTCCCGCCTATTGGCCAGCCTTCGTGAAGCGCGGAGGCAACTTTGCCGAGGGCGCGCTTGGGATCGGAGCCCTGATCTTCGGTGCCTTGTTCCTCCTACGCCGGCGCTCCCTCCCCGCCGTCGGCCCCATGGCTGGAGTAGGAATCCTGGGCCTTCTCCTCTGCCTCGGTGGCCCGGTAGCCAGACTCTTCTATTTCGGTTTTCCCGGCTGGTCATCGACCGGCTCCCCGGGTCGGGCGTGCATCCTGTTGGTCCTTGCCGCAACCGTTGTGGCCGGTGTCGCCATCGCGGACCGCTCTGAGAAAGACGAGGGCGTCGGCAAGTGGTTCCCGGTCGCCGGCATCGGGATCGTGGCCCTCCTGAGCGTCTACTTCGTTCGGTTTGGGGCTTCCGGCCTGGCTCCATGGATCCCCGGGGCCTCTCCCGAGTTGGTGCCGACCATTGTCGGCAACGTCAACCTCGGGTTCGCCCTGATCGCCGCCTTGCTGGCAGGCATTGCCCTCTGGCGCGTGCCAAAGGCAGGCCCCTGGCTCCCTGCCCTCGGCTTGGTCGGATCTCTTCTGATGCTTCCTCTGGTGAGGACGACCCCACGCGAGAACACCGACCTCACGATTCCCGCCAAGCCGGGCACCCTCATTGCTTTTGTGAACGACCCCTGGGACCTGCTCACCGCCGCACCCGCCCTGGTTCCCCCCAATATCGCCGCCCTAACCCGCGTCAAGGACTTTGGGGGCTACGACTCGCTCATCCATCGCGACGTTGTGGAGCGCCTTCGAGAAGTCGATGGACAAGATCCCGCCACCCCGGCAAACGGGAACATGCTCTTCGTCAAGCCAACGGCTAACCCCGCCTTGCTGGCGGACAAGGGAGTGTCTGAGGTCTGGTCGAGGAAGGAGCTAAGCGGCTTCGGAGATCCAGAGCCCCGCGAAGGCTACTTCGTCTACCGCCTCGAAGCCAAGACGCCATCGCTCGAGGACTCTCCCAGTCCCGGCACGATCGAGGGCTACCGAGCCCACGACCTGAATCTCGACCTCGCCACGGGCCTCTACATCGGCATCCCGAGTTGGCTAGCCATCCTTGCCCTAGGAGTACTGGCGCGGAACTCGAAGGGCCGGACAACGCAATCCCCCGAAGCCGGGCACGCCTAGGACTGGTTCTGCAAAGGCGCCCTGAATGGTTGGACAAACCCTTGCCAAATCTGTAGACTTGTCAGGTACTCAATAGACCGCCCTATGAGCCACCCGCTTCTTGAACCCGAAATCCAAACGCCCGCCACGGGCGGAAGGTGGATGGTCGTGATCCACAACAACGACCACAACTCGTTCGACGAAGTCATCATCGCCTTGATGGACGCCACCGGTTGCGATTCGGGCGAGGCCTCCATCGAAGCCTGGGAAGCCCACACCTTCGGCAAAGCTCCCGTCCATTTCGCCGCGCGATCCGCATGCGAAACAGCCGCCCAGGTGATCGAGAGCGCCGGAATCCGTACCGAGGTTGCCCCCGAGTGGAACGACTGATGAGTGCCCCCGGAACCATTCAGCGCCCCGAAGAGCGGATCGACGACGGCACCGGCCACGGCGGCGGATGGATCGTCACCGTCTTCAACAACGACACCAACACCTACGAGCAGGTGATGGCGATCCTGATGAAGGCCACTGGCTGCGACGAGCAGGAAGCCTGGATTGAGACCTGGGAGATCGACCACCTTGGCCGCTCCGTGGTCCACCACGGCGGCGAGCAGGAGTGCCTTGAGGTTGCGGTCGTCATCGCCTCGATCGGGATCCGCGTAGAGACCTCTTGCGAGTAGAGCCCTACCGCTTTGATGTGCTGACGCAGGCACGCGCCTCGCGCACCATCTCCGCGATCTCGTCCCAATCCACCGGAACGTCTAGGTAGGCCCCGATCCAGCCCCGGACCCCCACGTAGGGTGGCCTGAAGTACTTGTCCGGTTCCTGCGAGACCAAAACTTCCTGCACTCCCGCCGGTGCCGCGCACCAAAGGGCCATCCGGTTGTCGTGGTGTTGGTCCGCGAAGATCAGGAACTGCTTCTTGACGAACCAACTGGGCGCACCGTGGCTCACGCGCTCCTCGACTCCGGGCAACGCCATCGCAATCGCCCGCAAACGTTCCACCGGCGTCACCGGCTAAGGACCTTCGGGTACTCGGTCCGGCCAAACCGATTCTTGCACCGGAACTCGACCTCCGCCGCCCCGTCCACAACCGCCACCAGCAGCGTCTGGGATTGCGTCATCTCCGGGAAGCGTAACCGGAGCGCCAACCGTCCATCAAGCTCGCCAACCTTTGCGCAAACCGCTTCCGGCTGCCACTGGAACACCGGCGAAACCTGCTCGACCCAACGCTCCTTGCCCGCCGTCAGCGTGCCCGCCTGGCCGCTCCATTGAACCGCGTACTCCAAGCAGTCGCCGGTGTCGCGGATGGTCAAGGCTTCCAGTCCGACCTCGTTGCTCTCGAAGGTGTAAGCGCCTGCCCAATCACGAGTTACCGGAGCCAAGTCCTCCCGAACCTGACGAGCGAAATGAGCCCCCACGCTCTCCGCACCCGAAGCAAGCGCGGGCATCAGGTGTTCGTAGACCAGGTCCAGAATCCCCTGCAGGTTCTCGGAACTGGAGAATAGAGCTAGCGACGCCTCCTGCTCCGGCAATACCAGCATGAACTGCCCGAACGCGCCATCGCCCCGGAACGCCCCGTGCTGGCACTGCCAGAACTGGAAGCCGTAACCCTGGTTCCAGTCGTTCACCCCGTCGGACGCCCAACTGCCCGCGCCCCCGTTGGGTACCTGGAAGGACGTCGCCATCGTCATGTAGTCTGCCGGCAGACGGCTTCCGTCGTTCGTCCGGACAACCTCACCCACTTTGGCGATATCGTTCACCGCGATCCGCATGCCGGAGCCTCCAAAATCCACCCCCTTAGGATCGCGCGTCGACCAAACGTATCGGATGTCCAACGGCTCGAACAGCCGCGGAGCCAGCAACTGGGTCACCCGCATTCCAGAGACCCGCTGCACGATCGCGCTCACCATGTAGGTCGCGCCCGTGTTGTACAAGAAGAAGGTTCCTGGCTCGTGAACCACCGGAAGGGAGAGGAACGCCTTCGGCCAGTTACCGTCCTCGCTGGCCCAAAGGTGACCCGTCGTATCCTCGGCATGGCCCGTGACCATGCTCAGCAAGTCCCGGATCCGCATCGCAGCCAGTTTGGGCGAAACCACCGCCGGCAGGTCGTCGGGGAAGAACTCGACCACCTTGTCGTCGAGCGAGGCAAACCCCTGCTGGACGCAGAAACCCATCGCCATCGAGGTGAAGCTCTTGCTCAGCGAGTACATCTCGTGCGGACGCGAAAGCGAGTACGGCGCCCAAGCCGCGCTGGCGATCTGCCTTCCCTTGTGATGCAGGACGTAGCCGCGCGGGTCGTGCCCACCCGCCTCCAATCCATCCGTGAACCGCAACAGCGCGTCTCTCATGGAATGGTCTTACCCGGAAGGGTGGGCTAGACTGCGGACATGTCAGTGATCGCACTCGCCTTGGCCCTCGCCCTGCCCCCCGGCCCGGCAAAGCTCAACCTCTTCAACGGCAAGGACCTATCGGGATGGCATATGGACGTTCCGGAACTGGATGCCAAGCCAGAAGGACAGAAGCCCTTCGTCGTCCGCAACGGCCTCCTAGTAAGCCTTGGAACGCCCGGCGGACACCTGATTACAGACCAGAGCTTCCAGAACTACAAGCTGACGGTCGAGTACCGCTTCAGCGCCACCCCCGGCAACTGCGGAGTCCTGGTCCACGCCTCCAAGCCGCGCCGCCTGTACGGCATGTTCCCCCAGTCCATGGAGGTCCAAATGCAGAGCGGCGACGCCGGCGACTTCTGGTGCATTGGCGAGGACATCGAAGTTCCAGACATGGAAGCCCGCCGCGGACCCAAAGCCAGTTGGGGCGTAGATGGGGACAGAGCTCGTCGAATCAAGAACCTCACCGACGGTAGCGAGAAGCCGGTCGGGCAGTGGAACACCATGGTGATCGAGTGCAATCGAGACATGGTCAAAGTCTGGGTCAACGGCACTGTGGTCAACGAAGGACACAAAGCTACCGCCCAACGCGGGCAAATCGCCGTGCAAGCCGAAGGCTCCGAGGTCGAGTTCCGAAAACTAGAACTGGAACGACTGCTCATCAAGGGCTGAGGCGGAGAAGCTCCTTCCAGATACACGATCAACCGCCCCCTTTCCAGGACACCCAAACTCCAAAGAAGCGGTTGATAATGTCTTCACTCCAGCGGGGAGAGTCCGAAGCCCAAAGAGCCTCGGGACACCGAACGGAGGCGGAGCCCAACGCAGGGATCACGCGCACCAACCAAAATCATGGCCTCCGACGAAACGTCGGAGGCATCTTTTTGTCAGCCCCAACTACCAAGTAGCGGCGACTTTGTCCTGCTTTGCTAGGTACTGCGTCAGGTGCTCGAGGTGGTACACGTCGTGCCCCACGATCATGTTCGCGTGCTCCCGCGTGGAGAGCCTTCCCCGCTCGCTATGGATCACGTGCTTGGCCCAGTCCTCCGGCGCGAGGGATTCCAGCCAGGCAACCGTCTCCGCACGCGCAGCCTTGAAAGCCTGGATCGCGACCTCGACCTCCGTAGTTCCGTAGTGCATCTCGATCGCCCGCACGCCCTCGTCGATGCCAAAGACCTCTGCGCCGTCCTCTGCCACCCCGGCCTTCATGCGGTTCAAAAAGATCGGCTCCCAGTCCGCCAGGTGGGCGACGGCCTCGCGCAACGAAAACCGGTTGGGGTCCGTGCGGAAGTCGTACAGGGAGGACGGGATGGCCAGAACAAGTCGCTCGGCAGCCAAAGGTGCGAGCCGCAACGCGGGCATGAGGTAGTTGTTCACGGCCCGAAGGATACCTACCAGGGCGCCACCGTTTTGTTGAGATCGATACCGGGAACCTCCGTATAGGACGAGGTGCGCCGGCAATTGCCAGGTTGGCCCGCGATCGGACGTAGGCGCGATCCCCCAACTGCCCACGACGTATGGAATTCATGGCGGTACGCTCTTGGCGTATCCAGGGGATTCGAATTTGCCAACTCAAATCAACGAAATCAGTCGACGCCAGGTGCTAGCCGCCGGCATGGCGGCGGGAGCGGCCACGCTGGTTGGCCTTCCCAACCTGGCATCGGCCAAAGGACAAAGCAAGAAGATGGAACCAAAACTCGTACGCGTACCTACCGAAGACGACATCAAGAAAGCCCTCGGCACTACTGCCGCCGGCATCAGCGAAGCTACCCACAAGGCCCACCTTGGCCTCTGGCAGGGCTACGCCAACAAGACTAACGAAATCCGCAAGGCCCTCGCCGAGCTGGATACGGATCCCGCCAAGGGCAACCAAATCTACAGCCAGACTCGCAGCCTGAAGGTGAACTATGCGTTCGCCTACGGCGGCTACCTCAACCACAACGTGTACTTCGACACGATCGGCGGATCAGGCGGACCGGCCACCGGCACCGTCGCCACCCTCATCAACGAGACCTACGGCAGCTTCGAGAAGTGGGCCGCCGATTGGAAGATCACCGGCATCAGCAGCCGCGGCTGGGCCTACCTAGGCTACGACCACGAAGAGCAGCGCGTGTTCAACTACGCCGGAGACGCGCAGGACACGTTCCCCGCCTGGAACAACACCCTGATCCTGGCCCTCGACGTGTACGAGCACGCCTACTACCTGGACTTCCAGACCGCCCGTGCCAAGTACATCGATGCCTACTTCAAAGTCATCGATTGGGACGCGGTCAACGCCCGCCTCGCCAAGGCGATCGGCAAGTAAGGCCCAAGTGAGCCGGGCCCATGGGCCCGGCTCAGACTAAACTAGCGGCAATGACGAGACCCTTGTTCGCCCGAGGCATGGGCCCGGCCACCATGGCCCTGATCGCGCTCTGCGCGATCGGCTACGTTCTGGCCTGGGCAACCACCGGCACCACCGCCGCCTGGCTAGGGCTGAGGATTCCAAACGCGCTTCCCTGGACGTTCGTCACCTACCCGTTCACGGGTGACGGAAACGGATCCGGAGTCCTGTTCTTCTTCCTGCTCCTTGCCTGGATGGCTTGGGTGGGCGGAGCCATGGAGTCGGCCCTCGGGTCACGCAAATTTCTCGGCTTCTTCCTCATCTCCTCTGCTCTCGGTGGTCTCAGCCTTTGGATCGGTGGCCAGGCGCTCGGGACCTCCCTGTTTCTCGATGGCCCTCATCTGCCGGTCTCTGCACTGACCGTGGCCTGGGGAATGCGCAACCAGACCTCGCAGATCTCCATCTGGGGCTTCCCGGTCAGCGGAAAGGTCCTGGCCATCCTCACCTTCGTGCTCGTCCTCTTCACGTTCGGTACCGGGGCGCCCCTCATGGGGCTGTTCGCGTGCATCCCGCTTGCCGTCGCGGCGCTCTTTGCGCTGGGCAAGCTTCCTGGGCTCGCCTACGAGCGCGCAGCAGTTGGCCCTTCCAAGCCCACCAAGGCTCAGATCGAGAAGGAGAAGGCCTACTTCGACGACGTCCGCCGTCGCGAGAAAGAGCGCGAGGAGCAGGACCGACTGCGTAAGCTCCTAGGCGAATGACCCTCGCCGCCCTTCTGGAGATCCTTGCCAAAGCGCCCTTGATCGCATCCGTTCAAGCGCCTCCCGAGTCGCCGGTCTCTTCGCCCAACCCGCTCTGCCGCCTCGCCCAAGCGAGCCTAATGAACGGCGTGAGCGTCTTGCGGCTCCAGGGCATCGACAACATCGCGTACATCCATGAAGCCACCCTGGCCCCCACCATCGGCCTGATCAAGAAGGACTACCGAGACAGCAAGGTCTACATCACTCCCACCTTGCGCGAGGTCGAGAAGCTCATCGACACCGGATGCGAGGTGATTGCCCTAGATGGAACCCAACGCCGTCGTCCCAGTGATCAAAACCTGCCGGACCTCATCGCCGCCATTCAGCGCGCCGGCAAACTCGCGATGGCAGACTGCGACACCTTGGAGTCCGCCCAGTACGCCGAGCGTTGCGGCGCCGACCTGATCGGCACGACCCTCGCGGGTTACACCCAGGAGTCCAGCCCGTCTACGCCGGGGCCAGACCTCGAGCTCCTGAGACGGCTCGTTGCCGAATTGAAGACGCCCGTCATCGCCGAGGGCCGCTACGCACGACGATGGCAAGTGGAGGCCGCCCTCCGGATCGGGGCGAGCGCCGTCGTGGTCGGCGGCGCCCTCAACGACCCGTTCAAGACCACCGTGTCTCTGCTCCCCCGCGTCTCCGGCGCTGGCGAGTTCGGGGCCGTCGACATTGGTGGCACCTGGCTCCGCTATGCCCGATTCGGATCTGATGGCGGCCTGATCGAGGTTCAGAAAACTCCGCTCCCCCAGGATCGGGACGAGCGCATGGCCTGGGTCCGCCAACAGGTCCTGGACCACCACCCCGTAAGGGTCGGCGTGGGGACGGGCGGCACCGTGGACCCCAAGACCGGAATCGTGTGGGAAGCCAAACCGATCATCCCGGAACACCAAGGGTCCGAGTTTTCGGAAGCCATTCTCGGCGCGCCGACCATCGCCTTGAACGACGGATTGGCAACCGCCTGGGGCCACGCCTGGCATCCGCGATTCGCCGGCCAGCGCGTAGCCAGCCTTGCCCTCGGCACCGGCGTCGGCTGCGGATTCGTGGCCGAAGGCTCCCTGATGATGGGCCCCCGAGGCGAATACCCCCGCATCAACGACATCCCTACCCGCGGCGGCGTTAGCATGGAGGACCTCCTCGGAGGCGCCACCCTCACCCCGAACCCGACGGACGAGGACAGGGCCAAAGCGGAGATCGCCCTGGAATCGGCCGTGCAGTTGCTGAAGACCCTCTACTATCCGGACCGGATCGTGGTCTGCGGAGGCGTCGGCCTCAGCGACTGGCTCCTTCCCCAAGCCCTCGCCTTGGGTTGCGAGCCTAGCCCCTATGGAGCAGAAGCCGGTCTCTTCGGAGCCGCTGCCCTTGCGATGCTCCCGCCAGCCTGACCCTGCTTCGGTATCCTTTGGGGGATGCCCGAGTTCTTGTTGGAAGTTGGTTGCGAAGAGTTGCCCGCCACGTTTGTGGAGAAGGCCTTGCGTGACCTGGCCGCCGGTCTGCAGACCCGCCTTGCGGAGGCCTCCCTTCTGGTCGAAGGCGCGTCGGTCCAAACCTACGCCACCCCCCGGCGCCTGATCATCGGCATCGACGGCGTCAAAGACCGGCAGGAAGACTCGGTCAAGGAAATGCGCGGCCCCGCGCTCAAGGCGGCGTTCGACGCCGACGGCAACCCGACCGGCGCCCTCCAAGGCTTCTGCCGCAGCAACGGCGTAGACGTCGCCTCCGTTCGTAAGGACGACCAGTACGTCTGGATCAGCAAGCCGATCCCCGGCCAGAGCGCCGCCGCCCTGCTCGCCGAGATCGCTCCCGCCGCGGTTCGCTCGCTCAGCTTCGACAAGACCATGCGCTGGGGCTCCGGCCGAATGCGGTTCGCCCGTCCGATCCGGTGGATCCTTGCCCTCCTGGATGGCCAGCTGGTGCCCTTCGAGATCGAGGGCGTCGCCTCCGGAAACGACAGCCGTGGTCACCGCTTCTACTCCCCCGAGCCCTTCCCTGCCGCCGACCTCGCGGGCTTGCTGGCAGGTCTTCGGGAGCGGAACGTTGAGCCAGACCCGAACCTGCGGCGGCAGCGAATTCTTGAGGGCGCTCGGGCGGTTGCCTCGGGCTCGGTCGACCTTCCGGAAGCCCTCGTGGAGGAGAACGTGTTCCTCACCGAGTGGCCCACCCCCATCCAGGGCTCCTTCCGCGAGACCTTCATGGAGCTTCCCGAGCCCGTCTTGGTCACCGCCATGGCCAAGCACGAGAAGATGTTCCCCGTGCGTGACGCCGACGGCAACCTCACGCGCAACTTCGTCTTCGTCCGCAACTCCGGCGAGGACGAAACCGTCCGCCGCGGCAACGAATGGGTGCTCAACGCCCGGTTCAACGATGCCAAGTTCTTCTTCGACGAAGACCGGAAGTCCACCCTGGACGACTTCCTGGAGAAGACTCGCACCATCGTGTTCCAGGAGAAGCTTGGCAACGTCCGCCAACGCGCCGATCGCCTCGCCGCCCTAGCAAAGCTGGTTGCCGAAGCCACCGGCGCCAACCACCACGAAGCGGGCTACGCCGAAAGCGCCGGGCTCTACGCCAAGGCCGACCTGGCTACCGGCCTAGTCAGCGAACTCGCAAGCCTTCAGGGGATCATCGGCGGCGTCTACGCCCGCCGAGAAGGGAACGGCAGCCAAATGGCCTGGGCCATCCAGACCCAGTACGACCTCTCCAAGAACAACAATACGCAGGGCTGTGACGGAGAACGAGCCGCCGTTCGCCTGATCATCGCCGACCAGCTAGACAAGCTCGCCGGCTACCTCGGTCTCGGGCTCGAGCCAACCGGCTCCAGCGATCCGTTTGGACTCCGCCGCGCCGCCACCGTGCTGATCGACGCCGCTTGGCGCTGGCACGCCCCCCTGCCGGGCTATGCAACCCTGTTCGATGCCGCTCTGGCTCTGTATGCCAAAGACGGTGTTGCTCTAGATTCCGCCAAAGCCCACTCGGCCCTCGCCGACCTTTTCGCCTCCCGATACTCGGCGATGCTTTCCGCCGTGCGGCACGACGTTCTGGAAGCCGCCGTCCGGCGGGACGACCCCGTCGAGGTCCTGATGCCCCGCCGGGTCCGCCTACGAGCCGCCCTCCTGCACCTGCTGGCTGCCGACGAAGCCTTCGTCCAAACCGCCACGCGACCCCTCAACATCGTCGCAGCTGCTCGAAAGAAGGGCGTCGACTTTGCCTCGGAGCGCGCCCTGGAGAGCGTTACGCCCTCTCACCTGGAGTCTCCAGAAGGCGAGGCGCTTTACGCAGCCCTTTCGAGTCAGCAAGGCCCGCTCGCCAATGCGGTTAACGAGGAGGACGAGAGCCAGATCGGCATCCTGGTGCGCCAGCTGCAGACGCCCATCAACGCGTTCTTCGAAAGCACGATGATGATGGTGGAGGACGAGAAGGTCCGCTTCGCCCGTCTCAGCCTTCTCCAGGCCTGCTGCGAACAACTCCTCTCCGCGGGAGACTTTAGCAAGCTAGAAGGCTAACGGCGCCGAGATTGCGGCGAGTACGCCCCGGGCAAGCGCGGCAACCAGCTTCGCCCGGCCCGCTTTGGACGTGATGAAAGCCTCGTCCTTCCGGTTAGTCAGAACGCACAGCTCGATGAGCACCACCGGGACTTCCGAGTAGATCGAGCCAGTCAAAGCCCCCTGCTTCCCACCCACCGCCGTCTGCCGGTCCGTCTTGAGCGGGTTGAGTCTGAAAACGCCCTTCAGAGACTTCGCGAGCGAAGCCTGAAACGCCAGGGCCGCCCTCGTACTCGATGCCAGCACCTGCGCCGACGGCCCGCGCTTACCGTCCTTGGCGGTACCCACCCGGTCCGGATGGTAGACCGTGAGTCCGCTGCCCGATGCCGCGTCGCAATGAAGCCGAATGAAGAGGTCCGCCCCAGACTCGTTGGCAATGCGGGCCCGGTCCTTGTTGGCTACGTATTGCTCCTCTGCCGATTTGGTGAGGACGACCTTGACCCCGTCCTTGCGGAGCGCCTCCGCCAGCAGGTTGGCAACCTCCCAGACCACTCGGATCTCTGTGGTCTTTCTCCCCCGAGTCCCGCGTCCAACCTCGGACGGATGTCCCGGATCGATGCAAACGGTTTGCGCCCCACAAACCTGCACGAGAAGGAGGAACCCAACGAGCCAGCGCATCGCTGATTGTAGACTCAAGCCGATGGACGGAAAGACGGTCTCCCAAACTCGGGTCGAAATGGCCCAGATCATGCAGCCCAACGATGCGAACTTCCTGGGCAAGGTGTTTGGCGGATCGATCCTCGCCCTCATCGACCTCTGCGCCTACGCTGCTTCCAGCAAACACGCCGGCCGAGTCTGCGTGACCGCCAGCTTCGATCGGGTGGACTTCCACGAGCCGATCAACGTGGGCGAACTCGTGACCATGGTCGGGATCGTGAGCTACGTCGGCCGAACCTCCCTCGAGGTCACCATCGAGATCTACGCCGAGAACCTTCAGGCCGGGGGGCGCCGCCACACCAACACCGCCCGGGTCACCATGGTCGCCCTGGACGAGAATGGCGTGCCGGCCGCCGTGCCCAAGCTCATCCCCGAGACCGCCGAAGATAAGGTGCGATTCCTGGAAGGCAAGCTTCGCCGGGAGCTTCGCGGGATCCAACGCAAAGAGCTGGAAGGCATGATTTCTCAGTTGCTCACCAAGGCCGAGCCCGAGCTGGACGAACTGATCGACGCGCCCAAAGTTCTTGGCGCGCTATCGAATTCATGAAATCTGCCCTAGAATAGGGGATGGACGGATCGCGGGCACGGCGTCGACGGTTAGGGTATGTGGTGGCTTTGGGGGTTGCCTGTCTCGGGGCGGCTTACGCCTATCTCACCAAACTAGAGTCTGACCGTAAGGAATCGATCGCTCTCTACGACATCGTCTATCCAACCTTCCTGGACTGGAAGAAGTCCAAGTACAACCCCTACGTCCTGTTCGGATTCCAGCACCCGGCCCAACCAATCCGAATTCAGGGATCGGTCAACCAAGTCGAATCCGAAGTCAATCCGACGCCCGATCTGCACACCGATGGGATCGCCCAGTACTACATCGACCGCACGCGCGAGAACATGCCGGGCTGGAAGGCCAAGCAGATCGGCGACGTCGAGGCGAAGGGCGTGCGCTTCCGCGTCATCGAGCGCGAATCGCCCGTAAGGCGCGTAGTCAGCGGGTTCGCCGTCAAGGGCAACACAACCCTGATCGTCTCCATGACGGCCGGGGTTGAGGGCATGAATGGAGTGCCCAAGCTCCTGCCCCAGTTCCAGGACTATCTAGCGCGGATCGAGTTCCGACCCGCGCCAATGGTCGCCAGCCGAGACTAGAGGATCGCTTCGATCTCTCGTAGCTCGTCGGGATCGTCCTCGCTAACCTGGCCAACCGCCTTCTCAGCCTTCACGAGGTCGCGGATCTTGGTCTCCAATTCTAGGAACACTTCTGAGTTCTCCTCGAGGAAGTTCCGCGAATTGTCCCTGCCCTGCCCAAGCCGGATCTCGCCGTAGTTGAAGTAGGTTCCGCTACGGGTAACGATGCCCCGGGCCGCCGCGATGTCCAGCACGTCGCCCGCCTTGCTGATTCCCTTGCCGAAGATCATGTCGAACTCGGCCGTCTTGAAGGGCGGCGCAACTTTGTTCTTCACGACCTTGACCTTGGTTCGGACGCCGATCTGCTCGGTGCCAACCTTGATCGCATCGCCCTTACGAACCTCGAGCCGAACGCTCGCCCAGAACTTCAGCGCGCGGCCGCCCGGCGTGGTCTCCGGGTTGCCGTACATGACTCCGATCTTCTCGCGTAGCTGGTTGATGAAGATCGCGGCAGTCTTGGACTTGCTCAGACTTCCGCCGAGCTTGCGGAGGGCCTGGCTCATCATTCGAGCCTGGACGCCCACAAAGCTATCGCCCATCTCGCCTTCGATTTCTGCCTTCGGCACCAACGCGGCCACCGAGTCTAGAACCACGATGTCCACCGCACCGGAGCGGATGATGGCGTCCATGATCTCGAGCGCCTCTTCCCCATTGCTGGGCTGAGAGATGTAGAGGCGGTCCACGTCTACCCCTAGCGCCCGCGCATACTCCGTGTCCATGGCATGCTCCGCGTCCACGTATAGCGCCAGGCCGCCAAGCTTCTGCGCCTCGGCCACGCAGTGAAGGGCAAGCGTGGTCTTTCCGCCCGACTCTGGCCCGTAGATCTCGGTGATCCGGCCGCGCGGAAGGCCTCCAACCCCCAGACAAAGGTCCAGGCTAAGCGAGCCCGTAGGAATTACCTCGATCGCCTCCCGGTTGCCCTGTCCCATCAGCATGATTGCGCCCTTGCCGTAGGTCCTCTCGACCTGGCTAACGGCGTTCTCAAGCGCTCTCTGCTTCTCAGCGTCCGTGCCCGGCAGGGGGCCTTTTGTCGATTCGGTTGCGGCGGATTTCCTCACGTTGGCTCCAAATCTACCCCTGCCCGGCTGGGCGTGAATGAGTAGAAGTCCGTCTAGTATAGCGCGGCATCAGGGACTTGTCTAGGACCGATCCAAAAAACCGTCAACCAACGAAATTCCGAGATGAGACAAGCGTGTAGGATGATATCCATGCGCAGATGGCTTTGGGGAGGGATCTGCCTGCTTTCGGCCGCGGTGTCGGCCCAGCCCATTCAGGTCCGCATGATGGCGGGCCCGGGATACGGCATCCCACCTAAGGAGGCCACCACCACGTCCGCCCTCATCCGCCGAGCGGTGTTCGAGGAGTTCCACCGGCAAAACCCCGACGTCCGCGTCGTCAACGCAGGTGGTCTCGACCTCAGCAACGGGGCCACGGCCGACAGTTTCTTCCTGATGTCGATGGCCGGCGACACCTCGCCGGACGTCTTCTACGTCAACTTCCGCCAGTACTACACGTTCCTGGAACAGGGCTTCTGCCGCCCCCTAGACGACCTCGTCGCCCAGAATCCCGACGTCCTGAACCGTGTCAACCCAGACATCCAAGAGGTTGTCCGTAGCTACGACGGCAAGACCTATGCGATCCCATTCTCTCAGGTAGCCCTCGCGCTCTACTATCGCCGAGACTACTTTGCCCAAGCCGGCCTCGACCCCGCCAAGCCGCCCCGCAACTGGGATGAGTTCTACCGGTACGCGCAAAAGTTGTCCCGTCCAAAAGAGGGCCGGGTCGGGTTCATCTTCTCGTCGCCTCCCGGCTACCACTGGCAGAACATCCTGTATCAAGCGGGCGGAGAAGTGGTTGCCCGCACCCCCAGCGGGGTCTGGCAGAGCCGAGTCAACTCGCCGCAAGCCGTTGATGCCATCGAGTTCTATCGAAAGATGGTGGTCTCCACCTGGAAGGACCCGGCAACCGGCCAAACGGTTGGCCCTGCCGGCTCCAACTCCACCAACTACAGCGAGGACATCCGCACCGGAAAGACCGCCATGTGGTTTGGCTACACCAACGACGTGGTCCTCAGCCAGAGCAGCCTTCCGCCCAGCATCGTGGGCGTCGCCAAGATGCCCGCGGGACCGGCAGGCTCGTTCAACGAGATCAACGCCGGAATGTGGGCCATCTCAAGCAAGGTCAAAGACCCCAAGAAGCTTGCCGCGTGCTGGCGCTTCATCCGCTTTTTCGCCGGAGACGAGGCTGCCAAGGTAGACACCTCCAAAGCGGTCGAACTCGGTATGGGCAACCTGGTGAACCCGGTAATGCTCAAGAAGTTCGGGTACCCAGACCTCGTCGCCCAGATCGATCCTCAGTACGTGGCGGCCATGGAGTCGGTGTTCAAGAGCGGCCACCCCGAGCCTTACGGCCGCAACTGCCAACAGATCTACAGCGTGCTGGACCAAGCCCTGGACAAGGCGCGCCTCCACCCCGACATGCCGGCGGCCCAGATCCTGGCGGAAACCGAGACCGAGATGAACCGTAAGCTCCTGGGATACACCCCGCCCGAGCTCCTCGCCCAGCAGCGCGCCTACGCTTGGACGATTCTAGGCGTCCTTGCTGTGGGCTTCATCGGCTTCTTTGGCGCCCTCTGGAATCGACGCCGCCGAAACCCGATCCCGGCCGAACCCGAGAACCTGCCCGCGGGAATCCCCCGCGGCCGAATCTACCGGTTCGTCGGCATCTGCCTCCTGCCTGCTGCGCTCAGCATTCTGGTCTGGTCCTACTACCCGCTGGCCCGCGGCCTCACGATCGCATTCCAGGACTACCGCCTGATGCAGGGCCCCAAGTGGGTGGGGATGGATAACTTCATCGCCGTTTTCACCCAGCCGGTCTTCTACAAGAGCCTCCTCAACAGCTTCCTCTACGTGGCTCTAAGCCTCCTGATCGGATTCTTTATCCCGATTTTTCTCGCCCTCGCCCTAAACGAGATCCCCCGTTTCAAGGTCTTCTTCCGCACCGTCTTCTACCTGCCCGCCATGACTTCGGGGATCGTGATCGCGTTGCTCTGGCGGCAGTTCTACGACAAGACGGAATCCGGTCTTCTGAATACTCTCGTCGGCCCCGTCGTCTCTGGCGTGGTCAACCCCGTCCTGGAGCGACTCGGGCAAGCGCCTTGGCCAACCACCTACGACTGGCTGGGCAATCCCCAGCTCGCCCTGTTCGCCGTGGTCCTCCCAGGCATCTGGGCCGGCGCCGGACCTGGCTCGATTCTGTACCTGGCCGCCCTCAAGAACATCTCCTCCGAGCGCTACGAAGCCGCCGACATCGACGGCGCCAACTGGATCCAGAAGATCCGCTACATCACCCTGCCTGGCCTCAAACCCCTGATCCTGATCAACCTCCTCGGGGTGTTCATCGCCGGGTTCAAGGCCATGGAGAACGTCTTCGTGCTCACCCAAGGCGGCCCGCTAGACTCCACCCGCACCATCGGCCTCGAGGTCTGGCAGAACGCCTTCATGTACCTCCGCTTCGGCTACGCGACGGCGGCGGCGTGGGTGATGGGCGCCATCCTCGTCGGCTTCACGATGGTACAGATCAAGTCGCTCCTGAAAATGCGGTTCACGACGGCTAAGGTCTAGCCCGCCCCATCATCGAGGTCAACGTACTCACCCGCCGGCAGAGCATCGCAAAGCTCCTCGAATCTCTGGACAACGGCTCGATACTCCAGCAGACTCTGAGGATGAGCTCGCGTGTACGTTACGCAGAGACGTAGACCCTTTAGGCTGGTCTGGAAGGCCATGTTCGAGTCCTTGGTGAACAGCACCTCGAACCTCGGATCAGCCAAGGCAACGAGCTGGCCGTTCTTTGTGCCGAGCCAGCCCTCTTCCCTAACATGGGAAACATAATGCCGTGGGTCGAAGTACTGCTTGCTCCGAGGATCGACGCACTCATCGAGGAGGATCCTCAAGCCTGAGCCGCCGGAAACTTCTCATCCTCTAGGAGGTCGGCTGAATGGTCCAGCACCGCGAGAACCTGATCGCGGGCCACCCAGTCGAACGCTTCCAAGAAGTAGTCGATGGACTGGCCACCCTCAAGATAATCGAAGAGGTTCCGTACCGGCACACGAGTGCCCCGAAAGCACAGGGTGCCGCCCAGAACCTGGGGGTCGCTCAGTACAGCCTCTTGAATCCTCATCGGTGCTCCTAAATCCTCCATTCAGTATATCAGTCGACCGCCGAAAGCTCCGGATTGTGCGGAGTCGTGGCCGGTAGTCCGCTAGGCTTCCTCGGGGCAGAAGCTCCTCAACCTCCGGGCTATGAGTCGGCGATCCGTTCAGGTTTGTCGTAGCAGAGGCTCCATGCGGTTGGAGGACTTGGCAAAGGCACTTTGGTAAGCGGCACGTCTCGCAACATCTGCGCGAACCTAGCCAGAATCCGGCAAGCCCGCGTCCTTTGCGGAATCCGGTTCGTCTCAAAGTGCGTACACTCAATGGTGCGTGGACGCCTGGCATTCGATGGTGCCGGATCCACTTCGCTAGGAGATCAAGGAAGACATGAACAAGACTCTCGCAATCGTTGCTCTCGCCGCAGTGGCGATCTCGGCTTCGGCCCAGGTCAACAAGCCCATCGGCCTCTCCATCCGTGCGGGTGGCTTCTTCCCCAGCGACAAGATCGCCCGGGACCTGAAGAGCACCTGGTTGACCGTGGGCGCAGAGTACAAGCTGCGCGATCTCAACCTTGGCACCACCACCCCCGGGTACTCCGGCGCCCTCTCGCTCTCGGTCGACTACACCGCTAGCAACAGCGCCCGAGCCGTACCCGTCCTCATCAACTACGTGGGCCGAACCAACGAGTTCTTCTACAGCGGCGGCGTAGGCATCGGGTTCAACCGAGACATCGCCAACGGCGGCAACATCGCCACCAAGAACCGATTCGCCTACCAGGTGGGCGTTGGCTACGACTTCGTCAAGATGTCCACTCCTCTCTTCCTCGAGGCCAAGTACTTCGGATTCTCCGGCGGCACCAACCTCAGCGGATTCGGGCTCTACCTCGGAATTCGGCTCTAGACGGTCTGGGCGGGAGGCCTCTTCAGGTTTCCCGCCCTACTTGTTTGTCAAGATTGGTGAACCGGTGTGGCAAGAGAGCGTTTCTACATGGCGATGGCCTACGCAGCAGGTGCCACATTGAGCGCTGGAAAAGTACCTGAACAGATTCTGGATGCCCAGGTCATCGAGCGTTGCCGCCGTCAGGACTTCGAAGCCTTCGGCAAACTGATCGACGCCTATCAGAACCGCATCTTCGGGTTCGTGCGTCGCATGGTCCCCAACGCGGAAGAGGCCGCCGACGTCACCCAAGAGGTCTTCATTCGCGCCTTCCAAGCTTTCCACCGCTTCGATGGCCGGTGCTCCGTCCGCACCTGGCTGTTCCGAATCGCCTACAACCTCTGCGTCGACCGTTCGCGCCGAGCCGATCGCAGTATCCAGGAAGCCTCCATGTACGTCGGCGACTCCGAGGAAGCGATCGAAGTCGCAGATTCGCGCTGGCAGCCGGACGATCTCATGCTCACCGAAGAGCTCGCCGATCTCGTAGAAAAGGCGATCGGGTCCATGAGCGAGAAACTTCGAAGCGTCCTCCTCCTCCACGATCGCGAAGACCTGCCTTACGATGAAATCGCCGAAACTCTCGGGGTCCCGGTCGGGACCGTCAAAAGTCGCCTGTTCCTTGCCCGTGCCCACCTTCAAAATGCCCTGAGGGAATACCTTTACGGAGCCGACCATGCCTAATCTAGACCCCCTCGACCAGCAACTGAATGCCGACGGCCAGCAGGCGGTTCGCCAGGTCGTGCGCGAACTCCCGGAGGAGTCCATGAGCATGGCCTGGCGCTCGGATCTCAACGAGCGGCTGCTCCAGATGACCCCGGCGAAGCGCAAGCGATGGCATCTCCTTGACTGGAGGCCGGCACTTGGCGTGGGATTGGCCGTCGTTGCCTTTGGCTTCCTCATCCTCCCCAACCGATCTGCCCCAAGCGCAAACGGAACCCTCGAGGAATCGCTGGCCAGCGTCCACGCTGGCGCCCAGATTGAAGCAGAGTTCGGCTCCTCGATGAGCGCGATCGTCCAAAACGCCACCGGCGAGTCCGGTCGGCCCCATTCTGAAACGTGGCAAGTCTCCGACCTCGAACTGCTTTAGGAATCGCGCTCGCTCTGTGCGCGCCCCTTGCCGCGGCCGAGCCGACGGAGATTCCTGGGGTCCTCAAGTTGGCCCTTCGGGCCTCTCGCAAACTGGTCGTCACCGGAGTCCGAAGCGTCGAATTCACGATGGGACCCCGGACCCACTCGTTTACCGAGCAGACCGCTCAGCGAGGCCCCTGGCTGAGGATCGACTATCCCGTGGGCGAACGAAACTACGGGCAGGTGATCATCGAGTCGCCTCGCGAGTCCCGCCACTACCTCCCCGAGGCGCGCCAGATTCGGGTTGGCCCACCTCGCATTGAGCTCCGCCTCGAGAAGATCGTCTTCCTCGCCAACCGGGGAGAGGTCCGATTCACCGTCGCGGAGGGTGAGACGCTCGCGGGGTCTGCAACCAAGAAAGTCACCATCAACCACGTTGATGGACGCCTCTTTCAAACGCTCTGGATCAGCCCGTCGAACGGGTTCATTTTCAAACGTGAGTTTGGAGGAGGACGCGGACGTCCGAAAGCGGTCTTCACCTATCAAAAGGTCGACTTCGATGCCCAGCTCAGCCCCTCCGATTTCGAGATCGACGACGCCAAAGCGGAGATCGTCCGGCCAGAGGACGAGCTTCAGAAGGCATTCCGGCAAGGCTTTGCCGCCGTCCGCCTAGAACGAATCCCGTTCCGTTTGGAGTCCGCGCACGTCATGACATTCGGAAGGTCGAAAGCCCTGGTCCAAACCTACGCGGGAATGGAAGGCAGGCTTTCGCTGTTCCAGGTACTGGACGACCTCGATGAAAAGCGCATGCAACGATTCACCAAGGACTGGGGCGCCGTTGTCGCCTGGAAGCAAGGCGGCAAGTCCTTCGCCCTCCTCGGCGATATGCCAGAAGCTAGACTCCGCCAGCTTGCCTCCAACCGGACTCCGTAGAGCGTCCCGGCTATACTCTCGCCGTGCCAGCTAAGGGTTCGAGTCTCCGCAAACGGCGGGCAAGCCCTTGGGCGGGCCGCGCCAAACGCTTTGTCCTGCTCACGGGAATGCTGGGCCTCCTAGGCGCAACCGTGTTCCTCGGGATCATGTACAACGAGGTCCGCATGGCCGGCGAAAAGCTCGGCTCCCTTGCGGACATCATCGACAAGATCCAGACCGAGCCCTCGCGTGTCGTCACGTCGGACGGCAAGGTCATCTATCAGGTCAGCGACGAGTACCGCAAGCCGGTACGGCTCAGCGAAGTCCCAAAGGTCGTCCAGCAGGCCGTGTTAGCCGCCGAAGACAAGCGGTTCTACGAACACCAAGGCGTAGACCTCTGGGCCCTCGGCCGCACCCTGCGAGAGAACGTACGTGAAGGACGCAAAGCTCAGGGCGGAAGCACGCTTACGATGCAATTGGCCAAACGGCTGTTCACCAATTCAGGCAAGTCCTATCAGCGGAAGATGGACGATATCGCCCTGGCGATGGCCCTCGAGCAGCGCCTCACCAAGGACCAGATTCTCGAGCTGTACCTGAACCAGGTCTACTTCGGCGAGGGCGCTACCGGCATCAAGGCCGCCGCCGAGATCTACCTGAGCAAATCCCTCTCTCAGCTAACCGCCTCAGACGCCGCCCTGCTCTCCCGCTGTGTGCGCCGCCCCAGCCACGAGAACCCCTTCAAGAACCTCAAGCGTTCGATCGAAAACCGGAATATCGTTCTAGCCACCATGCGCGACGAAGGCATGCTCAGCCTCCCGGAGTACCAGCGAGCCCTCAGCGAAAAGCCCCGACTGAACAAGAGCCGCACCACCAGCACCGCCCGCCGGCAAGGCGCTCCCTACTTCGTCGACTACATCCTCGATCAAGTCGCCAAAGACCCCGCCTTGGCCGACGTTGACCTCGAAAGCGGCGGCTACACCGTCGAAACCACCCTGGACTACAGCCTCCAGCTTGTGGCCGAGAAGTCCGTCCGAGACGTGGTGAACGCAAACCGCAACCGCGGCATCGGCACCGGCGCCTTCCTCCTAACCGACTCCGAAGGCAAAATCCTGGTCATGGTGGGCGGCAAAGACTTCCAAACCAGCCAGGTCAACATCGTCACCCAAGCTTTCCGCCAACCCGGTTCCGCGTTCAAACCGATCCTCTACGCGTCCGCCCTGCGGGCCGGGGCAGTCTCGCAGAACGAGTACTTCTCCACCGGTCCTTACCACTACGTAGATCCCACCACGCAAGAGCCGTGGGACCCCAAGAACTCGGTGAGGTTCAGCTCGTCGAGCGCTTCCCTGCGCTCCGCCCTAGCCTTCTCCATCAACACCGTGGCCGCCCGCATTATCGAGAAGGTCGGCCCCCAACAGGTCGTTCTGGACGCCAAGTCCTCCTTCGGATTTACGAGCCCCCGAATCTCCGCCGTGCCCAGCCTGAGCCTGGGAGCCTGCGACGTCCGTCCGATCGAGATGGCGGAAGCCTACAGCGTATTCATGCTTCGCGGAGACCGGGCCACTCCCTTTGGAATCAAGCGGATCCTTGGCCCCGATGGCAGCGTCGTCAAGAGCTTCTCACCAAACATCGTTCGAGGGGTTTTCGACACCGGCGTCTGCGAGATCATCGACGGCTTCATGCGGGCCGTCGTCACCGAAGGCACCGGCGCGAAAGCCAACGTCATTCCCGAGGCCCGCGGAAAGACCGGGACCACCAACGATGGCCGAGACGCCTGGTTCTGCGGCTACGCCAAGGGAATGGTCGGAATAGGCTGGGTTGGCAACGTCATCCCCAAGCCAACCCGAGAGGTGTACGGCGGTCAGGTCACCGTCAATATCTGGACCGCCGTAATGAAGGCCGCCTACGCCAAGTACGGGGAATCCAAGGCCCCCGAGGTCTACGTGGGCACCAGCAACGCCAAGCCCGAGGAGCAGAAGCCGGCAGAGGACGTCGCCAACAACGAGGAGATGAAGCCCGCGCCCCTTCCGGATCGCGACGCCGAAGCTGTACGCAACGCCGACTCCGCCGGAGACATCCCAATCGCGGAAGACCCGGTGATCGCCCAGCCCGACGAGCAGCCGATCCAAGAGGAGCCCAAACAGGACCCGCCCCGCCTAGACCCTCCCAAAGTCGAACCGCCCCGAAGGCCCAGGACAGAGCCTCGACCGCGACGTCAGCCCGTGTCGGAGCAGGTCTCCGTGGAAGTCTGCGCCGAAACCGGAGATCGCGCCAGCATCTACTGTCCGGAAACCGTGGTCCGCACCTTCCAGAAGGGCCAAGAGCCTCGCCGCCGGTGCCAAGTCCACGGTACCGGGGAGGCTGCCCATTGACTCCGCCCGAGCTTCGCTCTCGGGTGCTCGTGTTTCCGATCCTCCTCGGCGCTCTGCTGGGAATCATCTTCCTTAGGCTCTGGGCACTCCAAGGGCCGGACGTCAAGGATCTTGCTCGTCATGCCAAGCATTTTGTGAGGGGCCTCCGCTAAGTGTCGGTCATTCATGCCCCAACTCAGCCCAGGCTGGACCTGCGAGTGCTTGCCTTCCCAATCATCCTGGGGCTCCTCCTGCTCGGCCTCTTCTTGAGACTGTGGTACTTCCAGGTCGTTAAGTCGGAGGAACTGGTCGAGCGAGCCGAACAGACCGGAAAAACCAAGATCGAGCGGCTCGCCCCCCGCGGCCTGATCTACGACCGCAAAGGCGTTATGCTGGCCGGCATTCGCTCCAAGCTCGTAGTAACCGCCATCTCGAACGAGGTCAAGGAGCACCCGGAATCCATCGCCCGCGTCGCTCAAATCCTTAAGGTGCCCGAACAAAAGCTCTGGGACAACCTAACCAAATCGACCTGGCGTCCTAACCTCCCCGCCCCGATCTTCGTCGACGCCCCCCTCCAAGAGGCCACCAAGATCGCGGAAAGCATGGACGACCTCCCCGGGATCGACGTCTCCACCCAACCCATGCGCTTCTATCCGGATGGCAAGTCCTTCGCCCACCTCCTCGGATACGTTTGGGTCCCTTACGAAGACGACGTCAAGCGGATTAGCGAGATGGAACGCAAGCCCGCCCAGTACGTCGGCAAGAGCGGTCTCGAGCGCATCTACGAAGCCGAGCTCATGGGCACGGCGGGCGCCGAGAGCGTCTCCACGGGAGGCAAAAAGCAGGCAACCAAAGTCATCGGGCGCGACGCCCCGGTGGCAGGAAGCAAACTCACCCTCACCATCGACAACGATCTGCAGCAGATCGCCTTCAAGATGATGAGCGAGCGCCGGTTCCGAGGCGGTGCGGTCGCCCTCGACCCGAAGACCGGCGAGGTCCTCGCCCTCGTCAGCGCTCCCAGCTACGATACGCGCCTCTTCCTAAACGGCATCTCGCAAACCGAGTACCAGTCCATCCTGAACGACGCGAACAAGCCGTTCGTCAACCGGGCCATCTCGGACGGCGCCGCGCCCGGTTCGACGTTCAAGCCCCTCACGGCCATCGCGGGCGCCGAAGCCGGCGTCTTCAGCACCAACGAGTACGTCGTCTGCCGAGGCGGCTACAAGGTCGGAAACCGGTTCGTCAAGTGCCTCGGCGTTCACGGCGCGGTGAACTTCAAGCGAGCCCTGGAGAAGAGCTGCAACACCTATTTCGCCCACCTTGCGTCCCGAGCCGGAATGAAACATATGCAGGATGCGGCAACCGCGGTCGGCTTCGGACAGAAGTCGGGAATCGACGCGAGCGGCGAGTGGAGAGGCCGCATCCTAGACGACCAGATGGTCAAGCTCTACCGGAAGCGCATCGTCTACTACCCGGGCGATCTCGTCAACTTCGGCATCGGCCAAGGCGAGTTGACCGCCACTCCCCTTCAGATGGCCAGCATGACCGCCCTCATCGCCAACAACGGCGTGGGCTACAAGCCGCATCTCGTGAAGAGGATCCAGCGACCGGGCGAGGACAAGCCGACCGAGGTCCAGCCTGAGATCCTGCACCGGGTCAACCTAGACATCGGATTCTGGAACACCCTCAAGGACGCCATGGTTGGGGTTGTGGAGCAAGGGACCGCGCAGGGCGGAAAGATCCCCGGGATGCTCTGGGGCGGCAAGACCGGGTCGGCCGAGCACGGCCGATTCAACGAGAAGCGTAGCCACTCGTGGTTCATCGGGTTCGCCCCCGCTAACGATCCCAAGATCGCGATCGCCGTTTTCGTAGATTCAGGTGGTCACGGCAGCGAGAGCGCCATGCCAATCTGCAAAGCCTTGATCGAGGCTTATCTTCAGCCGCGCAAAGCCGCTTCTGCTTTGCCTAGCTCTTCCTCTGCCGCTCGGAACTGAGCCCGCGCATCCGTTACGCTCTGGCCCGCCTTCTCGAGCAGGTCTGCCACCTGCTGGGCCTCCGTCAGCCGTTGCCGCACGCTGTCCGGCGTCTCCCCGGCAAAGCCCTCCGCTCCCGAGGCGACAAAGCGCGCCACCTGGGGCGCGGTAATCGTGGCATACCGCTGGTAGCCGTCTAGTGCGGGTGCGAGCAACTCCTTCGTCTCTGCCGCCGACTTCGCCGTCGATGCCAGAAGGAGCCGAGCCGCGTAAGTCTCCGTAGGAATGACCTCTGCGATGGACCGGACCGTGAAGTAGGTCTTACCCTCCACCGCAATGAGCCGCCGAGCCACCTCGGCCGCTGCCTCCTGGCTTCCCTGCCCGCTTTCGAGATCCATCATCTGGCGAAGGGCCAGGAGGTTGTTCGGGTCCCAGCGCAGGGCCTCCGTCAGCGCCTGGACCGCTTCCCCGCTGTTCTCAAGGTCCTGCTGGACCCTCGCGATCTGACGTAGCACCCGCGGTTGAGGGGAAAGCTGAGCCGCCCTCCGCAGTGCCGAAAGCCTCTCCTCTGGCGATGACGCCACCCGAGCCTGGAACATCCAGTACTGAGGGTCCCCGCCGCCAAGCCACTCCATAGAAGCCAGACCGGACTTGACGCCTGCGGCATCTTGCGTCGCCATCGCATAGGCCACCCCGGAACGACCCACCTCAAGGAAGGCATTTGCGGATAATCCGACCGCGGTAAGCACGCAGCAGGCCGCCGCCATCGCCCTTACCGAACCAGGGATGTGCTCCGGAGCCACCGAGTCGCTCGCCAGGAGTAGCCCTGCCCCGGCAAGCAGAAACGCGGTCAGTCCAAGCCCAAAGTAGCTGAACGAGCTCTCGATCACGCTGTGGGCTCCGATCGCTAGCAAAGCGCAGAGCGCACCCAATCGCAGGGCATTGATCCCAGAATCCATCCGCCGGGCGCCCCGCATCAGGTGGTAACCCAGCAGCCCCGCAAGGGCCAAGAACGCTGCCGCCGCCAAAGGCGAGGCCTCCGCCGCCAGCTGAAGCGTGGTGTTGTGCCCTAGAACGGTGCCTGTAACGTGGCCCGGCTGCGCGGAATAGTAGTAAAAGGTTCCCACGCCCGTGCCCACCGGATTGTCCTTCACGATGTCCAGGGAGGTTCGGTAAAGAAGCTTGCGGAACGTAAAGGACTGGGCCTGCGTCTCCCCGGCCGCCGCCACTCGGCCCAACGGAGCGCTCGACGCGGAGCCCTCTGCAGACCCCGCAGCAGGCTGTGAAAACTGGAGCCCGGCAACCAACAGAACGAGAATCCCGAAGGTCGCGCCGACCCTGGCCAGCACGGGACCCCGCTCCCGCGTCCACGCTAGCGCCAACACCAGGAAGACCACGCTCACCCCAACCAAGATCAGCAGGCCGCCCTTGGATTGCGTGAGCACCACCGCAAAGCCGGTGAGGACCGCGCCGAAGATTGGAAGGATCGCGCGCTCCTTCAGCGAAAGCGAGAGGCCCAGGCAGCAGAAGTAGCCCGCCAGCAGCATGCCGGCCAAGGCGTTAGGATTGTTCCATCCCGCAAACATCGGTGATCGGGTGGCCGCGTACTCGGAAAGAGCGCGCATCGCCGCAAGGGCCCCTCCCGCCGCCGTCGCGGCGATGATCGCTTCCGGACCACGACGACGTCCCGCCATCGCCACCACCGCGAAGAAGCCGATCCCGTACGTCAGCCACTCCAGGAGCACGCCCTGCGACGCGAACCGGAACCTCGACACCCCAACGGACGCGATCAGAAGGCCCAGCAAGCCCAGCACAAGAGCGGAGATCGTCACGTTGGGAACCTGAAGTACCCGACGCTTCAGAGCGCCGACGGTAGCCGCGGCCAGCACCAGAAGGGCCACCAGCGCATGGGGGGTTGTCGCCAACTCGCCACCCGATAGGGCGGCCAGGAGTCCGCCCGGAGCCACCGGCTGAGTCTCCACCAAAAGCTGCCCGCCCAAGATCGGGGCCAGGAAGGCAGCCAAAACCAACAGCAGCAGCGGCAGATCCAAACGCTTCATGCTCGACCCATTTTGCGCTTCAGAGCGTCCACTTTGTTCTTCACGATGAAGAGGCCCGCCCGGGCCGCCACCGCCGCCGCCGCCGTAACGAGGGCAAACGGCCTGACCAAGGGCGGGTTCTGCGGAAGCATGTTCTTGCGATAGAACCGGAGCATCGAGCGGTGGAATCGCCAAATCATCCGATTCGGAGTCTGGCTCGCGCTACGGCCGATCGCATGCGTAATGACGGTATCCGGCAAGTACACTACCTTAAGGCCAGTCTGCCAGCAACGGAAACAGTAGTCCACGTCCTCGCAATACATAAAGAAAGCGGGATCCAACAAGCCGATCCGCGCGATCACGTCCTCGGTCGCCAACAGTGCCGCGCCCGACACCCAGTCCACCTCTCGGGTCTCCGAGTGGTCCCAGTCCTGCATCAGGTAGGTCCGCGTAAAGCGATTGTTCGGGAAGAGTTTCCCAAGCGGAGTATTCCGGAAGAGCGCTGCCACCGGCTGAGGAAACTTGCGGGCTGAGTACTGCAGCGTTCCGTCCGAGTTCAGGAGCTTCGGACCGATGATCCCCACTCCAGGATGAGCCTCGCGGTAATCCAGCAACGTCTTGAAAGCCCCCGGATGCACGATCGTGTCCGAGTTCAAGAGCAGCACATGACGCCCCCGTCGCTGCTCCATCGCAAAGTTCTGCCCGCCGGTGAACCCCAGGTTCTGCCCCATCCGGTAGAGCCGCACCCAAGGAAAGTCGGCCGCCACCATGTCGGGCGAGCCGTCCTCCGAGTTGTTGTCGACTACGATGACCTCGAACGAGACTTCGGTTCGAATGGCTTCGAGACTAGCTAAACACGCCCGCAAATCCTCGCGGGTGTTCCAACTGCAGATCGTGACGCTAAGCTCGAAATCCGGCATCGTAGCCCTTGGCGCGCACAAAGGCCGCCAGATAGACGATCCCACTGACGAGAGTCACGCCGATCGCGTTCCCCCAGCCCGTGGAATGCTTGCGAAGGTACCGGATTAGGCTCCGGTGCGACTCCCAGATCATGCTCTTGCGCACCTGGCGGGTTCCCATTCCCCCGTGATGGAGGATCCGCAGGTCGGGACAGTAGCGGGTCTTCCACCCCGCTCGGTCTAGCCGCACCAACAAGTCGACCTCGTTAAAGAAGATCGGAAAGCTCTCGTCGAACGGGGCCGAAGCATCGCCCACTTCTTCCAGCGCCTCGCGACGAAAGAGCAGAAACGAGCCCATCGGCTGAGGTGCGTCTTGCTCGACCTCGTAGTCGAATCGCGAGAGCCGATAGGAATCCAGCGCTCCCCCGAACCGCCGGCCAAGACCAGACACGTCCCCCAGAATGCCGACAAGGGTGGGAAAGCCCCTCACCGAAGCCTGCGTTTCTCCGCCGGTCCCGACCAATCGGCAGGCCAGGCAGCCGTAGCCAGGCAATTCGCCCAGCTTTCGTACCGCGCGTTCAAGGGTTTCATCTACGAACTCGGTGTCGGGGTTCAAAGTGAGAAGGTAATCGCCCTTCGCTACACCAAAAGCAAGATTATTTCCAGCCGCATAGCCCGTGTTCCGGCCCGGACAGATCAGCTCCACCCAGGAGAACTCCGACCGCACCAACTCGGCGCTGGCGTCCCGCGAAGCGTTGTCCACGACGATCGTCTGCGTGCCCTCCGGAGCGAACTTCTCCACCGACTGAAGGCACTTTCGGAGTAGTTCCGCAGTATTCCAATTCACGACGAGGATGCTGAGCACGGCTGATTGTAGCCAACCGCATCAAGGCTCGTTAGGTTCCTTGAAGGGTATCGCACCCTATCAAGGGTTGACCTAAGCGCAACGCCTTGGGTAGCTTTTGTAAGTCTTCGGGCATCGTCCGTCGGCAAGGCTTCGTCTTGAAGCATGCAGAGGAGGGGAAATTTGACGATTCGTTTGATGACTTTAGGATGGTTGCTGTGCCTTGTTTCCGCCGTTTCGGCAGCCGACCACAAAGTCAAATCGGGAGAGTCTCTCGAGAAGATCGCCAAAAAGTACGGAGTCTCCAAAAAGTCTCTTCTGCAGGCAAACCAGCTTTCCAACCCCAACAAGCTCCGCCTCGGCCAGACCCTCGTCATCCCTGGATCGGCCCCCACTCCTAGCCGCTCCAAGGCCGTAGCCAAATCCGAAGTCGTCGGACCAGGAAGCTACCGGGTCGCCAAGGGCGAGAACGATTCGACCATCGCCAAGAAGGCTGGACTCTCCACCAAGGCGCTCCACGACCTGAATCCCGGCATCGACTGGCGTCGCCTCCAGATCGGCACCAAACTCACTCTTTCTCCGGTCGCTAGGAAGCCCGTAGCGGCCAAGGCGGCCCCGTCTAGGCCGGTTGCCGCGCTGGAGACCCCAAGCAAGCCGAACCCTCAAAAAGCCAAGGTCGCGGCGGTCAGCCAAGACAAGCCGGCCCTTTCCACTCCGTTCGTCGCGGTCAAAGCGGGCAAGGCTAACCTTAGATCGAGCGCCTCGGAGTCCGCTCCCAAGCGCGGCTCGGCCCCCAAAGGCGCCGTAGCCCGAGTTCTGGAAACCAAAGGCGTCTGGCAAAAGGTGCAGTTTGCCGGAGGCAGTCTGGGATGGATCCGAGAGGACCTCCTCGTAGCCTCCACCGAATCCCGGTATACGGCATCCAGGAAGGTAGCCGCCAAGAAGCCGACTCGCCTGGTCGCCATGCGAGACGGAAAGCGTGAGAACCTCCTCTCCTTCGCCAAGCGGATGATCGGAGTTCGGTACCGCTACGGAGCCATGTCCCGCTCCGCGACCGATTGCTCCGGATTCACCACCCAGGTCTTCCGAAGCCAGGGCATCCGCCTTCCCCGCACCAGTCTTTCACAATCGTCGGTAGGCACCCGGGTGTCCCGAAGCTCCCTTCGCCCCGGAGACCTCGTCTTCTTCCGAACCGGGCGCGGTAGCCGCGTCAGCCACGTCGGCATCTTTGTGGGCAACGGAAACTTCATCCATGCCAGCACCGGACGCGGGCACGTCACCATCGACGCCCTCTCCTCGGCCTACTACAACAAGCGCTTTGTCACCGCCCGCCGAGTTGGCAACTTCCGCGCCGAGCTCAACAGCATCCCCGTTTCGATCCGCAACGACGAGGTTTCCCTCGACGATCCCGCCGGCGACATCCCGGTAGCGGAAGAACCCACCCCGGACCTGCCGGGCTTGGACCAGCCCTCCGGCTAGGGGTCCTTGAGTTAAGGGACCCAAACGGGTCACAATAACAGGTCAATCGGCCCGGTCGTCTAGTGGTTAGGATGCCGCCCTTTCACGGCGGAGATCGTGGGTTCGAGTCCCATCCGGGCTACCACTTCTGCAACGCCGTCCCCACTCACACCAGAGGACGGCCCGACGAGCCCGGCGAAGGCTCGAAAACTTCCCATTCCACTTCCGGAATCGCCCTCGCCAAACGGCGCGCCATCTCCTTCATCCCCGGCATCTCCGTGGCGTAATGCCCCGCCGCAAGGATCGCAAAGCCAGACTCCGACGCTTCGAGGGCAACATGTTGCTTGACCTCCCCCGTCACCAACACGTCGGCTCCGGCTCTCTGCGCCGCCCTCCACTCCCCATCGGCGGCTCCGCCGACAAATGCGGCCACCCGGATCGGCCGCGTCGGGTTGCCCCACGTCTCACACCGCGTCTCCAGTCGGGCCGTAACGTGAGCGGCAAAGTCCCCCAAGCTCGGCTCACCCTCCACGCGGGCTAGCCGGCCCGCCGGATGCCCCGCGGAGCCGGCAAGGCGGTAGAAATCGATCGCAGGCGTCTCGTAAGGGTGCGACGCGCGCAGGGCCGCCTCCACGGCGGACCTCTGGTCCTCGGCTAAGGACATCTCCACCCGCACCTCGTCCACGCGCTCCCGATGCCCGACCACGCCAATCGCAGGGTTCGCACCCGCTAACGGCCGAAAAGCCCCAACTCCGTCCGACATGAAGGCGCATCCCTCATACGCCCCAACCAAACCCGCCCCCGCCCCCGAGGCTGCGGCTATCAGGGCGTCCGCGCTGCCCTGCGGCGTCGTGAAGGCCACCTTGAGCGCCCCCGCCCCAGAGTCGCTCCCAAACGACCCCACGACCGGATACCCAAGGGCCGCGCACAGCGCGTCGTTGATCCCGCCTGGGGCGCAATCCCAATTGGTGTGGGCGGTCGACAGGGCCACTCCGCCCCGCAGAAACGCTGCCGCCGTCCGCGCGTCGTGGCCGGCAAGGTCTAGCGACCGCAAAGCGTTGAAGAACAGGGG